>LNDQ01000144.1 GCA_001464695.1 Betaproteobacteria bacterium Ga0077523 | reverse complement strand
TCCACATGCACTCCTTCCCCCGTCGAAGAGTGCCCTGGCTGGCGTCGTCCGAACACTGTCGCATCCACCCGGCCGGTCCACATGCACTCCTTCCCCCGTCGAAGAGTGCCCTGGCTGGTGTCGTCCGAACACTGTCGCATCCACCCGGCCGGTCCACATGCACTCCTTCCCCCGTCGAAGATGGGGGAAGGCTGGGATGGGGGCGCTCGACCCTACCCCGCCACGATCCGCCAGCACTGGTGAATGCGCTGATTACGGAAATCCTCGGGGATCGTCCGTTCGGAAATGTCCTCGCACCGCAACCCGCCCAGGGCGGCCACGTCGAGCCGGAAACCGCGCAGGTTGGTGGAGAAGTACAGGATGCCGCCCGGCTCCAGCAGCGCGCAGGTGTGCTCGAGCAGCTCCCCATGATCGCGCTGCACGTCGAACGCGTGATCCATTTTCTTCGAGCTCGAATAGGCCGGCGGATCCAGCACGATCAGCCCGAAACGCTCCCCGCGCCGGCGTGCCTGGTGCAGCCAATCCAGCACGTCGGCACGCTCCAGCACATGCGTCGCCGGATCGAGACCGTTCAGTTCGAAGTTGCGCCTGGCCCACGCGAGATAAGTGTTCGACAGGTCCACGCTCACGCTCGCCGGTGCACCGCCCGCCGCCGCATACACCGTGAAGCTCCCGGTGTAGCAGAACAGATTGAGCATGCGCCGGCCGTGGGCTTCGGCACGGACCAGCGATCGCGTCACGCGATGGTCGAGAAACAGGCCCGTATCGAGGTAGGCCTCGAGATTGACGATGAAACGGGAGCCGCCCTCGCTGGCCAGGAAATCCGCACCCGGGTCGTTCGACTTCTGGTGCTGGACTTCGCGCCGGTTCACCTTGCGCCGGTGCTTGACGGTGACCATGCCCGGGTCGACCGCGAGGCCACGGGCCGCGGCGTCCCGCAAGGCGTCGAGGATAGCGTCTTCCGGCGGTTCCTCCGACGCGCGCAGGTACTGCTGCAGCACCGCACGCCCGCCGTAGCGGTCGAGAGCGATGGCGACCTCGGGAATGTCGCGGTCGTACACCCGGTAGCAGGTGATGCCCTCGCGCTTCGCCCAGCGCGCGAGATGCCGGTCGCGCTTGCGCACACGGTTCTCGAACGCCTCGACGAAGTCAAACATCGGCGCCCGCAGGCCGGGCGAAGCGCGCGGAGGTGGTGAACCAGATGCCGATGAAGATCAGCACGATCCCGACCGCGTGGAAAGCCTGCGGCGGCTCATTCAGGAACAGCGTCGAGAGGATGACGCCATACGCAGGCACCAGGTGGATGAAGATGCCCGCCCGCTGCGGACCGATCAGCGCCACGCCGCGATTGAAGAACAGGTAGGCCACCACCGACGGCATGGTCCCGTAGTAGGCCAGCGTGACAGCACTCACCGGCGTCAACTCGAAGGTGGCGCCGGACGCGAGTTCCATCGCGTAGAACACGGCAAGCACCGGCAGGCCGAACAGCACGATGGCCGCGAGAAACCCCAGCGTGTCGAGCTCCGGCGGCTTGAAGCGCAGCGCCACGGTGTAGAACGCCCACAGCACCATGGCCGCGAGCAACAGCAGATCGCCGCCGTTGATGCTCAAGTCGAGGAGCGTCGAGAGATCGCCCCGAGCGACGATCACCACCACACCGGCGAGCGAGATCGCGACCCCCAGCGCCTGCAGCGGCCGGATGCGCTCGCGCAGCACCAGCCAGGCGATCGGCACGATCAGCACCGGAATGAGCGAGTTGAACAGCGTCGCGTTGGTCGCGGTCGTGCTTCGCAGCGCGATGTAACTCAGCGTGTTGTAGGTCGCGATGCCGATGCCGCCCATGAAGGCGAGCAGCCGCCACGAGCGTCGCAGCACGTGACGATGCTGCACCAGCCGCGTGTACGCGAAGGGCATGACCACGCAGAACGCGATGGTCCAGCGCCAGAACGCCATCGCCACCGGCGGGATGTCGGCCCGCATGGCGCGCCCGAGGATGATGTTGCCGGCCCAGAACAGCGTCGCCAGCGCCAGCAGCAAGTAGGGCGAGACGTGACGGCCCTCGCCGGCCGGCGCTGCGCTCAATTCAGCCGCGCAGCGAGCTTCTGCATCTCCACGATGCGGCCGCGGATCGCCTCGGCATCGGCGGCCTTCGGCTCCAGCGCGATGTAGCGCTCGAAGTCCGTCAGGGCGGCACGGAAACATTCGAGCTCCTGGTACACGACACCGCGGTCGCGCACTTCTTCATGATCGCCCGGCGCGAGGGGTACCAGCCATTCGAGCACGGCGAGCGCGTCGGTGAGCTGCTGTGCCTTCAGGTAGATGCTCTTCAGGTTGCGCAGCATGCGCACCATCACTTCGCGCGGGGCGGCCGAGACCAGCATCTCCGACACGATGGCGCGCGAAACTTCGCCACCGCGGACTTCACGCAGGCGCTGCTGCAGGTCTTCGAGCGACAACGAGGCGCCGCCGTGATACGGATCGAGCACCACCATGCCGCCGTCCACCGGACACTTCACCAGGAAATGGCCGGGAAACGACACGCCGCGCAGATCGAGGCCGAGGCGCCGCCCCACGGCGATGTACACGATGGAGAGGCTCAGCGGAATCCCGCGGCGGCGCTCCAGCACATCATTGAGGAAGCTGTTGCGCGGGTCGTAGTAGTTGTCCTTGTCGGGCGCAAAACCGAGCTCCTGGAACAGGTACTGGTTCAGCGCGCCGAGGCGCTCGGTGTAGCCGGCGTCGTCGCCGAGCCGCTCACGCAGTTCGCGCGCGAAGCCCTCGATGCGCGCGAGGTAGTCTTCGATGTCGAGCCCCGGATACTGCCCTTCGGCCACCAGCAGCGCCGCTTCGGCGAGGCAGATGGAATCCTCGGGGCGTTCGAGCAAGGCGGTGAGCCGCGTGGACATGCGCAGATCCATGGGTCACGCGCAGTTCGAGCCTCAGTTCTCCTGTTCCGCCGGCAGCGGCGGAAGGAACAGGGCGGCCACTTGCCGCTTGGGGGCCCCGGGCTTCGTCAGGGCGGGGCTGTCTACCGGCGTCGGGCGCACGGCGGAGGCAGAGGGTTCGTACGGTTGATTGAACAGCGGATCTTTCGGCAGCGGCGCCGGGCGGGGGTACGACGAGCGTGCTGTGCGGTCTCGCTCGCGGGGCGCCTGGTCACGCTCGCGGGGAGCACGATCTCGCGGCGCATGGTCGCGCGTTGCCGTGTCACGTTCGCGCACCGGATGCCGATGCGGCCGCGGCGCTTGCGCGGCCGGGTCGAAACCCTCGAGCGTCTTCTCGATGATCTTGGCTTTCAGCAGGCGCTCGATGCGTTCGAGGTATTCCTTTTCCTGGTCGGCCACCAGCGAGATCGCCTCGCCGGACTGGCCAGCGCGACCGGTGCGGCCGATGCGGTGCACGTAGTCTTCGGGCGTGTGCGGCAGCTCGTAGTTGATGACGCACGGCAGCTGCTCGATGTCGAGCCCGCGCGCGGCGATGTCGGTGGCCACGAGTACGCGGATCTTGCCTTCCTTGAAGCCGGCCAGGGCATCCATCCGCTCCTGCTGCGTGCGGTTGGAGTGGATCGCCGAGGCATCGATACCGTCCTTGACCAGCTGATGGGCCAGCCGCGAAGCCCCGAGGCGGGTGCGGACGAAGACGAGCACCTGCTTCATGTCGCCCTCGACCACCAGGCGCGCCAGCAGCTCGCGCTTGCGCGTTTCCGGGGTGCGATAGACGGCGTGGGTGACGGTTTCGGTGACGGAATTGCGCCGGGCGACTTCGAGCGTGACCGGTTCCTTGAGCAGGCCGTCCGCGAGGCGGCGGATCTCGTCCGAGAACGTGGCCGAGAACAGGAGGCTCTGCCGCTTGGCCGGCAGCAGCGACAGGATGCGCTTGATGTCGGGCATGAAGCCCATGTCGAGCATGCGATCGGCCTCGTCGAGCACCAGGAATTCCACCTGGTTCAGCATGACCGTCTTCTGTTGCACGTGGTCGAGCAGGCGGCCGGGTGTGGCAACGAGGATCTCGACGCCGGCGCGCAGATCCCGGGTCTGCGGGGCGATGTCGACGCCGCCGAAGACCACCGTGCTGCGCAACGGGATGTACTTGCTGTAGCCGCGCACGCTTTCGAAGACCTGGGCGGCCAGTTCGCGCGTGGGCGTCAGGATCAGGGCGCGCACCGGGTGGCGGGCGGGCGACACGCTCGTGCTGGCGTGTTGCTTGAGTCGCTGCAGCAGCGGCAGGGTGAAGCCGGCGGTCTTGCCGGTGCCCGTCTGGGCAGCCCCCATCACGTCCTTGCCGAGCAGTACTGCCGGAATCGCTTTCGCTTGAATCGGGGTGGGCTCGGTGTAGCCCTGCTCGGCGACTGCGCGAAGCAATTCTTCGCACAGTCCGAGATCGGAAAACTGCATGGGTGGTTGATTCTCCTGTTGAGGCAGACCGCGAGACGCAGGCGTCATCCTCTGCCGGGAACCCGCCTTGAAGGGGCTGGGCGGTCGCTGGGTAACTCCGGGAGTGTACAGGAGGCCCTCTGATTCACAAAGACTATTCTGGGAATTCCGGCGGCGTCGAACCCCGCCTCAGACCACCGTTTCGCGGTACGCGTGCCAGGTGGCGTGGCCGATCAGCGGCACCACGATCACCAGCCCGATGAAGTACGTGAAATAGCCCACCGCCATCAGCGCCACGATGATGGCCGCCCACAGCAGCATCGTGGCGAAATTGAGCCGCAGGACCGCGAAGCTCGCGATCATGGCGGTGATCGTGTCCATCGCCGCCCGGTCGAGCAGCATGGGAATCGACACCACGCTGGTGGCAAATACCAGCAGCGCGAAACCCGCCCCGGCCGCCGCATAGGCCCCCATGAAGATCCAGCCGTCCAGGTTGCTCGCCAGTTCCGCCAGCACGCCGTGCTCCATCGGTGCGCCGCTGGAGAAGAACAGCGCGACCACGACCACGGACACCCGGATCCAGACCGCCAGCAGCAGCGCGAGGATCAGGGCATAGAACCCCAACGCGGGGGCGTTCGCCTTCCAGGCCATCAGCGTCGGGGCGAGGTTCGGCGGCTCACCCTGCTGCCGCCGCCGGCTGAGGTCGTACACGCCGACGGACAGGAACGGCGCCACCAGCAGGAAGCCCGTAACCAGGGCCAGTTCGACCGCCGCCGAGCCCACGGCGGCCAGCAAGGCCGCCCCCATCCCGGCGAAAACGACGCCGTAGAACAGGCTCGCGGCCGGCGCGGCACGCATGTCGGCGAACCCGAGAGCCAGCCAGCGCCAGGGCGCGCCGGGCGCAGCCATGCGCGCCTCCGGAAACGGCGAACCCTCCGGTGAACGATCTCCCACTCGCTCGATCATGCCTGCCCCTCCCCCTGCGGCCGTCGATCTCGCGGCCTTGCGATCAGCGCGGGGTCAGTTCCCAGCGTCCGTACGGCGCACGGCAGTAATCCCACTCACTGTCACCCGAACGACCCCGTGCCTGCGTCTCCACCCGCAGTTTGCGGCATTCCCGGCCGTCCTTCGAGAACCCGCCGAGGCGGGTGACCGCTCCCTTGGCGCCGCTCGCCTTGTTTTCCCACTGCTTCGATTCGCCTTGCGGTTGTTCCAGTGCTTCCTCGATGGTCTCGAGCAGCATGGTGACATCGTCGTCGCGCAGTTCGGCCAGCACGGAATCGTTCATGAAACTCGTGTTCGCGGCGATGGCTTGGCCGGCGGCCATCAGGAGCGCGGCCACGATCGCCACGCGGTAGCTCGGTTTCATCGATGTGCTCTCCTTCTCTTGCGTATTCTGCCGCACGCCGATCAGACCGCCGCGCGGGCTTCGAGAGCTTCCCACCGCACGTAGGCGGCGGCGAGTTCCTTCTCGACGGCGTCGAACCGCACGCGGGTGGCGCGCGCTCTCTCCGCGTCGCGGTACACGTCGGGGTCCGCCAGCAGGGTCGTCAAGGTCCGTTGCTCCGTTTCCAATTGCTCGATGCGGCCGGGCAAGGCTTCGAGTTCCTTCGTCTCCTTGAAGCCGAGACCCGATTTCGTTTCGCGCGCGCGCTGCGGACGATCAGCCTTGTCCCGGGCAGTCTGCGGCTCGCCGATGACCGAAGTGCGCTGTCGCAGCCAGTCGTCGTAACCGCCGACGTACTCCTTCACCCGCCCTTCCCCTTCGAATCCGATCACCTGCGTGACGACGTTGTC
This sequence comes from Betaproteobacteria bacterium Ga0077523, assembly GCA_001464695.1. Classification (GTDB taxonomy): domain Bacteria; phylum Pseudomonadota; class Gammaproteobacteria; order Burkholderiales. The sequence goes on along the minus strand of LNDQ01000144.1, from coordinate 261 downwards.
CAGGAAAGCGCGGTCGTGGCTCACCAGCACCACCGTGCCGGCGTAGTCGGCGATCAGCGCTTCGAGCAGTTCGAGCGTCTCGACATCGAGATCGTTGGTGGGCTCGTCGAGCACCAGCAGGTTCGCCGGCCGCGCGAAGAGGCGCGCGAGCAGCAGCCGGTTGCGCTCGCCGCCGCTTAAGGATTTCACCGGGGAGCGCGCGCGCTCCGGCGAGAACAGGAAATCGCCCAGGTAGCTCATCACGTGCTTGCGCTCGCCGCC
>LNDQ01000143.1 GCA_001464695.1 Betaproteobacteria bacterium Ga0077523 | reverse complement strand
TGATCGAAGTACGCCACTTCCAGCTTGGTCCCGAGTTTCACCTTGCCGCGATCGGGCTGCAACTCGCCCAGCAGCAGCTTGATGAACGTGCTCTTGCCCGCACCGTTGGGGCCGACCAGGCCGACGCGGTCGCCGCGCTGAATGCGGCCCGAGAACCCATCGATCACCTTGCGGGCGCCGAAGGCCTTGCCCACATCTTCGAACTCCGCGACGAGCTTGCCGGAGCGTTCCCCTTCTGCGATGGCGAGGTTCACCTTGCCGAGCTGATCGCGTCGTCGCGAACGCTCGTCCCGCAGCCGCTCCAGACGCCGCACCCGGCCTTCGTTGCGCGTGCGACGAGCCTCGATACCTTTGCGGATCCAGACCTCTTCCTGCGCGAGCACCTTGTCGAACTTGGCATTCACCACGGCTTCGGCCGCGAGCATCTCGTCCTTGCGCCGCCGGTACTCGGAGTAGTTGCCTTCGAATACGGTGAGGCGACCGCGATCCAGCTCCACGATGCGTCGGGTCACGCGGTCGAGAAAGCGACGATCGTGGGTCACCACCATCAATGCCCCGGCGAAGGTGTCGAGCGCCTCTTCCAGCCACTGGATCGAATCGATATCGAGATGGTTGGTGGGCTCGTCGAGCAGCAGCAGATCGGGCTCCGACACGAGCGCCCGCGCCAGCGCAACGCGCTTGCGCAGTCCGCCCGACAACGTCCCCACGGCCGTCTCGGCATCGAGCCCGAGGCGCGACAGCGTCGCATCGACGCGCGATTTCGCGCGCCAGCCATCGCCGGCCTCGAGTGTCGCCTGCAATTGCGCGAGGTGCGCGAGGGCGGTGTCGGTATCGACGTCCGGATCGGCCAGATGTCCCGCCGTGTGGTGATAGTCCACGATCGCGTCGCGCACCGGGCCGAGGCCATCCGCGACCGTCTCGAACACGGTTGCCTCGGGCGCCAGGGCCGGCTCCTGCAGGACGCGCGCCACTTTGAGCCCGGGCGCGCGCCACACGTTACCGTCATCCGCCGCGAGGTCGCCGGCCAGGATGGCGAGCAGCGTCGACTTGCCGGTGCCGTTGCGCCCGATCAACCCGACGCGATCACCGCTGTCGATGACCAGGCTCGCGTGGTCGAGCAGCGCAACGTGGCCATAGGCATGGCTCAACGAATCGAAAGTGAGAAGCGGCATTGCGGGGAACGGCGATTGCGAGGGCGGTATGCTACCCGAGGCTGTGCCTTGCAACGGTCTCCTCCCACGAGAGACTACTCCCTCCCCCAGCTCGGCTGGGGGAGGGTTGGGGTGGGGGCAAAGTGCTCGAGCGGGCCGAAACGTGCCAACACGGAGCATGGGCTGCCCCCATCCCAACCTTCCCCCACCGATGGTGGGGGAAGGGGCGTATTTCCCTCTGCGCTTTGGAGGATGTTGAAAGGAAAGCAGCACTCGGTTCGTTACCTTCCCGGAACCGCAGGCCCAATCGATTAGAATCCGCCCCGCACGCCCCGGTAGCTCAGTGGATAGAGCAGCCCCCTCCTAAGGGGCAGGTCGCACGTTCGATTCGTGTTCGGGGCGCCAACGCCGCTGCGCCCTGTTGCCGCAAAACCGCCGCGCCAGGAGCCACCGCGGGGGCATACGGCCTTCTAACGACTCAAGCCGGCAATCAGTGCCGACGCGAAGCGCGCTGCAAGTCGGGACGAAGCTGCAGCCGGCGGATGCCCAAGCCCAGCAGGCCCGCCGCCATCAACGCATAGGTGGTCGGTTCCGGAATCGGCAGGTTGCCGACGTTCTCGCTGAAGACGAACGAATACTCCGACCCGACACCGGGGCCGAACGAGAACACCGGGTCGACGAATGCGTAGGCGCTGCCGATGCCTCCGTTCGTGACGCCGTTCGCGATGCCGGCGTCTGCGATCAACTTCACCCTGATCCGCTGATTGGCCGGCAAGTTGACCGAGACCTTGTGGTCGAACGAATCGAAGAAGACGTCGGAGATTTGCGGCGTCTGGATGTTCTCGGGGTCGGCGAAGATGACCGCGCCGGTGAACGGGTTCTCGAGAAACCACTGGGCCTGCAGCACGAAGGAGCCGCCGCCCAAGGCCGGCGGGAGTGCATTCCCATTGACTTGCCCGGCCGCATGGATCTCGACATCGACGTTGCCGGGCGGGCCGACGATCACGACCTCGTACGTCATCGTCCCCGCGACTCGTGCATACCAGCCGTCGCGAATTTCCACCACGGATGAGTGCAGATAGGGGCTCGGGAAGAGCTCGGAATCCACGCGCAGCCGTCCGCCCGGTCCGGACAACTGATGTTCGCCAAACGTGACGACCTCGATCGGAGGAGGGTTGAGAAAATTGAAGGCCATGCTGACCACGATGTTCGCCGGCGTCGGGCCCTCGCCCGGAGGCAACACGGCCGCAGGGCTTCCACGACCGAAGCCGGCGAGCAGGACCGCCCCGATGACCGTGAACAGCCGCATCGAGCCACGACGGCTGGCGGCAGAGACCTGGTCCGACCGATGTGCGCTCTTCATGGCAGCCACCGTTTCGAGGATCGTCTTGACCGTACGCTATGCCGAGTCCTGCGCCTTGGCAAGTATCCGGTTGTCATGCATTGCGATCGGCATGGGACAGCGAAATTCACCTGTCGCGAATCTTTGCAGAGGACGGGCGGCACGACCGCAACGACGCCTTCGCCGTTCAATGAAAATCCCGGCTCTCCACCTGCAGCGAGCCGATGAGATGGGACCAGTCCTCCAGACTGTCGGCGATCGCGGGGACATGCCGCGAGGCGATCCCCTGGCTCGCCGGTCATGCCCACAGGCTCGAAACCGGCGCAGCGAACATCCTTTCTCCGAACGGAACGAGTTGGTCACCGTCATAGAGGACGACCCCCAGCTTGAACTCCTCCCCGCAGGCATCAGCCAGTCGGCGCAATCCCTTGAAATCCGCGGAACCCACCGTAGCGGCCGCTTTCACTTCGATACCGACGACATCGCCCACGGTGTTTTCGACGACGAGATCGACCTCGGCCTGGTCCTTGTCTCGGAAGTGATGGATGACGCAGGCGTCGTCGAACCATTGAGACTGCTTCAGGATCTCGGAGAAGACGAACGTTTCGAGCAGAGGCCCGAAAACTGCGCGGTCCTTGACGATGCTCGGGGCGGTGGCACCGAGCGTCGCGGCAAGCAGGCCGGAATCGAGGAAGTGGAGCTTCGGCGTCTTCACCAACCTCTTGAGCCGGTTGCGCAGCCAGGGTTCCACCCGGCGCACGACGAATAGCTGCTCGAAGATCGTCACGTATTTTCTTGCCGTCTTCTCGTCGAGGCCGATGCGGCCGCCCGCCTGCGCGAAATTGACGAGCGCTCCAGAGTGATGCGCCAGGGTCCGGAACAGACGGGACATGCCGTCGAGCTTGTCCACGCCGGCGATGTCGCGAACGTCTCTCTGCACCAGGGCGTTCAGATATTCGCGCGCCCATGCCCGCCGCCGTTGCGGAGTCTCGCGTCGAAGCATTTCCGGGTAGCCGCCGGTCAGGACCACGTTCACCAGCTCTTCGCCGGAGAGTACGTGCCGTGGCCGCGTGACCTTGCCCGCAAAGGCCGCTTTCAGGAACGAAGGCCTATCGCCAAGGATCTCGACCTGCGACAGGGGCAGCAAGCTCACGACTTCCATGCGGCCCGCGAGGCTCTCGGACACCTGCGGCAACACCAGGATATTGGCTGAGCCGGTCAGCAGGAAACGCCCCGGGCGACGATCGGTGTCCACCGAGCGCTTGATCGCGCGCAGTAATTCCGGCACCCGCTGCACTTCGTCGATGACCGCCCGGTCCACAGTGCGCAGAAAGCCCGTGGGGTCGCCGCGCACGCCAGCCAGCACCGTGTCGTCGTCGAGAGTGACATAGGTCCGGTCCTGGCCGGCGAACGCCCGGACCAGGGTGGTTTTTCCAGACTGTCGCGGCCCGGTGACCATGACGACCGGCGTGTCCTCGAGGGCGTCGGCAATACGGTAGGCGGAGAGGCGCGGAATAAGAGGGAAATCAGCGGCAGCCATGGCGGAATCTTGTTTCGTCCAATCCGGAACATGTCATCGTCCAATCCGGATTATATGACCGTCCAATCCGGAACAACAGGGCGAGCAACAGACCCGCCGCTACGTCAGGCAGAACATTTTCCACGTCGGCGTCCACTCATCCGCGGTGAAAAGCGGCGGCAAGATGATGAGGTAGCCGCCACTCAATGAAAATCCCGGCTCTCCACCCGCAGCGAGCCGATGAGATGGGACCAGTCCTCCAGCCGGTCGGCGATCAGATGCTGGACCGCCCCTTCCCGTTGCCACCTGCCGTGCACCGCCATCAGGCGTGAGCGCAGCAGCGGAATGCGGAACCGCTCGCGCACGTGGCGCCACACGATGACATTGATGATTCCGTCTTCGTCTTCGAGCGACACGAAGATGGTGCCCTGGGCGGTGCCCGGTTGCTGCCGGACGGTGACGATGCCGCAGGTGCGGGTGCGCCGTCCGCCGGGCAGATCGCGCAACTGCGCGGACGACAACATGCGACGCTTCTGCAACAGAGGGCGCAACAACGCCAGCGGGTGCCGCCGCAGGCTCAGGCCCAGCGCCGCATGATCGAGCAGGATCTCTTCGCCTTCCGGCGCGGGAGGCAACAGCAGCATCTGCTCGCGGATCGGCGCATCGGCCAATAGCGCCGTCGTCGGCTGCAACGCGGCCGCTTCCCACACCTGTTGCCGGCGATGGCCCGCGAGACTCGCCAGGGCATCGGCCGCAGCCAGCCGCTTCATATCGCCCACCGTGAGCGCGGCACGGCGCGCCAGATCGGCCACGTTCTCGAACGGCCGTTCGCACCGGGCCGTGACGATGCGTGTCGTCGTCGCTTTCGACAATCCGGCGATCGTCTCGAGCCCCAGCCGCACCGCCGGCACCTGCGGCAGGTCTTCGAGCGTGGCCTGCACGTCGCTGTGCGAAACGTCGACCGGCCGCACGTCCACGCCGTGCCGTTTCGCGTCCTGCACCAACTGGCTGGGTGAGTAGAACCCCATCGGCTGGGAGTTGAGCAGTGCCGCGAGGAAAGCCGCGGGTTCATGGCACTTGAGCCACGAACTGACGTAGGCCAGCAGCGCGAAACTGTAGGCATGGCTTTCCGGAAAACCGTATTCGCCGAAGCCTTCGATCTGGCGGAAGATGGCTTCGGCGAACTCGGGGTCGTAGCCCTTGGCCTTCATGCGGCCGACGAGCTTGTCGTGGAACGGTCCGAGGCCGCCCTTGCGTTTCCACGCTGCCATCGCGCGTCGCAGTTGATCCGCTTCGCCGGGCGTGAAGTCGGCCGCGATCATGGCGATCTGCATCACCTGCTCCTGGAAGATCGGAATACCCAGCGTGCGCGCCAGGGCGGGTTCCAGTTCCTTCCTGAGATCGCGCACGGGTTTGCCGGCACGCCGGCATTCGAGATAGGGATGCACCATGCCGCCCTGGATGGGGCCGGGCCGCACGATCGCCACTTCGACGACCAGGTCGTAGAACTTCCGCGGCAGCAATCGCGGCAGCATCGATTGCTGGGCCCGGCTTTCGATCTGGAACACGCCCACCGTGTCGGCTGCGCAGATCATGTCGTAGGTCGCCGTGTCCTCCGCCGGAATGTCCTGCATGCGCCAGTGGCGTCCATGGCGCCGGCTCATGAAGTCGAGGGCACGCCGGATGGCGGTCAGCATGCCCAGCGCCAGCACGTCGACCTTGAGCAGCCCCAGGGTGTCGAGGTCGTCCTTGTCCCACTGGATGACGGTGCGCTCGGCCATGGCCGCGTTCTCGATGGGCACGATGCGGCTCACCGGTCCGCGCGAGATCACGAAGCCGCCGGTGTGCTGGCTGAGATGCCGCGGAAAGAGCAGCAACTGCAGCACGAGGGAAATCCATTGCTGCTCACCCGGCCCCTGCGGATCGAGCCCCGCCTCGCGCAACCGCGCCTCGAGTGCCTGGCGCGAATCCCACCACTGGTGATTCTTCGCGAAACGATCCACGGTTTGCGCATCGAAGCCGAGCGTCTTGCCCACGTCGCGGATGGCGCTGCGGATGCGATAGCTGATGACCGTCGCCGTCAGGGCCGTGCGATCCCGGCCGTACTTATTGTAGAGGTACTGCATCACCTCCTCGCGCCGCTCGTGCTCGAAGTCCACGTCGATGTCGGGCGGTTCGTTGCGCTCCTTCGAGAGAAAGCGTTCGAACAGCAGCACCGTCTTCTCCGGGCTCACTTCGGTGATGCCCAGGCAGTAGCACACGGCGGAGTTGGCGGCCGAACCGCGCCCCTGGCAGAGGATCTCCTGTTCGCGGGCGTGGCGCACGATGTCGTGCACGGTGAGGAAGAACCGCTCGTACTGCATCTCGCCGATGAGCTTCAGTTCCTTCTCGAGCTGGGCCCGCACCTGCGCCGAAATGCCGTCGGGAAAACGCCGCATCGCCCCCTCGTACGTCAGGTGGCGCAGATGGGATTGCGGTGTCGCACCGGCCGGCACGACCTCCTCCGGATACTCGTAGCGCAGTTCGTCCAGCGAAAAACTGCAGCGCGCCGCGATGTCGAGGGTGGCTTGCAGCAGATCGGGCGGATAGAGCCGGCCCAGGCGCAATCGCGAACGCAGATGCCGCTCGGCATTCGGGTGCAACGCCGTGCCGCACCGGGTGAGCGGTTTGCCGATGCGGATGGCCGTCAGCACGTCCTGCAACTTTCTGCGGGAGCGCACATGCATGTGCACGTCGCCCGCCGCCACCAACGGCAACCCCGCCCGCTCACCGAGATCGCGCAGGCGCTGCAGCCAGACCTTGTCGTCGACGGCGTGCAGCAGCTCGGCGGCAATCCACAGGCGATCGGCGAAACGCTCTCGCAGCCACTGCCCCTGCGACGACAGCGCAGAGGACTCGGCCACACGATCCGGCACCCACAGCAGCACGCAGCCGTCGAGTTCTGCGGGGTCGATGTCCTCGATCCGCAGGCGATAGCTGCCCTTGGGCGATGCCCGGCGCAACCGCGTGATGAACGCGCTCAGATTGCCGTAGCCTTCGCGATGACAGGCCAGCACCACCAGACGAAACGACGGCGCGGCCTCCACCGCGAACTCGGCTCCGATCAGCAGCGGCAGCCCCTTCTCCTTGGCCACCCCATGGGCCCGCACCACGCCGGCCAGCGAACATTCGTCGGTGATGGCGAGCGCGCGATAGCCCTGCTGGTGCGCGCGTTCGACCAGCTCTCCGGGGTGGGAGGCGCCGCGCAGGAAGCTGAAATTGCTGAGGCAGTGCAGCTCGGCATATTCCGGCAGCAGCGAGTTCATGCGAACACTCCGTGCAGGAACCAGTTGTCGCCCTCGCGCAGGATGCGCTCGCGGTAGATCCACAGCAGTCCCGCCTCGGGGCTCGAGGCCACGTAGTAGTCGCGGGTCACGTCGCCCACACCCGCGCTGCCGTCCGACTGCCCGCGACGATCCCACCAGCCGGCCTCGATGCGATGGGGACCGGTCAGGAGTTCCAGCACGCCCCGGTACACGGGTTTCTCCTGATGCACGGCAAGCGGCAGCGGCTGCGGCAGGATCCAGGAAGGCTGCGGCAGCACGGGCACGGGCAGCGTCGCGACCGGCGGTTGCGGCAGCGTGGCCGGATGCCAGCGCTGCATCGCTTCGAGGCGATGATCGGCCACCAGTTGCGGACGGCGCACCTGTTCCGCGCCGAGCCGCGCCGACAGGCGTTCCAGCAAGCGATGCAGCGGTTCGCGTTGCTGTACCGTTTCGAGCAACAGCGATGCAGTGCTCGCCGCCAGCGGTTCGGCTTCCGGTGCGCACAGCACGAGATCGCCGACCGGCGCCTGCAAGCCGGTGCGATTCAATCGCTCGTTCAGCAAGCGCGCCAGGTATTCGATGTCGCGGGTTGCTTCCGCCGTGCGGATCGTCAGTTCGCCACCCGGCTCCACCGCGCGAGCGCGTTGACCATCGTGCCGCCAGCGCAGCGTGAAGTGCCGCACGCCCGCGTGCCGCGCCGCCAGCCAACCGGCCATCAGGTCGAGCAGCTGCCGGGCGCCTTGCATCAAGGCCGCCACGGATTCGGTCCGTCCGGGCAATTCGAGCCGCGCTTCGAAGCTTTCCGGTGCTTCCAGCCAGACGTGGCATTCGGGCTGTTCGCCGTACGCCTGATCGAGCGCGATCAGCACGTCGGGCGCGCAGCGCCGGCTCAGCCCGGCACGCGGCAAGCGGCGCACGTCGCCCAGCGTGCGGCACCCCAGTTGCGACAGCAACGCGCTCTCCTCCGCGATCCGGCTCAGCGTCTGCAGCGGCAATGCATCCAGAAGCTGCGGCAGCGGTTGTGCGAATCCGTTGCGCACGCCGCCGCGCGCCAGGGCCAGTGCACCCATCCCTGTGGGCGCCCAGGCGCGAGCTGCGCAGTCGAAGCTGGCGGCTTCCTGCAGGATGCGCCTGCGCAGCGCCGCCTTGCCGCCGAACAGTCGTTCGCTGGCGGCGAGCTCCAGCAGCACCGCGTCCTCGCACAGTGCGACCCGGGGCGTGAACTGCAACGCCCACCAGCCGATCGCCTGCTGTTGCGAACCGCCCTCAGTCCTTTGGGGGTAGCCCCCTGGAGGGACCTCAGTGCAGATCGGGGGCGACGGCTTGGGAATCAGCGCCAACCATTGAGCCATGGCGGGAAACCGGAACAGCGGGGACAGGCCGGACCGCGCGGCGCGGCAGAACGCGTTCCAGCGCGGCGGACAGCGCCGCCAGTTCCAGTTCGCTTTCGTGCTGGGGACCGCGACGCTTGAGGATGCGCAACCGGATGCCGCCTTCGGTGGCGGGTTGAACGATGAGGCGCAGCGGTGCGGGAGAAGATTCGGTTTGCGCCGGCGCCGGACGAAACAGGAACACCGGCCCGCCGTAGCGTTGCGCACAGGATTGCAGTCGACGCAGTTGTTCCGGACGCGCCCGCGGCAACCAGGCGAGCACGGCGCCCCGGACGTTGGCCTTGATCGCCTCTTCCGTGACCCACAGACGGCGATCCGCGGCGTCGCTCTCGATCCAGACGAGGCGCTCGGGCTGCAGGCCGTATTGACGCAGTCCCGGCAGATGCGGCGGTTGCGGCGGCCCGATCAGCAGGACCGTGCCGCCCTCCGCGACGACCTGCCGCAACCCCGGCCCCACCATCCGCCATTCGCTCACGCCCGCATGGGGCTGCAACAGTTCGGTCAGCGCACCGCAGGGCCAGCCGCCGCCGGGCAATTCGCGATCGAGCCCGGCGTGACCGGAGGGCACGACCGCCCCACCCCGGCCCAGCAGCTCGCTGCCCCGCCACACCGTCGCGGCCAGTTGCCAGGGAAAAGCCGCGAGCGCGCTCGATGCAGGCGTTGCAGGCGTGACAGCGGGCGCGTCATCTGCCGGCGTTTGCTCATCCGACAGCGACAGCCGCCCCTGCCCCATCGAAAAGGCATTCATGGCATGCAGAACCGAGGACTGTTTTTAATTACAGTACTCCGATCCCGGCGAGCCTGTCGAGTCCCTCTCCCTCCGGGAGAGGGGGGCGAGCGGTGCTTGCGAGCAGATCTGCCCCCATCCCAGCCTTCCCCCAACGTAGTTGGGGGAAGGAGTGCCTCGTGCGCGCGCAGTACATCCCCCGACAAGG
>LNDQ01000142.1 GCA_001464695.1 Betaproteobacteria bacterium Ga0077523 | reverse complement strand
TTTGCCGGGGGAGGGTCAGGGTGGGGGCAGCGACGGACCTACTGCAGACGCGCGGTCTCCTGCGCTTCCTTCTTCCATTCCCACGGCGCCTTCGCGCCGAAGTCCGACCACAGCCGCAGTCCCGCATCGCGCGCATCGGATTCGGCGGCGGCGTAGACCTCGCCGTCTTCGGCGGTCTGCTCCTCCGGAAACTTGACGTGCCACCACGCGAGCCCCATGCGCAGCAGTTCGAGGTTCACGTCGCGGCCTTCGTGCATGACCTTCGCGACGAACGGCTCGCGGCGATCGGGTTTGCTGCCGATCAGATCTACGTCACGCCCCTTCACGAGATCCGACAATGCCGCCTTGGCCGCCTTGCCGAAGGGCTGCTTCTTGTCCGGTGCGTCGATGCCGCCCAGGCGCACCTTCATGCGCTTCTTGGCAGGCGTGACCACGGTCACGGTGTCGCCGTCGGTCACGCTGATCACCCGGGCCCGCAGGCTCTCGGCCTCGGCCGTCGATGACACGAAACAGAAGACAACGAGCCACAGGACACGCATCGGGAAGAGCCTTGGGCGTTCGTGGAATTCACAAAGTCTACACAGACCGTCACGACTCCGGGCAATCACTCGCTGTGCGCTGCATCATCGGCGTCGTGGTGCCGCCTCGAACGCGGACAGATCACGCACCGAACCTGATGTTTTCGTCAGGTTCAGCGTTTGTCGTCCGCGGCGGGGAACAGATGGAACTGGTGATCCGGGTGCGCAGAACCGGTACCGACGCCGGCGCTCTGCAGCGCCTCACGCAGCGTGTCGAAGTGCCCGTCGCCGTTGTCGCCGAGCACCTCGGCGTTGCGCAGCTTGCCGAGCACGCGCGCATTGGCCTCGCACAGGATCACCTTCACGCCCCGTTGGCGCAGCTCGGTCAGCACTTCCTCCAGCGTCTGGATGCCGGTGATGTCCATGAACGGCACGCGCGAGAGCCGCAGGATCAGCGTCTGCGGCAAGGTATGGGTCTGCAGCAGGGCACGCTCGAAGTTCTCCACCGCGGCGAAGAACATCGGCCCGGCGATTTCGTAGACCAGCACGCCGTGGGGCAATTCGCGCACACCGAGTTCCGCCAACTCCACCTGGAGCGAGCGCGCGTCCACCGGTTTTGTCTCCACGGTCTCCGCCATGCGGCGCAGGAAGTGCAGCACCGCGAGGATCACACCGACGTTCACAGCCACCACCAGGTCGGCGAACACGGTCAGCAGGAAGGTGATGACGAGGATCACGCGATCCGCGATCGGCGCGCGGCGCAGGATCAGGGCAAAGTGTTTCACCTCGCTCATGTTCCACGCCACGACGAACAGGATCGCGGCCAGGGCCGCCAGTGGGATGCTCGACGCGAGCGGTGCGAGGAACAGCAGGATGGCGACCAGGGTGACCGCGTGGGTGATGCCGGCCAAGGGTGAGGTCGCCCCATTGCGGATGTTGGTGGCCGTGCGTGCGATGGCGCCGGTGGCGGCAAAGCCGCCGAACAGCGGCGCGGCGATGTTGGCGATGCCCTGCCCGACCAGTTCCTGATTCGAGTCGTGCTTGGTGCCGGCCATGCCGTCGGCGACCACGGCCGACAGCAGCGATTCGATCGCGCCCAGCATGGCGATGGTGAAGGCCGGCCCCATGAGCGAGATGATCTGCGAGAACGACAGGTCGGGCATGCTGAGGCTCGGCAGGCCGGTGGGAATGCCGCCGAAGGCACTGCCGATGGTCGCGACACCGGGGAAGTGGAACACCGCCTGCAGGATCGTCGCGATCACCATGGCGACCAGTGGGCCCGGTACGCGGGACAACGCTTTCACGCGCGGCGTATAGATGACCAGCAGCAGGCTCAGCAGCGCCAGGGCGGCCGTCGGCCAGTGCACCTCCGGCAGCACCTGGACGAGGTGCCACAATCGCTCGTGGAAATGCTCGCCGTCGACCTTCGGCAGGCCGAGGAAGTCGCGCCACTGCCCGACGAAGATGATGACGCCGATGCCCGCGGTGAAGCCGACGATGACCGGCGCCGGGATGAACTTGATGACCCCGCCCAGCTTGGCGATGCCCATCAGCGCGAGCATCACGCCCGCCATCAGGGTCGCGACCTGCAATCCGGCGATGCCGTACTTCGCCGTGATGCCGGAGAGGATGGCGATGAACGCGCCGGTGGGCCCCGCGATCTGCAAGCGGCTGCCGCCGAACAACGTGACCAGGCCGCCACCGATGATCGCGGTATAGATGCCTTGCTCCGGGCGCGCCCCGGAAGCGATCGCAAAGGCCATGGACAGCGGCAGCGCCACGACGCCGACGATCGCACCGGCGACCAGATTGGGCAGCCAGTGCGCACGTGCGTAGAGGCCGGCGCGATGGGCCTCAAGCAGGGCGATCATCGGTGCGATCCCTTCAGTGGCATCGACAGCCTTGCCATGCACGCAACCGCTGCAGGGCGCACTCCAACGCTTTTGTCATACATCGTCACGATACAACGGGAGGGGTGCGATGCTGAAATCGTGACGCAAGCTGCCGGCGTTGACCGGAACGCCCGTAGCCTCGATGCTGCGCGTCCATGAATGCCATCCGGGGAATGGCGCGGGCGATCGGATGACGGCCGCACGCAAACTCGCAGCGGTCGCCTGCCTGGTTGCGGTCGAGGCCGGGGGGATGGCGTGCGCCGAGGAACTGTCGGGCGAGGTCGTCGGCATCACCGACGGCGACACGCTGATCGTGCTGGTGGCGGAGCGACAGATTCGCGTCCGCCTGGCCGAGATCGACGCCCCCGAGCGCGGCCAAGCCTTCGGCAACAAGGCGCGACTGCATCTCGGCGAACTCTGCATCCGGCGGCCGGCGCAGGTCACGTCTCAAGTGCGGGACGCCTACGGTCGCGTCGTCGCGCGCGTCCTGTGCGATGGCGTCGATGTATCCGAGGAGCAGGTTCGCGCCGGTTTCGCCTGGGTATTCACCAAGTACGCGCCGCTCGATTCGCCGCTGTATGTGCTCGAAGCGCAGGCCCGCGCTGCGCGGCGCGGCCTGTGGGCCGATCGCAAACCCCAACCACCGTGGGACTGGCGCGTGCCACGGACCGCGCGGAGAGACCGAGACGCGGACGTATCCGCGATCGCGCCCGCGGCTGCCATGCCGGCCCCGGGTCCGGCGTGCCCGGAAGGTCCCGGCATCCGCCGGCGCGACGGTGCGTGCGCCTCCGCGGCCGATGTCGTCACTGACCTGCTCCTGCCGCCGAAGACGGAACTCACGGCCGACGCGGGTTGCGGCACCCGCGGCGGCCCGGGTTTCCGCCGTCCGGACGGCAAGTGTGCAAGCTGGAGGGACTTCTAGACTTCCGGCTCGGGGCCCGTGTCCGCGCGGCTTTCCCGCTGCATCGCACTCCACTCGAGGACCAGACGGTACGCCACCGCAAGCAACGTCGGCCCGATGAACACGCCGATGAAGCCGAAGGCGATCACCCCGCCCAGCACGCCGAGCAGCACGAGGATGAACGGCAGGTTCGCCCCACGGCTGATGAGGTAGGGCTTGATGACGTTGTCGACGGTGCTCACCAGCAGCGCGCCCCAGAGAAACGTGAAGATCGCCCAGCCGACGCTGCCTTCGAACCACAACCACGCAGTGGCGCCGAGCCACACCAGCGGCGGCCCGAACGGTACGACGGACAGGAAGAACGTGAGCGCGCCCAGGAGCAGCGCGCCGGGCACCCCCGCGATGAGCAGGCCGATGGCCTGCAGCACCGCCTGTGCGAACGCAGTACCGATGATGCCGTAGACGACCCCGCGGATGGTGCCTTCCGCAACATCGACCAGACGCAAGGCGCTGGCACCCGCGAGACGCGTGACGAGCCGCCGGCCACGCACAGCGATCGCGTCGCCGTCGCGGTACAGGAAGAAGTCTGACCTACCAGGAGCAACCACGACTTGGTCGTCCCCATGAACGGCTGCACCGCCTGCACGAAGGTGCCACGATCGTGGGCCATCGCGGTCCAGCGTTCCGCGATCGAAGGGCCGACGATGGGCAACGATCCGATCCACGCCGGTGGATCCGGCAAGCCGCGGTCGATCCAGCTCTTCACCATCTGCACCAGGGACTCGGCGTTGTCGGCGAGACCGATGGCGGCCAATGCGATCGGCACCAGCAGTGCGAACGCGATCGCCGTGGTCATGAGGCTCGCGGCGAGCGTCGGCTTGTCGCCGATACGGGTGCGAACCCGCAGATACAGCGGCCAGGTGGTGAACGTGAGGATCGCCGCCCAGAGGATTGCGGAGAAGAACGGCCGCAGCACCAGGACGCAGGCCACGGCGAGTGCGGCGAGAGCCGCAGGCCAGACGTAGCGCTCGATGCGTTCCCCAACCTTCCCCCGGCACAGCCGGGGGAGGGAGCAGTGCATCCACTTCATCGTGAAGATTGCCCCCATCCCAACCTTCCCCCGGCAAAGCCGGGGGAAGGAGCCGTACACCCCTTCCCCCGCGACTGCGGGGGAAGGTTGGGATGGGGGCAGCGCTGTTCCACCAACTCGCCAACGCCAAAAAAACAAAACCCCCGGCGAACTGCTTCGCCGAGGGTTTCGCCCATTCCGAACCTGGCTTACCGCAAACCTGGATTCGCCGTCTTCGCCGCCCGCAGCGCTTCGATACGATCGTCGAGCGGCGGGTGCGACATGAACAGCGCCTTGAAGCCGCCGCCGGGACCACCGGAGATACCGAACGCCTGCAGGCCGTCGGGCAACGCGGCCGGCTCGTGCGCCTGCTTCAGGCGCTGCAGCGCGCCGATCATCTTGTCGCGGCCGGCCAGCGCAGCCCCGCCCGCATCGGCGCGGAACTCGCGACGGCGGCTGAACCACGCCACGATGATGCTGGCGAGAATGCCGAGCAGCACCTGCGCGATCATCGAGGCGACGAAGAAGCCGATGCCGTGACCGCGGTCGTTCTTCAACACGACCCGGTCCACGAAGTAGCCGACGATGCGTGACAGGAAGATCACGAACGTGTTGACCACACCCTGGATCAGCGTGAGGGTCACCATGTCGCCGTTGGCGACGTGGCTCACCTCATGGCCCAGCACGGCTTCGGCCTCGTCCTTCGACATGCTGCGCAGCAGGCCCGTGCTCACCGCCACGAGGGCGCTGTTGCGGCTCATGCCGGTGGCGAAGGCGTTGACGTCGGGCGCGTCGTAGATGGCGACTTCGGGCATGCCGATGCCCGCTTGCTGTGCCTGGCGGCGGACGGTGTCCACCAGCCAGCGCTCGGTCGCGTCGCGCGGCTCGGTGATGACGTGCGCCCCGGTCGAACGCTTCGCCATCCACTTGGACATGGCGAGCGAGATGAAGGCACCGCCGAAACCGAAGAGCGCCGCGAACACCAACAACCCGCCGTAGTTGAGGCCATTGGCGGTGAGCCAGCGGTCGACGCCGAGCAGGTTCGCCACGATGCCCAGCACGAATACCACGGCAAGGTTGGTGACCAGGAACAGAAAGACTCGTTTCACTGCGTTTTCCTCCAGAAAAGTCCGGACCGGCGATTAGAGCGCTGCACCCTCCAGGGGTTCAACGGCATGCAGCCGGGATTCTAGGGCCTGCCGACAGACCCTAGTTCGCCCGTTCGATCTCGTGCTGCAGCGACAGCCAGGTTTCTTCCAGCTCCGCGAGCCGCCCGGTGATCCGCGCCTGTTCGAGCAGGCAGACCTTGAGCGCATCCTTGCGCTCCGGAGCATACAGATCGGGGGCCGCCATGCGGGTTTCAAGGTGCTGCTTCTCGCGTTCGAGCTGGGCGATCTGGTTCTC
>LNDQ01000141.1 GCA_001464695.1 Betaproteobacteria bacterium Ga0077523 | reverse complement strand
GGCTGCAGCTTCTCCAGCACTGCGACCAACCGCTGGGCTTCCTTGTCGCCGCCCTGCTTCGCGAGCTTGATGTGCTTCGAGAGCTGCTTGTCGACCGTTGCCAGATCGGCCAACGCCAGTTCGGTATCGATGACTTCGATGTCCGACACCGGGTCCACCTTGCCGGCCACGTGGATCACATTCGAATCCTCGAAGCACCGGACCACGTGCGCGATCGCATCGGTCTCGCGGATGTTCGCGAGGAACTGGTTGCCCAGACCTTCACCCTTCGACGCGCCGGCGACGAGGCCGGCGATGTCGACGAACTCCACCGCGGCGGGAATCACCTTCTGCGGCTTGGCGATGGTCGCCAGCTGGTCGAGGCGCGGGTCAGGCACCTCGACGATGCCGACATTCGGCTCGATGGTGCAGAAGGGGTAGTTCTCGGCCGCGATACCGGCCTTGGTGAGCGCGTTGAACAGGGTCGACTTGCCCACATTGGGCAGGCCGACGATTCCGCATTTGAGGGACATGGAGGTACTCGGTTCAGCGCTTCGGTTGGTCGGTGTGCAGCTTCAGCATGGCCGCATCGAGCTTGCCTTGCAGCAGCAGTGGCCACACATCGAGACTGCGGGTGAGTGCGCCGTCGATCAGATCGCGCTCCTCCCTGCGGGGCTTCTCGAGGACGTAGTTGATGACGGCATCGCGATCGCCGGGGTGGCCGATGCCGAGGCGCAGACGCCAGAAGTCGCCGCCGAGGTGCGCGATGATGTCCTTGAGGCCGTTGTGGCCCGCGGCGCCGCCCCCCTTCTTGAGCTTGACGCCGCCCGG
>LNDQ01000140.1 GCA_001464695.1 Betaproteobacteria bacterium Ga0077523 | reverse complement strand
TCGGCCACGCGTTCCACGTACCAGAATCCGGCGTTGTGCCGCGTCGCTTCGTATTCGCGCCCGGGATTGCCGAGCCCCACCACGAGCCGCATGTCGTTCGAATCTTCCTGTCGATGGAAAAAGGCCCGCGCAGGCATCGCTCCCCTGCGCGGGCCCTGGTGCCGCTGCCGGAACCGGCGCGGCGCCTTACTTCTTGTCCTTGTCGCCCTTCTTTTCCTCGTCCTTGTCCTTCTGCGCTGTGGCCGGCACCGCGGAAGCAGGCGTGGCCGCCGCTGCGGCTGCAGCTGCGTCTTCCTCCTCCTCCTTCGCACCGCCCGGCACCGTGATGGTCGCCACCACCTGGTTGTCGCCGCGCTTGAACTGCACCGATTCCACGCCCTGCGGCAGCTTGAGGTCCGCGAGGTGGATCGAATGACCCAGTTCCAGGGTGGCGAGATCGACCTCGACGAACTCGGGCAGATCCTTCGGCAGGCAGGTGATCTCGATGTCGTTCAGCACGTGGCTGATGATGCCGTGACCGACCTTGACCCCGGGTGCCACTTCCGCATTGATGAAGTGCAACGGCACCTTCACGTGGATCTTCTCGTTGGCTGCGACACGCTGGAAGTCCACGTGCTGCACCATCTGGCGCCACGGATGCATCTGCACGTCGCGCAACAGCACCTGTTCGCTGTCCTTGCCGACCTTCATGGTCAGGATGGAGGCGTGGAACGCTTCCATCTTGAGGTGATGCGACAGCGCGTTGTGGTCCAGCTCGATCGGCTGCGCGGGCTTGCCGCCGCCGTAGATGATGCCGGGGGTCCGGCCGGAATTGCGCAGGCGGCGGCTCGCACCCGTTCCCTGCAGCGATCGCGGAATCGCGACGACTTCGATTGCCATGGTTTTCTCCTGTATCAGGCGCCGGCCGCGACCAGCCGGCACCGTCCATCTTCGAGGCGGCTTGCACCACCCCACCTGTTGGAGCGAATTGTCACGTTCACTCCATGAACAACGAGGACACGGAGTCCTCGTTGCTGATTCGCAACATCGTCTCGGCGAGCAGCCCGCCGATCGGCAACTGGCGGATGCGCTTAGATTGCTGTGCATCCTCGCGCAGCGGAATGGTGTCCGTGACGACGAGTTCGTCCAGCACGGAATTCTCGATACGCTCCACCGCCTTGCCGGACAGCACCGGGTGCGTACAGTACGCGAGCACCTTGCTGGCCCCTTTTTCCTTCAGCGCCGCGGCCGCTTCGCACAATGTATTCGCGGTGTCGACCATGTCGTCCATGATCACGCAGGTGCGACCGGCGACGTCGCCGATGATGTTCATGACGGTAGCGACGTTGGGACGCGGGCGCCGCTTGTCGATGATGGCGAGGTCGGATTCGAGCCGCTTCGCGAGCGCTCGTGCCCGCACCACGCCGCCGACGTCGGGCGACACCACCACCAGGTCCTGGTAGCCGTTCTTCCAGATGTCACCGAGCAGGATCGGTGCGGCGTAGATGTTGTCCACGGGGATGTCGAAGAAGCCCTGGATCTGGTCGGCGTGCAGGTCCATGGTGAGCAGGCGGTCGACACCGGCAGCCTGCAGCATGTTCGCCACCACTTTCGCACTGATGGCCACGCGCGCCGAGCGCGGGCGGCGGTCCTGGCGCGAATACCCCAGGTACGGAATCGCGGCGGTGATGCGTCCGGCCGAGGAGCGTCGCAGCGCGTCCACGATCAGCATCACTTCCATCAGCGTATCGTTGGTCGGCACACAGGTGGACTGCAGCACGAAGACGTCCTTGCCGCGCACGTTCTCGAGCAGTTCCACCATCACTTCGCCGTCGCTGAAGCGCCCGACGGTCGCGCGGCCGAGGTGGATGTTGAGATGCTTGCAGACGTCCGCGGCCAGCCGCGGGTTCGCGTTGCCGGTGAACACCATGAGGCTGTCGTAGCCCATGGGTGCTTCGCGGGAGCGGGTGCTGATTCGCAACATCGGCCTTGAGAGGATTTCCGGACGTCTACCGCGGTGCTTCGAAAAAGATACAGCCGCTCGATCCGCGGCTGCTGTACCCGGATGCCGTACCGCCTGCGGTCATCCGTTGTTATGGCTGGGGAGGAAGGATTCGAACCTTCGCATGCCGGAATCAAAATCCGGTGCCTTAACCAGCTTGGCGACTCCCCAAGAAAACGTTCAATCCTCGACGAGTGCCCGCAAGGGATGCTCTTCGAGGCCCCGGGTCACGAAGCCCGCGATGTCCGCAGGCTTGCGCTCCAAGACCTCGTACGCCGCATGTTCGGTTTCGAAGCCGCAGAAGACGCAGGCTCCCGAACCGGTCATGCGCGCATCCCCGAATCCGGCCAGCCAATCAAGACTTCGCGCGACTTCCGGATGCATCCGGCGGACCACGGGTTCGAGGTCGTTACGCCCCCCGAACGCACTCCGCCACTGACGCCAACCCGTTGAAAAGGCCGCTATTCTGATGGGATCGGTAGACCGTGTCAATTCCGGTCGGGCGAACACCGCGGGGGTCGAAACCGCTACCGGCGGGACCACCACGACATACCACTCCGGTGGCAATTCAAGGGCCTGCAAGCGATCGCCCACACCTTCACCGAAGGCATTCCGGCCGAAGATGAATACCGGGACGTCGGCTCCGAGCCGGAGGCCGAGCGCCTGCAACCGCGCCCGATCAAGGCCGGTGCCCCAGAGGCGATTGAGCGCGAGCAGCGTGGTTGCCGCGTCCGAGCTGCCTCCGCCCAGTCCACCGCCCATGGGAAGATGCTTCTCGACTGCGATGTCGGCACCCAGCCCCGTACCGGTCTCCTGTTGCAGGAGCCGGGCGGCACGCACCACGAGGTCGTCGGCCTCCGGCACGCCAGCCACCGCATTGACGCGCCGGATCGCGCCGTCGGGCCGCAC
>LNDQ01000139.1 GCA_001464695.1 Betaproteobacteria bacterium Ga0077523 | reverse complement strand
TCCGGCCCCACCACGGAGTAGGCGAGATAGCTCACCTTCCAGCCGTCCTGCTCGAGGAGCTTCGGCCGTCCGTCGGTGTCCAGTTCGAACCGGGTCGGCGCCGAATCGGGCGCCGGCCGCGCGAACACCCAGTGCCGCAGCTGCTGCAACGGCAACTCCCACCCGAGGACCGTGCGCGACAGCGCTCCTGCATCGGTCTCCTGGAAACGCCGGCCGTCTGACATTTCCATCGCTGCCCCGGCGGCGTCTCGCGACAGCCGGGCATAGAGCAGACCGGCGGGGCCGTACAGTTCGAGCCGGTCGCTCTGGTCCGCGTGGCGCCAGCGCAGGCTGCCGCTGTAGCCGTCCCCGTCATAGCGCACGGCCACACGGCCGTTCAGTTCGAACCGGTCGGCGGTGGGGCGGCCGGTCACCGCGCCTTCCTGCCGCGTGAGCCACGAGCACGAACTCAGCAGCACGACCGCAAGGGCCGCAGCCCATGCCGGATGCATCGGGCGCACGAAAGATGCGTTCCTCAGTTGAGGAACTTCTTCATCACCGCTTTCAGTTCATCGTTGCCGGGGTGATCCTTCATGGAGCTGCGCCACAGCTGCTCCGCCTCGGATTTCTTGCCTTGCACCCACAGCACTTCGCCGAGGTGAGCGGCGATCTCCGGATCGGGGCGCTGCGAATAGGCCCGCTTCAGATAGTCGAGCCCCTCGTTCAGGCTGCCCATGCGGTAATTGACCCAACCCATGCTGTCGAGGATGAACGGGTCGTCCGGAGCGAGCTTCAACGCCTTCTCGATGAACTCGCGCGCTTCCTTCAACCGGATGTTGCGGTCGGCCAGTGTGTAGCCCAGCGCGTTGTAGGCCTGCGCATGGTCGGGCTTCAGCTGGATGAGGCGCTTCAGCTTCGCTTCCAGCACGTCGATGCGATCGAGGCGCTCGGCAGCCATCGCGTAGTCGTACAGCAGGTCCGGATGATCGGGCTGCTGATCGAGGGCGTTGCCGAGCAGGTCGAAGGATTCCTGGTAGGCCTTGGCCTCGCGCAGCACCTGCGCCTCGGCCTGCGTGAGCTGGGTGCGCTGCTGCGGATTCTGTACCTCGACGCGCTGCAGATAGGTGCGCGCTTCCGCCACCTTGTTCTGCTTGGCGAGGATGAAGGCGTAGCGCGCCGCCGCAGGCACCACCTGTTCGCCTGCATTGACCTTGCCATACCAGCCCAGCGCTTCGTCGTAGCGCTTGCGCTCTTCGGCCACCTGGCCCAGGTAGTAGCGCAACGCGTCGGCATCGCGATAGTTGAGCTCCAGCGCACGCTTGAACTTGGCTTCCGCCAGGTCGTAGTCGTTCATCTGCAGCGACAGCAGGCCGATGGTCACCGCCACGTCGGCGTTGTTCGGCGCTTCCTGTTCGATGCGCTGGAACTCGCGCCGCGCCGGATCGATGCGCTTCTCCGCCACTAGCAGGCGGGCGTAGCTCAATCGCGCATCGCGCGCCCCCGGGTTCGCGGTGAGGAAGCCCTGCAGGAATTCGATCGCCTTCGCGTTCGATTCGCGTTGCAACGCCTGCGCGTTGACCAGCGCTGCCGGTTCCCAGTCCGGCCGCAACTTGAGCGCCTGGCGCGCCTCCTGGCCAGCCGCATCCGCCTTGCCGGCAACCAGCGCCGCCTGCGCCACGGAGAAGTGCGCTTCGGGCACATCGGGATACGGTGCAGCGAGGTCACGGATCAGCAGGTAGACCGCGTTCTTGTCCGGATGGCGGCCGAGCAACGGGTTCAACTGCAGGAAGGACGAACCGACCGCCGACTTGTCGGCGGAGAGCAGCTTCTGCAGATACGGTTTCGCGTCGCCCAGCTTGTTGTTGTTGACCAGCACCGACACGAGCGCCTGGCGCGCAGCGGAGGAGTCGGGCTCGACTTCGACCCAGAGGCTGGCGGCGTCGAGCGCCACATCGTTGTAGCGCCCGTACATCGCGATCTCGGTGGCGCGGCGTGCGACGCGCGGGTCGCGCGTGACCTGCGCGATCTCCATGTATGCCTTCGACGCGAGTCGCACATTGCCGCGTTGCCCCGCGATCTCTGCCAGCAGGAACTTGTACAGCAGGTCGCGGGTGAGTTCGTTCGGTGGAAGATTGACGCGAGCATCGGACCCGCGCTGCGCGAGGGCCTCGGCGGCGCGTATCTCGACATCGTCGGCATCATCGCCCTCGATGAGCGACGGCGCCTGGGCCAGTCCGCCGGCGACCAGCGTCGGCGTGGGGCCGTTCGACGCCACTCG
>LNDQ01000138.1 GCA_001464695.1 Betaproteobacteria bacterium Ga0077523 | reverse complement strand
CAGCAGGTCGTTGATGAATTTGCTTGCCTGATCGCGATCCATTCGAAACGCTCCTGAAGTGTTGCGCCGTCGCGCGTGCCGCGTCAGGCGGGAAAGAGATCCTTGTTCGCCGCCTTGGTACGGGCTTCCGGTGACGCGACGACGCCGCGCTGCACCAGGGTCTGCAGATTCTGATCGAGGGTCTGCATGCCGTATTGCTGGCCGGTCTGGATCGCGGAGTACATCTGCGCGACCTTGTTCTCGCGGATCAGGTTGCGGATGGCGGGCGTGCCGATCATGATCTCGTGCGCTGCCACGCGCCCCTGGTTGTCCTTGGTCTTGAGCAGCGATTGCGAGATCACCGCCCGCAACGATTCGGACAACATCGCGCGGATCATTTCCTTTTCCGCGGCGGGGAAGACGTCGATGATCCGGTCGACGGTTTTCGCCGCCGAGCTCGTGTGCAGCGTGCCGAACACCAGGTGACCGGTTTCCGCGGCGGTCATCGCCAGGCGGATGGTTTCGAGGTCGCGCATTTCGCCGACCAGGATCACGTCCGGGTCTTCACGCAGGGCCGAGCGCAGCGCGTTCGAGAACGACAGCGTGTGCGGTCCGACCTCGCGCTGGTTGATCAGGCACTTCTTGGATTCGTGCACGAACTCGATCGGATCCTCGACGGTGAGGATGTGACCGTGCTCGTTCTCGTTGATGTCGTTCACCATCGCCGCGAGCGTGGTCGACTTGCCCGAACCGGTCGGACCGGTCACCAGGACCATGCCGCGCGGCTGCTGCGCGATTTCCTTGAAGATGTTGGGCGCCTTCAGGTCCTCGAGCGAGAGCACCTTGGAAGGAATGGTCCGCATCACCGCACCCGCGCCCCGGTTCTGCACGAAGGCGTTGACGCGAAAGCGCGCCAGGTTCGGGATCGAGAACGAGAAGTCGCATTCGAGCGTCTCTTCGTAGGTCTTGCGCTGACCGTCGTTCATGATGTCGTACACCATGGCGTGCACGTCCTTGTGCTCCATGGGCGGCAGATTGATACGCCGCACGTCACCATGCACCCGGATCATCGGCGGCAGGCCGGCCGACAGATGCAGGTCGGACGCCTTGTTCTTGACGACGAAGGCGAGAAGCTCGGAGATGTCCATCTATAATCCTTGCGCGTTCGGGTTCGGGAAGGACTCTTAACCGGAGATCAAGGAAGCTAGGAGCATGCCATGGGTGGCATGCTGCGCCGGCTCCGGAAGATGGAAGCGCGATCGATTATGGGGGGACTGCCTGAACGCCTGCAAGCCGTAGCCGGCCGGATCGCCTCTGCTGCGCGGGCGGCGGGTCGCGGGCCCGGCGACATCCGTCTGGTGGCGGTCTCGAAGACCTTCCCGCCCGAGCGGATTCGGGCCGCATTCGATGCGGGGCAACGCGATTTCGGCGAGAACTACGTTCAGGAAGCAGTCGACAAGATCGACGCGCTGGGTGCGCTGCCGATCACCTGGCACTACATCGGGCCGATCCAGAGCAACAAGACACGGACCATCGCCGAGCGCTTCCACTGGGTTCATTCGGTGGATCGCCTGAAGATCGCCGAAAGGCTCTCGGCGCAGCGGCCGTCCGGTTTGCCGCTGCTCGAGATCTGCCTGCAGGTGAACGTGAGCGGCGAGGAGAGCAAGAGCGGCGTGGCTGCGTTTGCGCGGGCTCATGGCGATTCCCGAGCCGACCGACGATGTCGACTTGCAGCGCAGCCGTTTCGCGACTTTGCGACAACTGCGTGACGCGACCGGGCTCGGTCTCGACACGCTTTCCATGGGTATGTCGGACGATCTGGAAAGCGCCATCGCGGAGGGCGCCACGATCGTGCGGGTCGGCCGGGCCATTTTCGGCGATCGCGGTTGAGCCCCTATACTTGACGATGCGGCTCGTATCGACGCGCCGGCCGTCCCACAACGACAAACCGAGGAGCCCCATGAAACAACCCCTGAAGCTGCTGCTCGCCGCGGCCCTTGCCGCCGGCGCCGGATCCGCCAGCGCCGATGAAGGCTGGAGCACGCTCAACACCTACGAGACGATCACGGTCAACGCGACACCGGACCAGGCCTGGGCCGCCATCAACCGTTGGGATGCCCTGCAGACCTGGTGCCCCGCCTTCGAGAAGACCGAGATCGTGAGCGGCGGCACCGACGTTGGTTCGGTCCGCGCAATCACGCTGGCCAATGGCCCCACCTTCACCGAAGAGCTCCTGGCGCTCGACGGGGCGGGCATGTCGCTGCGCTACAAGATCATCGACTCGCCGCTGCCTATCGTCGAGTATGTCTCCGGGATGCGCGTGGTGAGCGTTGCCAAGGGCACCTCCGAGATCATCTGGTTCAGCAGCTACAAGCGCCGCGCGAAGGACAATCCCGGTCCGGATGCGAACGACGAAGCCATGCAGAAGCTGGTGGGTGGCCTGTACAAGGCCTGCCTCGCCAACGCCAAGAAAGTGGCCGAGGGCAAGTGACGCAGGCAATCCACGGTGGTGTGGCGCCTCCGGGCGCTCAACACCCCTCAGCATGAAGCTCGCATTCATCGGCGGCGGCAACATGGCCACCGCGCTGATCGGCGGTATCCTGAAAAGCGGTACTGCGGCGGCCGACGTGCGGGTCGCCGATATCGTGCCCGAGGCGCGCGAGCGCATGCAGGCGGAGCTGGGTGTGACTGCTGTTGCGTCCGCCGCGCAAGCGGCAGCCGGTGCAGATTGCATCGTCTTCGCGGTCAAGCCGCAGCAGTTGCGTGCCGTTGCCTCGGAGGTCGGCGACGCGGCGCGAAAGGCGCTCATCGTGACCATCGCCGCGGGGGTGCGCACCGGAGATCTCGGCCGCTGGCTGGGCGGGCACGAGCGCATCGTGCGTGTCATGCCCAACACGCCCGCGCTCGTCGGCGCCGGGATGTCGGCGCTGTTCGCGTTGCCGTCCGTGAGCGCTGCCGAGCGCAAGGCCGTCGAGCAGCTCTTTGCGGTGGTCGGGAAAGTGCTATGGGTCGACCGTGAGACCCAGATCGACGCGGTCACCGCGGTCTCCGGCAGTGGCCCGGCTTACGCGTTCTACCTGGTCGAAAGCATGGAGGCTGCCGCTCGGCAGCTTGGGTTCGACGCTGAAGCCGCGCGGCTGCTCAGCGTGACCACGTTGCTGGGGGCGGCCAAGCTTGCGGACGCGAGCCCCGAATCGGCCGAGGTGCTGCGGGCCCGGGTAACGTCCAAGGGCGGAACCACGGAACGGGCCTTGTCCGTGCTCGAAGGGCATGCCGTGAAGCAGCATTTCGTCGAAGCCATCCTTGCCGCCGAGGCCCGCTCGCGCGAGCTGGGCGAAGCCGCCGGCAGGGACTGACAGTGTTCTCGAACGCCATCGTCTTCCTGCTCCAGACCTTCCTGGGTCTGTTCTCCATTGCGTTGCTGCTGCGGTTCTACCTCCAGTTGGTCCGTGCCCCCGCCCGCAATCAGGTCTCCCAGTTCCTGGCGGCACTGACGGATTTCGCCGTTCGTCCGGCGCGGCGCGTCATTCCCGGCCTCTGGGGCATCGATCTGTCGACCCTGGTCCTCGCCTGGCTGGTCGAACTGCTGCTGCTGGTCGCCGTGCTGTTCGTCGTCGGCCAGACCCTGGGCGCCGAAGTGGGCCTGTCCGTCATCGGGCTGATCCTGCTGGCGGGAGTGAATGTCCTGCGGGCAAGTCTGTACATCCTGATGGGGGCGCTGATCGTCCAGGCCGTCCTGTCGTGGGTGGCACCCCACAGCCCGATCGCCCCGGTCGTGAACACGCTGACCCGCCCCCTGCTGCGGCCGATCCAGCGCCGCATTCCGCCCGTGGGCGCGGTCGACCTGTCACCCCTGTTCGCGATCGTCGCCTGCCAGCTGGCGCTGATGTTGCCCCTGGCCTGGCTCGATTCCCTGGTGAGAACGCTGCTGTAAGGCCTCGGCCCGGTGTTTGGTACGATGCTTGCTGCACCCTGGTCCATTTAGACCGGGTGCTCACGTGCCCAGCCGCTGCCCGAACCAGCCATGAGCCAACTCGAAAGCCTAGTTGCCCAGTATTCGCAATGGCGCGACCAATTGCGTGCGGGCATCGAGGCCTATCACGCCTGGCTCGATTCCCACGGTCACGTGGACATCCAGCGC
Source organism: Betaproteobacteria bacterium Ga0077523 (assembly GCA_001464695.1). Classification (GTDB taxonomy): domain Bacteria; phylum Pseudomonadota; class Gammaproteobacteria; order Burkholderiales. Next base: position 27,892 of record LNDQ01000138.1, on the reverse strand, counting down.
TCGCTGCGGCTCTACGACCTGGCCGAGAGCCTGCGCAACGACCGCATGACCCTGGCCTTCCTGGCCGAGTTCTCGCGCGGCAAGACCGAGCTCATCAACTCGATCTTCTTCTCCGATTTCAAGCAGCGGCTGCTGCCCTCGAACGTGGGCCGGACCACCATGTGTCCGACGGAGATCTTCCACGACGCCGCGGAGGAACCCTACATCCGCCTGCTGCCGATCGAGACGCGCAAGTCCGACGAGACCATCGCCGCGCTCAAGCACAAGCCGATCGAGTGGGTGAAGGTGAAGTTGAACCTCGACAATTTCGAGGAGCTGCAGAAGGCGCTGTCCACCCTCGCACAATCGAAGAGTGTGGCGATCGAGGAAGCCGACGCGCTCGGCCTGCTCGTCGAAGGCGACATCTTCACCACCACGGTGATCAAGCGGCGCGTGTCGCGAGTCGACATCCCCGCGTGGCGCCACGCGATGATCAACTTTCCCCATCCGCTGCTGAAGAGCGGGTTGGTGATTCTCGACACGCCCGGCCTCAATGCGCTGGGTACCGAGCCCGAACTCACCGTGAGCATGATTCCCAATGCGCACGCGGTGCTGTTCCTGCTCGCCATGGACACCGGCGTCACCAAGTCCGACCTCGAGGTCTGGCAGAAATTCGTCCAGGGCAAGGTCGCTCGCTCGCTCGCCGTGCTGAACAAGATCGATCTCATGTGGGACGATTTGAAGTCCGAGACCGAGATCGAAACCAACATCCAGCGGCAGATCGACGAGACTGCACACACCCTCGACTTGCCGCGCAATCACGTCATCGCCATCTCGGCGCAGAAGGCGTTGCTCGCGAAGATCCGCAACGACTCGGTGTTGCTGGAGCGCAGCCGAATCAAGCAGCTGGAACGCCTGCTCGCCGAAGAGATCATTCCTGCCAAGCAGGAGATCCTTCGTGCGGCCGTGTATCGCGAGATCGGCACGATGGTCGAGGGTTCGCTCGAAGGCGTGCGCTCGGCGCTCACTTCGACTTCGAGCGAACTGCAGGAGCTGTCGCAGCTCTCCGGCAAGAATCGTGATCTCGCCCGCGCCATGCTGGGCCGCCTGGAGCAGGACAAGGCGGTCTACCAGCAGAACATGGAAGCGTTCAAGACCAACTACGGCGTCGCGCTGAAGCAGGGCCATCAACTGCTGGGCACGCTGTCCGACGATGAGCTGGACCGGATGCTCTCCGAGAACCAGAAATCGATCGAAGGCAGCTGGACCACGGCGGGGCTCATGAAGAGCATGAATGCGCTGTTCGACAAGTTCGGCGAGGAGGCCAACAAGATCCTCGAGTTCGCGACCGAAGCGAAGAAGTTCGTCGACGGCGTCTACCAGACATTCCACGAGAAGCACGGCTTTCCGAAGCTGTCGCCGCCCAGCCTCAATCTCGAGAAGCACATTCTCAAGATGAACACGTTGCGCGACGTCACCGACAAGTTCTGCCGCGACCCGGTCAATGTCATGACCGAGAAGCACTTCCTCGTGCGCAAGTTCTATGGCGGCCTCGTGGCCGAAGCGAAGACCGTGTTCCAGCAGGTGCGCGGTGAGTTCGAGGCGTGGCTGAAGGGCGCCCTGGTGCCGCTGTCGATGCAGTTGCGCGACCACCAGAAGCTGCTCGAACGTCGGGTGGAAAGCATCCGCAAGATCAGTGGTGACATCAGTTCACTGCAGGATCGGGCGAAGTTGCTCGAATCCTCTCGCGGCGATCTGCAGAAGCAGGTGGACGAGCTGTCTCACATCAAGACCGTGATCGCCGGTCATACGGAGAAGCCGCGGGCCAAGGTGGCGTAGTCGTCGGTTGTCGGCGATTCGGTAGGACTGCTGCCCCCATCCCAACCTTCCCCCACGCTGCGCGCGGGGGAAGGAGCGTACTTCAACGACGCCGCGACAATAGGCACTCCTTCCCCCGGCTGCGCCGGGGGAAGGTTGGGATGGGGGCAAGCGAACAAAGAAAAAGGGCGCCCGACCCTTGAGCGAGCGCCCTGACCTATATTGAAGCTCGACCAAAGCGCCGCACCGCTTGATGTGAGAGGGCCCGTGCGCCCCGGCTTCGCCGGCCGCTGGCCCACCGCGGCAGCAGACGTCTCAACCTTTCACACAAACCACCTGCTTCAGGGTGTGCACCACCTCGACCAGATCGCTCTGCGCCGCCATCACCGCGTCGATGTCCTTGTATGCGGCCGGCGTTTCATCGATCACATCCTTGTCCTTGCGGCACTCCACGCCTTCAGTGGCCGCGCGATGGTCCGCCAGCGTGAAGCGCTCCTTCGCCTTGGTACGGCTCATCGCGCGACCGGCCCCGTGCGAGCAGCTCTCGAAGCTCTCCGGATTGCCCTTGCCGCGCACGATGTAGCTGCGAGCACCCATGCTGCCGGGAATGATCCCCAGCTCGCCGAGCTTCGCGCTCACCGCGCCCTTGCGGGTGACGTAGACGTCTTCGCCGAAATGGCGCTCCTGTTGCACGTAGTTGTGATGGCAGTTGACCGCTTCGACGTGGCTCCCGAACTTCTTGCGCAGCGTGGCCTGCGCCGCCTCGATCACGCGCTTCATCATCACTTCGCGATTCAGCGCGGCAAACGACTGCGCCCAACCCACGGCCTTCACGTAGTCGCCGAAGTAGCGGTTGCCTTCCTCGAAGTACGCAAGATCGCGGTCCGGCAGGTGCACGTCGTTGCGCATGGCGTCCTGACGGGCCAGTTCGATGAACATCGTCCCGATCGCGTTGCCCACGCCGCGCGAACCCGAGTGCAGCATGAACCACACGGCACCCTCTTCATCCAGACACACTTCGATGAAGTGGTTGCCGGTGCCGAGCGTACCCAGGTGTTTGCGGTTGTTGGTGTTCTTGAGCTTCGGAAAGTCGTTGCACAGATCCGTGAAAGCCGGCTCGAGCTGCGCCCAGGCGTAGTTCACCGTGCCCGGCACGTTTGCCCAGGCACCCGGATCGCGCGCACCCGGCGCTCGGCCGTGCGGCACCGAGCGTTCGATCGCCGAGCGCAGCGGCGCCAGGTTGTCCGGCAGGTCTTCTGCGCGCAGCGTGGTCTTCGCCGCCATCATGCCGCAGCCGATATCCACGCCGACCGCGGCCGGAATGATGGCCTTGATCGTGGGGATCACGGAACCGACCGTCGCACCAATGCCGACATGCACGTCCGGCATGGCCGCGATGTGCTTGAACACGATGGGCAGGCGCGCCGCCTTGGTGAGCTGCAGGCGTGCTTCGTCCTCGACCGGCACGCCGCGAGTCCACATCTTGACGGGTACGCCGTCGGTCACTTCCTGTTCGATGTACTGGGTACTCATGTCAGTTTCCCTTCTCCATGGGGAACACGCCATTGCGCTCTCCCCAAACATGCACCCCATGGTGCATTCTTTCTCCGCCCGCCGGACAGCGCCAGCAGGACGCCATCTTCCAGCTACTCCCTCCCCCATCCCCGATGGGGGAGGGTTGGGGAGGGGGCAAGCACCTGCACGTCACTTCGGTTGTGTCCACGCGCGAGCATCCCGTCGGATGCGGTGTCTCGTTGCACGAGGCGAGGCCAGGGCCGCGCACATCCCGCGCCGCCAACACCATTTCACGCGGCAACGGAGTGCATGGACACACCGAAGTGAGCGGATGACGGACCGGACCCCCGGTCCATCCTCCACAATGAGCTTTGAAAGAACATCCGCCGACAGGGCGGTGCTGCAACTGCAAAAAAGCAAAAGGCCCGGATCCTTGCGGAATCCGGGCCTCTGACGGGCAGAGCTTGGAGGGGTACGAGCGCCTTAAGGTGCTCCCTCTCCCGGATAGGCATGACCAACGCTGCGATCGAATCCATCGAGGTTCGATAGCGATGTCGGATGCACATTCGTGGTCGGCATGACGAACGACAGCATCGCCCGGACACACGCGCGCGCAACCGGACCCTGGACGGGCCTGGCGGCTATGACGGTGTATGCGGGTTTCACGATGCAGCCTCTCGAATGCAGTGCTCGCAGGAGCGAAGGGCGCGGACTGTAAATAGTCTTTACGGGGCCGTCAACCCCCTGCGACAATAATTCTTCTACGAGTTTCATCATAAGGACCATGAGCAACATCACCATCACCCGCCGGCAGAACGTGCTTGCGCTCTTCCAGGCCTACATCGAGAAGGCGCTCGCCACGGGCGCCTCGCCCAAGGGGTTGGAGCAGTCCTTCGCCGCATCGGTGGAGATCTCCCCCAGCATGTGGAGTCAGTTGAAGGCGTCGCGCCCCATCGGCGACAAGCTCGCGCGCCAGATCGAACAGCATTGCGGCAAGCCTGCCGGGTGGCTCGACGAGGAAAGGGCCGATGCCACCCCCACGGCGACCGAGAAGGCTTTTCTCGATCTAGCGCTGAAAGCGTGGCGGGCCACCAACAGTGCCGGCCGGAAAGAACTGCGCGCACGGCTGAAGGACATGATCCTCAACGCAGCTTGACCAGCCCGTTCAGGACCTGATCGAGGCCCCCGAACACCGAGATCCGGTCGATGCGCTCGGCCACACGCTCCAGCGTCTCGAGCTCCTTCAGGCGCAGGGCGACAGGGTTGTCTTCCATCACCTTTGCCGTGTTGAGCAGCGAACGCGTAGCAGCGGTCTCCTCGCGCCGGCGGATCCCGTTGGCCTCGGCAGCCTTCCCGGCCTCCACCACCTGGGCGAGGATGGTCTTCATCTCGCCCGGCAGCACGATGTCCTTCACGCCCACGCTCTCGAGCGACAGGCCGTAGGGCGAAAGCCGCTCGCGAACCTGAGTGCTCACGATATCGTCGATCAGCGTCTTGTTCTCCAGCAGCTCGTCGAGCGAGCGCGTCCCTACCGCGGACCGGAGACCGAACTGCAGCTCGCGATAGAGCTGTTCCTCGGGCTTCGCCAGTTCGTTGTAGGCCTTCACCACGTCGATGACGCGCCAGGTAGCCGACAGGTTGACACGCAGCCCGACCTTGTCGCGGGTCAGGATCTCCTGTCCCGTGACTTCCGTCACCTGCAGCCGAAGGTCCACCAACTTCACTGTCACGTCGCGGTTGAACTTCCAGAACGCGTGCGCGCCCGGCGTCAGCAGCCGATCGATCTTGCCGTCGATCCACAGGATGCCGGCCGCGTAATCGGGCACCAACACCTGCAGGACACCGGAAAGACCGGTCACCGCTCGCGCTCGCGCTTCGTTCGGCGCAATACGAGTCGCCAGTGCCGTCGGTACCTCCGCCGACCCAGCGATGTCGATGGTCTCGACGGCCACGTCGACCAGCCCGTCCTTCCAGTAAAGACGACGGCTCCCGGGCGGCAGCACTTCCACCGGCATACCGTTCTCGGTGCGCAGGCCCACCTGGTTCTCGCCGAGCACCACGTGCACGAACTCGGCCGCCACGACCGCAGGCTCCTTCGCCATCAGATAATCCGCCAGACGGTGCGTGAACGCGGGTTGCTCGAGCGAGAACAGCTCCACGCTCATGCTGTCCAGCCCCTCGTACAGCCAGTACGTCCCGGGACGCAGGATGCGATCGAAATCGCCGTAGCGCAGCAGCAGGCCGCGCTCGTGCTTTCGCACGACTACGCGCTTCATGAACATCGGTTTCTCCTTCTTCCTTGCTGATTGAATGGGTGCCGTTACAGCGGCGGCGGCGGGCAACGAATGCCGGGGTCGGGGGTCACGGCGCGCTTCGTGGCAGTACCGTTGCCAGAAGTTGACCGTGGACGCGCAACCCTGCTTGTTCGGTGCACGAGCTGCCGCCGCTGATGAACTGCCTGAGCTTAGATGGCTGTGTTTAGGCAGGGCTCACGTCCGGCGGATGGTCTTGCGACCGGTACTGCTGGATTTGCTGTCCAGTCATTGGAGCGGGAGTCGAACCCGCGACTTGCGCACGATGAGTGCGTCGCTCTACCGACTGAGCTATCCAGTGGAGGTGAAGCGGGGAATCGAACCCCGACCCTTGCGGGCGTCCAACGCTTCACCGGATTCATCGTTTCCCGCTTGGCGGCATGTACGGTGACGACGGGGCATGCCCGGTCGCCGCACACCGGCAGGGCTTGTGAACCCTGACCTGTGAGCCTTCGCGTTTCGCGACGAAAGCGTCTGGCGCGGGATCGAGCCTGAGCGCGATCCTGCGCAATCAATATGGTCCCCTCGGTCCGAGTCGAAGACGGTGAGTCACCCCCACGCTCTCTGCGTTCGCTGCCCCCATGGGGGGGCGCCAGCACCAAGGGGCGGCCCGGCGGAACTGATATGCCTCGCGGCCCCGGTTTCTGTGACCAGTGCGTAGTCCAGTTTCGCCACGAGGGGAAGAGTTGTTGTGTGGTGCATGCGCTTGGGGGTGACCGGCCGGAATTGAACCGGCATCGGCGGAGCCACATTCCGCCGCTCTGCCGTTGAGCTACGGCTACACCCAAGCGCACGCCGGATATGGTCTCGGTGGCAGGCCTCGAACCTGCGGCCTCGTGATCCCAAATCACGCGCGCTCCCAACTGCGCCACACCGAGGGTAGTGCTTGGACTGGACGGTCCGATTCGAACGGACGCGGGCTTGCGCCTTCCGGTTTGCGGCCGGATGCCTTCGACCACTGGGCTACGTCCAGAATGGTGGTGCCGAGAGAAGGTTTCGAACCTCCGACGCACGCGCCTTCAACGCGCCGCTCTACCGGCTGAGCTATCTCGGCGAAAGTGGTGCCTCCGACGACGATTCGAACGCGCGGCCTGCCGCATGTATGGCGGCTGCCACGCAGAGGCGGCACGGATGTACCAGAGGTGGAGCGGATGACGAGCCTCGAACTCGTGACCTCGACTTTGGAAGAGTCGCGCTCTGCCTGCTGAGCTACATCCGCGGAATTGCAGGATTCGCCTTCGGCCAGTGCCGAGGTCTTCCTGCGCCGAATTGTCAAAGAGCGATCACCAGCCGGCGCCATGGCCGACCCGTGAGTGGAAATGAAAAAGGCCCGGATCCTTGCGGTATCCGGGCCTCTGCGAACAGAGCTGTCGGGCGCGCGCGCCTACGCGCTCGGCCCTCCCGGATACACAAGATTCGCGAACTGCGCGGGGTGCCTGTGACAACCCGCCGGACGAGCGACCTCACCACGCGATGCCGGCGACGGCATGCCGGCCGAGTGCGCGAGCGCGGGTGAACCCGATAGGGGTCCGCGTGCAGCAGCATTGGTGATGGAAATCATGGTTTCGTGTTGACGAGAATCGAAGCTCGGTCGAGCAATGGCGACGCAATGTAAAGACTCTTTACTTGTTCGTCAACCCCTGGAACAATGCCGGCCTCGAAATTGTCCGGAACAGATCCGGCGTACGCGCAAGCGCACGCCGCGAAGCCGCAGGAGACCGCGATGCGCGATGACATGAGCAAGGTACTGGTCGAGAAGCCCCGCGGCGGGCTTCGATCGGCGTACGACACGCGTGGCACCCGCAGAAAATGGCGCAACCGGATCGATCGCGATGGCGAGAGCGCACCGCTCCGTTACGGTATCCGGCGGGACGCGAGGGAGCGCAAGGGTTTCGGTGAGAACCTCAATCCGCTCTACCGGTATCTGAGCAAGCAGATCCATCGCCCCTGGGCGAAGGTCTACAGCGAGCTCAGCGCGCACATCGATCGACGCAACACCGTGCAGGCGCATCTGTTCCAGCACATCGACGATCGCGTGGCCATCCAGACGTTCTGGCGCGACGGTCGCGTGTTCGTCCATCAATACAGCAAGCCAGTTCCCCTGGAAGTGTGCGGGGTGGACCTGTACGTACACCCGCTGACCGGCATCCTCCTGCCGAATCGAACGGCCGCGGGTGTGCGTCAGCGCTGGAAGGAGGCGTGCTGCACCCGAAAGGTGGCGCCGAATCCCGATCGCCGTATCGGCCTGCCGGGCATGTCCGTCGATCGGCAGTGGCACCGGGTCAAGGGCATCTGGTACGAGGCGTCGCTCTGCCTTCTGGAGACTGGCCCGGAAGCAGCGCCGGCCTACGACGTGGTGCTGGGCTCCCTCGTGAACCGCGACAGCAAGAAGGTGCTGGCAGCAACCTACGGATTCAACGACGTCTACGCGTGGTCGAAGCGCCAGCTTCCCGGCAAGACGCTCCGCAAGCATGGGTTGGAGTCGAAGGCAGAGTAGCCGCACACGCGGCATCTACTCGGCGAGTTCATCCTGCGGTGCTGCTACTCGGCGTCCTCCCTGCGGCTGCGCCAGAAATTGCCGAAATCGAACGAGACCTGCAAGTGATGCTTGATCGCCAGCAGGTAAACGTTCGTTGCGGACTTGCGCGAATCGGCAACGCTGCCGATCGAGTAGAGCAGGAGATAATCTCCCGACAGGTACTCGCGGACCTCGACGTTGCCGAACTGCTTGATCAGAGAGGCCAGTCGATCCCGTGCTTCGACAGACTGCGCCGTCCGAGTGAGGAATCGGCGCCCGATGCGCGGATGGCGCTCGAGGCTGTCAACTACCAATGCAAGATCGTCGAGCAGGGTCGCGTAAGCCTGGGGTGCTTCGCGTTCAGTCCAGAACCCTTCGATCTGCGCCAGGTTCGCCTCGAAGTTCGCTGTGAACCGGACGATGCTTCTGGAGGCTGCCACAGCTCAGCGGGTCTTGCGGCGGGCTCCGGCGGTTCTCCTGTTGACTTGCCCGAGGCTCGCGAGGGCTTCCCGTGCGTCGCGAACCCGGCCTGCCGCCACGTCTGCCAAGCCTTGCTCCACTTCGTCGATCAGAACGAGGTGGATGCGTTCCCGCTCCAGGCGGTGATAGTAGTCGAGGCGTTCGGCATCGATCAGCGCGACATAGCTCTCGCCGTTCTTCGTGATGATCTTCTCGGCGCCAGCTTTCACCTGGTCGGCGAGTTCGGAGAGATTGGCTCGAGCCTGGGTGAGTGGCACGACGTCGGCGGCAGTGATGGTCATGGGGTTCCACGAAATCAGTATCGAATTCTGTACAGTTTACCTGCCTTCGAGCCTTGTGACCATCAAGGGCGGCACGGGAAACGCACCGGGCGGCATCGTTGTGGCAGGAATCGGGTTTTTGGCTGGCAGGTTCGGGTCGTGACACCCGATCGCATACCCGATTGCACCCATTCCTGGCTGCTCGCGGATGGCCCGATCATCTCGACCTTCTGCGAAGGCCCTTCAATGCCGGCGCCGCCTCCGCCAGCGCCGCGAACAACACATCCAGACCGAACTCGAACACCGCATCGAGGCTCTGGACCGTCAGGTGCGGCGCGACCGCGCGCACTCGCGGAAAGGCGATCTGCTCCGGATCGTGCTCGAGCCGCAGCGGCGTCGCATCCGCGATCCGCTCGCGGCTCGCCACGTCCGCCATGCCCGAGCCGCTCGCGAAGTTGCCGATCAGGCGGAACCAGCGGGCCGCTTGCTTCGCGTCGAACCCCAGGTCGGCGAACATCTCCAGGATCACCTCGTAGAAAGCGAAGGCTCGCTCGGTGTTGAAGCGCCGCGCCGCCAGCAGTATGAACGCCGGCGGATGGCGCAGCGCCATACCGCGATAGCGGGTGACGAGGGCTCGCAATCGGTCGAGCGGTGCCATGGCATCGCGGGCCGGGATTTCCACCTCGTCCAGCAACTGCTCCATCACCGCATCCAGCAGATCGCCCTTGCTCGGAAAGTGGTGGTACAGCGCCATCGCCTCCACGCCCAGCCGCGCGCCGAGCCGGCGCATGGACAGGCTCTCCAGCCCCTCTTCGTCGATCAGGGCGAGGGCGGCCAGGGCGATGCCCTGCCGCGACAGCGGCATGCGCTCACCGCCTGCGGTTCGCTTTCGGGGTGATTGGGCCATAACGCACTTTACACCGTAAAGGTAGTTGGGTACATTGCCTTTACGCTGTAAGGCATAGACAGCAGGTGCGCCCGGGCAGAGGCATCCGCCGGGCGAAATGGGGCGACCCCGCCGAGGGCCGCCGCGTAGTCGGACCCTTTTGAAGGAGAATCGCCATGGAAGCTGAAGAGGTCGTCGCCCTGATGATTCCGTTGACCTGGTTGGCCATGCTCGGGTTGGAGGCGCTCGGAACCGGCCGTCGCTGGCCCGCGATCCGCCTGTGGCGCACGAAAGGCGCCGCCTTCTTCGTGATGCTGATGGGCCTGAACGCCGTGCTGCCGGCGCTGCTGCCGCCGTCGGTCACCGCGCACCACCTCTTCGAGGGTGCCCGGCTCGGTGTGGTGCCCGGCGCCGTCGTGGGATTCCTCGTGCTGACCTTAGGCAATGCGCTGCTGCACCGCGCCTATCACCGCTTCGACATCCTCTGGCGTTGGGTGCATCAGCTCCACCATGCGCCCCATCGGCTCGACGTGCCCGGCGCCGTCGTATTCACACCCTGGGAGGTCACGCTCAACATTGCCATGTTCCAGCTCGTCATCGTCTTTCTGCTGGGGCTCGATCCGCTGTCTGCTGCGATCGTCGGTTACGTCGCCGTCTTCTACGGCCTGTTCCAGCACTTCAACATCCGCACGCCGAAGTGGCTGGGCTACTTGATCCAACGACCGGAATCCCACGGCGTTCATCACCGTCGCGGCTTTCACGCCTACAACTATTCCGACCTGCCGTTGTGGGACCTGCTCTGGGGCACGTTCAGGAATCCCAAGGAGTACCTGGGCGACGTGGGGTTCGAAGGCGGCGCCGCGACGCGCATCGCGCCCATGCTCGTCGGGCGGGATGCGAACGCCGCGACTTACGGCCCACACAACCGCGGCCGCATCGAAACTGCGGGCAATCCGGCATGAGCCTGTCGCCCAGGGAGGCGGCGATGCTGGCCGATGACGTCGAAGCAGCGGCCTTCGTGGATCTGTTCGAAGCCGCTCCGGCCGCGTTGCGATCGCGGCTGGGGCTGCACGTCGAACACGTGGGCGATGCGACGTTGCTGGTCGCGCCCGGGCTGCCTTCGTCGATGTTCAATCGCGCCATCGGCCTCGGCCTCCGCCAGCCCGCGACGACGCAGGCCGTCGCGTCGATCATCGATGTCTATCGTCGCAACGGGCTCGAGTCCTGGTGGTTGCACTGGAATCCGTGGGCTGCGCCGGATGGCTTCACCGCGCAACTGACCGGCCTGGGTTTCACGGTGCCGGCACGGCGTAGCTGGGCGAAGGTCTTGCGCCCCACTTCGTTCCCACCCGAACGCTCCACCGACCTCGAGATCGCTATCGCGCGCGACGACCAGGCCGATGCAACGACAAAGGTCATCGCTGCCGTCTTCGACATGCCGCCATACATGGGCGACTGGATGAGAGCCCTGCACGGACGACCGCGGTGGAAGCTGTACACCGTCACCGATGCGGCCACCATCGTCGGCGGTGGCTGCCTGTTCATCGATGCAGAGGCCAGTTGGCTCGGGATGGGTGCCATCGCACCAACCCATCGGCGCCGTGGCGCACACGGCGCCTTGATGGCGTGCCGGATCGCCGACTCCGCCCTCGCAGGAGCCCGCTACGCGATCACCGAGACGGGCGAGCCGATCACCGACGAACCCAATCCGTCGCTGGCAAACATGCGGAGGTGCGGATTCGAGACGGTGGCTTCGCGGTTGAACTTCGCCGGACCGGCGTAGCGTCCGACACCACTGCAATGCCGCGCGGCCGGTCACAGCGTATATCCTCGTGCGACCGGTGCTGTCCGGCTGAAGACCTCGGACAGCGGCCGTTGCATCGGTACTCTCGAGACAGGCATGACCTCCATTGCTCCCCTGGCGCCTCCTGCGCAGCCACAATCGCCGCACCCGCGACGTGTGTTCGTGCTCGGTGCCACCGGGACCATCGGCCGCGTGACCGTTCGCGCGCTGGTGCGGCGCGGTCACGAGGTCGTCTGCTTTGTGCGCCCGAGAGCCGGTGTCGGCGGCGCGCTCGCCCCGGACGCAAGCACCCGAGTTCTCGCGGGCGCCACCGTACGGTTCGGCGACGTACAAGACCCAGCCTCGTTAAGGCGCGATGGTCTCCGGGGCGAACGCTTCGATGCCCTCGTGTCGTGCCTGGCCTCGCGCACCGGTGCACCGAGCGACGCCTGGGCCATCGATCACCGAGCGAACGTGCAGGCATTCGAGGCGGCCCACGACGCGGGCGTGTCGCATGCCGTGCTGCTCTCCGCCATCTGCGTGCAGAAGCCGTTGCTCGCCTTTCAGCACGCCAAGCTGGCATCCGAGAAGGTGCTGGCGGAGTCCGGCATGGCCTACTCCATCGTGCGGCCGACGGCGTTCTTCAAGTCGCTGTCGGGACAGGTCGAGCGGGTGAAGCAGGGCAAGCCGTTCGTGGTGTTCGGTGACGGCACGCTGACGGCGTGCAAACCCATCAGCGACGACGATCTCGCGGATTACATTGCCGACTGCCTCGACGACGAAAGCCGTCGAAACCGAGTGCTGACGATCGGCGGGCCGGGGAAGGCCATCACGCCGCGCCAGCAGGGCGAGCACCTGTTCGCGTTGCTCGGGCGCGCGCCTCGGTTCAAGCATGTGCCGGTGGCACTACTCGACGGCATCATCGGTGTGCTGGGAACCGTCGGGCACGTGGTGCCCGCGCTTGCGGCGAAGGCGGAGCTTGCGCGCATCGGTCGCTACTACGCCACCGAGTCCATGCTCGTCCTCGATCATGCCACCGGTCGCTACGATCCGGACGCCACGCCTTCAACCGGCAGGCAGACGCTGTTCGACTTCTACGCGAGCCTCATCGGCGGCGCCGCTGCGCCCGAGCGCGGCGATCACGCCGTCTTCTGAAGCTCACCGACCAAGGAACGCTTCGACGGCAGCAAGGGAATCCGCCGCCGCCTCTTCATGGGGTAGATGACCTGCGGTCGGGAACGACGCCAGCCGGGCATCCGGCAGCGTCTTCAGATAGTCCGCCGAGTTTGCGAACGGGATCATTGCATCGCGCTCGCCCCAGACCAGCAAGGTCGGTGCGCGGATGGCCGCAAGCAACGGCCGCGGATCGACGAGCACCGTCTGCCGCATGCGATCCAGCATCGCCTGGCGGGCGCCCGGCGCTTGGATGAGATCGTAGTAGCGATCGAGCAGCGCATCGCTGAGAAACTCCGGGCTCGCATAGGCAGGCTTAAGGTTCATCCGCAGAAGCGACTTCGGCAGCACGTAGCGTATCAACCCGAGGACGCTCGGTACCTCGGGCGCCTTGCCATACTCGAATCCCGGGCTCGCGAAACCGTCGGGTGACACCAGCACCAGCCGATAAACACGCTCGGGGTGCGTCGCCGCGAATGTCCACGCAATGCGACCGCCGATCGAATGGCCGACGATGTCCGCGCGCTGCAGGCCGAGCCGGTCCATCAGGGCGAGTAGCAACTCGATGCTGCGCACGTCGGTATAGTCGGCAGCCGGGTCCGGCAAGCTCAGCCCGCTGCCGGGCAGGTCGAAGCGAATCACTCGGTGCTTGCGACCGAGGCCCTCCGCCCAGGCGTCCCATGTCTGCAGGCTCGCACCGAAGCCGTGGATCAGGATGATGGCCGGAGCGTCACGTGGACCGCTGTCGCGAACGTGCAGCCGCCAGTTGCCCACTTGCATCATGTCGCCAGGGGCGAGCAGGTATCTGGCTTCGAGGAGGCTTCGGTCTTCGTCGGGCGTCCAAATCCACCAGGCGAGCAGCGCGCTAGCCATTATCGCGACGGCAAGGAGCATCCTTCTCACGAGTTCCTTTACTGCGGTCCGACCAAACTTGAAGACGCCCGCTTGTCGAGCGACCGCCGCGAGATACCCAACTTGGGCAGATCCTGGTCAGACCGCGGTGCGTTCGGCAAGTGGACCGGGGTGAGATGTCCCGATCACCTATACCAGAACGATGTCGTACTGCTCCTGGTTATACAGCGTTTCCACCTGCAACCGGATCGGTTTCCCGATGAACTCCTCCGCCATCGCCAGGCTCTGCGCCTCTTCATCGAGAAACGTATCGATGACCTTCTGCGAAGCCAGAATCCGAAACTCCCGCGCATCGAACTGCCGCGCCTCTCGCACGACTTCGCGCAAAACCTGGTAGCACACCGACTGCGCAGTCTTCAGCTCACCGCGCCCATGGCACGTAGGACACGGTTCACACAACACGTGAGCCAAGCTCTCACGCGTGCGCTTCCGTGTCATCTCCACGAGCCCAAGCGTGGTGAACCCGTTCACCCCCACGCGCGTCCGATCCGTCGACAACGCCTTGCGGAACTCCGCCAGCACCGCATCCCGGTGCAGGTCGTTGTCCATGTCGATGAAGTCGATGATGATGATCCCGCCCAGATTGCGCAGCCGCAGTTGCCGCGCTATCACCTGTGCGGCTTCGAGATTGGTCTTGAAAATGGTGTCGTCGAAGCTGCGCCCGCCGACGAAGCCGCCGGTGTTCACGTCGACGGTCGTCAACGCTTCGGTTTGGTCGAGGATGAGGTAGCCGCCCGACTTGAGTGCCACCCGGCGCGCGAGGGCGCGCTCGATCTCGTCTTCGACACCGTAGACGTCGAACAGCGGCCGGTCGCCGGTGTAGTGTTGGATGCGGTCGAGCATCGGCAGGTTGTAGTCACTGGCGAAGGTGGTCAGGCGCTGAAAGGTCTCGCGCGAATCCACCAGGATGCGTTCGGTGTCGTCGCTGACGAAGTCGCGCAACACGCGCAGGCTGAGGTCGAGATCCTGATACAGGAGGGCGGGTGCTGAACTGGTCCGCGCGCGCTCCTGGATCCCTGCCCACAGGCGGCGCAGGTACTCCAGATCGGAGGAGAGTTCCGTATCCGTGGCCGTCTCGGCCATGGTGCGGATGATGAAGCCGCCCGGTTGATCCGACGGCAGCATCTGGTGCAGGCGTTCTTTCAGTTGCGTGCGCTCGGTCTCGTCCTCGATGCGTTGCGACACACCGATGTGCGATTCCTGCGGGAGGTAGACGAGAAACCGTCCCGCGATGCTGATCTGCGTGGACAGTCGTGCACCCTTGGTGCCGATCGGGTCTTTGATGACCTGCACCAGCACGGTGTCGCCGTCGTGCAGGATCTTCTCGATGGGCTTCGCCTCGTCGCCGCCACGGTGGCCCCAGATGTCGGCCACATGCAGGAAGGCGGCGCGATCCAGCCCGATCTGGATGAAGGCCGACTGCATTCCGGGCAGCACGCGGCTCACCACACCCAGGTAGGTGTTGCCCACCAGCCCGCGTTGCGAGCTGCGTTCGACGTGCAGTTCCTGCGCGGAGCCCTGTTCCATCACCGCGACCCGCGTTTCCTGCGGGGTCACGTTGATGAGGATCTCCCCGTTCACAGTACCCGGCAGCCGAACCGTGCCAGCAGATCGCTGGTCTCGTACACCGGCAGACCCACCACACCCGAGTGGCTGCCGGCGATGTGTTTCACGAACAGGGCCGCCTTGCCCTGGATGCCGTAGGCGCCGGCCTTGTCCATCGGGTCGCCGGTCGCGACGTAGTTGCGGATGATCTCGTCGGAAAGGGTCGCGAACGTGACCTGGGTGGAAGACAGCACCACCTCGACCCGCTCGTCCATCTTCACGGCGACCGCGGTATGGACTTCATGGCTGCGTCCGGAAAGCGCCTGCAGCATGCGGATGGCATCGGCCCGGTCCGTGGGCTTCGCCATGATCTTGCCGTCCAGCGCCACGGTGGTGTCGGCAGACAGGATGGGCTGCTTGAGCAGCCGGCGTTGCAGCATGCGGGTCCAGCCCACCTCGGCCTTGAGCTTCGCCACCCGCAGAACGTAGTCCACCGCCGGCTCGTCCGGCAGGGGGGTCTCGTCGAAGTCCTCTCCCCGGGTGACCCCCTCCCGCAGCAGCAGCACCTCGTACCGCACCCCCATCTGGGTGAGGATCTCCCGCCGGCGCGCGCTGCGCGAGGCGAGGTAGATGTGGCGGGTCAGGGTGGCCATCCCTCGGTCCCTCTCCCGGCGGGAGAGGGATGCGAAACAACCGCGACGAGCCCCTCTCCCTCCGGGAGAGGGGTGGGGGTGAGGAAAAGTGGTGTAATGGAGCGCACGTCAGTGGTGTAGAACCGATCCATCTAGTCGCGGTGGTACGGGTGTCCGCGCAGCAGTGAGTGCGCACGGTAGAGCTGCTCCGCGAGCACCACGCGTGCCAGCCCGTGGGGTAACGTCATGGCGGAAAGCGAAAGCCGCCGCTCGGCCTCGGCCTTGAGGCTGGCGTCCAGCCCGTCGGCGCTGCCGATCACGAAGGCGACGTCGCGTCCGCCCGAGAGCCATTGCTCCATGCGGGCCGCCAACGCGCGGGTGGTCACCGCCTCGCCTGCCTCGTCCAGGGCCACCATGGCGCAGCCCTTCGGCGTGGCGGCGCGGATGCGTTCGGCCTCCCGCTCCAGCAGTTTGGCCACGGCGGCCTCCCCAGCATTGTCGGAACGTGCCTCGGGGCGCAGCTCGATCAGCTCCACGCGCACCTCGCGCGGCATGCGCTTGGCGTATTCACCGAAGGCGCTTTCGACCCAGGCAGGCTGGCGATGCCCGACCGAGATGATCAGGAAGCGCATCGGCGGAGCCGGGTTGGCAGGGGGTTCGGCGCCCGCACGCGACGGACGCCGTCGACATCAGACGCTGGCTCCGGCGTACCCGGCACCGGCATGCAGGTGTCGTGGCACGGGCCGCTTTCCACCCCAGAGTTCCTCGAGATTGTAGTAGTCGCGGATGGCGGGCTGCATGATGTGGACTACCACGTCGCCCAGGTCCACCAGCACCCATTCGCCGGATTCTTCGCCCTCGACGCCAGTGATCGAGGCACCGAGCTCCTTGGCGCGCTCCAGCACATGGTGCGAAAGCGCCCGCGTCTGCCGCCCGGATTCGGCGCTCGCGACGATCACGATGTCGAACAACGACGTCATCTTGCGCACATCCAGTACCACGATATCGCGCGCTTTTACGTCTTCCAGCGCGGCTATCGCGGCGCGGACGAGATCCTCAACGTGCATCCGATTCCTTGTACAGATCGTTGCGGGCAATGTAGCCGAGAACGCTTTCGGGAATCAAGTAACGGGGGCTGCGGTCGGCCGCCAGTAACGCCCTGATCGCGCTCGCGGAAATGTCCAACTGGGTGATGGGGAGAGTGGCGATGGCACCGGCCGGGGCGTTCACCAGTCGGGCACGGTCGGCGCTCAACCGGGTGTCGAACTGCTTGCGCAGCGCTTCGCCCATGGAGGCGCGCCAATCGTCGGGTTCCCAGCCGGGGCGGTGTGCCACGATGATGTGGGCGTAGCTGAAAAGGTCAAGCCACCGCCTCCAGGTCTGCAGCAGCACGAAGGCGTCCGCCCCCATGATCAGCGCGATCGGCCGCGCCCCGCCGAACTCGGCGCGCAGGCTGTCGAGTGTATCGATGGAGTAGCTGGGTGCCGACCGGCGCAGCTCGCGGTCGTCGGCCACCAGCTTCGGGTTGCCTGCCACCGCCAGTCGGACCATGGCCAGGCGCTGCTCGGCCGTCGCCCCCGGTGCTGCGCGGTGGGGCGGTGCGGCCGAGGCGATCAGGTGGACCTGGTCGAGCCCGAAGGCTTCGGCCGCTTCTTCGGCCAGACGCAGATGGGCCAGATGGACGGGATCGAACGTCCCGCCCAGTACGCCGATGGCGCCGCCGGCCGCCACGCTACCGCTAAATCATGACCCGACGGAGGTCGGACAGGACTACGTTGAGATGCGCGATGAACCGCGCGCCCTTGGCGCCGTCGATGACCCGGTGGTCGTAGGAAAGCGAGATCGGCATCATCAGCCGTGGTACGAAGGTGCCGTCCTTCCACACCGGCTTCATGGTCGAACGCGATACGCCGAGGATCGCGACTTCCGGCGCGTTGATGATCGGCGTGAAATGTCCACCGCCGATGCCGCCCAGGCTGGAGATGGAGAAGGTGCCGCCCTGCATGTCGGCCGGGCCCATCTTCTTGTCGCGCGCCTTCTGACTGATCTCGCCCAGTTCCTTCGCCAGCTGGACAACGCCCTTCTTGTCCACGTCGCGGATGACCGGCACGACCAGGCCCTCGGGCGTGTCGACGGCCACACCGATGTGGTAGTACTGCTTGAGGATCAGCGCGTCCCCGCCCGGTGCGACCGAGGCGTTGAACTCGGGAAATTGCTTGAGCGAAGCGACCGCCGCCTTCATCAGGAAGGCGAGCGGGGTGATCTTCAGGCCGCTCTTGGCGTTCTCGTCGGAAAGCGTCTTGCGAAACGCCTCCATGTCGGTGACGTCGGCTTCGTCGTGCTGCGTGATGTGCGGAATCATCACCCAGTTGCGATGCAGTGCCGGGCCCGAGATCTTCTGGATGCGCGAGAGCGGCTTCGTCTCCACCGGGCCGAACTTCGAGAAGTCGATGTTGGGCCAGGCGGGGAGGTTGAAACCGGGCATGCCGCCGCCGGTCGCCGCGCCTGAGGCGGGTGCGCCACCAGCGATCGCGCGCTTCACGAAGTTCTGGATGTCTTCCTTGATGATCCGTTCCTTGGGGCCGGAGCCTTTCAACAGACCGAGATTCACTCCCAGCTCGCGAGCAAAGCGGCGCACCGACGGGCTCGCGTGTGCCTTGGCGAACGAAGCTTCGTCGATGGGCCCCGCGGCGGGTGCGGCAACGGGCGCAGGGGCTGGAGCGGCCACTGCAGCGGGTGCGGGGGCAGGTGCCGCCGGTGCCGGCGCGGGTGCTGCTGCCGCGGGCGCCGGTGCAGGAGCAGGTGCTGTTGCTCCAGCCTCCGCGGCTTCGAGCGTCAGCACGAGCGTGCCTTGCGAGACCTTGTCGCCCACCTTCACGCGCAGATCCTTCACCACGCCGCCGAAGGGTGCGGGCACTTCCATCGTCGCCTTGTCGCTTTCCAGAGTGACGAGCGATTCCTCGGCGCTGATCGACTGCCCGGCCTTCACCAGGACTTCGATGACCGGCACATCCTTGTAGTCGCCGATGTCCGGCACGAAGACTTCCCTGATCACTCCCATGCGTTCGTCCCTGCTTGTGTCGAGTTGGATTCGGTCAGACCTTCCACGGCGACGGCTTCGCGGGGTCGATCTCGTACTTGCGGATGGCCTGGGTCACCGTGGCAGCCGGTATGGTGCCTTCTTCCGCGAGCGCCTTCAGTGCGGCCACGGCGACGTACTTGCGGTTCACTTCGAAGAAGTAGCGCAGTTGCTCGCGCGTGTCCGACCGGCCGAAGCCGTCGGTGCCGAGCGTGAGGTAGCGCCGCCCGACATACGGCCGGATCTGTTCGGCGAAGGAGCGCATGTAGTCGGTCGCGGCGATGACCGGACCGGCATGGCCTTCGAGGCACTGCGCGACGTAGGGCTGGCGCGGCTTGTCTTCGGGGTGCAGCAGGTTCCAGCGCTCCACGTCCATGCCGTCGCGGCGCAGTTCGGTGAAACTGGGGCAGCTCCAGATGTCGGCCGTCACGCCGAAGTCGGCCGCGAGCAGTTCCGCAGCCGCGATCACTTCACGCAGGATCACGCCGCTGCCGAGGAGCTGCACGCGCGGCGTCTTCTTGCCGCCGGCCCCTTCCATCAGCAGGTACATGCCCTTGAGAATGCCGGCCTCCGCGCCCTCGGGCATCGCGGGGTGCTGATAGTTCTCGTTCATCACCGTGAGGTAGTAGTAGACGTCTTCCTGCTCGGTGTACATGCGGCGCAGGCCGTCCTGAATGATCACGGCGATTTCGAAGGCGTACGTGGGGTCGTAGGAGATGCAATTCGGGATGGTCGCCGACATCAGGTGGCTGTGACCGTCTTCGTGCTGCAGGCCCTCGCCGTTCAGCGTCGTGCGGCCGGCGGTACCGCCCAGCAGGAAGCCACGGGCACGCTGATCGGCTGCGGCCCAGGCGAGATCGCCGACGCGCTGGAAACCGAACATCGAGTAGTAGATGTAGAACGGCACCATCGAGACGCCGTGCGTGGAATACGACGTGGCTGCCGCGATCCACGAGGACATGGCACCCGGCTCGTTGATCCCTTCCTGCAGGATCTGGCCGTGCTTGTCTTCCTTGTAGAACATGAGCTGGTCGGCATCCTGCGGCGTGTAGAGCTGGCCCACGGAGGACCAGATGCCGAGCTGGCGGAACATGCCCTCCATGCCGAAGGTGCGCGACTCGTCGGGCACGATGGGTACGACGCGCTTGCCGAGGTTCTTGTCGCGCACGAGGATCGCGAGGATGCGCACGAACGCCATGGTGGTGGACAGTTCGCGATCTTCCGAGCTCTTCAGCAATGCTTCGAACGTCGACAACGGCGGCACTTCAAGCGTGTCGCCCTTCAGGCGGCGCGTCGGCAGGTAGCCGCCCAGCGCCTCGCGCGATTTGCGCATGTACTCGAGCTCGGGCGAGCCTTCGGGGAACTTGAGGAAGGGCACCGACTCGAGCTGATCGTCCGGAATCGGCAAGCCGAAGCGATCGCGGAAAGCCTTGATGGACGAGGTGCCCATCTTCTTCTGCTGGTGGGTGATGTTCTGCGCTTCACCCGCCTCGCCCATGCCGTAACCCTTGATGGTCTTGGCGAGGATGACGGTCGGCTGCCCAGTGTGATTCACGGCGGCCGTGTATGCCGTGTAGATCTTGTGCGGATCGTGGCCGCCGCGGTTCAGGCGCCAGATGTCGTCGTCGGTCATGTTGGCGACGAGTTCCAGCAACTGCGGGTACTTCCCGAAGAAGTGCTTGCGGACGTACGCACCGTCCTTCGACTTGAAGGTCTGGTATTCGCCGTCGACGCATTCTTCCATGCGCTTCAGCAGCAGGCCGGTGCGGTCCTTGGCGATCAGCGGATCCCAGTACGAGCCCCAGATCACCTTGATCACGTTCCAGCCGGCGCCGCGGAAGTCGGATTCGAGTTCCTGGATGATCTTGCCGTTGCCGCGCACCGGACCGTCGAGGCGCTGCAGATTGCAGTTGACCACGAAGATCAGGTTGTCGAGCTTCTCGCGTGAAGCCACGCCGATGGCGCCCATGGATTCCGGCTCGTCGATCTCGCCGTCGCCCAGGAAGCACCAGACCTTGCGGCCTTCGGTGTTGGCGATGCCGCGGTCCTGCAGGTATTTCATGAACCGCGCCTGGTAGATCGCCATCAGCGGGCCGAGGCCCATGGACACGGTCGGGAACTGCCAGAAGTCCGGCATCAGCCACGGATGGGGGTAGGACGACAGTCCCTTGCCCGCCACTTCCTGGCGGTAGTTGTCCATCTGCTCGTCGGTCAGTCGGCCCAGCATGTAGGCCCGCGCGTAGACGCCGGTGGCCGAGTGGCCCTGGACGAAGACGAGGTCGCCGCCGTGCTTGTCCGACGGGGCGTGCCAGAAGTGGTTGAAGCCGACGTCATACAGCGTGGCGGCCGAGGCGAAGCTCGCGATGTGGCCGCCGACGTTGGTGTTCTTGTTGGCCCGCAGCACCATCGCCGCGGCATTCCAGCGCACGTACGAACGAATGCGATGCTCGATCTCGTGGTCGCCCGGCGAGCGCACTTCCTTGCTCGGCGGGAAGGTGTTGATGTAGGCGGTATTCGCGCTATAGGGGAGATAGGCACCCGAGCGCCGCGCCTTGTCGATCAGCTTCTCGAGGATGTAATGGGCCCGCTCCGGGCCTTCGTGTTCCAGTACCCCGTCCAGCGCCTCGAGCCATTCGTTGGTCTCGTCGGGATCATTGTCGGGCAGTGCAGCCATGACTCGACGCCTTCCTCCGGTTATCGTTGAACCGATTGCGCTGCAACGCGATGATGCAGCGCAAAATTATTCGATCCATTATACGGCGGTGGTGTGCGGTTCCGCCTTGCGGCGCGAGGGAATACCCCCTCTTTGCGAATGGCATGCCCCCAAGCTATCCCTCCCCCAGCCAAGCTGGCGCTGCGCTTCCCCCACCCCTCCGCCCTCCCCCAGCCAAGCTGGGGAAGGGGACGTACGCTCCTTCCCCCAACTTCGTTGGGGGAAGGTTGGGATGGGGGCAACCCCCTCGCAACCCGTCTACTTCTTCGGCGGCGCCACGCGCCCCATCAGATAGAACTCATCGTTCGCCCGCATCTCGATGAGATGCGCCATGCGGTTCGAAAGGGCGAAGAAGGCCGTGATGCCGCCGATGTCCCAGATGTCCTCCGCGGAAAAGCCGTGCGCCTTCAGCGCCTCGTGATCGGCCGGTGAAATCGACTCCGGAACACGCGCGAGCTTTACGGCAAAGTCCAGCATCGCCCGCTGGCGCGGCGTGATGTCGGCCTTCTTGTGGTCGATGGCCACCTGGTCCGCGACCTGCGGGTTCTTCGCGTAGATGCGCAGGATCGCGCCGTGCGCAACGACGCAGTACTGACAATGGTTCACGCCACTGGTGGCCACCACGATCATCTCGCGTTCGGCCTTGCTGAGGCCTGAATCGCGCAGCATCAGCGCGTCGTGGTACGCAAAGAACGCGCGGAACTCATCGGGCCGATGCGCCAGGGTCAGGAACACGTTCGGGATGAACCCGGCCTTCTCCTGCACCTTCAGCATGGTCGCGCGGATGTCTTCCGGCAGATCTTTGAGTTCCGGGACGGGGTAGAGGCTGACGGGTTTGGACATCGCGTGCTTCCTCGGTGATCGTTGGATGCTTGTGGCCCCTCTCCCTCCGGGAGAGGGGTAGGGGTGAGGGAAAACGGCGGCAGCGAAGCGATGCTTCTCCCTCACGCTCGGCCCCTCTCCCGAGGGGAGAGGGATGCAGAGACTTCCTGCGAATAGCTGTGAGCGAGCAGCAAGAGGCAGAGTCGCTGTTGGATCCGGCGGATTATAGGTGGTGGACAACGCGCAACCGGCGAGGCATGTCGGGAGTGCGCCGCGGCACTGTCGGGAACGTTGCCCGCCCCGAAAAGCCCCGCGCGCGGGGGTTCGCGGCGAGAATTCCTGTTCCGTGATGCCGGCTCGCGGTGAACGCCGCACCCGGCGCGCTGTCGCAGTCTGGCCCCCGCACCTAGCCCAAGGATCGAATCGCTCGTGAAACCCCTGTCAGTCGCACTCCCCCTCATCGCCGGCCTATTCGCCGGTGTTCCAGCCACAGCCGCATTCGCCCAGAGCACGCTCGCCGACCCGTTCAAGGACTCCCGCTACATGAGCGGCTACCGCGAAGTGGCGCCGAGTGCCGTCCCCGAGGAGCTGCAAGACGTCGAAGCGCTCACCCGCATCCGCGGCACGAAGCGCATCACCGCCTGCGGCGACCCGTATGCCTTCCCCTCCACCGAGATCACCGACGAGGCGCGCGGCTACGACGTGGACCTGGTGAAGCTGGTCGCCGCCAAGGAGGGCTGGGAGGCGCAGTTCGTGTGGGTCAACACCGCCAGTCGCGGCGGGATGAATCGCGCGTTCCGCACGACGATCGCCAAGGGCGTATGTGACGTGTTCGTCGGGCTCGGAACCGGCGGCAATGACGGACCGTTGAAGAAGTCGAAGCTCACGCTGATCGAGCCGACATTCGGGGTGCGTTACGTTCTGGTCACCTTCGACCCGGCGCTCAAGTCGACCACACTGCCCGAGCTGGTACGCACGAAGACGCCCGTGGGTGCGACCTACTTCTCGCCGACCGAGAGCCTGCTCGATGCCCAGGGGCTGACCCACGAAAGCTTCCCGGAAGCACGTCGTGCGATCCAGGCGATGGCCGAAGGCAAGGTGAAGGCGGCCCTGATCCCTTCCACCAGTCTCGCCGAATCGCGGCGCCAGTTTCCCGATCGGACGGTGTACGTGATCGAGAGCTTCGTACCGCAGGACGCGTTCAACTGGAACAACGCGTGGGCCGTTCAGCAGAAGGAAACCGCGTTGCGGGCGTTCCTCGAAGAACGGCTGGCGGCGCTGGCGGCGTCTGGCGAGATGCAGGCGCTGCTGGATCGTTACGGGATTCCGTATTTTCCGCCGTTCAGGACGGCAGCCGCGCAGACGCCTGCGTCGAAATAGCCGACAGGTGCCGTCAGTCGTACTTCCGCAGATCCTCGATGACCTTGCCGTCGTTCGGCAGGGTGCCGGGCAGCTTTAGCGCGATGTCACCGCGCAGCTTGCAGATCTCGCGCACCGAGGTGGCTACCGCTTCGACGAAGCCTTCGGGCGGCGAAGCGTCCACCTCGATCGCCAGGGTCATCACGTCGTTGCGGTCGGCATCGTGAGTCACGCTCAAGCGTGCGCGCAGGATTTCGCGATGGCGTTTCACCACCTCGTTCACCTGTGACGGGTGCACGAACATGCCCTTCACCTTGGTGGTCTGGTCGGCGCGACCCATCCAGCCCTTGATGCGCATGTTGGTCCGGCCGCAGGGGCTCGGGCCGGCTAGCACCGCGGACAGATCGCCGGTGGCGAAACGGATCAACGGGTACTCGTTGGTGAGGGTCGTCACCACGACTTCGCCGACCTCGCCTTCCGCGACGGGGTCGCCAGTGCCGGGACGCACGATCTCGACGATCACGCCTTCATCGACCACGAGCCCTTCGCGCGCCTCCGTCTCGTAAGCGATCAGTCCGAGGTCGGCAGTGCCGTAGCACTGGTAACCGGCGATGCCGCGATCGGCGAGAAGCTGGCGCACCGGCGGCAGGAATGCTTCGCCGCTCACCGAGGCCTTCTTGAGACTCGAGATGTCGGCCTTCATCTCGTCCGCCTTCTCGAGGATGATCTTCAGGAACGAGGGCGTCCCCGCATAGCAGGTCGGCTTCAGGTCGGCGATGGTCTGCACCTGCAGTTCGGTCTGGCCGACTCCTGCGGGGAACACCGGACACCCGATTGCCTGTGCCGCGAGGTCCATCATGAATCCGGCTGGCGTGAAGTGATACGAGAATGTGTTGTGGACCAGTTCACCTTCGCGAAAGCCTGCGGCGTAGAGCGCGCGCGCAAAGCCCCAGAAATCCTTCTGATCGCCTTGCGGGTCGTAGATCGGCCCCGGCGACGCGAACACGCGGCCGAGCTGCGACACCTTCACGGCGGTCATGCCGGCGAAGGGCAGCGATGCCTTCTGGAGTTCCAGCAGATCGGACTTGCGCGTGACCGGAAGTTGCGCCAGTGCCGCCCGGCTCGAAATGCGGTGCGGTTGCACGTCCGCCAGCAGCTTGCCGAAGTACGGTGCGTTCTTCTTCGCGTTGGCGACCTGGTCGGGCAGGGCGTTTAACAGCGCGCGTTCGCGCACTTCGGGCGAACGGGTTTCCAGGTCGTCCAGGTAGCGGCTAGTGCTCATGGGTTTGCGAGGCTGGGGTCTGCTTCCCTCTCCCTCCGGGAGAGGGATCGAGGGTGAGGGAAAACATCGCCTGGTTGCCGCCGCTCTCCCTCACCCCAACCCCTCTCCCGGTGGGAGAGGGGCTGAGCCCGAGACTCTCGCCAGGTCCGGCTGTGGTCGGACAAGAAGAACGAAGAAGGCGGCTCATCTCAGGCCAGCCACCGCTTGCGCCGGCGATAGTGTTTGGCGTCGCGGAAGCTCTTGCGACCGGCCGTCGAGAGGCCGAGGTAGAACTCCTTCACGTCCTCGTTGCTGCGCAGTTCCTCGGCGTCGCCGTCCATCACCACGCGGCCGTTCTCGAGGATGTAGCCGTAGTCGGCATAGCGCAGCGCGACCATGGTGTTCTGCTCGGCCAGCAGGAAGCTCACGCGTTCCTTGGCGTTGAGATCCTTCACGATCTCGAAGATCTCTTCCACCACCTGCGGCGCGAGCCCCATCGACGGTTCGTCCAGCAGGATCATGTTCGGTTTGGCCATCAGTGCGCGGCCGATGGCCGTCATCTGCTGTTCACCGCCGGAGGTGTACCCCGATTGGCTCGTGCGCCGCACCTTGAGGCGCGGGAAATACGTGTAGACGCGCTCGAGATCCTGCTTGATCTCGGCGCGCGAAGCCGAACGGGTGAAGGCACCGGTCAGAAGATTCTCCTCGATGGTCAGGTGCTGGAAGCAATGCCGGCCCTCCATCACCTGCACCACGCCGCGCTTCACCAGCTCCGACGGGTTGAGGCGGTCGATGCGATCGCCGCGATACTCGATGCCGCCCTTGGTGACTTCGCCGCGTTCCGAGTGGAGCAGGTTCGAGATGGCCTTCAAGGTGGTCGTCTTGCCCGCGCCGTTCGCGCCGAGGAGTGCCACGATCCGGCCCTCCGGCACCTCGAGCGAAACGCCCTTCAACACGAGGATCACGTGGTCGTAGATGACCTCGATGTTGTTTATCGCGAGGAGCGCTGGCATTGGAATATCAACCTCTTTCAACACGAATGACACGAAGGGCACGAAGGAAAGCCAAGGAAAGGATCAAGCTCTGACCCCCTTCGCATTTCCTTCGTGTGCTTCGCGTCCTTCGTGGTTCAAGATGTTCTGGCCCTCGTCAACCGCCGAGGCACCCAGGCTTGATGCCCTTCTCGGCCGCGTACTTCGCCGCCGATTCCTCGATCATCGTGCGCACCATCTGCCGGTCGCCGCTGATCCAGTCGGATACCGCCTTCCATTCGGTGCCCGTCCATTGCTGGAAGCGCACCAGGCCGCTGCCGCCGTGATCGGTGCACGACAGCTTGATGGGCGGCAGCATGGTGTTGAACCCGAGCGCCTTCAGGCGGCCGGCGTTGATGTCGAGGTTCTCCATGCCCCAGCGGACCTGCTCGCCGCTCAGCACCTTCTTGCCGTACTTCTCCTGGCCCTTGCGCACGGCTTCGACGGTGAGCATCGCCGCACCGACACCGCGGTTCCACAGCACGGTGCCGATCTGCTTCGGATTGCCGTTGCCCTTGCCCTTCTTGTAGACGACGTCCTCGATTTCCTTGACCACCGGATAGCCCTTGCCGGCCAGGTTCAGGCTGGCGGCGTAATAGCCGTTGGCGGCTGCACCGGCGACTTCGGTGTCGATCTCGGAGCCGGCCCACCAGTTACCCACCATCTTCTCGCGCGGATATCCGACCTTCTGTGCGGTCTGCAGCGCGGTCGCGTTCATCACGCCCCAGCCCCACAGGATCACCCAGTTGGGTTGGTACTGACGGATCTGCAGCCATTGCGACTGCTGTTCGTTGCCCGGATGCGGCACCGGAATCATGCGCAGTTCGAATCCCAGTTTCTTGGCCTCGGCCTCGAGTACGGTATGCGGCTCCTTGCCGTAGGCGGAGTCGTGATACAGCAGCACGATCTTCTTGCCCTTGAGGTCGCCCCCTTCCTTGTCGCCGATGAACTTGATGATGCCGGTGGCGGCGTCCCAGTAGTTGGACTGCACCGGAAACACCCAGGGGAATACCCGGCCGTCGGTCGCATCGGTGCGGCCGTAGCCCAGCGTGATGAGCGGAATCTTGTCGGTCGGCGCCTTGTCGATCAGTGCGTAGGTGATGCCGGTCGACATCGGATGGATGGCCGTGGGCCCCGTGGCGGACTTGGTCTTGAGCCGTTCGTAGCACTCCACACCCTTGGCGTTGTTGTACTCGGTCTCGCACTCTTCCCACGAGAGCTTGACGCCGTTGACGCCGCCGTCGCGCTCGTTCACGAGCGAGAGATAGTCGATGAACCCGCCGAAGAAGGCGGCACCGTTCGCACCGTAGGGACCCACGCGATAGCTGGTGATGCCGATGAACTGGGTCCCGGCCTGCTGCGCGGAGGCCGGCATCGCTGCGGCGACGCCGGCGATGGCGAGTACCGCGGGGATGACTGTCTGCTTCCAGCTCTTCATGGTGCTCCTCCTTGATATTGTTCCGGTCGGCCCGGGAATTCCTTAACGCTTGTGGCACTGCTCCCCGTTGACCAGCGCTAGTGCGGGAACGGCCATAGTCTCAATTTCTCTTTCAGGATCTGCCAGAGACGCGCGAGCCCATGGGGCTCCACGATCAGGAAGAAGATGATCAGCGCGCCGAACACCACGAGCTGCGCCATGGACGTCATGCCCGACGGCAGATTCAGGTTGAGCGCGGCCGCCCCGTCCGTCAACAGCACGTCGAGGAAGATCGGCAACAGGGTGATGAACGCGGCACCGAGGAACGACCCGAGGATGCTGCCCACACCACCGATGATGACCATGAACAGGATGCGGAACGACAGGTCGAGGTTGA
>LNDQ01000137.1 GCA_001464695.1 Betaproteobacteria bacterium Ga0077523 | reverse complement strand
CATCGACCGCTTCGATCAGATCGAGCGCTGGCTCGCCACGGGAGGATTCTGAGGCCCGTGAGTCTGCGCCGGTTTCGTCATCTGTGCGTGTTCTGCGGTTCGAGCGCGGGGCACGATCCCGTCTACGCCCGCACTGCGCGCGAAGTGGGCCGCCTGCTCGCGCATGAAGGCATCGGTGTCGTGTACGGTGGCGGCCGCATCGGCATGATGGGGGCCGTGGCGGAGGCGGCGCTGGCCGCGGGCGGGACGGTGCTCGGCATCATTCCGGAAGCGCTGATGCGAAGCGAGATCGCCTTCCAGGGATTGACGGAGCTCAGGGTGGTGCGCTCGATGCACGAGCGCAAGCAGATGATGGCGGACGCTGCCGACGGCTTTCTCGCGTTGCCCGGCGGCTTCGGTACCTTCGAGGAGTTCTGCGAGATCCTCACCTGGGCGCAGCTCGGCATCCACGCGAAGCCCTGTGGCCTGCTCAACGTGAGCGGTTACTACGATCCGCTGATCGCAATGTTCGATCGCGCCGTTGCCGAGGGCTTCGTGCGGGAACGGCATCGGGCGTTGATGGTGGCGGACAGCGATCCCGAGCGACTGCTGGCGGCCATGGCGCGCTTCGAGGCCGGGGCGACCGAGCCGCTGCTCGCGCCTGAGAACGCCTGATATTCTCCAGGTCTATGTCTCTGATCCATTCGAAGTTGAATGCCCGCAGCGAGGAGTTCCGCGCCAACGCCGCCGCCATGGGCGCTCTGGTGGCGGATCTGCGCGACAAGGTGGCACGCGTCGGTCAAGGTGGTGGCAAGGCAGCGCGCGACAAGCATCTGGCGCGCGGCAAGCTCCTGCCACGCGAGCGCGTGCGGCAATTGCTGGATGTCGGTTCGCCCTTCCTGGAGCTGTCGCAGCTCGCCGCGTGGGGCATGTACAACGACGAATCGCCGGGCGCGGGCATCATCACCGGCATCGGCCGGGTGAGCGGGCGCGAGTGCGTCGTGGTGGCCAATGACGCCACCGTGAAAGGCGGCACCTACTATCCGATGACGGTGAAGAAGCACCTGCGCGCGCAGGAGATCGCACTGCAGAACCGCCTGCCGTGCATCTACCTGGTGGACTCGGGCGGGGCCAACCTGCCGAACCAGGACGACGTCTTTCCCGACCGCGAGCACTTCGGCCGCATCTTCTTCAACCAGGCGAACATGTCCGCCCAGG
>LNDQ01000136.1 GCA_001464695.1 Betaproteobacteria bacterium Ga0077523 | reverse complement strand
CACACGCGCGTCTCCGGCGTGGCCGATCACTATGCCCTCAACGATCGCCACGCGCTCGACATCGCTCGGCGCATCGTCGCCAACATGAACGGCGTCAAGCGCGTGGACGCCGACATCGCCGTGCCGCGCGAACCTGCCTACGCGGCGGATGAGCTCCACGGTGTCATCCCGCTCGACGTGCGCAAGCCCTACGACGTGCGCGAGATCGTGGCCCGCGTCGTGGACGGCAGCGAACTCGACGAGTTCAAGGCGAACTACGGCACGACGCTGATCTGCGGCTTCGCGCGTGTCTTCGGGTACCCTGTGGGCATCGTGGCCAACAACGGCATCCTGTTTTCCGAGTCCGCACTCAAGGGGGCTCACTTCATCGAGCTGTGCGCGCAACGGGGCGTGCCGCTCGTATTCCTGCAGAACATCACCGGATTCATGGTGGGCCGCAAGTACGAATCGGGCGGCATCGCGAAGGACGGCGCGAAGATGGTGACTGCGGTCGCCTGCGCCAAGGTCCCGAAGTTCACATTCATCATCGGCGGCAGTTTCGGCGCCGGGAACTACGGCATGTGCGGCCGGGCCTTCGGTCCGCGTTTCGTGTGGATGTGGCCGAACGCGCGCATTTCGGTGATGGGTGGCGAGCAGGCGGCGAGCGTGCTGGCCCAGGTGCGGCGCGACGGCATCGAGGCGAAGGGCGGCACCTGGAGCAGCGATGAGGAAGCGGCATTCAAGGCGCCGATCCGCGCACAGTACGAGACCCAGGGGCACCCTTACTACGCGAGCGCGCGGTTGTGGGACGACGGCGTGATCGACCCGGCGCAGACGCGAATGGTGCTGGGCTTGAGTCTGTCGGCAGCGCACAACGCGCCGGTGGAGTCCACGCGGTTCGGAGTTTTCCGGATGTAACGCGGGAGACGGGGAGCGAGCGAGAACGATGGTCGAAAAAAAACCGGAATCGAAAGGACGACCGTCCGCCGAGGTGGACGTCGTCACGCTGAAGAACATCGGTCCGCAGTCGGGCAAATGGCTTGCCGCCGTGGGCATTCGCACCAAGAAGGACCTCGAGGATCTGGGTGCGGTGAATGCCTTCCGCCTCATGAAGAGCCACGGCTACAACGTGACCCCGGTGATGCTCTACGCGCTGCAAGGGGCCCTCATGGACCTGCACTGGAACCGCCTGCCCGGCAAGCTGAAGGACGAGTTGCGGGCCAAGGCACGGGCCGATGAGTGACGTGCTGACGATCGTCGAGGTCGCCGCCAACGGCGTGGCGACGCTCACGATGAACCGGCCGGACGTGCACAACGCGTTCGACGACGTCCTGATCGCCGAGCTCACCGAACGCCTGCGTCATCTCGACAACGATGCGCGCGTGCGCGTCGTGGTACTCGCCGCAAACGGCAAGAGCTTCTCGGCCGGCGCCGATCTCAACTGGATGAAGCGGATGGCACGCTACTCCGAGGCGGAGAACCTGCGCGATGCGATGCATCTCGCCGGGCTCATGCATACGCTCGACCGGATGCGCAAGCCGACCATCGCGCGAGTGCAGGGCGCAGCGTTCGGTGGCGGTGTCGGCTTGGTTGCGTGTTGCGACATGGCGGTGGCGGCGCGCGGTGCGCAGTTTTGCCTCTCGGAAGTGCGTCTCGGATTGATTCCTGCAGTGATCAGCCCGTACGTGGTGCAGGCCATCGGTGCGCGGGCGGCGCGGCGCTATTTCCTGACCGCGGAACGGTTCGATGCGGCCGAAGCGCATCACCTCGGTCTGGCGAGCCAGGTGGTCGACGCGGACCGGCTCGATGAGGCGGTGTCGGCATTGACCGACCATCTGCTGAAAGGTGGCCCCCACGCCATCGCCGCCGCGAAGGACTTGATCGCGGCGGTGAACGACCGGCCGATCGAGATGCCGGTGGTGGAGGACACGGCGCGTCGCATCGCGCAGCAACGCGCGAGCGCGGAGGGGCGCGAGGGTGTCGCGGCGTTCCTGGAGAAGCGGGCGGCGGCGTGGGTCGGGCGTCCGTGAAAGACGACGGCAAAGCGTGAGAGACGAAGGCAAAGCGTGAAACACGAAGGACACGAAGAGCACGAAGGCACACGAAGGAAAGCGTTTCGTCGCGGAACCGCCCGACGTGTCTTCCTTCGTGTGCCTTCGTGCTCTTCGCGTCCTTCGTGTTGAAAGAGGTTTCCTTTCCCTGACCGCGCCTGAATGTTTGACAAGATCCTCATAGCCAACCGCGGCGAGATCGCCTGCCGTGTCGCGCGCACCGCGAAGCGGTTGGGCGTCCGCACCGTGGCGGTGTACTCGGAGGCCGACGCAGGCGCCCTGCACGTGGCATCGTGCGACGAGGCGTTCCTCATCGGTCCGCCACCGGCACGCGACAGCTACCTGCGTATCGATCGCATCGTGGATGCCGCGCAGCGCTCGGGCGCGCGAGCGATTCACCCGGGCTACGGGTTCCTGTCGGAGAACGAGTCCTTCGCGGAAGCTTGTGCCGCCGCCGGCATCGTGTTCATCGGGCCGCCGGTCGGGGCAATCCGTGCCATGGGTTCCAAGAGCGCCGCGAAGGCGCTCATGGAGAAGGCCGGGGTGCCCCTGGTGCCTGGTTACCACGGTGACGCCCAGGATGCCGATCTCCTCGCCCGCGAAGCCGAACGCATCGGCTACCCGGTACTGATCAAGGCATCGGCAGGCGGTGGCGGCAAGGGCATGCGCATCGTCCGTGCACCGAGCGAGCTGAAGGACGCGGTGGCCTCGGCCAAGCGCGAGGCCGCATCGGCATTCGGCGACGACAAGGTATTGATCGAGCGCTACCTGACACGGCCGCGGCACGTCGAACTGCAGGTGTTCGCGGACAGCCATGGCAATTGCATCCACCTGTTCGAGCGCGATTGCTCGGTCCAGCGCCGGCACCAGAAGGTGCTGGAGGAAGCCCCGGCCCCCGGCATGACAGCGGAGCGGCGACGCCAGATGGGGTCCGCCGCCGTCGCGGCCGCGAATGCGGTGAACTACGTCGGCGCCGGCACCGTCGAGTTCATTCTCGACGAGTCGGGCGCGTTCTATTTCATGGAGATGAACACGCGCCTGCAGGTGGAGCATCCGGTCACCGAGATGATCACGGGGCTCGACCTGGTGGAATGGCAGCTGCGGGTTGCTGCCGGTGAGCCGCTGCCCCTGTCGCAGGAGGACGTGACGGCGCACGGTCACGCGATCGAGGCCCGGGTCTACGCGGAGGATCCGGCCCGGGGCTTCCTGCCGGCCATCGGGCGCCTCGCCCATCTGCGGGAGCCGGTGCCGTCGCGGCACGTGCGGGTCGATACCGGCGTTCGCGCCGGCGACGAGATCGGCGTCCACTACGATCCGATGATCGCCAAGCTGATCTGCTGGGACCTGGATCGCGCTTCGGCGCTGCGCCGCTTGCAGCGCGCACTCGGCGAGTACCAGGTGTCGGGCGTCACGAACAATCTGGCATTCCTCGCAACACTCACCGCCCACCGGGCGTTCGCGAACGCGCACGAGGACGCTTCACTGCTCGACACCGGACTCATCGAACGCCACGAGGCCGAGCTCTTTGCGGAGCCCGCGGCGACGCCGGATGCCATCCTCGCGGTGGCCACATTGTCCGAACTGCTGCACGCGGACCGGTTGGCTCGGGAACGGGCCACGGGCTCCGGCGATCCGCATTCGCCCTGGCACGCGTCGAGTGGGTGGCGTCTCAACGAGGACAACTTCCACGTGCTGCGTTTCATCGATGGCGGTCGTGCGGTCGCGGTGACGGCTCACTATCGCAGCGACGGCTACGAGTTCGAATTGCCGGGCTCGCGCGCCTCGGTGCGTGGTGCGCTGAAGTCCGACGGCAGCATCGCGGTCGACGTGGATGGCATGCGTTTCGAGGCGACCGTGGTGCAGCTCGGTGCCGTGCTCGAGATCTTCGCCCAGGGTGCCACCCATCGCCTCGAGATCGAACTGCCGGACCGCACGGGCGACGAGGCCGAAGGGGGGTCTCTCGCAGCGCCGATGCCGGGCAGCGTGGTCGAAGTGCTGGTGAAGCCGGGCGATGCCGTGACCAAGGGTGCCGCGCTGATGATCATCGAAGCCATGAAGATGGAACACACCATCGCCGCGCCAGCCGCCGGCACCGTGAAGGAAGTCTATTTCGCGAAAGGCGATCAGGTGGCCGAAGGGGTCGAGCTCCTGGGATTCGAGGCGGCCCCGTGAAGTATCCGCGCAAGGTGAAGATGGTCGACGTCGGTCCGCGCGATGGACTGCAGAACGAGTCGATGCCGGTGTCCACAAAGATCAAGGTGGCCCTGATCGAGCAGTTGGCCGATGCCGGACTCCCGGTGGTGGAGGCGACCAGTTTCGTGTCGCCCAAGTGGGTGCCGCAGATGGCAGACGCGGCCGAAGTCATGGCGCGTATCCGGCGCAAGCCCGGCGTGAGCTATCCGGTGCTGGTGCCGAACCTCAAGGGTCTGGAAGGCGCGCTCGCCGCGAAGGCGGAAGAAGTGGCCGTGTTCGCCGCAGCCACCGAAGCGTTTTCGAAGCGCAACATCAACTGCACCATCGACGAATCGCTGGACCGCTTCGCACCGGTCTGCGAAGAGGCGCTCGCGAAAGGCGTACGGGTGCGAGGCTACGTGTCCTGTGTGCTGGGTTGCCCCTATGAAGGCGAAGTCGCGCCGGAAGCGGTAGCGCGCGTGTCGCAGCGACTGCATGCGATGGGCTGTTACGAGGTGTCCCTGGGAGACACGATCGGCACCGGCACGCCGGCCAAGGCACAGCGCATGATCGAAGCAGTCGCGAAGTACGTGCCGATCGAACGGCTCGCCGGCCATTTCCACGATACCTACGGCCAGGCGCTCGGCAACATCGTCGCAGCGATGGAACTGGGTGTCGCCACGTTCGACAGCTCCGTCGCCGGGCTCGGCGGGTGCCCCTATGCGAAGGGTGCGACCGGCAACGTCGCGAGCGAGGACGTGCTGTACCTCATGAATGGTCTGGGCATCGAGACCGGGGTCGATCTCGATCGACTGGTGGATGCCGGGGCCGAGATCTGTGCCGCCATCGGCCGCGAGAACGTGTCGCGGGCCGGTCGAGCACTTGCCGCGAAGCGCGCCTCCGCGCGCTGAAGCCGCTGCTGGAGAATGTCCCTGCGCCGCAACGCGTGCAGCGCAGGGACGGCTGACGACCTTACTTCTTGTCGTCCTTCGGCGCTTCCTTCTTGGTCTCGTCGGTCTTGTCGCCGGCGAAGGCAGCCGGGGCGAGCGCGACGGCGAACAGGGCGGAACCGAGCAGGGCAGCGATCAGCTTCTTCATCATGGTCTTCTCCTTGAGTCATGGGGTTTTGCATACGACAAGCATGCGACGTGGGAAAAATGCCCACGCGAGGAAGATCGTATGTGGTAAACTTTCCCACGTCAACAGCTCGATTAGGGTCGTGTGCGCTTCCCCACCCATCTGACCACCTGGTAGACGCCGATGGCCACCGACTACTCCGATCCCGTTTCACCCGGCGCGCCGCCCGGCCCCCTGCTCGCGGCGTTGAAGCGTCTGCTGCGGCCGCTGGTGCGCCTCGCGATCGCCCGCGGCCTCACCTATCCGGCGCTCTCGGAGCTCTTGAAGGGGCTCTTCGTGGAAGTCGCCGAGCACGATTTCGCGTTGGCGGGCAAGGCGCAGACCGACAGCCGCCTCACGCTGCTGACCGGCGTGCATCGCAAGGACGTGAAGCGGCTGCGCGAAGGGCAGGCGCGTTCGGTGGCCGCGCGCATGCCGCGCAACGTCTCGCTCGGTGCGCAGATCGCTGCGGCCTGGAGCACGCGCGCCGGCTATGTGGACGCGGAAGG
>LNDQ01000135.1 GCA_001464695.1 Betaproteobacteria bacterium Ga0077523 | reverse complement strand
AGCCGGGGGAAGGAGCGTACAGCTCTCATCATTCAGCAGACATGCCAGACGGAAGCACTCCTTCCCCCGCGACGGCGGGGGAAGGTTGGGATGGGGGCAGTTCGAGCCCTTGACGATCGGCCCTACCGATCGTCGCAGTCCTCTCCTTCCCCCGCGACGGCGGGGGAAGGTTGGGATGGGGGCAACTCACGCCCACGCCGCCCATCACCTCAAGACCAGCCAGCCTCCCCAGATCGCCAGACACCAGACCACCACGATAGCCACCGCCGCAACCCAACTCCGGGGCTTCCCCCTACGCGCCTCGAACCACTGCTCCGCCCGTGCACGACATTCCGCGAGCACCGGTGCCGGAATGATCCGCAAGCAAAGCCAGATGCCGATCGGCAGCAGCACGATCTCGTCGAGGTACCCGATCACCGGAATGAAATCCGGAATCAGGTCGATGGGGCTGAAGGCGTAGGCCGCCAGCGCCAGCGCTAACACCTTGGCGGCGAGCGGGGTGTCCGGATGCCGCCCGGCGAACCACAGCGTCATCACATCGTTGCGCAGCGCCTTCGCCCAGCGTTTCAGGCGCTGCCACCACGCGGTCATCGTCTCAGGTGTTCAGCGCTTCCGCGAACAGATCGTGTTCGTCGGATCGCGTCACACGCACTTGTGTGAACTCACCCGCCTTCAACCAGCGCGCGTTGTCGACGTACACGATGCCGTCGATCTCCGGGGCGTCGGCCGCGCTGCGGGCCTTGGCGCGATTGCCGTCGACTTCGTCCACCAGCACGGCGATCTCCTTGCCGACTTTGCGCGCGAGGCGGCGGGTGGAAATCTTCTCCTGCGTCTGCATGAAGCGCTCACGGCGTTCCTGGCGCACTTCATCAGGAACGGGATCGGGCAGTTCGTTGGCGGCTGCGCCTTCGACGGGCGAGTAGGCGAAGCAGCCGACGCGATCGAGTTCCGCTTCCTCGAGAAAGGCGAGCAGCTCTTCGAACTCCGCTTCGGTCTCGCCGGGAAAGCCCGCGATGAAAGTGGAGCGAATGGTGAGATCCGGACAGACCTCGCGCCAGGCGCGGATGCGGGCGAGGTTGTTCTCAGCGCTCGCGGGCCGCTTCATCAGCTTGAGGATGCGCGGGCTCGCGTGCTGGAACGGCACGTCGAGGTAGGGCAGCAGCTTGCCCTCGGCCATCAGCGGGATCACTTCGTCCACGTGCGGGTACGGATACACGTAGTGCAATCGCACCCATACACCCAGATCACTCATGGCACGGACCATCTCGGTCATGCGCGTCTTCACCGGTCGGCCTTTCCAGAAGCCGGTGCGGTACTTCACGTCGACACCGTAGGCACTGGTGTCCTGCGAGATGACCAGGAGTTCCTTCACGCCGGCGCGGGCAAGGTGCTCGGCTTCCTGCAGCACGTCGCCCACGGGGCGGCTCACCAGATCGCCGCGCATGGAAGGGATGATGCAGAAGGTGCAGCGATGGTTGCAGCCTTCGGAGATCTTGAGATACGCGTAGTGCTTCGGCGTCAGCTTGATGCCCTGAGCCGGCACGAGGTCGGTGAACGGGTCGTGGGGCTTGGGCAGGTGTTGATGGACCACGTCCATCACTTCTTCGGTGGCGTGCGGTCCGGTGACGGCAAGCACGGAAGGGTGGGCGTCCTTCACCACCGAACCCTTGGCCCCGAGACAGCCGGTGACGATCACCTTGCCGTTCTCGTGCAGCGCTTCGCCGATGGCGTCGAGCGATTCGTCGACGGCCGAGTCGATGAAGCCGCAGGTGTTCACCACCACCAGGTCCGCATCAGCGTAGGTAGGGGAGATGTCGTAACCCTCCGCGCGCAGGCGCGTGAGGATGTGCTCCGAGTCGACCAGTGCCTTGGGGCAACCGAGCGAGACGAAGCCCACCTTCGGCGCAGGCGCGGGCCGGGCGCGAACGCGAGCCTTCACGGGGAAAGAACTACGTCGAGGGGTGGCTAGGACTTCTTGCCGCCCGTACCCGTGGGCTCGGTGGGCTCGGGCGCGGTGCCGCCGAAGGGCGTGAACGGGAAGCCGCTGAACATGGTGCGCGCCTGCTTCTGGAGCTGCTGCTGCATCTCGACGAAGGTGCTGGCACTCTGTTCGAGGTAGCTGCCCATCAGGCCCTGGATGGCAGGGCCCTGCATCTTGATGAACTGGCTCCAGGCGTCGTTGCCGCTCAAGCCGCCTTCGCCGAACTTGGCGAGCGACTGTTCCTGCAGCTTGCGCTGGATCTCCATGAAGGTCTGGATGTTCTTCTCCAGATAGTTGCCCATCATCCCCTGCATGGCGTTGCCATAGAAGCGGATGATCTGCGACAGCATGTCCGACGAGAACATCGGCGCACCGGCCGATTCTTCCTCGAGGATGATCTGCAGCAGGATGCTGCGAGTGAGATCCTCGTTGGTCTTCGCATCGACCACCTTGAACGGCACCTGCTCGAGCACCAGCGCCTTCACGTCGGTCAGTGTGATGTAGCTGCTCGTCGCCGTGTCGTACAGGCGACGGTTCGGGTATTTCTTGATCAGCCGAAGTTCCTCAGCCATGGGGGTGGGCCTCTTTGCAGTTGGCTTTCATGGACGGGGCGGTCTTTGGCAGTCCGCCGATCCTCCGTCGGCAACGGTTCAAACCGTTGATAAATCACTGTAACGGAAGAATGGTGCGGCGCGCAAAAAAATTGTTGACAGGGGGTTTTCCGGTCCCTACCATCGGCCTTGTGCATTGCATCATCGCTTCTCCCAAAGAGATGCGGGTCCGTGAAAAGTCCACATTGCACCAAGGGATTACTGGTGAAAATCGATCAAAGCTTCGTTGCCGCAGTGAACAATGCCGGTCTGGGCGTCGCCCTGGCGGCGACGGAAGCCGGCTACGCCGCAGCGGAGCGGTTGGCGAATCTGCAGCTCGAGTCGGCCAAGGCGCTGCTGCAGGAGTCCTTCGCTCAGGCCCGTAATCTGGCGGCTGCGAAGGACGCGGGTGAGGCGGTCGGCATGTTGACCGCCTGGTCGCAGAGCAGTGTGGAAAAACTTTCGGGCTACTCGCGGAATTACGTTGCGATCGCTCAGGATGCGGGCAATCAGGTGTTGAAGTATCTGGATGCAGAGGGCGCGCCGCTCCAGCGCCAGTTGCTCGAAACGATCGAAAAGTCAGCTTTGCACGCGCCGGTCCCCGGCGGTGAAGCCGTGACGGCAGCCATGAAGGTGGCGGTGACAACTGCAACGGCAGTCATCGACGCCGTGCAGCAAGCGATGAACCAGATGACCGAATTTGCCGGTGCTGGCCTGAAGCCAGCGCCCATCAGCGCCGCCGTCGCATCGGTGGTGCCGCGCGTGCGACGCGCAGGCTGAAGTCTCCTCCCCCTTTATCGAAAGATAAGGGTTCAACCCCGGTAGGCAACTACCGGGGTTTTTTTTTGCGCTTTCACCGCGTCACGATCATTGCATGTGCTGCCCGCCGTTGATCGAGATGTTCGCGCCGGTGACGAACGCCGCTTCGTCCGATGCCAGGTAGATGATGAGGCCGGCCACTTCCTCGGGCTTGCCGAGGCGGCCCAGCGGAATCTGCGGCAGGATCTTTGTCTCGAGGATCTCCGGTGCGATCGCCGTCACCATCTTGGTGCCGATGTACCCGGGCGAGATCGTGTTGACCGTCACGCCTTTCTTCGCGACCTCGAGGGCCAGCGCCTTGGTGAATCCGTGCATGCCGGCCTTTGCCGCCGAGTAGTTGGTCTGTCCGAACGCACCTTTCTGGCCGTTCACCGACGAGACGTTGATCACGCGACCCCAGGTCCGCTCGACCATGCCGTCCATGACCTGCTTGGTCATGTTGAAGCAGCTGTCGAGGTTGGTGCGGATCACCGCATCCCACGCGGCCTTGTCCATCTTCTTGAAGGTCATGTCCTTGGTGATGCCGGCGTTGTTCACCAGCACGTCGACCGGACCGACTTCCTTCTCGACCTGGGCGTTGGCGGCCACACAGGAATCGTAGTCGCCCACGTCGCACGGCACCGCGTGGAACGCGTAGCCGCGCGCCTTCATGGCGGCCAGCCATTCAGGCGAAGTCTTGTTGGATGGGGAATACGTCACCACGACCCGGTAGCCGGCGTCGGCCATCTTGGTGCAGATCGACTCCCCGAGGCCACCCATGCCACCGGTGACCAGCACGATTCTTTTTTGCATATGGTCCTCCCACTTTCAGGTTCGATTTGTGTTGTCGTTCTGATGCTGCGTCGCAGTGGCCGGGACCTCCTTCACGTAGCGGCCCGGTGCCGGTTCGATCACGGGATGTCGATCGTTGCCGAGTTCCACGGGGGCGCGGATCCGGCGACCGCATCGGTCGTCGATCCATGCGCCCCAATCGTGCCACCAACTGCCGCCGTGGTGTTGGGCGGCATCGAACCAATCGGCGGGCTCGCTCGGAGCGGCGGCGTTGTCCCACCAGCCGCGCCGGTCGAGCCTGGCCGAGTTGACGACCCCGGCCACATGGCCGCTCTCGGCCAGTACGAAGCGACGCTCGCCCGACAGCAATTGCACGGTGCGATAGGCCGAGTGCCAAGGCACGATGTGGTCGTCCTTGGTGGCGAGCACGTAGGTCGGGATGCCGATGCGGCCAAGATCGATGCGCTGACCGCACAGTTCCAGAGCACCCGGTCGCTGCAGCCGGTTCTCGAGGTACATGTTGCGCAGGTACCAGGCGTAGAGGCGCCCCGGCAGATTGGCGCTGTCGCTGTTCCAGTGCAGCAGGTCGAAGGCGCGCGGCGTTTCGCCGAACAGATAGTTGTGCTCGACGAAGTACCAGATCAGGTCGCGGGCCCGGAGGCTCGCGAAGGCGGACGCGAGCTGCGAACCCGGCATCACACCGCCATCGGCGAACTCGCGTTCGCGCTTTGCGACGCTTGCCTGGTCCACGAAGACCGAGATCTCGCCGGGATCGGCGAAGTCGAGCAGGGTGGCGAGCAGCGTGAGATGGGCAATGCGCTCGCCGCTCTTGGCGGCTTCGATTGCGGCGGCGCAAGTGCTCAGCGTGCCGCCGACGCAGAAGCCGAGGACGTTGGCATCGCGGCTGTCGGCGATGTCCAGCGTTGCGTCGAGTGCGGCGAACACGCCCTGCTCGAGATAATCCTCCCAGGTGGCGCCGCCCAGTTCCGGCGGGATGTTGCGCCACGAAACCATGAAGACCTGCTGCCCCCGCTCCAGGGCGAAGCGCACGAAGGAGTTCTCCGGGCGCAGGTCGAGGATGTAGTACTTGTTGATGAACGGCGGGACGATCAGCAGCGGCCGCGCGCCCACCTTCCCGGTGAGCGGCGTGTACTGGATCAACTGCATGAATGGCGTTTCGTGCACCACCGCGCCGGGCGTGACGGCAAGGTTGCGACCCACTCCGAAGGCGCCCGCGTCGCTCATGGAAATGCGCCCGCGCTCGATGTCGGCGCGCAGATTCGCCAACCCTCGCTGCAACGTGGCACCGCCACTTTCCAGCGCCGCCCGGATCGCCTTCGGATTGGTCGCGAGGAAATTCGCCGGTGCCGAGGCCTCGGCCCATTGACGCAACGCGAACGCCATTCGCCGGCGCGCCTGGGGTTCCATTTCCAGTGCTTCGGGCAACTGCTCCGCCCAGCGGTTCATCAATCGATGCTGGTCGTCGAGCAATGTGAAGAACGGGAGCTGCGCGTCGGCCGCCACGGGTGCCGGTTGCGCCTCCAGCGCGCGACGCCACAGTCCCATTTGCTGCTCGTACAACTCCCGCTGCAGCGCCGTCAGCCGTTCCGGTGATCGCTGCATGGTGCGGGCCCAGGCGAGCGCGAAGGCGGGGCCGTCGCCGAGGGCTTCCGAGGCGGGCTGGACGAGTGCCTTCAGCGCCTCGGTGTTGGCTTCGAGGAGCTGCTGCAGCGACAATGCGGACTCGGGCGACACGGGCATCGAGGCACGACTCGATCGGGCAAGCATTCTGTTGTCGCCGCCATCGACCGGTCAAGCATGTACATCGTCGCCATCGCCTGGCTCTACGTCACGTTGCTCATGGCGGCCACCGACCGAAGCCTGGTGGCGGGTGTCATGACGTTTCTGACCTACGGTCTCGGGCCGCTCGCGCTCTTCCTGTGGCTGTTCGGCGGCCCTCGGCGGCGGCGTGCGGCGCAACAGCGCGAGCCCGGCGCGGGGAACCTCACCTCAGTGCCCGACGACGTGGCCCACGAACCAGATCGTGCCGACGCCAAGGCCGATCAGTAGCGACTGCTGCAGGGTCGAGCTCAGTTCCGCGCGGCGGTGCAGCCCCGGAATGAGATCGGCCACCGCCACGTAGAGCATGCTTGCCGCCGCCACCGCCACGAACAGCGGCACGAGCCCCATCAATGGGGTCAGCGCGAAATACCCGATCAGGCCGCCTGCGACCATGGCGAGGCCCGTCAGGAGGTTATAGGCGAGCGCCTTGCGGCGCGAGTAACCCGAATGCAGCAGGATCACGAAGTTCGACAGTTCCTGCGGAATCTCGTGGGTGATGATGGCCACGGCCGCGATCAG
Organism: Betaproteobacteria bacterium Ga0077523; assembly: GCA_001464695.1. Lineage (GTDB taxonomy): Bacteria > Pseudomonadota > Gammaproteobacteria > Burkholderiales. Next base: position 94,293 of record LNDQ01000135.1, on the reverse strand, counting down.
CCCGAGCTGGAAATCGGCGAGGAAGGCCGCAGCGATCAGGATGCCGTCGACGAAATTGTGGAAGGTGTCGCCGATCAGGATCAGCGCGCCGCTGCGGTTGTGTTCGTGTGCCGGGCCGGGCGGATCGTGCGCTTCGCAGTCCTCCACGTGGCAATGGCGCCACAGCACCAGCTTCTCCAGCACGAAGAAGGCGAGGATGCCGCCCAGCACGGTGGCGGTGACCGCTTCGATGCTCGACGCCCGTTGAAAGGCGTAGGGCAGGATCTCGAGGAACACCGCACCGAGCAGCGCACCGACGGCGAAACTCACCAGCAGCGGTACGCGCGCTGCGGTGGCGCCGAGCGAGAGCAACGCCGCAAGCAGCACCGACAGCAGGCCGCCGGCCACGCATGCCACAACGATCGCCAACAGAGTGTGCACGAGACCGTGAGCCCGGTGAAAATGCAACAGTATAGCGTTTGCGCTTCAGCGGCAGCAGGTGGCGTGGCCGCGGCACCTTCAGCCCTCGCCGGGCCGCCCCAAGAGGGCTGGCCCCCTTGGGGGGAAGGGCCGTGAGGCCCATCGGGGGGGACGTCACCTTCAGCCCTCGCCGGGCCGTCCCAAGAGGGCTGGCCCCCTGGGGGGAAGGGCCGTCAGGCCCATCGGGGGGGATGTCAGTTCTCTATCCAGAGGAACGTCAGGCCCATCGGGGGGGATGTCAGTTCTCTATCCAGAGGAACGCCCCCATGCGCCCGCTGACGCGGTCGCGGCGGTGCGAGAAGAAGCGGGTCGGAGCGGTAACGGTGCACAGGCCGCCGCCGTGAACTGCTTCCACGCCGACGCGCTGCAGTCGCTGGCGGGCGAGCGCGAAGAGGTCAGCGAGCCACTTCCCTGCTTGCAGCGGGCGAAAGGCCCGCGCTGCTGCGGCATCGTCGGCACCGAACGCTGCCCGTACCTCGTCCCCCACTTCGAAGGCGTCCGGACCGATGGCCGGTCCGAGCCAGGCAACGACGGATGCGGGGTCCGCATCCATCGCCTCGATCGTTCGCTCCACCACGCCGCCGGCGAGTCCGCGCCAGCCCGCATGGGCGATACCGACGACCGAACCGTCGCGGGCCGCGAGCAGCACCGGCATGCAGTCGGCCATCTGGATGACGCAGACCACGCCCGGGGTGCGCGTCATCGCCGCATCGGCCTCGACCAGCGTCGTTACTGAATCGGCGTGCACGACACCGACCCCGTGCACCTGTTTCAGCCAGCGCGGCTCGGCGGGCAGATGGGCACGCACGCGCCGTCGATTCTCCGCAACCGCAGCCGGATCGTCGTTCACGGCGATCCCGAGATTGAGGCTCGCATAGGGGCCGGTGCTGACACCGCCGGCACGCGTGGTCACCAGCGCCCGCACCTTTGCGGGCACCGGCCAGTCCGGCACGATCCAATCGGCGGGCGGGGTGTTCATACCGCTTCGAGACGCTCGAGCAATGCCTGGAAATCCTCGGGCGGCGAAGCCTCCCACGCCATGGTGGCCTGCGTTTCAGGATGAACCAGAGCGAGTTGCCAGGCGTGCAGGGCCTGGCGATCGAAGGCACCCACGCGCGTCGCCAGCGCTGCCGGCAGACGGCGCGGGCCATAAACCGGATCACCCAGCAGAGGATGGCCGATGGAATCCATGTGCACCCGGATCTGATGCGTGCGCCCGGTTTCGAGCCGGCATTCGAGCAACGTCCAGCCCTCGCCGCGGCGCAGCGCGCGATAGTGGGTCACTGCCGGTTTGCCGGTGGTGACGATCGCCATCCGCGTGCGCTGGGTCGGGTGGCGGCCGATTGGCGCTTCCACCACGCCCGACTCCGGCGTCGTGCCCGGTACCACGGCAAGATAGCGCCGCGACACCGTGCGGGCCTGCAGCTGGCGCACCAGCGACGTCTGCGCTTCGAGCGTCTTCGCGACCACAAGCAACCCGCTTGTGTCCTTGTCGAGCCGATGCACGATGCCCGCGCGCGGCAGTTGCGCGACGCCGGGCGCATGGGCGAGCAGGGCATTCAGCAGCGTGCCGGCCCAGTTGCCGCTGCCCGGATGGACGACGAGGCCGGGTGGCTTGTTCACCACGAGCAGCGTCTCGTCCTCGTGGAGAATGTCGAGCGGTATCGCCTCCGGCGTGAAGCTGGATTCCTCGGCGCTCGCTGCGGGGGTGAGCTCGATGCGCTCCCCGCCCCAGACTTTGCGGCGGACCTCGGCGGTCGCGCCGTCGACCGTCGCACGGCCGGACTCGATCCACGTCTGCAGCCGCGTGCGCGAGTAGTCGGGGAACAGTTTCGACAGTGCCTGGTCCAGTCTCGAGCCGGCCAGCTCCGGCGGCACGACGGCGACCAGCCGGTCGCGCGCAGAGGGTGGGCTATAATCCGCGCGCTCTTTTTCGGCGAATGACATGATCAGAAGTCTAGCGGCAATCCTGGTGGTTCTCCTGCTTGCAGCCCTCGGCGCGTGCAAGAGCGGCCCGTCCAAGGACGAGACGCGGAACTGGACGGTGGACAAGCTCTACACCGAAGCCAAGTCCGAACTGAGCTCGGGCAACTACAAGAAGTCGATCGGCTACTACGAGAAGCTCGAATCGCGCTTCCCTTACGGCCGCTACGCCCAGCAGGCGCAGCTCGAAGTCGCCTACGCCTATTTCAAGGAGCGCGAGAAAGCCTCCGCCATCGCGGCGTGCGACCGGTTCATCAAGCTCTATCCGAACCATCCGAACGTCGACTATGCCTATTACCTGAAGGGCCTGGTGTCGTTCAACGAAGATCTCGGGCTGATCGCCAAGTTCTCCAACCAGGACATGACCGAGCGCGACCCGGCAGCGATGCAGGAATCGTTCGCGGCACTCCAGCAGCTGGTCACTCGCTACCCGGAGAGCAAGTACACGCCGGATGCGGTGAAGCGCATGCAGTACCTGGTCAACGCGCTCGCCTCCTACGAAGTGAAGGTGGCCGAGTACTACCTGCGTCGTCGTGCCTACGTCGCGGCGGTGAATCGCGCGCAGGCCGCCATCACCAACTATCCGCAGACCCCGGCGCTGGAGCGCGCCTTCGTCGTGCTGTCCAGGGCCTATGAGGCGATGGGGATCACCGACCTGCAGAAGGACTCGGAACGCTTGCTCATGCTGAACTTCCCCGAGAGCAAGCTCCTGGCGGACAGCCGCGCGAAGTCGTGGTGGAACATATTCTGAGGCTGCTGACTCCGACGCACCGAGCCGCCCCAAGCCGCTGAGCCCCGGTGGGGGCGGCCGCAAGGCCTATCGGGGGGGGCATCTACCCTACCTCTACCCAAGACGGTCCTTGAGGAATTCGAGCAGCGCCTGATTGCGCACGATGCGCATGCGGTCCGGCGTCGCCACCGCGGTGATCTGGTTGCCGAACTTGGTGACCGGCGTCCAGCGTTCGAGCACCTGTACGAGGCGGCCGTCGGTCAAGGCCGGCTCGCAGACATACGCCGGCAGCAGGGCGATGCCCAGCCCCGCCAGTGCGGCATCGGCCACGGCTTCGGGGTTGTTGGCGCGAAAGCGGCTGCGCACCCGCACGTTCTGGGACCGGTCGCCCGACGCGAAGGTCCAGACCTCGTCCGACATCTCGCGCCAGTAGCACATGCACGGGCGGCCCTCGAGGTCGCGTGGTTCCTGGGGCGAACCTGCGGTGGCCAGGTAGGCGGGTGATGCGATGACGATCAGGTCGATACGCGCCACCGGGACCAGCACCAGATCATGCGCCAGGGACGAGGTGAAGCGCAGTGCCAGATCGACCCGTTCGTAGGCGATGTCCATGATCCGGTCTTCCAGCAGCAGCTCGATCTCGATGCCGGGATGGGCCGCCAGGAAGTCCGGCAGCAGCTTCGCCAGCACCCGCTGGCCCCACGAAATCGGCGCCGTCACGCGGATGCGTCCGCTCAAGGTGGCCCGCAGCGACAGCAACTGCTCGTCGGCCGATTGCACCGCTCCCAGGGCATTGCGGGCGAAATCCAGGTAGATCTCGCCGGCCGGGGTGAGGGCGACCCGGCGTGTGCTGCGGCTGAACAAGGTGGCCTTGACCGCCCGTTCGAGCTGGGCGACCCGCTTGCTCACCACCCCCTTGCCGACCCCCAGGTCATTGGCGGCAGCGCTGACGCTCAGGTGGTCGGCGACCCGGACGAAGGCTTCCAGCATGTCGGTCGAGATGGGCATTGTCTACATACCGGAAACAATCCGTTCGCATTCCATCAGATGCCCGGACCAGGGTCAAACCGTAGACTTTTCGGTGCGGACGCTTCGCGGTTGGAGGGCGTGGCGCCACGACAAACTATTCCGGGAGGAGACATCATGAAACTGTACGCAGACCCCATTACCGTGAACTGTCGCAAGGTCGTAGCCGGGTTCGATCTGCTCGGTATCCCTTACGAGCGCGTGCACGTGGACTACTTCAAGGCGGAGCAGAAGTCCCCGTCCTACATGGCCATCAATCCCAATGCCTCGCTGCCGGCCCTGGTCGACGGCGACTTCGTCCTGTGGGAATCCAATGCGATCCTCCAGTACGCGGCCGACAAGTACGGCAAGGCGAGCTACTACCCGACCGACGTGAAGACCCGCGCGGACATCAACCGCTGGCTGCTGTGGGAGTCGTCGAGCTGGTTCCCGAGTTGTTACGTGTACCTGGTGGAGCATTGCGTCAAACCCCTGCTCAACGCGCAGCCCGACCCCGCGGTGATCGCGGCGCAGGACGCCCAGTTCCACAAGCTGGCCGGCATCCTCGACGAACGCCTCGCCAAGAGCCCCTGGATCGCGGGATCGAACCCCACCATCGCCGACATCGCCGTCGCGGCACCGATGCACCTGCATGGCCTGCAGAAGCTGCCGCTCGACCAGCATCCGAACGTCGTGCGCTGGATGACCGAGCGGGTCGAGAAGCTGCCCGCCTGGGATCGCACCTACGTGGGCCCTGGTTTCACGCTGACCCGCGCCGCAGCCTGAGGTGATGGCTCCCCCCGCTGGGCCTGCGGCCCTGCCCCCCCAGGGGGGCCAGCCCTCTTGGGACGGCCCCTTCTCGCTCGAGGGCAAGGTCGCGCTGGTGACCGGCGGCAACGCCGGCATCGGCCGCGCACTGGCGCTCGCCTTGCGCCGGGCCGGTGCGAAAGTGGCGGTCGGTGCGCGCCGGCCGGACCGCAACGCTGAGGTGCTGGCCGAACTCGGCGCGGACGGTGCCGCGTTCGAGCTCGACGTGACCGACGAGGCCGGCATCGAACGGGCGGTACAGGGCGTGGTGGCGCGCTGGGGGCGGCTCGACATCCTCGTCAACAATGCCGGCACGGTGAACCGCAAGTCCGTGATGGAACTCGAGCGGGCCGCGTGGGATCACGTGATGAACACCAACCTGACCGGGCCGTTCCTGTGCACCAAGCACGCAGCCCGAGTCATGAAGGCGCAGGGCAGCGGCAAGATCATCAACATCGCTTCGGTCTACGGGTTGGTGGCGCCGAGCAAGGGCCTGCAGGTGCCCTACAGCGTGTCGAAGGCGGGCGTCATCGCGCTGACGCGCGTCAATGCCGTGGAGCTCGCCGCCCATGGCATCCAGGTCAACGCCATCGCCCCTGGTTACTACTTCACCGAGATGACCGCGGAACTCTCCGGGACTCCGCTCGAACAGACCTTGAAGCGGCGCACACCGAGCGGCCGTCTGGGGGAGACCGACGACCTCACCGGCACGTGCGTGTATCTCGCCTCGCGCGCTTCGGATCACGTCACCGGTGTGTGTATCCCGGTGGACGGCGGCTACGTCGTCTCGGACGGCCTGGAGCGCGGCTGACTTTCTTCGAGGAGCTCGACCCATGAAACGCGAACCGTTCGTACGTTCCACCTTCAACTACACGCTCGACAACGGCAAGGTCCCCGAGATCTTTTTCTACGAGCCCGAAGAACCGGTCGACCCGCACCAGCCCGGCGATGATCCGCGCGAGATGTCCGTGTTCGACGGCTGGTCGCGCGTCGACCGGTTCTCCCTCGACCGCGAAGGCTTCGAGCTGCAGCCGTTCTCCCACACGTTCGACGGCTGGGAAAACAACTCGGCCATCGAGTCGCAGCTCTACCCGCAGGTGACCGAGTTCATCCGCAAGCACGTGGGTGCGAGGCGCGTGAAGATCTTCGACCACACCATCCGGTCCAAGGTGAACGAGCGCAAGCAGACGGCCGAGGACTCGACCACGCAACGAGCCCCGGTACTGCTGGTGCACTGCGATTTCACGCCGCACTCGGGGCCGCTGCGGGTGCAGCAGATCCTGCCGGACGAGGCCGAGGAGCTGTTGCAGCGTCGCGTCGCGTTCTACAACTTCTGGCTGCCGTTCAACAACCGCGTCGAGGAGATGCCGCTCGCCATGTGCGACGCGACCACGTCGGGCGACGACGATCTCATCAAGATGATCCTGCGCTACCGCGAGCGCACCGGCGAGATCTTCGTGATGCGCCATGCCGAGGCCCACCGCTGGTGGTACTTCCCGCTGATGGAACCGAGCCAGGCGCTGCTGCTGAAGACTTACGACTCCGAGACCGACGGGCGCGCCCGCTTCATGGGCCACAGCGCCTTCACCGATCCGACCACCGCGCCCGATGCGCGCACGCGCTCGAGCATCGAAATCCGGACGATGGCGTTTTTCTAGCGGCTAGCCGGCGGCCGCGGTAGCGGCGGCTTCGAGGCCGCCGCTCCACATCACGACCTGGTTCCGCCCGCGGTGCTTCGCTTCATACAGTGCCCGGTCGGCGGCCAGCGCCAGTTCGCGTGAGGTCTTGAGCCCGGTCATCGAGGCCACGCCGGCGCTGAAGGTCACGCGGAACTTGCCGCGCTCGGTGTCGTGCTCCACGTGGGAGAAGTCGAGACAGAGCTTCTCCATCACCGCCAGGGCCGACGGACCGTCGGTATCGGTCAGGATCACGGCGAACTCCTCGCCGCCGTAGCGACCCACGATGTCGCTCTTGCGCAGTTGCTGGCGCAGGAAGCGCGACAGGGTCTTCAGCACGCGATCGCCCACCGGGTGGCCGTATTCGTCGTTGACGCCCTTGAAGTTGTCGAGGTCGATCATGGCGAAGGCGAGCGGGTGGAACTGGCGCGCGGCGCGCAGCGCTTCGATCTCGAGGTACTGCTGCAGGCGCGAGTGGTTGAGGAGGCCGGTCAGGCTGTCCTGCTGCATCAGGCTCGACAACGTGCGATAGCGCTCGACCCGCGCCATCACGGTCGAGATGAGCTGCCACGATTCCACCGGGACCGGCAGCAGTGCGTCGCCGCCCAGGTTCATGAGGCTGATCTGGCGCTGCAGGTCCCAGCGCTCCGACAGGAAGACCACCGGCAGGCTCACGTACGAGGGAATCTGGTGCACCACCTGGGCGAGTTCGTCGCCGCTGCAGCCGGGCAGGGCGAGCGACATCAGCAGCAGTTCCGGGTTGAAGTCGTTGATGCCGAAGATGAGGTCGTCTGGGTTGTCGATGGTCGCCACGTCCATGCCGGCTTCCCGCAGCACGGCGCGGCAGAACTCGGCGCGACCCAGGTCGGCGTCCACGATGATGATGCGGTAGGGCTCGGGAGTCTCCCACGCGACCAGGCGGTCGAGCTTGTCCACGAGCTCGCCCACGCGCACCGGCTTGGTGAAGTAGGCGATGGCACCGGTGCGCACCGCCTCGAGCCGGGCGTTCACGTCGCTGCGGGCCGAGATGAAGATGATCGGCGGCTGCTCGGCGCTGCCGCCGCGCAGGGTGATGATCGACTGGGCCGCGGTGAAGCCGGCCGCGGCGAGTTCGACGTCCACCAGGATGGCGTACGGGCGGTCGCGGGCAATGGCCTCGACCATGGCCTCCCCGCCGGGGATGGTCTGCACGTGGTAGCCGAAGCGGCCGAGCTGGGTGGTCAGGCTGGCGGCCGTCTCGTGGTCGTCCTCCAGCAGGTAGATCAAGCGCGGCTCGTCGGCCCGGACGTAGCGCGGGTGGCTGGAGGTGGCGTGGTCGAACCGGGTGGCGATGACCTCGGGTTCGGCGGCCCGGTGCAGGTCGGCGAGCAGGGCCTCGATGTCGCCGATTTCCGCCTCGGTGGGCCGGCCGTCGCGTTTCACGATGGGCGCCAGGGCGCGCTCCACCAGGCGGGCAGGCTCGGACAGGACCGGCACGCCCAGCATGCTGGCGGACACGTCCAGGCCGTGAACGAGCCGCTGCATGGCGGCTAGCGCCTCCCGGCCGTGCGGGCCGGTGCGCGCGCTGTCCCAGACGCCCTCGATCTCGGCAAGCTTCTGCGGCAGCTCGCGCGAATAGCGCACGGACAGGTCGCGCAGGGCTTTCTGGAAGACTTCGAGGGCGTTCATCGGGGCAGCGGCGTCGGGATTCGGGGTTCCAGGGTCATCACGGTTCGGGACGGGGGCAGCGCGCCAGCCAACCGCCGAAAAAGCATGCTTCGGGCCACGACTTTCCCGCGCCGCGCCGGTGCTGGCCGCAGCCGGTCTGGTCGAGGGACAGTCGAGCATGGTGGCCAGGCACTGCAGGAGGCCAGGCGCGGCGCGATTGTCGCGACGCGGCAACCAGCGATCAACCGAAACCTCCATCGATCCGGAGGAATCGGATGCCCCCGTGCTCCAAGTCCATGTTCCGGCGCGGGCGCGCCCCCGGTGAATCTCAGCATCGGGGCGGAGGTTCCCGCCGTCGTCGCGCACCGGCGAATCTGCCCCCGTGCGTCGATCGATGCCAACCGTGCCAATCGGGTCAGCCGGGTTGGTACCCCGCCATCTCGATCGCGTGCTTGATCTGCTCTGCCGAGGTGCGTCCCGGATCGAATTCGACGGCGGCCGAACCGTCGGACAGGGATACATCCGCCGACGTGACCCCGGGCAGCGCCCGGACGACCCGCGTGACGCTGGCCACGCAGCCGTTGCAGGTCATGCCGCCGACCTTGAGGGTGATTCGATCCATGGACGGGCCTCGTTGGGGGGATAAGTTCGGGGGACTCCAGGGACTGTCAGACGGTTCGACAGTCGCAATCAGTGCTCAAATCCTGCCAGGTCCTGCCGTAATGATGACCCATGGAGCTTCGATGGCAAGGTTCGGCGGCAGCGGCCGTCACCGGTGAACGGCGCAAGCTCGCGGCCGCGGGCCTGTTCGTGGCCTGGCTCGGAACCACCGCGTGGCTGTTCTGGCAGTGGCAGGCCACCGGCCTTGGTCCCGCCGTGGAACCCGGCATGGCGGCCGACCAGTTTGCCCAGTTCGATGCGGCGGGCCTGGATGCCAGCGCCGTCGCCCGTCTCCAGTCGGTCCCCGGCACGGCGTCGCGCACGGTGGTGGTGCACCTGCGCGATTCGAGTTGCGCCTGCAGCCGCGTCGCCGACGAGCACTTCCTGGCGCTGGTGGCACGCCATCAAGCCGATGGGGTGATCTTCGCAGTGGCCGATGCCCCCGGTCCGGCATCGACACCGGCCCGTGGTATCGACCGCCTGCCACGCCTCACCCCGGCGGAATCCGAACTGCTCTGGCGCAACCTGCCGGCCGCGCCGGCAGCCGCCGTCTTCGATCCGGCGGGACGTCCGGTCTACCTCGGACCTTACGCAGACATCGCACGCTGCAGCACTGCCCGTGGCGGCCCGGTCGAAGCGGCCGTGGCGAAGTCGGTCCGATCGGCGGACCTGGCAACGCCGCGCGCGGCAGCGATGATGGGCTGCTTCTGCAACCGTGGCGGCCATGGATCCGCATTGCAGACCGCGCGGGCTGCCGAGTCGAGCGCTGAGCCGGGGGGACGCCCGTGAGGCGAACCGACGAGTTCACTCTCGCTGCCCTCAACACCCACGCCGATCGCGTGATGCTCGGGATCGCCTGGGCACTCCTGGTACTCGCCCTGGCGCTGGCGCCTTGGCACGGCACGTGGTGGCCGGCACTGCTGATCGGCCTGCCTGCGGCTATCGTGCCTACGGTCCTCGTGTTCATGGCACCCGGCAGCGTCGTGACCCGTTGCGCGATGGGCGCGGCGTTCATGATCTTCACCGCGCTCCACATCCACCAGAGCCACGGCATGCTCGAACTGCACTTCGGCGTGTTCGTCCTGCTGGCCGTGCTGCTGTACTACCGCGACTGGCTGCCCATCGTGACGGGTACCGTGGTGATCGCCGTGCATCACCTCGCATTCGATTTTCTGCAGCGCAGCGGCACCGGGGTGTGGGTCTTCGAGCAGAACACGGGATTCCACATCGTTCTGGTGCATGCGCTGTACGTGGTGGTCGAGAGTGCGATGCTGGTGTATCTCGCGACGCAGTTCCGGCGCGAGGCGCGCCAGGCCGAAGAGATCCACGCGATCGGCCGTCATCTGGCCGTCGTGGATGGCAGCGTCGATCTCACTTACCGGCATCCGGACGCGAAGAGCGCGTTCGCGGTCGGGTTCAACCAGTTCATGGACGCTCTCGCCGCCACCATGGCCCAGGTGGTCGGCACGGCCGGCCGCCTGCACCGCGCGACGCAGGCGCTGTCCCAAGTCGTGACCGACGCTCGCAGCGCGACCGAGCGCCAGCGCGGCCAGACCGAGCATGCCGCGGAATCCATCGCCGAATTGCGCCACGCCGTGGAGGAAGTGGCCCGGGGTGCTTCCAATGCAGCGGAGGCCGCCCACCGCGCCCGGGACAACTCCCAGGACGGCATGAACGTGGTCGCGGGCACCCGCGAGAAGGCGCAGCAGCTCGTCACCCAGACCGGCGAAGCCGGGGTGCTGGTGGCGCGGTTGCAGCACGAAGGCGAGGGCATCGGCAAGGTGCTGGACGTCATCAAGGGTGTCGCCGAACAGACCAACCTGCTGGCACTCAATGCGGCGATCGAAGCCGCGCGCGCCGGCGAGCAGGGCCGCGGGTTCGCCGTGGTGGCTGACGAGGTCCGCACGCTCGCTTCGCGGACCCAGGAATCCACCCGCGAGATCGAGCAGATGATCGTGCGCCTGCAGGCGGGCGTGCGCGACGTGGCGGCAGCGATGACGGCGAGCGCCGGGGCCGCACATGAGAGCGCCGATTTCGCCCACCGCATGGCCGAAGCGCTGTCCGGCATCGCGCAGGCGATCGAGAGCATCAACGACATGAACGGGCAGATCGCGTCGGCCGCCGAGGAGCAGAGCACGGCGGCCGCCGAGATTGCGTCGAACGTGGATTCGATCCGCGATTCGGCACAGGGCACGGCGGCCGGGGCCGAGACCACGGCCCGCGCCAGCGCCGAACTCGATGGCCTCGCGCAGGAGCTCGACGCCGCGGTACGGCGGTTCCGGATGTAACGGTTTCCAGTGGTGAGTGACGCGCTTCGGGCGAAGCGTGCACGGGGCGGCCCGGTTTCGGGTCGCCCTCTTTTTTTCTACTTGACGGCCAACTCCGGCAGATCGCGATAGAGCTCGAGGGCCTCTGGATTCGCGAGCGCTTCACGGTTCTTGACCGGACGGCCATGCACCACGTTGCGCACGGCGAGCTCGACGATCTTGCCGCTCTTTGTACGCGGAATGTCCGCCACCTGGACGATCTTCGCGGGTACGTGGCGCGGCGTCGTGTTGCTCTTGATCTCATCCTTGATGCGCTTGGCGAGGGCCGCATCGAGCACCACACCGTCGCGCAGGCGCACGAATAGGACGACCCGTACGTCGTTGTCCCAGTCCTGCCCGATCACGATGCTCTCGATGACTTCGTCGAGTTTCTCGACCTGCCGATAGATCTCGGCAGTGCCGATGCGCACGCCGCCCGGGTTGAGCACTGCATCGGAGCGCCCGTAGATGATGCACGTGCCGCGCGCGGTGATCTCCATCCAGTCGCCGTGGCACCACACGTTGGGAAAGCGCTCGAAGTAGGCCGCGTGATACTTGGCCCCGTCCGGATCGTTCCAGAAGCCCACGGGCATGCAGGGGAAGGGGGCCGTACAGACGAGTTCGCCCTTTTCGCCCACGACCGGCGCGGCGCCGTCGTCGTAGACCTCCACCTTCAGCCCCAAGCCGCGACACTGGATCTCGCCCCGCCATACCGGCAGCCAGGGGCTGCCGAGCACGAAGCACGACACGATGTCGGTGCCGCCGGAGATGGACGAGAGCAGCAGATCGGATTTGATGCTGCGGTACACGTATTCGAAGCTCTCCGCCGCCAGCGGGCTGCCGGTGGAGGTCATCGTGCGCAGGGCGGTGAGATCGTGCGTCTCCCCCGGCGCCAGGCGCAGCTTCGCGAGCGCGTCGATGTACTTGGCCGAGGTCCCGAAGACGGTCATGCGCTCCTGCTCGGCGAAGTCCCACAGCACGTTGGCGCCGGGGTAGAAGGGCGAGCCGTCGTAGAGCAACAGCGTCGCCCCCGTGGCGAGGCCGGACGCGAGCCAGTTCCACATCATCCAGCCGCAGGTGGTGAAGTAGAACAGGCGGTCGTCCCGCTTCACGTCCGTCTGCAGCTGATGTTCCTTCAGGTGCTGCAGCAAGGTGCCGCCCTGACCGTGGACGATGCACTTCGGCACGCCGGTGGTGCCGGAGGAGTAGAGGATCGCGAGCGGATGGTTGAAGGGCAGGCGGGCGAATGCGATCTCGCCCGACGAGAATGGTTCGAGGAAAGTGCCCCACGTGGAAGCGCCCGCGATGCCTGCGAGATCGGGCAGGTCGGAGATGTAGGGGATCACGACCACGCGATTGAGCGACGGCAGCCGCGACGCGATGTCCTTCAGCTTGGCGAGATTGTCGTGGGTCTTGCCGCCGTAGAAATAGCCGTCCACGGACAGCAGCACCTTGGGCTCGATCTGGCCGAACCGGTCGAGCACGCCCTGCACACCGAAATCCGGCGAGCACGACGACCAGATGGCACCGATGCTCGACGTGGCGAGCAGACCCAGGATCGCTTCGGGCATGTTGGCGACGATCGCCGCCACGCGATCGCCCGGGCCGACGCCGGCATTGCGCAAGGCCTGCGCGAGGCGCGACACGGTCTGGTGCACTTCGCGAAAGGTGAGATTGCGCCGTACCTTGTTCTCGCCACGGAAGACCATCGCCGGCGCATCGTCGCGGCGGCGGAGCTGGTTCTCCGCGTAGTTGAGTTTCGCATCGGGGAACCACTGCGCGCCCGGCATGAGATCGGCATCGATCAACACGCGCTCGCCCTTGTGGCCGATGACCTCGCAGAAGTCCCACAGGGCCGACCAGAACCGTTCGGGTTCGCGCACCGACCATGCGTAGAGCGTGTCGTAGTCGGCCGCCTTGACGCCGAAATCGCGCTCGACCTGGCGTGCGAACCGCGCCAGATTGGCTTCGGCAAAGCGTTCGGGGGAAGGCGACCAGAGCGGTTCGTTCACTGCGGACTCCAAGGGGCGGACGGCGGCGGGGAGGCGCGAAATGGTACGCACCTCGCTGCAGTGCGGCAATCGCCGCGCCGCCTCAGCCACTGACGGGCCACCATGAGAGGGCTGGCCCCCGGTGAGAGCGCTACGTCAGACGAGGGCGCCGAGCCGGATCGACAGTTCGCGGCTGGCGGCGCGCAGTGCGCGGGCCGGTTTGCCGTCCAGGCTGGCGTCGAAACCGCCCGAATAACCCAGTGCACTCAATGCCAGTACCATCTCGCCACGGTGGTCGAACACGGGGACGGCCACGGCGCTGATCCCCGGCAGCAAGGTGCCTTCAGCCTGGGCAATGCCCTGGCTGCGAATGCCCGTCATCGCCGCTTCAAAGGTGCGCCGTGAAGTTGGCAGGCCTGGGCGCCGGGACCGCGCCGCGGCCGCCAGTTCGGGTTCGAGCAGCATCGCGGTGCGCGACGCCGGCATCCACGCGGCGAAGCAGCGGCCGATGGCGGAGGCGAGCAAGGGCATGACCGCGCCGGCCCTCAGGTAGACGATCACGGCCTGCGTCGATTCCTCCCAGCGCACGATGGTGGGACCTCGGTTGCCCCAGACTGCCGCAGCCACGGTGGTGTCGAGGCGGGCGGCAAGGTCGATCATCATCGGTCCGGCAAGGCGCACGGCGTCGATGCGCGCAAGCGCAGCGAGACCCAGGCCGAGCGCGAAGCTGCCGAGGTCGTACCAGCCGGTGACCGGATCCTGTTCCACGAGTCCCAGCCGGATGAAGCTCACCAGATAGCGGTGCGCCTTGGCCGGGGGCATGCCGGCGTCGGCCGCGAGGTCCTTCAGCATGGTCGGACCACCGCGGACGACGAGCGCGCGCAGCAGCGCGCCGCCGGTCTCGAGCGACTGGATCCCCTGGGGGGTGCGGGGGGCGGTGCGTGGATTGGCGCGCGGGGCGGCGGAGCGGTTGGCCATCGGATTTGACCGCATGCTAGGGGGCGATTACGATTCATGCAATCAATTCACCTAATCGTAATCGTCCTCAGGCGCGGTTACAAACCCAGGGAGGAGTCGTCCGGACGCACCAGCGGCGTTGCGTGACGCGAAGCGAGTACGTGGCGGAATTCCTGCAGTTCCTCTTCTCGGGGCTCACCAGCGGTTCGATCTATGCGCTGGCGGCACTCGGCTTCGCCATCATCTTCAACGCGAGCGGCGTCATCAATTTCGCCCAGGGCGAGTTCATCATGCTGGGCGGCATGGTCTCGGTGTTTCTCGCGGCCGCGGGGCTGGCACTGCCGCTCGCGATCCTGGGGGCGGTGCTGGTCGCCGTCGTCGCGGGTGTGCTGATCGACAAGGTGGCCATCGAGCCCGCGCGCGACGCGGAGGTGGTGACTCTCATCATCATCACCATCGGCGCTTCGATCCTGATCCAGGGCCTGGCCCAGGTGATCTTCGGCAAGGGCCAGCACGCGTTGCAGCCTTTCAGCGGCGATACACCGCTCGCCATCGGCGGGGCGAGCCTGCTGCCGCAGAGCCTGTGGGTGATGGCGGTGTCGGCGCTGGTCGTGGTCGTCCTCTGGGTCTTCTTCAACCGCACGCGCTTCGGCAAGGCGATGCTCGCGTCGTCGTACAACCGGCTCGGCGCGCAACTGGTGGGCATCGACACGCGACGCGTGTGGCTGGTGGCCTTCGCGCTGTCGGGGGCGCTGGGTGCCATCGCGGGTGCGCTGGCGGCGCCGATCACGATGACGTCCTACGATGCAGGTCTCATGCTCGGACTCAAGGGTTTCGTTGCGGCGACGCTGGGTGGTCTCGGCAGCGGCGCCGGGGCGGTTGCAGGCGGGTTGATTCTGGGTCTCGCGGAAGCGATGACGGCCGGGTACATCTCGTCGGCGTACAAGGACGCCGTGCCGTTCGTGCTGATCCTGCTGGTGCTCTTTTTCCTGCCACGCGGGATCTTCGGATCCCGAGCTGTGGACCGGGTATGACGAGCCGCTGGAAAGCCCTGCTGGCGCTGGCAGCGCTGCTGGTCGTGCTGCCCTGGCTGCTCCCCAACACTTACGTACTGGACGTCGTGAACCGCATCGGCATCAACGCCATCGCGGTGATCGGGCTGAACCTGGTCATGGGCTACGCGGGGCAGGTGAGCCTGGGCCACGCCGGGTTCTTCGGGCTCGGTGCCTATACCTCGGCGATACTCACTGCGCGCTACGGCTGGCCGCCATTGGTGGCCATGGGTGCGGGCATGGTGGGCACGGGTCTGCTCGCCTTCGCCGTGGCACGCCCCATCCTGCGCTTGAGGGGCCATTACCTCGCGATGGCCACGCTCGGCTTGGGCATCATCGTGTCGATTGTCATCACCAACGAAAGTGCGTGGACCGGTGGCCCGGACGGCATGCCGGTCGATGCGTTGAACGTGGCAGGGTGGGCCCCCACCGGCGAGTTCCAGTGGTACTGGATCATCGCGGCCTGCCTGTGGCTGGCGGCGTGGTTCGCCGGCAACCTGGTGGACTCGCCCGTGGGCCGGGCACTGCGCGCCTTGCACGGATCGGAAGCGGCGGCCCAATCCGTTGGCGTCGATGTCGCCCGCTACAAGGCGCGTGTGTTCACCATTTCCGCCGTATTCGCGAGCTTCGCCGGCTCGCTGTTCGCGCACTACGTGGGTTTCATCACGCCGCAGGTCGCGAGCTTCCTGCATTCGATCGAGCTGGTCACCATGGTGGTGGTGGGCGGCATGGCATCGGTGCATGGATCGGTGTTCGGTGCGGCGCTGCTCACCGCGTTGCCGCAGTTGCTCGCGGAGTTCGAGGGGTGGGAGATGGTGGTGTTCGGAGCGCTGCTGATTCTCGTGATGGTGCTGCTGCCGCGCGGCCTCGTTCCCACCATCCTGCGGCGCCTGCGTCATGCTTGAATTGAACGGCATCGCCAAGCGCTTCGGCGGCGTCCAGGCGCTCGCCGGCATCGACTACGCCGTCAGCGCCGGGCGTGTGCACTCGGTGATCGGGCCCAACGGGGCCGGCAAGACCACGCTGTTCAACGTGATCACCGGTGTCTATCGTCCGTCCGAAGGTACCGTGAAGCTGCACGGCGAAGTCGTTTCCGGCCGGTCGCCGGATCAGCTCGCCCGGCGCGGCGTGGCGCGCACGTTCCAGAACCTGCAGGTCTGTCACCACATGAACGCGCTCGAGAATGTGATGGTCGGGGCGCACCTGCGGTTGTCGCAGCGGTTGCTGCCGGCGCTGTTCCACTTTCCCGGCCTGCGGCGCGCGGACGGCACTTGTCGTGACGAGGCCATGGAACTGATGCGGTTCGTGGGCGTGCACGAGTACGCGCTGCGCCTCGCCGAGGCGTTGCCCTACGGGGTCCTGAAACGCCTCGAGATCGCGCGAGCGCTGGCGCTCAAACCGAAGCTGCTGTTTCTCGATGAGCCGGCCGCGGGGCTCAATCCCACCGAGAAAGGGGCGATGCGCGAACTGATCCGGGACATCGCCGCGAGCGGTGTCACGGTGGTCCTGGTGGAACACGACATGAAGCTCGTCATGGGCGTGTCGGACCACGTCCTGGTGCTCGACTATGGTCGCAAGCTCGCCGAGGGTACTGCCGAGGAGGTCCGCGCGAATCCGGCGGTGGTGGCCGCGTACCTCGGCGCGGGTGCCACCGGGGCGACGCTGCAGTGAGCGCGCAACCGGAAAACGTCGTTGCCCCCTTGCTGGAAGTGGCGGGGCTCGGCGCGCAGTACGGTCGCATTCGCGCGCTCGAAGGTGTCTCGTTGCGGGTGGCCGAAGGCGCGCTGGTGGCGTTGATCGGCGCCAACGGCGCCGGCAAGACCACGCTGCTGCGGACGCTGTCAGGTGTGCGGCCGGCCATGGAAGGTACGATCCGGTTCGGTGGCGCGGATATCACGCGGGCACCGAGCCAGGCGCGCGTGCGCGCGGGCCTGTCGCAGGTGCCCGAAGGCCGCCAGGTCTTCGGCCCGATGAGCGTCGAAGACAACCTGCGGCTCGGCGGCTATCTGCGGTCGAAGGCCGATGTCACGCGCGGCATCGAGCACGCTTGCGAGCTGTTTCCGGTGTTGCGCGACAAGCGTCGCGAGGCGGCCGGCATGTTGTCCGGCGGCCAGCAGCAGATGCTTGCCATCGGCCGGGCGCTGATGAGCGCGCCGAAGCTGCTGTTGCTCGACGAGCCGAGCATGGGGCTTGCGCCGAAACTGGTGGAAGAGGTGTTCGGCACCATCGAGCGCCTGCGGCGCGAGGGTGTGAGCGTATTGCTGGTGGAGCAGAACGCCACGGCAGCCCTTGCCATCGCCGACTACGGCTACGTGCTGGAAACGGGGCGCATCGTGCTTGAAGGGTCGGGGGCGCAGCTGCGCGAGGACGCACAGGTGCGGGAAGCCTATCTGGGTTTATGAACGGAGAAACGTCATGGAAAAGAAATTCGCATCGCAGGCGGATCTGGAAGTGAAGAAGGTGAGCTTCACGAAGCTCGCCGATTGCGCCTATGCCTACACCGCCGAGGGCGATCCCAATACCGGCATCGTCATCGGCGACGACGGCGTGATGGTGATCGACACCCAGGCGACACCGGTGATGGCGCAGGACGTGATCCGGCGCATCCGCGAGGTGACCGACAAGCCGATCAAGTACGTCGTCATGTCCCACTACCATGCGGTGCGCGTGCTCGGCGCGAGCGCCTATGGAGCGCAGCAGGTCATCGCGAGCCGGGGCACCTACGACCTGATCGTCGAGCGCGGTGAGGCCGACATGAAATCCGAGATCGAACGCTTCCCGCGGCTGTTCCAGGCGGTGGAGTCGATCCCCGGGCTCACCTGGCCCACCATCGTGTTCGAAGAGGCGATGACCCTGTGGATGGGCAAGCTGGAAGTGCGCATCATGCACCTCGGTCGGGGGCACACGAAGGGCGACACGGTGGTGTGGCTGCCGCAGCAGAAGGTGCTGTTCAGCGGCGATCTGGTGGAGTTCGCGGCCACGCCGTACACGGGCGACGCCTACCTCACCGATTGGCCTGCGACCCTGGATCGCATCGCGGCGCTGCAGCCGGAGGCCCTCGTGCCGGGACGGGGCGATGCGTTGCTCGGCACGGCGCAGGTGGCGAAGGGTCTGACGGACACGAGGGCCTTCGTCAAGAACCTGCGCGAGGTGTACAAGCAGACTTACGACACGCTGAAGCCCAAGTTCGGGCACTGGGTCATCTTCGACCACTGCATGCCGTTCGACGTGAGTCGTGCCTTCGACGAGGCGACCGGCTACCGCGATCCGCGCATCTGGACGGCGCAGCGGGACAAGGAGATGTGGGCGCAGCTCGAGGGGCATCGGTGAAAGAGTTGGCGCCCGGCCCCCATCCCAACCTTCCCCCGGCAAAGCCGGGGGAAGGAGCTGTACACCCCTTCCCCCACCTTCGGTGGGGGAAGGTCGGGATGGGGGCAGCGTGCTCAGGCACCGCCACTTGCTAGATGAACAGTCGCACCCCGGCCCGCTTCCCTTACATCCCGCCGCCTGAACTCGGCGGTGAACTGCGTATCCCGGTCGCCATCGTCGGCGCGGGTCCGGTCGGCGTCGCGTGCGCGATCGACCTCGCTTTGCACGGCGTGCAGGCCGTGGTACTGGACGACAACGACACCGTCAGCACCGGCTCGCGCGCCATCTGCTATGCCAAGCGCACGCTGGAAATCCTGGACCGCCTGGGTTGCGCCGAGACGATCACCGGCCGCGGCGTCTGCTGGAATGTGGGCAAGGTGTTCCATCGCGATCGCCTCGCTTACCAGTTCGATCTGTTGCCGGAGGGCGGCCACAAGCATCCCGCGTTCGTGAACCTGCAGCAGTACCTGCTCGAGGAGGCGATGCTCGCGCGGCTGCAGGCGGTGGGCGGCGAGGTGCGATGGAAGAATCGCGTGGCCGGCGCGGCACCGGATGCAGACGGTGTGACGCTGTCCGTGGAGACCCCCGACGGCACGTACCGCGTGCGGGCCGACTGGGTCATCGCCTGCGACGGCGCGCGCAGCCCGATGCGCGACTATCTGGGCCTCGACTGGCAAGGCCAGATCTTCCGCGACCGCTTCCTGATCGCCGACGTTCGAATGGTCGGCGACTATCCGACCGAGCGCTGGTTCTGGTTCGATCCACCGTTTCATCCGAACCAGTCGGTGCTGCTGCACCGTCAGGCCGACGACGTGTGGCGCATCGATTTCCAGCTCGGATGGAACGCCGATCCGGACGAAGAGAGGAAACCGGAACGGGTGATCCCCCGCATTCGCGCGATGCTGGGTGACGATCGGCCGTTCGAACTGGAATGGGTCAGCGTGTACACCTTCCAGTGCCGGCGGCTCGACCGCTTCGTGCATGGCCGCGTGATCTTCGCCGGCGACGCGGCGCACCAGGTCTCACCCTTCGGTGCGCGCGGCGCGAACAGCGGCATCCAGGACGCGGACAATCTGTGCTGGAAGCTCGCGCGCGTGGTCCGTGGCGAAGCGGCCCCCGCATTGCTGGCGACGTACGATGTCGAGCGCGTGGCCGCCGCCGACGAGAACATCCTCAATTCGACGCGTTCCACCGACTTCATCACGCCCAAGAGCACCATGAGCCGGGTGTTCCGCGATGCCGTGCTCGACCTGTCGGTGAAGCACGCGTTTGCGCGCCGACTGGTGAACAGCGGACGGCTGTCGATGCCGGCCACCTATCGCGAGTCCGCGCTCGACACGCCCGACACCGACGCGTTCGTGTCGGTGCTGGTGCCCGGATCGCCGGCGTCCGATGCGCCAGTGCGCATCGACGGCCACTTAGGCTGGCTGCTCGATCGTGTCGGCGGCGCGTCAGCCGTGCTGTACTTCATGGCGGCGGACCGAAGTGCCGATCTGGAGCGTCTCTTGCAGCATGCGGGAGAGATCCGTGTGGTCGTCGTCGTGCCTGCGGGTGGCGGCGCGCTCGGGGGGGGCGGCGTTGCCGTTGTGGAAGACATCGACGGTCTGGTTGCGCGACGCTACGGCGCTGCACCTGGGACGATCTATCTGCTGCGTCCGGACCAGCACATCGCCGCGCGCTGGCGTCGTTGGGATGCACAAGCTTTCGAGCGTGCGGTGGCACGCTCGACCGGCAGGCAGGAGGTCACGGCCCATGCGGCTTGAGACCGAACCCAACATTCCCGCGCCCGACGATTTCTACCAGGCGCTGATCGACGCGCATGCGGGCCTGGACGACCAGCGCAGTGCCGCTCTGAACGCGAGGCTCGTGCTGTTGCTCGCGAACCACGTGGGTGATCTCGAAGCGTTGCGCGAAGCCATTGCGCTGGCACGCGACGGACTCTGAAGGAGGGACGATTCGATGAAACGCTGGATCCAGCTACCCCGCAGCGAAGGGGAATTCTCGCGGCAGGCGCATGCCGACCTGCCGGCGGGCACGTTCGAGCGCGAGATGGGCAAGGAAGGATTCTTCGGTCCGAGCGCGCATTTTCACCACCGGCATCCGCCGACCGCATGGCAGGATTTCGCAGGATCATTGCAACCTCACGCATACGATCTCAATCTTCTGCCGGCCGTGGCAGGCAGCCCTTGGGAAGCGCGTGTGTTTTTGCACAACGGCGACATGAAGCTGCGCTGGTGGCGCGCCGAACGGCCGATGGATCACCTCGTGCGCAATTCCGACGGCGACGAGTTGCTGTTCGTGCACGAGGGGGCCGGCAGCCTGTTCTGCGACTGGGGCCACTTCACCTACCGCGATGGCGACTACGTCATGCTGCCGCGCGGAGCGATGTGGCGGATCGAGCCCTCCGAGCCCACGTCGCTGCTGTTGATCGAGTGCACCGAAGGCTCCTACCAGCTACCCGAGAAGGGACTGGTGGGTCCGCACGCAATCTTCGATCCGGCGGTGCTCGAGACCCCGCGCATGGACGAGGTCTTCCGTCGACAGCAGGGCGAAACGCCCACTCGCGTGGTGGTGAAGCGCCGCGGCAAGCTCTCCACCATCGACTACCCCTTCAATCCGCTCGATGCCATCGGCTGGCACGGAGATCTCACGCCGGTCAAGTTGAACTGGCGCGACATCCGACCGCTGATGAGCCATCGGTACCACCTGCCGCCCTCCGCCCACACCACGTTCGTCGCGAAGAACTTCGTCGTGTGCACCTTCGTGCCCCGGCCCATCGAGTCCGATCCGGGTGCGCTCAAGGTGCCGTTCTTCCACAACAACGACGACTACGACGAAATCATCTTCTACCACCGCGGGCAGTTCTTCTCGCGCGACAACATCCACCCCGGCATGGTGACGCTGCACCCGTGCGGATTCACCCACGGACCGCACCCGAAGGCGTTCGAAGTCGGCGCGAAGGCGGGGCGCAAGGAAACGGACGAAGTTGCGGTAATGATCGACACGCGGTTTCCGGTGGAGGTGGCCGAGCTGCCCGCAGGCGTCGAGCAGACCGAGTACGTGAATTCCTGGAAGCGGAAGCCGGTAGCTCAGGCCACCTGAGGGCTGGCAGTGCGGCAGGTGGCGCGCGCGGCCCCCATCCCAACCTTCCCCCACGACTACGTCGCGGGGGAAGGGGTGTACGGCCCCTTCCCCCAGCTTTGCTGGGGGAAGGTTGGGATGGGGGCCAGCGGCACCTCAGTGCGGAGCGTTCTACTCCGGAGACGCCTTCTTGCGCTCCACCAAAGGCACGACGCCCTCCATGGTGAATCGCCTGCGGTTGGGCTCTACCGCCGCGAGCGGCAGCACCTCGTGCAGCGTCGAGAGGCAGCGCCGGGTCAACTGCTGATAGGTGGCGGTGCCTTCCACCTTCCAGGCGAGCTCCTTCTCGGTAAGTTCGCGCACCAGCTTGGCGGGAACGCCGGCCGCGAGCGTTCGCGGCGGGACTTCCATGCCGGCTTTCACGAACGCGCACGCGGCCACCATCGCCGCTTCGCCGATCACGGCGTTGTCCATGACCACCGCGTTCATGCCCACCAGCGCATTGCGCTTGACACGGCAACCGTGGAGCACGGCCCCGTGACCGATGTGACCGTCGGTCTCCACCACGGTGTCGGTACCGGGAAAACCGTGCATCACGCAGGTGTCCTGGAGATTGGCGCCGGCTTCCAGGACGAGACGCCCGAAGTCGCCGCGCAGGCTGGCGGCCGGACCGACGTAACACCCGGCGCCGACGATGACGTCGCCGATCAGGATGGCGGTCGGGTGGACGAAGGCGGTGGGGTCGACCACCGGCGTGATGCCGTCGATTTCGTAGCAGGGCATGGCAGCCTCCCGCGGCGGGGTGGTTGTGTTTCGTTGCGGCCGAGATTACAGTTCGTTGACCGACCGGTCAATGAATCGCGTTCTCATTGTCGTCCATCCTTCCCAAGGCGGGGCTCGACTAGCACAGTGGACTACCAGTACATCCTGTTCGACCTGACCGATGGTGTGGCCACCATCACGTTGAACCGCCCCGAGCGGCTCAACAGTTTTACCGTGGCGATGCATCGGGAAGTCCGTGACGCCCTCGAACGCGTGCGCGACGATCCTGCCGCGCGCGCCCTGGTGTTGACGGGCGCGGGCCGGGGGTTCTGTGCCGGCCAGGACCTGAACGATCGCGCGGTGGCGCCCGGCGGTCCGCGTCCGGACCTGGGCGAGTCCATCGAGACCTGGTACGTACCGCTGGTCATGGGGCTGCGTTCGCTGCCCAAGCCGGTGATCGCAGCGGTCAACGGCGTCGCGGCCGGCGCCGGTGCCAATCTCGCGCTCGCCTGTGATGTGGTGGTGGCCGCGCGCTCCGCGAATTTCATCCAGGCGTTCTGCAAGCTCGGCCTCGTCCCCGATTCCGGCGGCACGTGGTGGCTGCCGCGCATGCTCGGCGGGCCGCGCGCCCTCGGCCTCGCCCTGTTCGGCGACAAATTGCCGGCGGAACAGGCAGAGCAGTGGGGTCTCATCTGGAAATGTGTCGATGACGCGGAACTCATCTCGACGGTTCGTGCCATGGCTACGCAGCTGGCGAGCGGACCTACGCTCGGCTACGCCCACATCAAGCAGGCCATGCAGGCCGCGGAGAACAACACGCTCGCGCAGCAGCTCGAACTCGAGCGCGATTCCCAGAGAACGCTGGGCTTCAGCGCCGACTATCTGGAGGGGGTGACCGCCTTCATGGAGAAGCGCGCGCCGCGCTTCACAGGGGCATGACGACCCCCCCGACAGGCCTTCGGCCTCTCCCCCCGAGGGGGCCAGCCCGCTTGGGGCGGCCCGGCGCGGGCTGAGGATGACTCCGCAACAGACGGCCGACTACGTCGGCGCGGGCATGCTGGCCGAAGACGAAGCCTCGCGCGGTCTCGGCATGAAGGTGGAGCGCATGGGGCCCGGCAGCGCCGTCATGAGCATGGTGGTGCGCCCCGACATGCTGAACGGCTTCAAGATCTGTCACGGCGGTTTCATTTCGCTGCTGGCCGATTCCGCCTTCGCATTCGCCTGCAACAGCTACAACGAGCTCACCGTGGCGGCGGGCTTCGCGGTGGACTTCATCGCCCAGGGCAAGCTCGGCGACACGCTGACGGCACAGGCGCAAGAAGTGGCGCGCACCGGGCGCACCGGCATCTACGACGTGACCGTACAGAACCAGCACGGCGAGTTGATTGCGACCTTTCGCGGGCGTTCCGCCCGCATCAAGGACCGGAAGACCGTGCCTGAGGCGAAGCCGTGACCGCCAGGGCGCCCACGCCGGCGGACCTCGAACCCATCGAGAAGGCCAGCGTCGACGAGCTGCGCGCGCTGCAACTCGAACGCCTGCGCTGGTCGGTGCGGCATGCATACGACAACGTGCCGCACTACCGGAAGAAGTTCGAAGCGAAGGGCGTGCATCCGGACGAACTGCGGACGCTGGCGGACCTCGCGAAGTTTCCCTTCACGGCCAAGCAGGACCTGCGCGAGAACTATCCGTTCGGCCTGTTCGCCGTGCCGCGGGAAAAGGTGGTGCGCATCCATGCCTCGAGCGGCACCACGGGCAAGCCCACCGTGGTCGGCTATACGCGACGCGACATCGACAACTGGGCCGATCTGGTGGCGCGGTCGATCCGGGCATCGGGTGGCCGAGCGGGCGACATCGTGCATGTGGCCTATGGCTACGGCCTGTTCACCGGCGGCCTCGGCGCGCACTACGGCGCGGAGCGGCTCGGCTGTACGGTGATCCCGATGTCGGGTGGCCAGACCGAGAAGCAGATCCAGCTCATTCAGGATTTCCGGCCGGACATCATCATGGTGACGCCGACCTACATGCTGACCCTGATCGACGAGATGGAACGGGTGGGGATCGACCCGAAGGCCACGTCGCTCAGCATCGGCATCTTCGGCGCGGAACCCTGGAGCGAAGGCATTCGCGAGGCCATCGAGAAGCGCGCCGGCATCGACGCCGTCGACATCTACGGCCTGTCGGAGGTGATGGGGCCGGGTGTCGCGAACGAATGCATCGAGACCAAGGACGGCCCGGTGATCTGGGAGGACCATTTCTATCCCGAGATCATCGATCCGTCCACCGGCGAGGTCCTGCCCGACGGCAGTCCCGGCGAACTGGTGTTCACCACGCTCACCAAGGAAGCGCTGCCGGTCATCCGCTATCGCACGCGCGACCTCACGCGTCTGCTG
Organism: Betaproteobacteria bacterium Ga0077523; assembly: GCA_001464695.1. Lineage (GTDB taxonomy): Bacteria > Pseudomonadota > Gammaproteobacteria > Burkholderiales. The sequence goes on along the minus strand of LNDQ01000135.1, from coordinate 69,417 downwards.
CCACCCACGGCGCGATCGATGCGGCGCATGGACAAGATCACCGGCCGCTCGGACGACATGATGATCATCCGCGGCGTCAACGTCTTTCCGTCCCAGATCGAGGAGCTGATCTGCGCCTTGCCGCAGCTCGCCCCGCAGTATCTGCTGGTGCTCGAGAAGGATGGTCATCTGGACGCGTTGACCGTACGCGTGGAGCTGGAAGCGACGGCCGACCGTGCGGATTCGAATCGCCAGCGGCTCGCCGGCGAGTTGCAGCATCGCATCAAGAACCTGATCGGCGTCACCGCGCGGGTCGAGGTGACACAACCGTTCGCGATCGAGCGGGTCACGGTCGGCAAGGCGAAGCGCGTGCTCGACAACCGGCCGAAGATTGCATGAACGCACAGGTCCAACAGTGTTTCCCTCACCCCCAACCCCTCTCCCGGAGGGAGAGGGGAGCGCACACCCTTCTCCCTAAGGGAGAAGGGCAGGGGATGAGGGGGAGTCACCATTCACCCCGCAGGGGTTGGCGCAGCCAACCCCTCTCCCTCCGGGAGAGGGCAGCGTCGAGACGAAGCGATCTGATGATCGCTTCGCATATATAGGACGGGCAACCTTGTATACCCAAGCGATGGACATCGCGGCCGCCAAGGGCGAGAAGCTCGGCGGACCGGCGGTGGTGGAAAACCCGCAGTACCAGACCGAGTTCGACGCCAAGATCGACCGCGGCGATTTCATCGAAGCGAAGGACTGGATGCCCGAGGCCTATCGCAAGACGCTGGTGCGGCAGATTTCGCAACACGCCCATTCCGAGATCGTCGGCATGTTGCCGGAGGGCAACTGGATCACGCGTGCCCCGACATTGAAGCGCAAGGCGATCCTGCTCGCGAAGGTGCAGGACGAAGGCGGGCACGGACTGTATCTGTACGCTGCCGCCGAAACGCTTGGCGTGTCGCGCGACGCGTTGATCGACGCGCTGCATGCCGGCAAGGCCAAATACTCGTCGATCTTCAACTACCCGACGCTTACCTGGGCCGACATCGGCGTCATCGGCTGGCTGGTGGATGGTGCGGCGATCATGAACCAGATTCCGCTTTGCCGCTGCTCCTACGGACCGTACGCACGCGCCATGATCCGTGTGTGCAAGGAAGAGAGCTTCCACCAGCGGCAGGGCTTCGACCTGCTGCTCACCATGATGGGCGGCACGCAGGCGCAGCGCGACATGGTGCAGGACGCGGTGAACCGCTGGTGGTGGCCGTCGCTCATGATGTTCGGGCCGCCCGATGGCGAATCGAAAAACAGCGGCGACAGCATGCGCTGGGGCATCAAGCGCATCTCGAACGATGACCTGCGCCAGAAGTTCGTCGATGCCACCGCGCCGCAGGCCGACGTGCTCGGCGTGCGGCTGCCGGATGCCGCGTTGCGGTGGAACGAGGCCCGCGGCCACTACGACTTCGGCGCCATCGACTGGTCTGAGTTCTGGAGCGTCGTCAACGGCGATGGCCCCTGCAACCGCGACCGGTTGGCGGCTCGTGTCAAGGCGCGTGACGAGGGCGCATGGGTGCGCGAGGCGGCTGTCGCGTACGCCGAGAAGCAGGCCGCCAGGCCGCTTGCCGCGTAGAGGGGATATTGCTCATGGACCGCAAGGAATGGCCGCTTTGGGAAGTCTTCATCCGTAACCGCAACGGACTCGATCACAAGCACTGCGGCAGCCTGCACGCGCCCGATGAGCGGATGGCGTTGCAGAACGCCCGCGATGTCTACACCCGCCGTCAGGAAGGCGTCAGCATCTGGGTGGTACGGGCCGATCACATCGTCGCCTCCGATCCCGATGCGAAGCCGGAACTGTTCGATCCGGCCGCCGACAAGATCTATCGCCATCCGACGTTCTTCAAGCTGCCGAAGGACGTGGACCACATGTGATGACACCCCATCTCGAATATCTGCTGCGCATCGGCGACAGCACGCTGATCCTCGGACAGCGCCTGTCCGAATGGTGCGGCCACGCGCCGGTGCTGGAAGAGGACATCGCGCTCGCCAACGTCGCGCTCGACCTGATCGGCCAGTCGCGGCTGGTACTGACCCATGCGAGCACAATCGAGGGCGCCGGGCGCGACGAAGACCAGCTCGCCTTCCTGCGCACCGAAGGCCAGTTCCGCAACGTGACCCTGGTGGAGCTGCCCAACGGCGATTTCGGGCGCACCGTCTTGCGCAGCTTCTTGTTCAGTACTTTCCTGCGCGAGCTGTGGACCGGGCTCGCAGCGTCTGCGGATTCCGGGTTGGCCGCCATTGCGGCAAAGAGCGTGAAGGAATCGCGCTATCACGTGCAGCACGCCGGGGAATGGGTGATCCGGCTGGGCGACGGGACCGACGAATCCCACGCACGCATGCAGCGGGCTGTCGACGATCTGTGGCCGTACACCGCGGAATTGTTTGCCCCGACGCCGGTGGACGACATGGTGCATGCAGCTGGAGTCGGCGTGAAATGGACCGAATTGCGTTCGGCCTGGGACGCGACGGTGTTGCCCGTCCTCGAGGAGGCGACGCTGAAGGCGCCGGAAGGCTCGGCGTTCGTGTCACGCGGCAAGCTCGGCATGCACTCCGAGCACATGGGGCACCTGCTGACCGAGATGCAGTACCTGCAGCGCACCTATCCCGGTGCGACGTGGTGATCCGATGTTGACGGAAGCCGAGGCTTGGCAGGTCCTGCGCACCGTACCCGACCCCGAGATTCCGGTGATCTCGGTGTGCGAGCTCGGCATCGTTCGCGCAATCCGCGCAACGGACGATGCGTTGACTGTGGTCGTGACACCGACCTACTCGGGTTGTCCGGCGACGGAGGTCATCGCCGCATCGATTCGCACGGCCCTGGGTGAAGCGGGTGCCGCAACGGTCTCGGTCGAAACTCAGCTGTCACCCGCATGGACCACGGACTGGATCGAAGCCGATGCCGCTGCACGTCTCAGGGCCTACGGCATCGTGCCGCCGAACCGCACGGCGGAAACCGCGGTGCAAACGATTCGCCTGGTCCCTCGTGCTATTGCGTGTCCCCGTTGCGATTCACGCAAGACGACGCGCCTGGCAGCCTTCGGTTCCACGGCCTGCAAGGCGCTGTGGCGGTGCGAAGACTGCATGGAACCGTTCGAAGAGTTCAAGCCGCTGTGACCCCGAAATTCCATTCGCTGCGCATCGCCGAAGTGCGGCGCGAGACTCCGGAAGCCGTGAGCCTGCGGTTCGAGGTGCCCGCGGCACTTGCGGCCGACTACGCCTTCGTGCAGGGGCAACATCTGACGCTGCGCACCGATTTCAACGGCGAAGACGTGCGCCGCAGCTACTCGATCTGTGCCGGAGTCGACGACGGCGAACTGCGCGTCGCGATCAAGCGCGTGGCGGGGGGCGTGTTCTCCACCTGGGCCTTTGATGCGCTCGGCGCAGGCGACACGATCGACGTCATGACGCCCCACGGCGGGTTCCACACGCCGCTCGACCCCCGGCAGCGCAAGCACTACGTGGCCTTCGTGGCGGGCAGCGGCATCACGCCGGTCGTATCCCTGGCTCGAACCACGCTCGCGCGCGAACCGCACAGCCGCTTCACCCTGGTGTACGGCAACCGGCGCCTGCAGGACGTGATGTTCCATGAAGCGCTCGAGGACCTGAAGGATCGCTATGTCCAACGGTTCACTCTGTACAACCTGTTCAGCCGGGAATTGCAGGACGTGGACCTGTTCAACGGGCGGCTGGATGCGGCGAAGGTGAGGGCGTTCACCGATACGCTGCTGCCGATCGAAGCCATCGACGAAGCTTTCGTCTGCGGCCCCGGTGCGATGATCGACGACGTGGAAGGGGCGTTGCTGGCGGCAGGCATGGATGCGAATCACGTTCACGTGGAGCGCTTCGGGGTGCCTTCGGGGTCCCCGGCGACTCACGTCGAACCGGGCGACGCCGCATCCGCCCGGATCATGGTGGTGCTCGACGGCACCCGCCGCGAGATCGAATACCGCGAGTCGGACGGCACGGTGCTGGATGCCGCTCTGAAGGCCGGACTGGACCTGCCCTATTCCTGCAAGGGCGGCATGTGCTGCACCTGCCGGGCGAAGCTGCTGGAGGGTGAGGTGCGCATGGACAAGAACTACAGCCTCGAGCGGACGGACGTGGAGGCCGGATTCGTGCTGACCTGTCAGTCCCATCCGGTGACCGAGAACGTGGTCGTCAGCTTCGATGAGCGCTGAGGTGTTAGCGGCCGTGGTTGGGCAGCGCCCAGCCCCTCGCTATTTCTTGGGCGGTGGTTGATCCGTGGCGCGACCCCGGGCAGCGACCTTCGACCTGCAGCGTGCAGCCATCGTGGATGCGGCGGCGCAGCTGTTCGCCGACCACGGTTTCCCGAGCGCGTCCATGGCGCAGCTGGCCGAGGCCTGCGGTATCTCGAAGCCCTTGCTGTATCACTACTACCGCGACAAGGCGCACATCCTGTTCGACGTGGCCGACGGCTACATGGGCACCTTGCTCGGCATCGTGGCCGACGTGAAGGCTCTGGGGCTCGAACCCGAGGCGCATTTTCGGGCGCTTGTCGGCCGCTTCATGCAGGCGTACCAGCATTCACAGGCACAGCACATGGTGCTGGTCCAGGACGTGAAGTTCCTGGGCGAGGCCGAACGGACAACCGTGGTCGAAAAGGAGCGCGCCGTGGTGGATGCCTTTGCGGTGGCGATCGCGAAGCTGAAGCCGCGCTGGACGCGGAAAGCGTTGCGGGTGCCGCTCGCGATGATCCTGTTCGGCATGATCAACTGGACCTTCACCTGGCTGCGGGCCGACGGCCCGCTGCGCTACGAAGACATGGCCGGGGTGGTGGCCGACATATTTCTCCACGGTGTGACCGCGCAGGCGGCCTAAAGGACAAGACGATGAAACTGGCGACGATGAGGGAAGGGGGGCGCGACGGCACGCTGGTCGTGGTGAGCCGCGATCTCAGGAAGGCCGTGCGGGTGGCCACGTTCGCGCCGACACTGCAGGTCGCGCTGGATGACTGGGCCGCGGCCGAGCCGATGCTGACCGCGGTCTACACGCGGCTCAATGACGGTGTGCTGGACGACGTCTTCGACCTCGATCCGCGCGTGCTGGCCGCACCGCTGCCACGGGCCTATCAGTGGGCGGACGGCTCGGCCTACGTGAACCACGTGGAACTGGTGCGCAAGGCGCGCGGTGCCGAGTTGCCGGCATCGTTCTGGACCGACCCGCTGATGTACCAGGGCGGATCGGACAACCTGATCGGTCCGTGCGAGGACGTGCTCGCCGAATCGGAAGATTGGGGCATCGATTTCGAGGGCGAGGTGGCGGTGATCACCGACGACGTGCCCATGGGCGTCGCGCCCGACCGTGCCGGCGACCACATCAAGCTGCTGATGCTGGTCAACGACGTGAGCCTGCGCAACCTGATTCCGAACGAACTCGCCAAGGGCTTCGGCTTCTTCCACGGCAAGCCGGCCACCGCCTTTTCACCGGTGGCCGTCACGCCGGACGAACTGGGCGAAGCCTGGGACGGCAAGCGCGTGCACCTGCCGCTCACGGTGCACCTCAACGGCAAGCTGTTCGGCCGCCCCAACGCCGGCGTCGATATGACTTTCGATTTCCCGCAGCTCATCAGTCATGCGGCGAAGACGAGATACCTGGCTGCGGGCACCATCGTCGGCTCCGGTACGGTATCGAACGTGGACCGGTCGAGCGGCTCCGCCTGCCTCGCGGAGAAGCGCATGCTCGAGCAGATCGCCGACGGCAAACCGACCACGCCGTTCATGCATTTCGGCGACCGCGTTCGTATCGAGATGCTGGACGCTGCAGGCCGCAGCATCTTCGGTGCGATCGACCAGCAGGTCGTCCAATACCATCCACCCCGTTGAGGAGAAGTTCGATGATCCGAACGTTGTTCAAGGGTGCCGCCGCCGCCCTGGCCTTGATCGCTGCGATCGCCAGTGCGCAGGAAACGATCCGCATCGGCTCGGTGTTGTCGTTGACCGGCCCGGCCGCATTCCTCGGCGATCCGGAGCTGAAGACGCTCAATCTCTACGTGGAGCGCATCAACGGCAGCGGCGGCGTGCTCGGCCACAAGCTGGAACTGGTGCACTACGACGACGGCAGCGACGCCTCGAAGGCCAACACCTTCGCGAAGCGCCTCATCGAGCAGGACAAGGTGCAGTTCATCATCGGCGGCACGACCACGGGTTCCACCATGGCCATGGTGCCGTTGATCGAGAAAGCCGGTCTGCCGTTCATCTCCATGGCCGGCGGCGTGGCCATCGTCGAGCCGGTGAAGAAGTGGGTGTTCAAGACGCCGCACACCGACCGGATGGCCGCCGAGAAGGTCTTCGAGGACATGAAGAAGAAGGGCATCGCCAAGGTCGGGCTGTTATCCGAGACCAGCGGCTTCGGGCAATCGGGGCGCAAGGAAACGCAGGGCGTCGCGGCCAAGTACGGCATCACGCTGGTGGCGGACGAGACCTATGGGCCGAAGGATACGGACATGACGGCGCAGCTCACGAAGATCCGTTCGGCCGAGGGGTTGCAGGCGGTTTTCGTCATCGGTCTGGGGCAGGGCCCGGCCATCGTCACGAAGAACTACCAGCAACTCGGCGTCAAGGTCCCGCTGTACCACGCCCACGGTGTCGCGTCCGACGAGTTCATCAAGCTTGCCGGTGCTGCGGCGGAAGGTGTGCGCCTGCCGGCCGCGGCGTTGATCGTCGCGAAGCAGTTGCCCGGCAGTGATCCGCAGAAGGCTGTCGTCACCGCCTACGACAAGGCATACCGCGAGCGCTACAAGGAAGACGTATCCACCTTCGGCGGCCACGCCTACGACGGGCTGATGATCCTGACCGACGCGATCAAGCGTGCCGGCAGCATCGATCCGAACAAGGTGCGCGATGCCATCGAACAGACCAGGGGCTACATGGGCACCGGCGGGCTGGTGAACCTATCGCCGACCGATCACCTGGGTCTCGACCTCACGGCGTTCCGGATGCTGGAGATCCGCAACGGGGATTGGGTGCTGTCGAACTGAGTGGTGAGCGGGACGACCAGCCCCGCTGTCAGTCTTCCTGACGCATCTGCGGAAACAGGATGACGTCACGGATGCTCGGGCTGTCGGTGAGCAGCATCACCAGGCGGTCGATGCCGATGCCCTCGCCGGCAGCGGGGGGCATGCCGTATTCCAGCGCCCGGACGTAGTCGGCGTCGAAGTACATCGCTTCCTCATCGCCGGCTTCCTTGGCTTTCGCCTGGGCGGCGAAGCGCTCGGCCTGGTCTTCGGGGTCGTTGAGCTCCGAGAAGCCGTTGGCGATTTCTCGGCCGGTGATGAACAGTTCGAAGCGGTCGGTGATGCTCGGGTCCTTGTCGTTCGCACGAGCGAGCGGTGACACGTCGGTCGGATGGGCAACGATGAAGGTGGGCTGGATCAGCTTCTCTTCGGTGGTCTGCTCGAAGAGTTTCAACTGGAGCATGCCGAGGCCGTCGGTCGGGAACACCTCCACCTCGTGGCTTGCGAGCGCGGTGCGCAGGTACTCGGCCTTTGCAAGATCGGCGAGCCCGTGCTCGGGGTGGTACTGGTGGATGGCCTGCGCCATGGTCAGCCGATCGAACTTGCGACCGACGTCGATCGTGGTGCCCTGGTAGGTCAGCGTGGTCGTGCCCAGTACCTTCTGCGCCACTTCGCGGATCAGCGTTTCGGTGAGATCCATCAGGTAGTGATAGTCCTGATAGGCCTCGTAGAACTCGAGCATCGTGAACTCGGGGTTGTGCCGGGTCGAGATGCCTTCGTTGCGGAAATTGCGGTTGATCTCGAACACTTTCTCGAAGCCACCCACGACGAGGCGCTTCAGGTACAGCTCCGGTGCAATGCGCAGGTAGAGCTGCATGTCGAGCGCGTTGTGATGCGTCACGAACGGGCGCGCAGCGGCCCCGCCCGGGATCGGATGCATCATCGGCGTTTCCACCTCCAGATAGCCTCGCACCACGAAGAATTCGCGGATCGACTGCACGATCTGCGAGCGCTTCACGAACACCGCGCGCGACTCGGTGCTCATGATGAGATCGACGTACCGCTGGCGATACTTCTGTTCCTGGTCGGTGAGGCCGTGGAACTTCTCCGGCAGCGGGCGCAGGGATTTCGCGAGCAACCGGATCGACTGTGCCTTGACTGTCAGCTCGTTGGTCTTGGTGCGAAACAAGGTGCCCTCGACGGCGAGGATGTCACCGAGGTCCCAGTGCTTGAAGGCATCGTGAGCTTCGGCGCCGACGGCGTCGGTCTGCACGTAGACCTGGATGCGGCCGCTCATGTCCTGGAGTGTCGCGAAGCTCGCCTTGCCCATGACGCGCTTCAACATCATGCGGCCGGCGATGGCGACCTGGACGCTCAAGGGTTCGAGCTCGGTATTCTCCTTGCCGGCGTAGGCAGCGTGCAGATCTGCCGCCAGGTCGGTGCGGCGTGAGTCGTTCGGAAACGCCTGTCCCTGCGTACGCAGCGCCTGCAGCTTCGCTCGGCGCTCTTCGATGATCTTGTTGGTGTCGACCTGCGGGGGTTGTTGTGGTTCGGTCATGCGGAAGGACCCTGTGGAGCGTGCGCTGCAAGGTGACGCCTGGAGTGCGCGATTGTGGTCGAATAGAGAACTCGCGAAGCGTCCGTCAGCCCCCACCCTGGCCCTCCCCCCGACTTCGTCGGGGGAAGGTTGGGATGGGCGCCCGCGTGCCGCGGCTGTGCCGAGGTGATCACTACGTCAGACCCCCTGCTTCAAGCTGGCCGCGATGAAATCGTCCAGGTCCCCGTCGAGCACGGCCTGGGTGTTGCCCACTTCGTAGTTGGTGCGCAGATCCTTGATGCGCGACTGGTCGAGCACGTAGGAGCGGATCTGGTGTCCCCAGGCGATGTCGGTCTTGGAATCCTCCATGGCCTGCTTCTGCTCGTTGCGCTTGCGCAGCTCCAGCTCGTACAGTCGTGACTTCAGCATCGCCATCGCCTCGGCGCGGTTGCGGTGCTGCGAGCGGTCGTTCTGGCACTGCACGACGATGCCCGTGGGCTCGTGGGTGATCCGGATCGCGGAATCGGTCTTGTTGATGTGCTGGCCGCCCGCACCGCTCGCGCGGAAGGTGTCGATCCGCAGGTCGGCCGGATTGATCTCGACCTCGATCGAATCGTCCACTTCCGGATACACGAAGACGCTCGCGAATGAAGTGTGGCGGCGCGCGTTCGAATCGAACGGTGACTTGCGCACGAGGCGGTGCACGCCGGATTCGGTGCGCAGTGTGCCGAAGGCATATTCACCGCCCACCTTGAGCGACGCGCTCTTGATGCCGGCCACTTCGCCGGACGATTCTTCCAGCACTTCGACCGAGAAGCCCTTGCGCTCGCAGAACTTGAGGTACATGCGCTCCAGCATGGACGCCCAGTCCTGCGCTTCCGTGCCGCCCGAACCGGCCTGGATGTCGACGAAGCAGTTGTTCGGGTCCATGGGGTTGGAGAACATGCGGCGGAACTCGAGGTCCGCGACGACCTTCTCGACGCCGTTCACGTCGCTCTCGACCGACTCGAGCATGCCGTCGTCGTTCTCCGCTTTCGCAAGCTCGAACAGCTCGGCGCTGTCCGCCAGCCCCCGGCTCACGCTCTCGAGCGCCACGACGACCCCTTCGAGCGCCTTCTTCTCCTTGCCGATCTCCTGGGCGCGCTGCTGGTCGTCCCAGAACTTCGCCATCGAAGTCAAAGATACCTCCGCAGTTCGTCGGCGCGCCGGCCGAGGTCTTCGATGTGCTGCCCGATGGCGTTGATGCGTTCGGCTTCCATGATCCTGATCCTGCCGGAAAAGCGGCGGATTGTACCGGAACACCGGTGCGCTTCGGTCAGCGTACCCAGAGCAGGGCGGCTGTGAGGCCAGCCGCCGTGCCCGCCATGGGAACGATGCAGCGGCGCCTGACCCCGGGGCTGGACACCACCGCCACCAGGGTGAACTTGAAGGCGATGTTGGCGAGTAGCGCAAGAGTGATGGCTGTCACGGCCGCGCGCGGTGTGACCCGTCCGAGATCGCTCAACCGCAACGTGGACAGGGTGATCGCGTCGACGTCGGTCAAGCCGGACGCGAGCGCGACGCCGTACAGGCCGGTGCTGCCGAGTTCGTGCGACAACCACGCGGCGAGCACCAGCACCACGCCATAGAGAGCACCGAAGCCCAAGGAGGTGCGAATCTCGGCCGGGTTGCTCACGGCCGGTACCGGTGCCTCGGCGCTGTCGGTCGGGCGCCACAGGGGCAGGGCTGCCAGCGCACCGGCGAGCAAGCCGCCGATGGTCACCGGCAATACCATCGGGAGCAGGCCGGGACTCACCATCCCCACCACGACCGCGATGCGTACCAGCACGACGAGATTGGCGATGACGATGACCGTGGCGGCCAAGCCCTCCAGCGTGGGTGTGGCGCGACCGTGACGCGCATACACCAGCGTCGTCGCGGTGCTCGACACCAGGCCGCCGAACAGGCCCAGCAGTCGCGCGCCGTGGCGCTGACCGACCAGGCGCAGCGCGAGGTAGCCGGCCAGGCTGACTCCCGCCATCAGCACGACCATGAACCAGAGCTGGCGCAGGTTGATCGCCCCATAGGGCCCGAAATCGCGATCGGGCAGCACCGGCAGCACCACGAAGGTGAGCACCGCGAACTGGATGATGGAAATGAGTTCGCTGCGCTGCAGGCCCAGGGTGAGGGTGCGCAGTTCCGTCTTGAAGTACAGCAGTGCAGTCGAGGCCACCGCGAGCATGACGGCGAGGGTGGACAAGCCGAGCCAGACCATGGTTGCCAGTGCGTAACACACCAGCACGGCAACCACCGTCGTCGTGCCGGGATCGCCTTCGCGCTCGTCGTCGCGGCGGTACGCCGCGATCATGGTGAGACCCACCAGCGCGAACCCCACCGCGGGGAGCCAGGGTACGTGTGCACGCTCGCCGATCAGCGCCAGCGCGACGCCGAGCACGGCCACCAGCGCGAACGTGCGCAGGCCGGCCTTGGCCGACACGTTGCGCTCCCGCTCCATGCCCATCAGCAAGCCGATGGCGAGTGCGGTCGCGAAGGCGTTCACTTCGGTGAACCCTTGCAGGCCCCAGCTCTCGAGCGAGAAGTTCATGCCGGTTGCCAGCGGTCCAGCACCAGCTGAATGGTACGGGCGCCGTTCCACTCGTTCACGTCGAGCCGGTACGTGGCGCTGATACGCTCCGGCAACGGTGTGTCTTGTCCGAACAGCATTGCTTCGAGAGGTGGCGCGCTGCGCTCGTCGGCGCGACGCACCTTCAGCTTGAGATGGCGGCCGCCGACCACGCGCTGGTCTTGGATGCGGAAGTCGTCGTGAAACAGCGGCGGTGCGAAGCCCTGCCCCCACACCTGTTCGCGCAGGGCTTCGGCGACCGGCAGGGTGAGTTCGTCCTCCGACAGGCTGCCGTCAACCTCGACCACTCGCTCCAGATCGGCCGGGGAGAGCATGCGGCGCACGACCGACTCGAAGGCGGCGCGGAACCTTTCGACGGCTTCCTCGCGCAGGCTCACACCGGCGGCCGCTGCATGCCCGCCGAACCGGATCATGAGGCCCGGATGGTGCCGATCGACCAGATCGAGCGCGTCGCGCAGGTGCAACGGCGGAATCGAGCGCCCCGACCCCTTGAGTTCGCCGCCGGGACCCGCAGCGAAGCAGATGGTGGGGCGATGGAAGCGCTCCTTGAGCCTCGAGGCGAGCAGCCCCACGACACCGGCATGCCATGCGGGATCGAACAGGGCAAGGCTCGCCGCATCGCCGGCTTCGATGCCGTCCAGCGTGGCGAGCGCCGAGGCCTGCATGTCGGCTTCGATCTCGCGGCGTTCGCGATTGAGCGCATCGAGCCGGCCAGCCAGTTCCATCGCCGCGGCATCGTCTGCGGTGATCAGGCATTCGATGCCCACGGCCATGTCCTCGAGCCGACCGGCGGCGTTGAGCCGCGGCCCCACGACGAAGCCAAGATCATAGGTGGATGCGCGGGAGCGATCGCGTCCGGCAGCGTGCAGCAGCGCGACGATGCCCGGTCGGGGGCTGCCGGCACGAATCCGCCGCAGGCCTTGGGTAACCAGGATGCGGTTGTTGCGGTCGAGCGGCACGACGTCGGCGACGGTGCCCAGCGCCACGAGGTCGAGCTGTTCGGCGAGATTGGGTTCGCTGCGCCCGGCGAAGGCTCCGCGACGCCGCAACTCGGCCCGCAACGCCAGCATCACGTAGAACATCACGCCCACACCTGCCAGGTGCTTGCTCGGGAAGCCGCAACCGGGCTGGTTCGGATTCACGATGCAGCGCGCGCGTGGCAACTCGGCACCGGGCAGGTGATGATCGGTGACGAGCACGTCGATGCCGAGGCGGCGCGCTTCTTCGATCCCGTCGAAGCTGGCGATGCCGTTGTCGACGGTGACGATGAAGTCGGGGCGCCGCTCGGCGGCTACGCGCACGATCTCGGGGGTCAACCCGTAGCCGAACTCGAAACGGTTGGGAACCAGGAAATCGACGTTCGCGCCGAAACGCCGCAGCACGATGCACCCGACGGCGGCAGCGGTGGCGCCGTCGGCATCGTAGTCGCCGACGATGAGCAGTCGCCGGCCGGCCGCGATGGCGTCGGCGAGGATCTGAGCCATCGCCCCGGCGTTGAGCAGCAGGTCGAATGGCAGCAGGCCGGAGAGCTCGGTGTCGAGTTCCCCGGCCGCGGCGACGCCACGGGCGGCGAACAGGCGGGCCAGGACCGGATGCACGCCGGCGCCGGTCAGCGCCGCCACCGCATCGGGCTTCGCGATGCGCTCCTGCAACCGGGGCAGGGTGGACCCGGGGCCCGTCGCGAGCCCGGGTTCAGTGGCAGTCAGCATTGTTCAAGTCGAAGGTCCAGAGGTCGATATTAGCGCAGACCCGGCGTCGAGACCGCGCCATCATTATCTCCTCAGCGAGGACAAGTCTTTGAATTCCCATCGTTCGAGCATCGCAGCCCAGGTGTCCCTGATCGGTTGCGGCATCCTTGTGGCGGCCATCGTCACCTTCTCCCTGGTGGCCTTTTTCCGTACCGAGGCCACCCTCGAGCGGCGCTCCGACCAGGAGTTGCGGGCGCGCGTCACCCTGCTGGAGGCCCAGTTCGCCACGTTCGACAAGACGGTCAAGAGCAACACGGACCGTCTCGCGTCCATCTTCGAGAGCATGCTGGGCGGCCCGGTCCGCATCGAGACCTCGCGGTCGGTCCAGGTGGCCGACCAAGCCGTGCCCGTGGTCATGGTCGGCAACCAGGCGCTGAACCTGGGTCATGCCGAAGTAGATGCCTTCTCGCGGGCGACCAAGGGCACCGCCACGGTCTTCGTGCGCACCGGCGACGATTTCATGCGCGTGAGCACGTCGGTCAGGAAGGAAGACGGCAGCCGCGCCATCGGCACGCTGCTCGGCGCCTCGCACCCCGCCTACAAGGTGGTGATGGCGGGGCAGCCCTACCTCGGCAAGGCGCGCCTGTTCGGTCACGACTACATGACGAAGTACACGCCCGTCATGGAAGGCGGCAAGGTCACGGCGATCCTGTTCGTGGGTCTCGACATCACGGAGGACCTGGCCGCGATGCTCGCGCAGATCGGCAAGGCCCGCATCGGCGAGCGCGGCTACTACGTCGTGCTCGATGGCTCATCGGCCAAGTCGCGCGGTGAACTGATGGTGCACCCGGAGCTCCAGGGGAAGAACGCGACGGTGGATGCCGCCGCGGCCGTATTCAAGCCGGCCCTGGAGCAGGCCGAGGGCACGCTCGAGTACGACGGTCGTCGATTGCCCTTCGTGCGCTTCGACACCTGGGGCTGGGTCGTCGGTGCCAGTGTGGACCTGGACGAGATGCGCGCCGATGCGGCGAGCCTGCGCAACCTGATGCTGGGGCTGGGCCTCGCGATCCTCGTGGCCGGCTGTGCCGCCACCTACATCGTACTTGCGCGCCGGCTGCGGCCCTTGCTCGATGTTGCCCGCAACGCCGAGCGCCTCGGGCAGGGCGACCTCACGGTGCGCACGGGTCACAAGGGCAACGACGAAGTGGGCGAACTGGCGGCTGCGTTCAACCGCATGGCGGAGCAATTCGGCGACATGGTGGTGCGCATGAAGCGGGCGACGGTGTCGATGAACGAAGCGGTCGCCCAGGTGCAGGGCGAATCGGCCCAGGTGCAGCAGGGCTCGCAGGAACAGAGCGATGCGGCCTCACGCGTGGCCGCGGCGCTGGAACAGGTGACGGTGAGCCTCGAGCACGTGGGCGGCAACGCTCGCGATTCGCAGCGCCTGTCGCAGCGCACCAACGACGTCTCCCAGCAGGGCGAAGGTGTGGTGCAGCGGACCTCGGAAGAGATCGCCGCCATCGCCCGGTCAGTGCGCGAGGCGGCCTCGGCCATCGAAGGCCTGAGCCAGCGCTCGGATGAGATCAGTCAGGTGGTGAAGACCATCAAGGACATCGCCGACCAGACCAACCTCCTCGCGTTGAACGCCGCCATCGAGGCGGCGCGGGCCGGTGAGCAGGGCCGCGGCTTCGCCGTGGTTGCAGACGAGGTACGCAAACTCGCGGAGCGTACGAGCCAGGCGACGGTCGAGATCGGCGCCATGATCAGTGCGATCCAGGCCGACACGCGCAGCGCCGTCGACGGCATGCAGACGAGTTCCGGTCGCGTGGATGCGGGTGTGCAACTGGCCCGCGAAGCCGCCGAAGCGCTGTCGCAGATCCGTAGCGCTGCCAACGAAACGCTCACGAAGGCCAACGAGATTGCGGGCGCGATGGAAGAACAGAACGCGGCGAGCGCCGAGATCGCCCGCAACGTCGAGCGTATCGCCACCATGGCGGACGGCAACCATGCGGCAGCATCGCGCAGCCACGGCTCGGTGCAGCGGCTGGAAGCTCTCGCCGCGGAGCTCGCCGCTCTCACCGAAGGCATGAAGGTCGGCAACGGCTGACCGTTGTCAGGGTCGCGGGCGCTGCGACGGGAGAGTCGCGGGTCGGCGCCAGAACTTCCAGAGATCGCCACGCTGCATGAGCGTGGTCCGGCCGTGGCGGCCGCCGAAGCCGGTGAGTTCGAGCTGCTCGAGGCGGCCGGCGCGCAGGCTCGCGAGTGCCGGGCGCAGCCAGCGTTGCTCGAAATCCGCGAGCGCAGTGCGCCAAGCGCCCTGGTCACCGGTCGATGCCGGTGTCGTCGGGTCGTCGATCTGCACCAGCGCCGCGCCGTCGTCCGGCTCGAGCGCGGCGAACTCGGCCGGCAGCATTCGAACGCGCGTGCCGGCCAGCAATCCCATGCCGCGCGGCAACGGGTCCGCGGCATAGACGGCGTCGACCCAGCGGCGCGCGGTGGGCGGTAACGTGCCGGCACCCCAGAGCCACAGGCTGTTGATGGTGGGCACCGCGCGCTGCTCGCGCGCCTCGTTGACCGGCAGACCGTGCAGGAGCATCTGCGCTTCATTGAAGCGCTGCAGCCACATCTGCGCGTCGCCACCGCGCGGCAGCAGCGCATCGATGCTGTGGCCGTGCGCCAACTCGAGCGGCACCGTGACGAGGTCCGGCATGCGCTCGAGCGCCACGAACCACGAATGGACGCTGCCGGCAACGAAGTGCAGCCCGTCGGCCGCGAAGAACGCGTTGAGAGCTGCAACGATCGCGTCGGCCTCGCTCGAGTCGATCGCCAGGTCGGCGCCGCGCGTGAGGAAGAGTTCCGTGCCCTGGGGCTGCAGGTGCACCGGATCAGCCCGCATCCAGACGCGGGTGTCGCGTGCGCCGCCGCTTCCCAGGCGAGCGATGGCGGCGAGCGGCGGTTGGGTCCGGGGTTCGACACCGAACCGGTGTGCGAGCCAGTGGCCGGGGCCATTGCTCAAGTCTTCGACACGACGGCCGCGCCCGAGCAGCAGCGCAACCTGAGGTAGATCGAGACCTTCGTAGCTGTGCGGCGCGGCGGGGTCCGGCCAGAACAGCGCGGGGACCAGCAGGGAAAGACTGCGCACTGGGGGGATACGATGCAGGCCGAAGGCGGCCAATGTAGCACGCGGCCGATAGCCGCCCGACTGGCGCTCTGGCAGAATCGCGCGTCCTGGTCCCCCGATCCGCCCGTGCTCCCCTACGAGTATTTCGTCGGCCTGCGCTATACGCGCGCGAAGCGACGCAATCACTTCATCTCGTTCATCTCGATGACCTCCATGGCCGGGATCGCGCTGGGTGTGGCGGCGCTCATCGTCGTGTTGTCGGTCATGAACGGGTTCCAGAAGGAATTGCGCGCCCGCATTCTCGGCGTCGCCTCGCACGTGCAGGTGAGCGGTTTCGACGGCGGGGTGTCCGGCTGGCCGCAGATCGCCGAGGATGCCAAACGCCACCCGCAGGTGGTGGCCGCTGCCCCGTACGTGATGGCGCAGGCACTGCTGTCGTTCGACAACACCGTGCAGGGTGCGCTGATCCGCGGTGTCACGCCCGAACTGGAGAACACCGTCGCGGAATTCGGGCAGAGCATGAAGCAGGGCGCGCTCGGCAATCTCGCGCCAGGCGAATTCGGCATCGTGCTCGGGTCGGAACTCGCGCGGAACCTCGGCGTGCGCATGAACGAGAAGGTCACCGTGATCGCGCCGCAGGGCCAGGTCACCGCGGCCGGCGTACTGCCGCGCCTGAAGCAGTTCCGCGTGGTGGGCATCTTCGAAGTCGGCATGTACGAATACGACTCGGGCCTGGCGCTCATCGACCTCGCCGACGCCCAGAAGCTCTACCGGCTCGGCGACCGCGTCTCCGGCGTGCGCCTGCGGCTCAAGGACCTGTTCGCCGCACCGGTGGTCACCTCCGACCTGCAACTGACGCTGCGCAGCGACGTCTACGTGAGCGACTGGACGCGCAGCCACGCGAACTTCTTTCGCGCGGTGCAGATCGAAAAGCGGGTCATGTTCATCATCCTGACCCTGATCGTCGCGGTGGCGGCGTTCAACATCGTGTCCACGCTGGTCATGGCGGTCACCGACAAGCAGGCCGACATCGCGATCCTGCGCACGCTGGGCGCCGCACCGGGGAGCATCATGAAGATCTTCATCGTCCAGGGGGCGCTGATCGGTTTCATCGGCACGATCATCGGTGTCGCGGCCGGCGTCGTCCTCGCGGTGAACGTGGACGTGGTGGTGCCGTTCATCGAACGCAATTTCGGCATCCAGTTCCTCGCAAAGGACATCTACTACATCAGCGACCTGCCCTCGGAACTGGTGTGGGGGGATGTCGTCGTGATCGCGGCCGTGTCCTTCGGACTGAGCTTGCTCGCGACGCTCTATCCGAGCTACCGCGCCTCGCGCGTCAACCCCGCCGCTGCGTTGCGCTATGAGTGACGCGACCACGCAATCGGTCCTGTCGTGCCAGGGGTTGGGCAAGACCTACGACGAAGGTCTCGCGCCGGTCGAGGTGCTGCGCGGCATCGATTTCGACGTGCACGCGGGGCAGAGTGTTGCGATCGTCGGCGCTTCCGGCTCCGGCAAGAGCACGTTGCTGCACCTGCTGGGCGGGCTCGATGCGCCGACCACCGGCACGGTGAGCCTCATGGGGCAGCCGATCGCACAACTCAGCCAGCTCGCCATCGGCGAGATGCGCAATCTGCATCTGGGCTTCGTGTACCAGTTCCACCATCTGCTGCCCGAGTTCACGGCCCTGGAGAATGTCGCGATGCCGCTCTACATCCGGCGCGTCGAGCCGGAAGCGGCGCGTGCGGCGGCCAGGGATATCCTGCAGCGCGTGGGTCTCGGTGCGCGCGTCGAACACATGCCCGGTGAGTTGTCCGGCGGCGAGCGTCAGCGGGCCGCGCTGGCGCGCGCCCTGGTGACGCGTCCGGCCTGCGTGCTCGCGGACGAGCCCACCGGCAACCTCGACCGCCGCAACGCCGAGGGCGTCCTCGAGCTCATGATGGGCCTTAACCGTGACCTCGGCACCAGTCTCGTGATCGTCACGCACGACCATGCAATCGCGGCGCGGATGAACCGCGTCTTCACCCTCGACGACGGCGTGCTGGCCGAGGGCGACGTCGCGCTGCACGCTTGAGCCTCCGATTCGCGCTCGTACCGGTCGCGGCCGCCGGTGCGGACATTCGATATCCGGCCGGAAGGAAGGCGCTGCCATGATCCGCTATTGCGTTGTACTCGCTGCCGTATCCGCATGCGTCGCCCTGCCGGCCTGGGCGGACGATCCGAAGACCGAGGAGGACAAGACCTTGTATGCCCTCGGTCTCGCGCTGGCGCGCGAACTGCAGGTGTTCAACCTGAGTCCGGCCGAGGCCGAACAGGTGAAGCGCGGTTTTGCCGATGCGCTGTCCGGCCGCAAACCGGTCGTCGACCTGGAGGCCTACGGGCCGAAGATCCAGACTCTCGCCCAGACCCGGCGGGCCTCCCTGTCCAAGGATTTCCTCGAGAAGGCAGCCAAGGAGAAGGGCGCGGTCAAGACCGACAGCGGTCTCGTCTACCTGTCGCTCAAGGAAGGCAGCGGCGCCTCGCCGAAGGCCTCCGACACGGTCAAGGTGCACTACCGGGGCACGCTCACCGATGGCCGCGAGTTCGACAGCAGTTACTCCCGCAATTCGCCGGCCGAGTTTCCGCTGGGCGGCGTCATCAAGTGCTGGACCGAAGGCGTCGCCAGGATGAAAGTCGGCGGCAAGGCGAAGCTCGTGTGTCCGGCGGCGATCGCGTACGGCGATCGCGGCGCCGGCAACATGATCGCACCGGG
Organism: Betaproteobacteria bacterium Ga0077523; assembly: GCA_001464695.1. Taxonomy (GTDB): domain Bacteria; phylum Pseudomonadota; class Gammaproteobacteria; order Burkholderiales. The sequence continues at coordinate 50,693 of LNDQ01000135.1, read as the reverse complement.
CGCGACCCTGGTCTTCGAGGTCGAACTGCTGGAAGTGAGGAAGCCTTGAGCAGCGCCGGCTGAACCGTGCAACGGACCTCCCGTGCTGTGTTCAGGTGACGCGGGTTCGTTGCGATGCTGCTGAACGTCGCGGCGTTCACGTTCGGCATCTGGTGGCTGCAGCAGCAGGCTGACCTGCCGGCACCCGCCGGTGTGTTCCTGGTTCTCGCGCTGGCGGGCCTCGCGTGGATCGCCAAGCGCTCGGCAATCGCGCCGCTGCGTTCCACTGGCGTCGCGCTGATCGCCTTGACGTGTGCCGGCGCCGGGTTCTACTGGGCCGCCGGCCACGCTGCATGGCGGCTGGCGGACCGGATGCCCGAGCGGGTCGAGGGGCGCGACCTGCGGGTCGTCGGGGTGGTTGCCGGGCTGCCCGAACGGACCGCGCGCGGCTGGCGGTTCGCCTTCGATGTCGAAGACATTCTGACGCCCGATGCTTATGTGCCGCGCCGTGTGCTGTTGTCCTGGTTCGAGCCGGATCGGTCCGATGGGAACGCGATCGCCACACCGGTGATGCCCGGCGAACGCTGGCGCCTGACGGGGCGGTTCAAGCGCCCCCACGCTACGCAGAATCCGCATGCGTTCGACGCGGAAGCCTGGCTGCTCGAGCGCGGCGTGCGGGCCATCGGCTACGTCCGCGACACCGGCCCGCGCGAACGCGTCGACGACTTCGTGTGGCGTCCGGCCTACGGCATCGAGCGCTTGCGCGGACGCATGCGCGATCACCTGTTGTACGCGTTGCAAGGCGAGCGCTATGCCGGCGTCGTGGCGGCGCTGGCGATCGGCGACCAGCAATCGATTCCGGCCGACCAGTGGCAGGTGTTCACGCGAACCGGGGTCAATCATCTGATGAGCATTTCGGGCCTGCACGTCACCATGGTGGCTGGTCTCGCGTTCCTGCTCGTGTGGCACCTGTGGCGGCGCGTGCCGGCTTGGTCGGTGCGGGTGCCGGCCCGCAATGCCGCCGTTGCGGCCGGACTCGCCGTAGCTTTTGCCTATGCGCTGCTGGCCGGATTCGCGGTGCCGACCCAGAGGACGCTCTGGATGCTGGCCGTCGTCGCCGTGGCGTTGTGGCTACGCGTATTCGCGACCGCGAGCGGCATGCTTGCCGCCGCGTTGCTGGCCGTCCTGCTGCTCGATCCCATGGCCGTGCTGTCGGCCGGCTTCTGGTTGTCGTTCGGTGCGGTGGCGCTACTGATGTACGTGACCGGCGGACGCGTCGGCGCGCCGGGTTGGTTCGGCGCCTGGGGGCGCGCCCAATGGGCGTTGTTCGTGGGCCTGGCGCCGCTGTTGCTGGTGCTTTTCCAGCAGGTCTCGGTGATTGCGCCGGTCGCGAACGCGTTTGCCGTACCCTGGGTAAGTTTCGTCGTGGTCCCGTTGTCGCTGCTGGCTGCGGTCATTCCCTGGGCGCCGCTGGCGGTGCTGGCGCATGCCGCGATGTTGCCGGCCGGGATCGCCCTCGAATGGCTGGCGGCCTTGCCTGCGGTGGCGTGGACCCAGCATGCACCGCCCCTGTGGGCAGTGGCGTTCGCGCTCGGCGGTGCCGTGTGGTTGTTGTTGCCGCGCGGGGTACCGTCGCGGTGGCTGGGCGTTCTCGCGATGTTGCCGATGGTCGTGGCACCGGTGGTGCGACCGGCCTTCGGCGAAGCCTGGGTCGACGTGCTCGACGTGGGGCAGGGGCTGGCCGCGACCGTGCGGACGCACAGCGGGTCGCTGGTGTTCGACACCGGCCCCGCGTGGTCGCCCGAGGCCGACAGCGGGTCGCGCATCGTCGCGCCGTTCCTGCGCGGCAGTGGGGTACGCCGCCTGCAGGGAGCCTTCGTGAGCCATGACGACACCGATCACGCCGGCGGCGCAGCACGGTTGTTCGAGATGGTGCCGGTCGATTGGGTGGCAACGCCGCTGCCGGACGAACACGCGGCGTTGGCGAGTGTGCGGCACAAGGCACCCTGCGTGAGCGGCCAAGTCTGGGAATGGAGCGGCGTACGATTCGCGGTGCTGCATCCGGATGCGGCAAGCTACGCGACCGTGGGAACCAAGGACAACGCGCGCAGTTGCGTGCTGCGGGTCGACACTGCCGGGGCGAGCGTGTTGTTCGCGGCCGACATCGAGAAGGACTCCGAGCGCCGGTTGATTGCGCAAGGTGCATCGCTCGCATCGGACATCGTGGTGGTCCCGCATCACGGCAGCCGCACCTCGTCCACGCCCGCATTCATCGCGGCGGTGATGCCGGAAGCGGCGGTGTTCTCGGTGGGTTATCGGAACCGCTTCGGCCATCCGGCGCCCGATGTCGTGGCGCGCTATCGGGATATCGGGGCGCGCATCATCCGCACCGACGAAGGCGGCGCGATCCACGTGACCCTGGATGGTGGCGGTTGGCGGCTCGAGCGTTGGCGCGACGAGCGCAGGCGCTACTGGCAGGAGCGTTGAACCACCCGGTGCCCGCGCCGGACAAAGCGTGGCAAGATCGACGACCCATGGCGCCATGGCGCCGCCCCTCCCTGTCCGCATGATCGAGACCGCAACCGATGTCCACGCCGACGCCGAGGCCCTCATGGCTGCCTGGCGGGCTGCGGGTGCGCGCGTCGACGCGGTCGGCGCCCCGGTGGTGGAGCGGGCATTGGCGGTGCTGGCCGACGAGACCGCCGAGATCGCTGCGGGCGCACGGGATGCGGCGGCGTTGCTGGCCGGGCTCAAGCTCGATCTCGACTCGATCGTCTCTGCGTTGATCGCCGCGACCGCTGTCGCCCGGCTGCCGCGCACTGAGATTGCGGACCGTTTCGGCAGCAGCATCGCGACCCTGGTCGAAGGGGCGCGCCGCATGGAAGACATCCAGCAGCTGCGCCCGGGCCTCGGCACCGGCAAACAGACCGACCACGGCGCGCAGCTCGAGGCCCTGCGCCAGATGCTGCTCGCCATGGTGCAGGACGCCCGCGTCGTGCTCATCAAGCTGGCCGGTGAAGTGAGCCTGCTGCGCCGGCTGGCCCGCGAGGGCACCCAAGCCGAGCGGCTGGCGGCGGTGCGCGACACCTTCGACCTGCTGGCGCCGCTCGCGAACCGGCTCGGCGTGTGGCAGCTCAAGTGGGAGCTCGAAGACCTCGCGTTCCGCTGTGAACAACCGGAGACCTACAAGTCGATCGCGAGCGAGCTCGACGGCAAGCGTGGCGATCGCGAGGCGTTCATCGCGCGCGTGGCCACACTGCTGCGGGAGGAGCTCGCTCGCGCCGGCATCCAGGCCGAAGTGTCCGGTCGACCCAAGCACATCTACAGCATCTGGAAGAAGATGCAGCGCAAGGACCTGGGCTTCAAGGATCTGTTCGACGTGCGTGCCGTGCGCGTGCTCGTGGACGACATCGCCGGCTGCTACACCGCGTTGGGCGTGGTGCACAACCTCTGGACCCCGATCCCCAAGGAGTTCGACGACTACATCGCCAAGCCGAAGTCGAACGACTATCGCTCGTTGCACACCGCCGTCATCGGGCCCGACGACAAGGTGCTGGAAGTGCAGATCCGCACGCGCGAGATGCATCAGGCCAACGAGCTCGGCGTCGCCGCCCACTGGCGCTACAAGGAGGGCGGGCGGCGCGACGCGCATCTCGAGGAGACCGTCGCGTGGATGCGTCGCATCCTCGACTGGCGCGACGACGTGGGTGGCGCGGCCGATCTCGCGGAATCGGTGCGTACCGAGCTCTTCCAGGAGACCGTCTACGTGCTCACCCCCCAGGGGCGGGTGGTCGCGCTGCCGAGCGGATCGACGCCGGTGGACTTCGCGTATCACGTGCACACCGATCTCGGTCATCGCTGCCGTGGCGCCAAGGTCAACGGCCACATCGTGCCGCTCAATACCCTGCTCGCGACCGGTCAGCGCGTGGAGATCGTCACGGCGCGCGAGGGCGGACCGAGCCGCGACTGGCTCAATCCGCAGCTTGGATTCATTCGCAGCCATCGCGCGCGCGCCAAGGTGCGTGCGTGGTTCAACGCGCAGCATCTGGAGCAGGATGTCGCGCACGGGCGGGCGACGCTCGAGCGCGAGGTCCATCGCCTCGGCGTCGCGGCGCCGCCGCTGGAAGCGCTGGCCGCGGCACTCGACTACGCGAAGCCCGAGGAGCTGCTGGCCGGTCTGGGCCGGGGCGAGGTCACGCAGCGTCAGTTGCAGGCCGTGCTGCGGCCCGCAGCGGTCGTGCCCGCCGAAACTACCGAGCCCGGCACACCCGTGGCGCGTGCGCCTGCTGCCAAGCATGGCGACGTGCTCGTGGTCGGTGTCGACAAGTTGCTGACCCAACTCGCCCGCTGCTGCAAGCCGGCACCGCCCGACGCGATCGTCGGCTTCGTGACCCGCGGCCGGGGCATCAGCGTGCATCGCGCGAGCTGCCCGAACGTGGCGCGGTTGTCGCCCGAGCGCCGGGTCGTGGCGGAATGGGGTGAGCCGGGTCGCGACAGCCGCTTCCCGGTGGACCTCGAGGTCACCGGGGATGCGACCGGGACGCTGCTGCGCGACGTGACCGACATCCTGGGCAAGGAGAAGGCCCCGGTCCGGGCGGCGCGCGCGTCGGAGCGGGGGCTCGACGCCCGGCTCGACCTGACGGTCGAGGTTTCCGGTGGCGATCAGCTCGCGCGTGTCTGTGCGCTGATCCGCGACCTGCCGGCGGTGGCGACGGTCCGACGCCGCTGACGCGCCCGGGCACGGGGAAAGTCGCCAAAGCTGACGTTCGCGCCGGTTTCCGGGGCGCTGCCGCAAGGAACCCGGCCGCAGTGCTCAACCGGCTGCCCCGTTTGCCGATAACCGGCAGGAACCGCAGGCGTTCCCGCGTCGGCTGCATGGTGTTGCCGGGGTGCTCACGACCTGGCCGTACTCGCCATCCCATGATGTCCTCTCCCAAGCTCCAGACCCAGGTTCCGACCCGCCAGCCGCCGAACGACGGCGTCCGCGAGTTCGAGTTCACGGATCGCGACTTCGAAGCCGTGCGCAAGCTGATCTACCAGCGTGCCGGCATCTCGCTGTCGCCGCAGAAGATGGACATGGTCTACAGCCGCCTGGCGCGCCGGTTGCGGGCGACCGGGACCAGGCGCTTCGAGGACTACCTCGCGCTGCTGGGCAACGGCAGCGCGACCGAGTGGGAAGCCTTCACCAATGCGCTCACCACCAACCTCACTTCGTTCTTCCGCGAACAGCATCACTTCCCGATTCTCGCCGAGCACCTGGCGGCCCGGCGCGGCCGGCAACTGGTGATCTGGTGCTGTGCCGCTTCGACCGGTGAAGAACCGTATTCCCTCGCCATGACGGCGGTGGAGACCTTCGGCTCGTTCGACGCCCCGGTGTCGATCCTGGCCACCGATGTCGACACCAACGTGTTGCGCAAGGGCGAGGCCGGGATCTATCCGGCCGAGCGCGTCGAACGACTGTCCGCGGAACGCGTGCGCCGGTTCTTCCTGCGCGGGGGCGGCAGCCAGGACGGCCAGGTTCGGGTCCGCCCCGAACTGCAGCGGATGGTGAGCTTTCGGCCGCTCAACCTGCTCGAGCCCGCCTGGACCGTGCGCGGACCACTCGACGCGATCTTCTGCCGGAACGTGATGATCTACTTCGACAAGCCGACGCAGGCGGGGATCCTGCGGCGCTTTGCCCCGCTGCTGCGGCCGGACGGCCTGCTGTTCGTCGGGCACTCGGAAAGCCTGTTTCACGCGGCCGATACATTCCACCTGCGCGGCAAGACGGTGTACGAACGGGTCCTGCCCAAGGGGCGCGAGGGTGATTGAAGTCGTGATCGCGGCGCCAGCGGGCAACGGGGATTGGTCCCGATGACGCCGAAGCGCGCCGCCGGCCAGCGCATCCGCGTGCTGATCATCGATGATTCGGCGCTGGTGCGCAGTGTCCTCACGGAGTTGATCGGGGCTGAACGCGACCTCGAAGTGGTCGGTGCGGCGCCGGATCCGATCGCTGCGCGCGAGCTGGTCCGCCAGCTGACTCCTGACGTGATCACGCTCGACGTGGAAATGCCGCGCATGGACGGCATCGATTTCCTGGAGCGCCTGATGCGCCTGCGGCCGACGCCGGTCATCATGGTTTCGTCGCTGACCGAACGCGGGTCCGACGTGACGCTGCGGGCGCTCGAACTGGGTGCAGTCGATTTTGTGTCCAAGCCGAGACTCGGCATCGCCGACGGCCTGAAGGGCTATGCGGAGGAGATCACCGAGAAGATCCGTGCCGCCGCGGACGCCCGCGTGCGCCGCGCGAATCTGGCGGTGGTCCCTTCGCGCTCGGCCGACGCGGTGCTGCCTGTCGCGAGCGGCGTCGTGGGCAGCACGGAGAAACTCATCTTTATCGGCGCCAGTACCGGCGGCACCGAGGCGATCAAGGTCGTCTTGTCGCGCCTGCCGCCGGACGCGCCCGGCATCCTGGTCACGCAGCACATGCCGGCATCCTTCACGAAGTCGTTCGCGCAGCGCCTGGACGGCCTGTGCCGCATCGCGGTCAAGGAGGCCGAGCATGGTGAGCGCGTGCTGCCCGGCCATGCCTACATCGCGCCGGGACATTCGCATCTGCTGGTGCGGCGCAGCGGCGCCAACTACGTGACGGAGCTGTCGCAGGGGCCGCCGGTGAACCGCCATCGGCCGTCGGTGGACGTGCTGTTCCGCTCCGCCGCCAACGTGGCCGGCAGGAACGCGATCGGCGTTATCCTGACCGGCATGGGCAAGGACGGTGCCGCCGGCATGCTCGAGATGAAGCGGGCCGGCGCTGCCACTTTCGCCCAGGATGAAGCGACGTGTGTCGTGTACGGCATGCCGCGCGAGGCGGTTGCCTCGGGCGGCGTGGACGAGGTGCTGCCGGTGCAGGACATTGCGGGCCGGGTGCTGGCTCGGCTGGGCAAGGAGCGCGCGTTTCGCATCTAGGCAGCCGGCAGGCCCGGATGCGCATCAAGGGGACGAGTATGCAGGCCAAGGTGCAGCAGCAGGACGGCAAGTCGGTGATCCGGCTCGAAGGCCGGTTCGATTTCAATGCCCATCGCACGTTTCGCGAGGCCTACGAGCCGGCGCTCGGTCTGCCGGCCATCACCGAGTTCGAGATCGATTTCGGGCAGGTCGACTACCTGGACAGCTCGGCGCTGGGCATGCTCCTCATGTTGAAGGAGAAAGCTCAGGCCGCAGCGAAGACCGTCGCCCTGGCCAATTGCCGCGGGACGGTCAAGCAGGTGCTGGAGATCGCGAATTTCGGGAAGCTGTTCACGATGCGCTGAACGGGCCGTGCGGGGCCCTGCATTGGACCAGTGCGGGATTTCCGCTAGAATCCGGGGTTCTTCAGGCGCGTAGCTCAGCTGGTTAGAGCACCACCTTGACATGGTGGGGGTCGTTGGTTCGAGTCCAATCGCGCCTACCACGACCGGTATCAGGAGTCAGGAATCAGGAATCGGAAGAGCCGGTTCGTGATGCTGACTCCTGATCGTTTTTGAGCTTTGACAGCGATGCCTGCGATCCGACTGCCCGATGGGGCCATCAAGGAGTTTCCGGGGCCCGTCACGGTGGCCGAGGTGGCGGCCGCCATCGGCCCGGGGCTCGCCAAGGCGGCGCTCGCCGGCAAGGTCGGCGGCAAGCTCGTGGACACATCGCATCGCATCGAGGCGGATGCGGAACTCGCCATCGTCACGGCCAAGGATCCGGAAGGGCTCGACCTCATCCGGCACTCGACGGCGCACCTGCTCGCCTACGCGGTCAAGGAGCTGTTTCCCGATGCCCAGGTGACCATCGGTCCGGTCATCGAGAACGGCTTCTACTACGATTTCTCGTACCAACGCCCGTTCACGCCCGAGGATCTGGCCGCGATCGAGAAGAAGATGCTGGAGCTCGCCAATCGCGACATTCCGGTGGCGCGCGAGGTCTGGCCGCGCGAGAAGGCGGTGGAATTCTTCCGCTCCATCGGCGAGCACTACAAGGCCGAGATCATCGCGTCGATCCCGGGAGGCGAGGAGGTCTCGCTGTACCGCGAGGGCGATTTCATCGACCTGTGCCGCGGGCCGCACGTGCCGTCCACGGGCAAGCTCAAGGTCTTCAAGCTGATGAAGGTCGCGGGCGCCTATTGGCGCGGCGACGCCCGCAACGAGATGCTCCAGCGCATCTACGGCACGGCCTGGGCGAAGAAGGAAGACCAGGGCGCGTACCTCCATATGCTGGAGGAGGCGGAAAAGCGCGACCATCGGCGTCTCGGCCGCCAGCTCGACCTCTTTCACGTGCAGGACGAGGCGCCCGGGATGGTGTTCTGGCATCCCAAGGGCTGGAGCATCTGGCAGCAGGTGGAGCAGTACGTGCGCCGGACGCTTGCCGGTCACGGGTACCGCGAGGTGCGCACACCGATGGTCATGGACCGCGTCCTGTGGGAGCGCTCCGGCCATTGGGAGAACTACCGCGAGCACATGTTCACGACGGCTTCCGAGAACCGCGACTACGCGGTGAAGCCCATGAACTGTCCCGGCCACGTCCAGATCTTCAACCAGGGGTTGAAGAGCTATCGTGACCTGCCGTTGCGGCTGGCCGAGTTCGGGGCCTGCCATCGCAACGAGCCCTCGGGCGCGCTGCACGGGATCATGCGGGTCCGGGCCTTTACCCAGGACGACGCCCACATCTTCTGCCGCGAGGACCAGGTGCAGGGCGAGGCGGCCAGCTTCATCGACCTCCTGCAGAAGATCTACGCAGATTTCGGCTTCCACGAGATCCTGATCAAGCTGTCCACCCGGCCGGTCAAGCGGATCGGGGCGGACGAGGCCTGGGACCGGGCGGAAGCAGCCTTGAAGTCGGCCCTGGACGCCAAAGGTCTCGCCTGGGAGCTGAATCCGGGCGAAGGGGCTTTCTACGGGCCCAAGATCGAGTTTTCGCTGAAGGATTCCATCGGCCGGGTCTGGCAATGCGGCACTTTGCAGCTCGATTTCGCCCTTCCCGGGCGGCTGGGGGCCGAATTCATCGATGAAGACAACACCCGGAAGGTTCCGGTGATGCTGCATCGGGCCATCCTGGGGTCGCTGGAGCGCTTCATCGGCATCCTGATCGAGAACTACGCCGGCGCCATGCCGCTCTGGCTATCCCCGGTCCAGATCGTGGTCATGAATATCTCCGAGGGGCAGTCCGCCTACACGGCCGGACTGGCTGCCCAGCTCGAGGTCGCCGGGTTCCGCGTCGAAGCCGACTTGAGGAACGAGAAAATTACTTATAAAATCCGCGAACATAGTCTGCAGAAGGTGCCCTACCAGGTCATCGTCGGTGACAAGGAAGTGGCGGCATCGCAGATGGCCGTGCGAGCGCGTGGCGGGCAGGACCTCGGGGCGATGAGCTTCGAGGCTTTCGTGTCCCGGCTCCGGGGTGAGTTGCCCCAGGGCGCGAGCGCGGCCTGATTTTTTCTGGAGGAAATTCCCTATCGCTCAGGAAAGAGAGCTTCGGATCAACGGCGAGATCACCGCGCCCGAGATCCGGTTGGTCGGTGTGGAAGGTGAACCGCTGGGCATCGTGAGCCTGGCAGAAGCCAACCGCCTTGCGGAAGAAGCAGTGCTCGATCTGGTGGAGATTGCACCGACGGCCCAACCGCCGGTCTGCCGGATCATGGACTTCGGCAAGTTCAAGTACAGCGAAGCCAAGAAGCGGCACGAGGCCAAGCTCAAGCAGAAGCAGATCCAGGTCAAGGAAATCAAGTTCCGCCCCGGCACCGACGAGGGCGACTATCAGATCAAGCTGCGCAATCTGATCAAGTTCCTCGAAGAGGGCGACAAGACCAAGATCACGTTGCGCTTCCGCGGCCGCGAGATGGCGCACCAGGAATTCGGTGTGCGCCTGCTGGAGCGGGTGCGAGGCGAGTTGGAGCCGTACGGGACGGTGGAACAGTTTCCGAAGCTGGAAGGGCGCCAGATGATCATGGTGATGGCGCCGAAGAAGCGGTAGCAGCATCCCGGGGTGCTTCAGTGCCCCGAGCACAAGTGACTCCCAGGCCTCACAAGCGTCGTCTTCCGGCGGCCGCCTGATGTCATGTCAGAACAGGAGTTTCGAGCAATGCCCAAGATGAAGACCAAGAGCGGTGCCGCGAAGCGCTTCCGCGCGCAAGGCAGCGGCGGCATCAAGCGGACCAAGGCGTTCCGTCGCCACATCCTCACCAAGAAGACCACCAAGAGGAAGCGCGGCATGCGCGGCATGACCCAGGTGCACGAGACGAACATCGTCTCGGTGCGCGCGATGATGCCGTACGCGTGACCGGGGAGCGAACGCCATGCCAAGAGTCAAACGTGGAGTAACGGCGCACGCGCGCCACAAGAAGGTTCTCGACCTCGCCAAGGGTTACCGCGGCCGTCGCAAGAACGTCTATCGCATCGCCAAGGAAGCGGTGATGAAGGCGGGGCTGTATGCCTACCGCGATCGCCGCGTCCGCAAGCGCGAGTTCCGGGCCCTCTGGATCGCCCGTATCAACGCCGCCGCGCGCGAACTGGGTCTCACCTACAGCACGTTCATGAACGGGCTCAAGAAGGCTGCGATCGAAGTGGATCGCAAGGTGCTCGCCGATCTCGCCGTGTTCGAGCGGCCCGCCTTCGAGCAACTCGCGGCGCAGGCCAAGGCTGCGCTCGGACGGTAAGCTCCCGACCACCGGACAGCTGAGGGAGGCCTTCGCGCCTCCCTTTTCATTCCTCCCCCCTGATGACGCCCGATCTCGAAGCCATCGTTGCCGAAGCCGAAGGTGCATTTGCCGGCACCGCCGAGCCGGCAGCGCTCGAACAGGTCAAGGCCCGCTACCTCGGCAAGGCGGGCGTGATTCCGGATCTGCTGAAGGGCTTGGCCAAGCTCGATCCCGAGGCGCGCCGCGAGGCGGGTGCGCGCATCAACGCCGCAAAGGGGCGCATCGAGTCCGCACTCGACGCCCGCCGCGAGTCCCTGGCGCGCGGTGCGATGGATGCGCGCCTGCGTGAAGAAGCGCTCGACGTGACGTTGCCGGGGCGCGGCCGCGGTCGCGGCAGCGTCCACCCGGTGATCCGCACCTGGCAGCGCATCGAGGAAATCTTCGGCTCCATCGGCTTCGACGTGGCCGACGGCCCGGAGATCGAGACCGACTGGTACAACTTCACCGCGCTCAACAACCCGCTCAACCATCCGGCGCGCTCGATGCAGGATACGTTCTACGTCGAGGGCACGGACAGCGAAGGGCTGCCGCTGCTGTTGCGCACGCACACGAGTCCGATGCAGGTGCGCTATGCGCGCATGCATCAGCCGCCGATCAAGGTGATCGCGCCCGGTCGGACGTATCGCGTAGACAGCGATGCCACCCACTCGCCCATGTTCCATCAGGTCGAAGGTCTGTGGATCGACGAGGACGTCAGCTTCGCGGACCTGAAGGGTGTGTACACGAACTTCCTGCACCGGTTCTTCGAGACCGACCAGCTTGCGGTGCGCTTCCGGCCGTCGTTCTTTCCGTTCACGGAACCGTCGGCGGAGATCGACATGAAGTTCGCAAGCGGCCCGCTGGAGGGACGCTGGCTCGAAATCTCCGGTGCCGGGCAGGTGCATCCCAAGGTGATCCGCAACTTCGGCCTCGATCCGGAACGCTGGATCGGATTCGCATTCGGGTCGGGCTTGGAGCGGCTCACCATGCTTCGCTACGGCATCGACGACCTGCGTCTGTTCTTCGACGGCGACCTGCGCTTCCTGCGCCAGTTCGCCTGAAACGCCGACCATGCAATTCTCGGAGGAGTGGCTGCGTGCGATGGTGAATCCGTCCTTGGGGACGGACGAACTCGCGCACCTGCTCACCATGTCGGGCCTCGAAGTGGAGGAATGCGTCCCGGCCGCGCCGGCATTCTCAGGCGTGGTCGTAGGCGAGATCGTGGCGGCGCAACCGCACCCCAATGCGGATCGCCTGAAGGTCTGCGAAGTGGACGCCGGCGGCGAACACCTGAAGGTTGTGTGTGGGGCCCCCAACGTCACGGTCGGCATGAAGGCGCCGTTCGCGCGGATCGGTGCCGTGCTGCCGCCTCAGGACGGCAAGCCGCTCGAGATCCGGCGCGCCACCATGCGCGGTGTCGAGAGCGAAGGCATGCTGTGCTCGGCGCGCGAGCTGGGGCTGTCGGACGATCACAGCGGCCTCCTGGTGTTGCCGGCGGCAGCGAAGATCGGAAGCAATGTGCGAGAAGTGCTCACGCTCGACGACCGGATCTTCACCATCAAGCTCACGCCGAACCGGGCCGACTGCCTGTCGGTGCTCGGTATCGCACGCGAAGTGTCTGCGTTGACCGGCAGTCCGTTACGCGTCGTGGCGCCACCCGCGGTGAAGGCCGCGAGCGCCGACGTACATCCGGTGCGCATCACCGATCCTGCCGGGTGCGGGCGCTTCACCGGTCGCGTCATCCGCGGCGTCGATGCGAAGGCCACCACCCCGGACTGGATGAAACGCCGGCTCGAACGCGCCGGCCAGCGCTCCATCTCCGCGTTGGTGGATGTCACCAACTACGTGATGCTCGAGCTCGGTCGTCCGCTGCACGTGTACGACCTCGACAAGCTGCGCGGCCCCATCGACGTGCGCTTCGGGCGCAAGGGCGAACAGCTGCAACTGCTGAACGAGCAGACAGTGGAACTCGATAGCGACATCCTCGCGATCACCGACGACAGTGGCCCGATCGGTTTGGCCGGCATCATGGGCGGCGAAAGCACCAAGGCTGATCTCGACACCCGCAACGTCCTGCTGGAAGCGGCGTTCTTCTTTCCCGACGCCATTGCCGGGCGTGCGCGACGGTTCGGTTTTTCCAGTGATGCGTCGCATCGCTTCGAGCGCGGCGTGGATTTCGACAACAACGTGGCCGGCATCGAGCGCGCCACGCAGCTGATCGTCGACATCTGTGGTGGTCAACCCGGCCCGGTCACGGACAACGTTGCGCGGTTGCCCGAGCGCAAACCGGTGGCGATGCGCGTCGAGCGTGCGCGCAGGATCATCGGCATTCCGCTCGTGGCGGACGAGATGGCCGATGCGTTTGCCCGGCTCGGACTGTCGACGGTGCGCGAGTCCGAGCGCTTCGTCGTGACGCCCCCCTCGTACCGTTTCGACCTCGAGATCGAGGAAGACCTGATCGAGGAAGTGGCGCGCGTGCACGGCTTCGACCGCATTCCCGTGAGGCCGCCGAAGACGCCCGCCCTCATGCGCAGCCGCCCGGAGCGGCAACGGTCGCTGCATGAGATTCGTGCAGCCCTCGCGGCGGCCGACTACCACGAGGTGATCAACTACACGTTCGTCGACGAGCAGTGGGAACGTGGCCTCGCCGGGAACGCGAATCCGATTCGCGTGCGCAATCCGATCGCGGTCCAGTTCGCCGTGATGCGCAGCCAGCTTGCCGGCGGGTTGCTCGCCAACGTGCAGCACAACTTGAATCGCAAGTTGCCGCGGGTCCGCGTGTTCGAAGTGGGCCGCGTGTTTCGTCGCTCCGCCGCGGTAGCCGATGGTCCGCTGGAAGTCGCGGGCGTCGAGCAACCGATCCGGATCGGTGGCGCCGCGTTCGGGCCGGCCATGGAAGAGCAGTGGGGTACGCCGGGCCGTCCGGTGGACTTCTTCGACGTAAAGAGCGACGTGGAAGCGCTGTTGGCGCCCCGCACCGGTCGCTTCGAGGCATGCCCGCTGCCGGCGTTGCATCCCGGCCGTGCAGCAAAAGTGACGGTGGACGGCAGGGACGCGGGCTGGGTCGGGGAACTGCACCCCGAATGGCAGCGCCAGTTCGACCTGCCGGGACCAGTGGTCCTGTTCGAACTGGACGCCGCCGTGCTGCAGGATGGTTTGATGCCGGCCTATTCCCCGGTGTCCCGGTACCCCGCGGTGCGCCGCGACCTGGCGGTCCTGGTCGACGACCACATTCCGGCAGGGTTGATGCTTGAGGCATTGAAAGTCGGCCTGCCGCCGATCGTGGAGTCCGTCCAGGTGTTCGATCTGTACCGCGGAAAGGGCGTCGAAAATGGGAAAAAAAGTCTTGCTTTCCGAGTGTTATTACAAGATACTCAAAAGACTCTCACCGACGCCGAGGTCGACGAAACCATGACTTTGGCGCTCTCCATCATCCAGCAACGGTTCGGCGGCAACCTGAGGCAGTAAGAGGTTTTCACATGACCCTGACCAAGGCGGAGCTCGCGGACCTGTTGTTCGAAAAGGTCGGTCTCAACAAGCGTGAGGCGAAGGACATGGTCGAGACTTTCTTCGAGGAAGTCCGCATGGCCCTTGAGCATGGCGACGGCGTCAAGCTGTCGGGATTCGGCAATTTCCAGCTGCGCGACAAGCCGCAGCGCCCCGGCCGCAACCCCAAGACCGGCGAGGAAATTCCCATCACCGCGCGCCGTGTCGTGACGTTTCACGCAAGCCAGAAGCTGAAGGCCATGGTGGAGAAGCACTACCATGGAAGCGCCGAACAACCACAGTAAGGCTGCGCTCCCGCCGATCCCTGCGAAGCGCTACTTCACGATCGGCGAAGTGAGCGAACTGTGCGGCGTGAAGCCGCACGTACTGCGCTACTGGGAGCAGGAGTTCACCCAGTTGAAGCCGGTGAAGCGGCGCGGCAACCGGCGTTATTACCAGCACCACGAAGTGCTGCTGATCCGTCGCATCCGCGAACTGCTCTACGAGCAGGGCTTCACTATCAGCGGTGCCCGTCACCGGCTCGACCAGAGTTTCGAAGAGGAGCCGCGCGCCGCAGCCGAACCGGGTGAACTGCCCGTACTGCGCGGCGAGCTCGAAGCGGTCATTGCACTCCTGCGCGTGTAATTCGTAGAGCTGCGCCGCCAGCGCGCCTCCGCTATACTCCCCGCCTTCGGGGCGTAGCGCAGCCTGGTAGCGTACCTGCATGGGGTGCAGGTGGTCGGAGGTTCAAATCCTCTCGCCCCGACCAGACATCGATCGTGGTCCGGCCCGGTGAGCGCCAAGGCCGCACCGGCTGCAACTCAGGCGGCCAGAACCTCGCGCGATCGCTCGCGGACACTGCGGGACGAACGCGTCGATTGCGCCACGGGCGAGAGGCGCCCGACCAGAGCGTCGAACGCTGCGTGGACGCCGTCCACCACGTCGGTCGTCGAACTCGCCATTGCTTCGCCCGTGATCCGCTGCGCGAGCGGCCAGCGCCGTGCGTGCTGGTCAGCACACCATTGGAAAAACGCGTGGGCCCGGGGCAGTCCAGCGTCGTTGCGAAGCGTGGCCAACATGGCTCCGGCGGCACCGTCGATGTACTCCATCGCATGGACGGCACCGATGGCCGCAGCGCTGCTGTGGATCGCGGGTGGGTGTGCCGTAGACTTCATGACGGATCGCAGCACGCCCGGCTGCCGCAGGGTCGCGACATCTTCGAGCAGCAAGGAGGCGCGCAATTGCGGCAGCACTTCCAGGACCGGCGCCGGTGCGAATGCGATGAGACGTTGCTCGATGCCGGCATAGGCGGTCCAGAGCCCCGCCAACAGCGCCGAATAGCCGGCCACATCCACGTCGCCCCGGGTGGCCCGTGTGTGCGCCTCGGTCGCCTGCAGGCGCACCATCCCCTGCTCGAGCGCATCCAGTAGCAGGCTCGAGCCCGGACTGATGGAGCGCGCCTGCGGGCGCCTGTTCCGTGGGAACAGAATCGGATGCGTGGTCGTGATCATCGGCAGTCTTCTCTTAGTTGCAGGCTGCGGCCCAGGGGCGGGGATCCTGTCGGGGTGGAAGTCTGGCCGGCGGCGGGCCCGGCGACCATCAGCCGAACGGACCGGACCGTGCCGTCGATCCACTCGCATCGGTGTCAGGGAAGGACTACAAGCGGCCGACCTCAAGCCACGAGGCGGTGGGCGAGGCAGTAGCGCGTGAGATCCGCGTTGGTCTCGAGGCGCAGCTTCTCGAGAACCCGTGCGCGATAGGTGCTGACGGTCTTGGGACTGATCGACAACTCCCCGGCGATGTCCACGATGCTGCGCCCTTGCGCGAGCAGGCACATCACCCGGAACTCGCGCGATGACAGCGCTTCGTGCGCCGGCTGGTTGTGGTTGCTCTGGATACGGTCGGCGAGGAGTTCTGCCACCTCCGGGCTCACGTAGCGCCGGCCGCGCACGATGTGCGCGATGGCACCGAGCAGTTCCTCGGCGGCGTGCGCCTTGTTGATGTATCCGGCGGCGCCCGCCTTGAGCGCACGGACGGCAAGTTCGTCCGCCTCGTGCATGCTCACCACCAGGACCTTCTGCCCGGGGCGGATCCGCCCGATGCGCTCGAGCGCGTCCATGCCCGACATGCCCGGCAACGACAGGTCCATCAGCACCAGGTCCCAGGGCTCGCGGCGCACGTGTTCGACCGCGTCCTCGCCACGATCGGCTTCGATGACGCTCGCACCGTGGTAGGCCTCTTCGAGCATCTGCCGGACTCCCCGGCGCACCAGCGGGTGATCGTCAACGACCAGGAAGTTCATGCTCGCTTGGGATGAACCTGACATTCGCGAGCGCTGCGGCCCGCGGCGACTCCGCTGTTCCGAGTTCATGCGGCAGGGCGCCTGTGCCGTGTACGATCATGCGTCCAACCCCCGATGCTTGCCTCGGCGAAAGTATAGGCCGTGCACTTGGCGTCGACTGCGACCAGACATGGTTTCGCGCTCACCGCACACCCGGACGCGATGCTAGACTAGCGGCTTCATCCGGTCGGGGAGAGGGCACCCGCATGAGGTGCGGCAAGTCGACGTTCCGGATCCTCCGGCTCCGATCGATTGTCGAGCGTCGATGTGCGAGCGTGGGACGCCTGTCCCGCGGTGGAATTCGAGTGCGCCGCCCCTGCCTCCGATCCCCGCCGGCATGCCCCTGATCCGAATCCCATGCGCATTCTGCTGAGCAATGACGACGGTTACTTCGCGCCGGGCTTGGCGGCTCTCGCGCAGGCGCTGAAACCGCTCGGCGAGGTCACGGTGGTGGCGCCCGAGCGTGATCGCAGCGGCGCCAGCAATTCGCTGACGCTCGATCGCCCGCTCACCGTGCGCCAGGCAGCCAACGGTTTCCTCTACGTGAATGGCACCCCGACCGACTGCGTGCACCTCGCCGTCACGGGCTTGCTCGATCAGCTGCCCGACATGGTGGTATCGGGCATCAATCACGGCTCGAACATGGGCGACGACACGATCTACTCCGGGACCGTGGCCGCGGCGACGGAGGGGTTCCTGCTGGGCATCCCGTCGATCGCGGTATCGCTGGCGGGCCGCTCCGGCGCCCATTTCGCCACGGCCGGCGAGGTTGCTGCCGAGCTCGTGCGCCGCCATCAGGCGGGCCGCCTGACCGAGGCCTTCCTGCTGAACGTCAACGTGCCGGACGTGCCCGCGGCGCAGCTCGGAGACATCGAGGTGACGCGGCTCGGGAAGCGGCACAAGGCCGAGCCGGTCATCAAGTCCAGCACGCCGCGCGGCGACATCGTGTACTGGGTGGGCGCGGCCGGCGATGCCGCCGATGCCGGACCTGGGACCGACTTCCACGCAGTCGCGGCCGGCCGGGTGTCGGTCACACCACTGCAGATGGATTTGACCCGCTTCGCACAGCTCGACGCGCTGCGCGCGTGGATCGCGGGCTGACCCGGGACAGCGACGCGCGAGACCGGCGTGGACAGCAGACACCTCGGCATCGGCATGACCTCGCAGCGGACCCGGCTGCGGATGGTCGAGCGGCTGCGCGAGCAGGGGATTCGCGATGCCGTGGTCCTGGCGGCCATGGCGGAGATCCCGCGTCACATCTTCGTCGACGAGGCGCTCGCAACCCGGGCCTACGACGATAGTGCCCTGCCCATCGGTTTTGGCCAGACCATCTCGGCGCCGCTCACCGTCGCCCGCATGCTCGAGCTGGCACGTGCGGGTCGCACCCCGATTCCGAAGGTGCTCGAGATCGGGACCGGTTGCGGCTACCAGGCCACGGTCCTGTCGCGTCTCGCAATCGAAGTGCACTCGGTCGAACGGATCTCGGCGCTGCTCACGAAGGCGCGGCGCAGTTTGCGCGAGTTGCGCGTCACGAACGTGCGGCTGAAGCATGCGGACGGGACCCTCGGGTTCAAGGGCGGCGCGCCCTACGATGCGATCGTGATGGCTGCTGCTGCGGCGGCGGTGCCGGATGAGCTCTCCGACCAGCTCGGGCCGGGCGGGCGTCTGGTGATGCCCATCGGGACCCGCGAGCAGCGCCTGGTGCTGATCGAGCGAACCGATCGCGGCTTCACGCAGTCAGTGCTCGAGGAGGTGAACTTCGTGCCGCTGCTGCCCGGCCTGATGCGATGAAGCGAACGATGCTGCGCCTTGCGTGGCTTGGCGCCGTGGTGAGCCTGGTGGCGTGCACGCACATCCAGGAAGTCAGCACGGCGCCGGATCGCGCGCCGGGGCCGGCGCCGGCCGGCAGCGTGCGGCCCGCTGTTCCCGCTGCCAAGCAGTCAGCGGCGGTGGCAACGCCGGCCGTGACGGCACCAGCCGCTGCGCCCCGCGAAAGTCGACGCAAGGGCGACGAGCGCCCTGAGTACTACGTGGTTGCGCGCGGCGACACGCTCTACAGCATCGCGCTCGATTTCGGCTTCGACTACAAGGAACTGGCCACTTGGAACGAGCTCACCGATCCCTCGGTGATCCGGGTCGGCCAGCGTCTGCGACTGACCGCGCCCGCCGATCTCGCCGAGCAGCCCATCGTCAAGGCCATCCCGACGAAGGGCGCGACGAAGGTCGAGGCCTTGCCGGGTGCTGCGGTGCCACCGGCCGCAGCGGAAGCGGCCAATGCCGGCGAGGCCGCGCCGCCGGCCGTGCGCACGATCACCGAACCGAAGGCCGTCACGCTTGCCTATTCCGACAAGGCGTTCGCGCAACTCGGCGGTGCGGTGCCGAAGCCGTTGCAGGCCGAGTCCAAATCCGAGGGGAAGCCCGAGCCCAAGTCCGACGCGAAGGCAGAGCCCAAGCCTGACGCGAAACCGGTCGCTGCCGCAGCCGCCGCGGCTCCGGCGCCATCGGCGCCGCCCGAGGCGAAGCCGGCCAAGGAGCCGCCAGCCGCCCGTGCCGCCGATGACGAGGACCGCATGGACTGGGTCTGGCCGGCCAAGGGCGACGTGCTCTATCGGTTCGGCGAGAGCGGCAAGTTGAAGGGCGTGGGGATCGGCGGCAAGGCCGGTCAGCCGGTCTTTGCCGCGGCACCGGGCAAGGTGGTGTACAGCGGCAGCGGCCTGCGCGGCTACGGCAAGCTGGTCATCATCAAGCACAACGACATGTTCCTGTCGGTGTACGCGCACAACAGCCAGATCGTGGTTAAGGAAGGCGAGACGGTGAAGCGCGGTCAGCGCATCGCGGAGATGGGCGACACGGATGCCAGTCGTACTGCGCTGCATTTCGAGATCCGGCGCTTCGGCAAACCGGTGGATCCTCTGACGCGTTTGCCGGGTGCCACCTCCGGTTGAAGCTTCCGAAGCAACATCTTTCAACACGAAGGACACGAAGGCCACGAAGGAAGCACGAAGACGGCGGAAGATCGCGTGGCCCCGTGCTCCCAAGCCCCTGCCTTCGTGATTCCTTCGTGCTCTTCGTGTCCTTCGTGGTGAAAGATGTTCTGCTGTTCGTTCGCCCTACACCCGCAACGCCCGCACGCCACGCCGGAGCTCCGCGACTTCACGCCCCTTCGCCCGATCGCGTCCGTAGCGCAACCGTACGTACAGGTCAGCCAGCGAGCGCAGGCGGTCAGCGACTTCCGCTGGCAGCGCGGTGGCCGCGCGTTCCGACCAGTGCATGGGGCCTTCGCCCGGGCGCGGGCCGAGACCGATGCGCGTGAGCTTCGCCTGGAGTGCCAGCCACGGCGACAACACCGGATCGGGCACCCGCCGTCGCAGGCGTGCGAGGAGCAGCATGCACAGGATCGCCGTGACGAACGAGGTCACCGCCATCAGCGCCACGGCGAGGTTCTGCCAGTTCGGGCGTGCAAAGCCGGCGCGCTGCAGCATCTGCATCTGTCGCTCGGGCGTGTACCCGAGCACCCATTGATTCCAGCCGTTGGCGGCGGCGTCCCACGAGAAGCGCAAGCGCTTCAACCATTCGCTGTCGGTGCGCACCATCAGCGGCAATGGGTCGCCGGCCGGCACGGCGCCCGCGATGCCGGCCTCGATGCGCATCGGCGAAACCGCGGCAGTGGGGTCGACGCGGACCCAGCCCTCGTCGCCCATCCAAACTTCGGCCCAGGCATGCGCTTCGGACTGGCGCACGATCAGATAATTGCCGATGGGGTTCAGCACCCCGCCCTGATAGCCGGTCACGATGCGGGCTGGCACCCCGGCGGCACGCATCAGGAAGACGAAGCTCGCAGCATAGTGCTCGCAGAATCCGCGTCGCGTCTCGAACAGGAATTCGTCGATGCCATCGCGGCCGAGCTCGGGCGGCACCAGCGTGTAGTAGAACGGTTGACCGCGGAACAGTGCGAGCACCGACTGGACCACTTCGTCCGCTGTCGAACTGCGCGCATACAGGTCCGCCGCCAGCTTGCGCGCGCGGGGGTTGAATCCTTCGGGCAGTTGCAGTGCCCGTGCGAGGTTGCGACGCGGTTCGTTGGCCCCGTAGCGATAATCGAGATGCGAACTCATGGCGTAGCGCTGGCGCGCCCGCACCGGCCGGATCGAGAGCAGCTGGAAGTCCTGGGTCTGGAGCGCGCCTTCGAGCCGCTGTGCCGGCAGGTCGATCGCGAACATCCAGCGCATGTTGTGCGGCTCGAGGGTGATGGTGTAGCGGATCGGCGTGCCGACGGTCTCGATGTCCCGCCCGATGCGCGGTGCGGCGTCGCCGCCGCGCCAGGTGCGGCCGTCGAAATCCCACAGCACCGGGCCGCGCCAGTAGAGCTTGTTCGCCTTGGGCGGCGGTGAGTCGAACTCCACGCGGAATGCGACAGCGTCGGACAGGCTCAGGCTCGAGAGGCTGCCCGGAGACATGCTGTCGGAGAGACCCGAGAGCGCGGAGGCGGAAGCCTGCGGGAGCCCCCAGAGCGGACCTTGCACGCGCGGGAACAACAGGAAGAACACCAGCATCAGCGGGATCGCCTGCGCCAGCATCAGGCCCGACATGCGCAGCATCGGACGCGGGTCGGGCGTGGCGGTGCGGTACTGGAATGCCACGAGACAGGCGGTGATGAGCCACACGCAACCGAGCAGGTACAGCGCCATCGGCAGCGTCTGCGAGTACAGGAAGTTGGTGATGACCAGGAAGTAACCCAGCAGGATCAGCACCACCGCATCGCGCAGGCTGCGCAGCTCCATCATCTTGAGGCACAGCATCAGCACGAGCAGTGCGACCGCGGCGTCGCGGTTGAACAGCATCCCGAACGAAAGCCAGATGCCGACGATGGAGCCGATGGCAAGCACCACGAGCAAGCGCGGCGGCGGCAGGCCGCGCCCGCGCCAGGCGAGGGCGGCCCGCAGGATCATCACGCTGGTGGCGATCAACGCGATCCAGAGAGGGATGCGTACGGCGTGCGGAGCGACCACCAGCGCGAGGCTGCCGATCAGCGCAACGACCCGTCCGGTGGACAGGTTCTCGGCGACCGGGATGCTCACCGTCCACCTTTCGGATCGTACAGGGCGAGCGCCTGCAGGCACGCCTCACGATGATTGGCGCCGAGCCCGGGAGGAATCTCGCGCCCGGGCAACTTGAGGCCATAGGCGGTAGCGTCGGCCTCCGCCATCAGCACCCAACGCGTCAGGCGGGCCAGGCGTTGCTCGACACCGAAGTGTCCTGGCGTCGTGGCCCAGTCAAGCCACACTTCGCTGCTCGCACGACCGCCGAACTGTTTGGTGAGGAGCTGGTCGCCGCGCGCGTAGGCCTTCCAGGCCACGTGGCGGGGCGAGTCGCCCGGGTGATATTCGCGCAGGCCGGCGAAGTCCTCGGCGCCGCGCCCGTGCAGCCCGCTCTCGCCGGCGACGGCAGTGGCGATGGGCAGTGGCGGGTCGCCGGGCTCAGGTTGCGGATACACGAGGCAGCGCTCGTCAAGTTCCACGTTCGACCATGCGCGAAACAGGCCGAGCGGAAAGGTGGTGAAGACACGAAAGCGCCCCAGCGGCAGCCAGCCGCGCCGTGCGGTGGGCAACGCGATATTGATCGATGCTGCGGCCTGCGCCGGGATGTCGGCGTAGCTGGCGGTCGCGGCCTCCGCGCTGATGCCGATCGCGATGCGGTCGAATCCCGCATGGTTCTCGAGCGTGATCGCGAAGACCGCATGCTCGCCCGCGTATACCGGGCTCACGCGTCCCGGCCGCAGGCTGAGGCGGGCGAGATTGCGCCACGTGTGCAGCATTGCCACAACACCCAGCCCGGCGAGCAGGAACGTGAGCACGTAACCCAGGCTGAGGTTGTAGTTGATGGAGCCGATCAGCAGCAACACGATGGTGACGGCGAACAGCAGCCCCAGTCCGGTGGGCAGGATGTAGACGCGGCGCTGGGTGAGCACCACCGGGCCGTGCTCGGTCCCGTGCTGCGGCAGGATCCAGTCGGCGACGGGCGACGGCGAAGGCGGCATCCGCGAGCCTCAGGACCGGCGCAGCGAGCGCAAGGCGTAGCCGCATTCGGCTCGAGCGCTGACTCGATTGACCGTCGATCCCCAACCTTCGGTTGGGGCGGCGAACGCGGCGGAGCAGAGGCCCCCTGGGGGGATGCGACCCGCGTCCCGGCGCACGGGGGATCGCCGCCCCGTCGATCGCTGTTGCGGTCGGATCCCCATCCTGGGATGGGGCCCCTCCTCCGCGCCATAGCGATCCCCTCGCCGGGTATCTCGCATCGCTGCTGCTATGGAATCGCGACTTCCGCTATCAGCTTGCCGGCGAGATCGTCGGACGAAAGCCGCGCATAGCCGTTGGCCGCGTGCAGCCGGTGTCCGGCTACAGGTGGAAGCACGGCTTGCAGATCTTCAGGCAGCACGGCGCTGCGGCCGTCCATGAACGCCCAGGCGCGCGCGGCGTTGAGCAGCGAGAGCCCGGCACGCGGGCTCAGGCCCGTGATGAAATCCGCCGAGCGGCGAGTATGGGCGAGCAGCGCCTGCACATAGTCGAGCAACGCCGGTGCCGCGTGCACTTCGCGCACGCGGCGTTGAAGTTCGACCAGGCCCTGCGGATCGATCGCGGCGGTCAGTTCATCGATCATGTCGCGGCGCTCGCTGCCGGAGAGCAGTGCGCGTTCCGCCGCTGCATCGGGATAACCCAGCTGGATGCGCATCAGGAATCGGTCGAGCTGCGATTCGGGCAGCGGGAAGGTGCCGACCTGGTGCGATGGATTCTGCGTGGCGATCACGAAGAAGGGTTCGGGCAGCTTGCGCGTTTCGCCTTCGATGGTGACCTGGTGCTCCTCCATCGCTTCCAGCAGGGCGCTCTGCGCCTTCGGCGTCGCACGATTCACTTCGTCGGCCAGCACCACCTGCGAGAAGATCGGCCCCGGATGGAACTTGAACGCACCGCTTTCGCGGTCGAACACCGATACGCCGAGGATGTCTGCGGGCAGCAGGTCGCTGGTGAACTGCACGCGCTGGAAGTCCAGGCCGAGCGCCTTGGCGAGCGCATGGGCGAGGGTGGTCTTGCCCACCCCGGGAAGATCCTCGATGAGCAGGTGGCCGCGGGCGAGCAGGCAGGCGCAGGTAAGGCGCACCTGACGCTCCTTGCCGAGGATGATGCGGCCGATGGCGGTGAGGACGGGGCGGATTTCGGTGTTCATCAATGCTATGACGGCCGGAGCGGGCGGAACTGAAGCCGAAGGCGGGGCGAATACCTCTCCCCGCTACACCAGGCGTTTGACAACGCGCTTCAGCGTTGGATCGTCGGCGGTGGTGGTGGCGTCGAAGCCGAGGGACTCCATCAGCTTCAACATCTTGTGGTTGGTGGAAAGCACGAAACCTTCCATGGTCTGGAGGCCCCGGGCGCGGGCCGCGTCCAGCAGGCTCGCCATGAGGCGGGTACCCAGACCCATGCCTTGCGCGGCATCCGCGACGACGATCGCGAACTCGCACGAAAGGCCGTCGGCCGCGATGGCGTAGCGAGCCACGCCCCACTGGACATCGCGGCCGGCCTCGTTGGCGACGGCAACCAGGGCGAGCTCGCGGTCGTAGTCGATCTGGGTGAAGCGCACCAGCATGCGATCGGACAGCTCATGGATCGCGTTGATGAACCGGAAATAGCGCGACTCGTCGGAGAGGTTGCGCACGAACTCCTGTTCCATCTCCGCATCCTCGGGGCGGATCGCACGGATCACGATCTCGCGCCCGTCGCGCGCGACCCAGCTCTGTGTGAGGTGTGACGGATACGGACAGATCGCCATGTGGCCGTAGCGGTCGAGTGCCGCGGATGGCGGCAACGGATCGACGACGATGCGTGCATCGACCGCCACCGCGCCGGCGTCGTCGAGGATCACGGGATTCACATCCATCTCGGTGAGCCAGGGCAGTTCGCACACCATCTCGGAGACGCGCAGCAGCACGTCCTCGAGCGCGGCCATGTCGGCCGGCGGCCCGCCGCGCCAGCTGCCGAGAGTGGCGGCAGCGCGGGTGCGCTCGATCAGGTTGCGGGCGAGGAAGCCGTTGAGCGGGGGCAGGGCCGTGGCGCGATCCGCGATCAGTTCCACCGCGGTGCCCCCGGATCCGCAGGTGATGACCGGGCCGAACACCGGGTCCTTCACCACCCCCACCAGCAGCTCGCGCCCGTAGCGCTTCACCACCATGCGCTCGATGGCGATGCCGTCTACTCGGGCGTCGGGTCGGGCCGCCTTCACCTGGTCGGTGATGTCCGCGAAAGCGGCACGCACGCCTTCGGTCGACGTGATGTTGAGGCGCACGCCGCCTGAATCGGACTTGTGCGACACGTCGGGTGACTGGACCTTCATCGCCACCGGAAAGCCTAGCTGCTGCGCGATCATGATGGCCTGCTGCGCCGTCGTGGCGACGATGGTGGTCGCGACCGGAATGTGGAAGGCCGCGAGCAGGGTCTTCGATTCCATTTCCGAAAGGACGCGACGCCGCTCGCCCAGTGCTGCTTCGATCACCGAACGTGCCGCATCCACGTCGGGTCGCAGCGGTTGCGACAACGGCCCGGGCACCTGCATGAGCAGGCGCTGATTCTGGTAGAACGACGCGATGTTGGCGAAGGCTTCGACCGCCGGCTCCGGCGTGCGGAACACGGGCAGTTGCGCGGCCTGCAGGATTTCCCGGGCCTTGCGCACGCGCTCGTCGCCCATCCAGCATGCGATCAGCTGCTTCGACTGGCGATGGGAGATGTCGACCACGGCGCTCGCCACGCCGGCGGGATCGGTCATGCCCTGCGGGGTCAGGATCGTGACCACGCCGTCGACCTTCGGATCGGCGAGGCAGGCCTCGACCGCATGCCGGTAGCGCGCCGTGTCGGCGTCTTCGAGCAGATCCACCGGATTGCCGCGCGACCATGCCGCCGGCAACACCTTGTCGAGGGTCGCGATGGTGTCGGGCGAGAGAGTGCCGACGACGAGTCCGGCTTCGGCCGCGCGATCCGCAGCCATCACACCCGGTCCGCCGCCGTTGGTGACGATGGCGAGGTTGCGTCCCGTCGCCCGGTAGCGCGACGAAAGACACTTCGCCGCCGACAGCAACTGCGTGAAGGTCTCCACGCGCACCGCACCGGCCCGGCGCAAAGCGGCGTCGAACACGTCGTCGGCGCCGGTCATGGCACCCGTGTGCGTCGCGGCCGCGCGTGCCCCGGAGGCGCCGCGTCCGGTCTTCAGGACGATCACCGGCTTCACGCGCGCGGCGGCACGCAGCGAACTCATGAAGCGGCGCGCGGTGCGGATGCCTTCGAGATAGAGGACGATGCTCTCGGTTTCGCCGTCGACGGTCAGGTAGTCGAGCGCTTCGGCAAAGTCGACGTCGAGCTGATTGCCGAGCGACAGCACGCTAGAGAAGCCGACCCCATCGGCGACCGCCCAGTCGAGAATGGCGCTCGCGAGCCCGCCGGATTGCGAGACCAGTGCGACACTGCCCGGATTGACCGTCGCCAGCGTGAACGTGGCGTTCATGCCGAGCGCCGGCCGGATCACGCCCATGGAATTCGGACCGAGCAGGCGGATGCCGTGCTCGCGGGCGATGCGACCCACCTGCTGCAGCAGGCGTGCACCGTCGCGCGTCGCGTCGGTGAGGCCGGCGGAGATGATCGCGGCCGCCGGTACGCGGCGTGCGGCACAGCGCTCGAGAATGCCCGGGAGGGTTTCGGCACGCGTGCCGATGACGGCGAGATCCACTGCTTCGGGCACCGCGTCGATGGACGGCCATGCGGGTGCACCGAACAGGCTCGCGTGCCGCGGATTCACCGCGTACAGCTTGCCCGTGTAGCGACCGCCGCGCAGGTTCTCCATGAGCACGGCGCCGACGCTGCCGGCCACCTCGCTCGCGCCGATCACCGCGATGCTGCGCGGCGCGAACAGGGGTGTGAGCGGATGGGCGGACACTTGGAGGACGTCGGGCGGGGATCTCGAGCGACTGTATGGCCGATCGCCGCCTCAAGGCAAATGGGCTGGGCGAGGCGGCATGGACGCTCGGCCGCGCCGTGGGTACCATCGAAGCGGATCGAACCCCGCCGAGCGCCGATGAGCACTGCCTTCATCCATCATCCCGACTGCACGTTGCACGACATGGGCCGGCACCATCCGGAATGTCCGGCGCGCGTCGGCGCCATCGAGGACCAGTTGATCGCCTCGGGCCTGATGCCCGGGCTCGACGTCCATGAAGCGCCGCTCGCGTTGCGCGAGCACCTGGAGCGCGTGCATGCACCCGACTATGTCGCGGCACTCGCGGCCGTGGGCCCCGAGCACGGTGTCGTGCATCTCGATCCCGACACGGCGATGAATGCCTTCACGCACCGTGCGGCCTTGCGCGCGGCCGGTGCCGCGGTCCTGGCCACGGATCTCGTGGCCGGCGGCAAGGCCGCCAATGCGTTCTGCAACGTGCGACCGCCCGGCCACCACGCGGAGCGCCGGCGGGCCATGGGTTTTTGTTTCTTCAACAACGTGGCGGTGGCTGCTGCCCATGCGCTGGACGTGCATGGCTTCGACCGTGTGGCGGTGGTCGATTTCGACGTCCATCACGGCAACGGGACCGAGGACATCTTTCGCGACGATCCGCGAGTGTTGATGGTGTCCACGTTCCAGCACCCGTTCTATCCGTACAGCGGCATCGACGGGCGCTCGGAACGCATGGTCAACATTCCGCTCGCCGCGTACAGTGGCGGCACCGAGTTCCGGGCGGCGGTGGAGCAGCACTGGCTGCCCGCGCTGGCCGCGTTCCGACCGCAGATGCTGTTGGTGTCGGCTGGCTTCGATGCCCATCGCGACGACGACATGGCCGCGCTCAATCTGGTCGAATCGGACTACACATGGGTCACCGAGCGCCTGGTCGAGGTGGCCGAGCGCTTTGCCGAGGGGCGCATCGTGTCTCTCCTCGAGGGTGGGTACGAGTTGCACGCCCTGGGGCGCAGCGCGGCTGCCCATTTGCGGGTGCTGGCGGGGTTGTAGCGGGCGCGGAGGCAGCCGGTCGGCAGCCTCAAGTTCGAGCCGCGGAGTCCGAAAATTCCTCTCATGCCCGGGGGTGGATGGCCACTGCCCGGATCCACTCGAACGGAGCGATGCATGGGTGAAGTGCCGGGTATTTCGGGCAAGTGGTTGATCGCAGGCTGGCTTGGTGGAACAGCCGCGGCCACCGCGGGTACCGTGGCCCTGCTGGGGTCACTGGGGGCCGGAATTGCGGTTGCGGCCGCGAGCGGCCTGTTGGCAGGGGTCGGCGCCGGCGCGCTTGGCTGGTGGCAGCTGCAGGAGCGCATCACCCGGCCCCTCATCCGGATTGCCGCTTCCGTCCAGGCCTTGAGCGACGGCACCGCGCCGTTGGCGAACCGCCTCGATGCCGCCGGCTCGTCCGAAATCGCGGCTGCCGCTGCCAGCGTGAACGCGCTGGTCGATCGCATTGCCGGCCTGGTGCAGGTGGCCCGCGAATCGGGCAGCGAAATCGCGACCGCAGCAGCACAGCTCGCCAAGGACCTGGACGAGTCGGCCCGCAACGCCGGACGGCAGCAGAATCTGGCCGACAACGTGTTCGCCAGCAGCCAGACCGTGACCGATGCCGTGGAAGGCATGGCGGAGCGCGCGCGGACCGTATCGGAAGCCACCGCGGCCAACCTCGTGGTGGTCCGCGAATCGGGCGCCGAGATGCTCGAGGTGTCGCGCCTCACCGAGGGTGTAGGCCGCAGTCTCGCGGCGTTTCGCGAGACGGTGCAATCGCTGTCGGAGCGGTCCCGTTCCATTCGCGACATCGGCGCGCTCATCAACGACATCTCGGACCAGACCAATCTGCTCGCGTTGAACGCGGCGATCGAGGCGGCGCGGGCGGGTGAAGCCGGCCGCGGGTTCGCCGTCGTGGCGGACGAAGTGCGCAAGCTCGCCGAGAAGGTGAAATCCGCCACCGCGGTGATCGCGGAAGGTACCGGCGAGATGATACGGTTGGTGGAAGCGACGGCACGCGACAGCGATCGCATCGACGAAGACACGCGGCGGACCGGCACGGTGCTGAGCAGTTCCTCCGAACGCTTCCAGGCGATGGTCGAAGATCTTGGCGCGATGAACCAGCAACTCGAGGAGATGGCAGGGGCCATGACCGGCCTGCAGACTGCCAACCGCGAGATCCACGCCCGCATGGACGAGATCCACGAGATCAGCGCCACCGTGTCGCAGCGCATGGACACGAGCCGCGCTCGTACCAAGGGCTTCCGCGCGGCCACGGAGCGCATGCTGGCGACCGGTGCGCAGTTCGAGTTGGGCGACACCGCGCTCGACCGGCTCCAGCGGGTCGCGCGTCGCTATCGCGACGAAGTCGAGGCGTATCTCACCCAAACCGCCAGCGCCGGCATCGACGTGTTCGATCGCAACTACCGCGAGATTCCCGGCTCGCAGCCCAAGAAGTTCCGCACGGCCTACGATCAGACCTGCGAAGCGCGGTTGCAGGCGCTCGGCGATGCGTTGCTGGAAGCTTTCGATGGCGCGCGTTTCGCGATCGCCGTGGATGAGAACGGCTACGCGCCCACGCACAATCGCAAGTTCGCGCAGCCGCCCACCGGTGATGCCGCGAAGGATCTCGTAGCGAGCCGCGACAAGCGCATCTTCAACGACGACACGGCGATCAACGCCGCGCGCAGCGAACAGCCGATGCTGCTGCAGACCTATCTGCGCGACACGGGCGAGCTCTTGAACGATCTGTCGATGCCGATCTTCATCCGCGGACGCCACTGGGGTGCCGTGCGTGTAGGGGTGGAACCCGAGAAGCTGACGGGCTGAGGTCCCGGCGCAAGGCGAGGGCCTCAGGCCACCACCAGCGCCGCGGCCACCTTGCGCCCTTCGGCCAGCAGAATGTTGTAGGTCCGGCACGCGGCGCTGGTGTCCATCACCTCGACGCCGATGCGTGCTTCCGAAAGCCGGCGGTAGTGCCGGGGGTGCAGCATCTGCATGGTTTGCCCGGTACCCACGAGCACGATCTCGAGCGGCAGGGGGGCGAGGAAGTCGAGGGCGGGCTCGACCAGCTGGTCGAACGAAGCGACCGGCCAAGGATCGATCAGCCGGTCCGGGAACACCACGAGGCTCGTCTCGTGGCGCCGGCCGTTGACGCTCACGTAGCCTGCGCCGTAGCCGGTGAACGAATTGCGACCGTCGAGCCGGTCGAGGTGCAGCTTCACGGGGGATTTCCGATTGCTCAAATGAGGTAAGGTCTCGTAACATTAGCATTTTTAGGCCCGCTTCCCGGGCCTGACGAGCCGAATCCATGCACGAGTTCCCCCGCATCAAGCGCCTGCCGCCTTACGTGTTCAGCATCACCGGCGAGCTGAAGCAGGCCGCCCGCCGTCGCGGCGAGGACATCATCGACATGAGCATGGGCAACCCCGATGGGCCCACGCCTCAGCACATCCTCGACAAGCTGATGGAGGCGGCCCACCGGCCTGACACCCACGGCTATTCCGTGTCGAAGGGCATTCCCCGCCTGCGCAAGGCGATCTGCGACTGGTACGAGCGCCGCTACGGCGTCAACTTCGATCCGGAAACCGAAGCGATCGTCACCATCGGTTCCAAGGAAGGGCTCGCCCACCTGATGCTGGCGGTGCTGGATCGGGGTGATACGGTCCTCGTGCCCAACCCGTCGTACCCGATTCACATATACGGGGCAGTGATCGCCGGCGCCGACGTGCGTCATGTGCGCATGACCGACGACGTCGACTTCCTGGAAGAAGTGGAGCGCGCGATCCGCGAATGCACGCCGAAGCCCAAGCTGCTGATCGTGGGCTTCCCGTCCAATCCGACGGCGCGTTGCGTGGAACTGGATTTCTTCGAGCGCCTGGTGGCGCTGGCGCGCGAACACGGCATCTACGTGGTGCACGATCTCGCCTATGCCGACATCGTCTTCGACGGCTGGAAGGCTCCTTCCATCATGCAGGTGCCGGGTGCCCGCGACGTGGCGGTGGAGTTCTTCACCATGTCGAAGAGCTACAACATGGCGGGCTGGCGTATCGGCTTCATGGTCGGCAACCCCAAGCTCGTGAACGCACTGGCACGCATCAAGGGTTACCACGACTACGGTACCTTCACGCCGATCCAGGTGGCGGCGATCGCAGCGCTCGAAGGGCCGCAGGATTGTGTCGAGGAAATCCGGCTCAAGTACGAGCAGCGCCGCGACGTGCTGTACAAGGGGCTGCAGGAAGCGGGGTGGATGGTGACGAAACCCAAGGCGTCCATGTACATCTGGGCTCGCCTTCCGGAGCCCTACCGTCACCTCGGGTCGCTGGAATTCGCGAAGAAACTGCTGGCCCAGGCGAAGGTGTCGGTGTCGCCCGGCATCGGCTTCGGCGACTACGGCGACGAATACGTGCGCTTCGCGCTGATCGAGAATCTCGAGCGTACGCGCCAGGCGGTACGCGGCATCAAGCAGATGTTCCGCGAGGACGGAGTGATGGCGCCACCGGCGCTGGTGCGGGCGGGATGAGCATCGCGGTGGTCCGGGTCTCGAGCCCGGACGGGAAGGTCCTCGACGCGGCTTTGCTTGCGGCGGCCGAACCCGTGCATCGTCAGCTGCGGCCACAGATCCAGCAGGACTACGTGGGCGCCATGCAGGGCATCTTTGCCGACGGCGGTGAGATGGCGGTCGCCATCGCGGAAGACCGCGTCGCGGGCGTCGCGATCTTTCGCCTCTACCGCAACACGCACGTGGGTTTGCGCTGCTACGTCGACGATCTCGTCACGGACGAGCGCCGACGTTCCCGTGGTGTCGGTCATGCGCTGATCGGCTGGATCGAGGTCGAAGCGAAGACGCGGGGCTGTCCGGGCGTCGATCTCGAGTCGGGGGTGCAGCGCGGCGGTGCGCACCGGTTCTATTTCCGTGAGGGCTACACCATTCCCTCCTTCAGTTTCCGAAAGAATTTGACATGACCCCCACGCTCTCTTCGTTCGCTGCCCCCCAAGGGGGTGCGTCAGTGCCTTGGGGCGGCCCGGTGCCGCTGACATGAACCCGATTCGTGTGGGCCTGCTGGGCATCGGTACCGTCGGCGGCGGCACGTTCAACGTGCTGCGCCGCAACCAGGAAGAGATCCTGCGTCGCGCCGGCCGCGGCATCGTCATCGACATCGTCGCGGACAAGGACCAGGCGCGCGCACGCCAACTGGTCGGCGACGCGGCCCGCCTGACCGACGACGCGTTCGCGGTCGTGCGCGACCCGGCCATCGATATCGTGGTGGAGCTGATCGGCGGCTATACCGTGGCGAAGGATCTCATCCTCGCCGCCATCGAAAACGGCAAGCACGTGGTCACGGCGAACAAGGCGCTGCTCGCAACCCACGGCAACGATATCTTCGCGGCGGCGCGCCGCAAGGGCGTGATGGTCGCGTTCGAAGCGGCCGTGGCGGGCGGCATTCCGATCATCAAGGCGCTGCGCGAAGGCCTCACGGCCAATCGCATCGAGTGGATCGCCGGCATCATCAACGGCACCAGCAACTTCATCCTGTCGGAGATGCGCGACAAGGGGCTCGCCTTCGATACGGTGCTGAAGGAAGCACAGCGGCTTGGTTACGCCGAGGCCGATCCGACCTTCGACATCGAAGGCGTCGATGCCGCGCACAAGCTCACCATCATGGCGGCCATCGGGTTCGGCATCCCCATGCAGTTCGAAAAGGCCTACACCGAAGGCATCTCGAAGCTCACGCGGGACGACATCCGTTACGCAGAGCAGCTCGGCTATCGCATCAAGCTGCTCGGCATTACGCGCCGCGCGGCCAACGGCATCGAGCTTCGGGTGCACCCGACCCTGATCCCTGCGCGTCGGCTGATCGCCAACGTCGAAGGTGTCATGAATGCGGTTCTGGTCAAGGGTGACGCGGTCGGAGCGACGTTGTATTACGGAGCGGGAGCGGGCGCCGAGCCGACCGCATCGGCGGTCGTCGCGGATCTGGTGGACGTGACGCGCATGCACACCGCCGATCCGGGCAATCGAGTCCCGCATCTCGCATTCCAGCCGGATCAGCTCTCGGATACCCCGATCCTGCCGATGGAGGAGGTGGAGACCTCCTACTACCTGCGGCTGCGGGTACTGGATCGTCCCGGCGTGCTGGCGGACATCACGCGCATCCTCGCCGACAACACAATCTCCATCGACGCGATGGTGCAGAAGGAACCGGGCGAGGGCGAGGACCAGGTGGACATCGTGATGCTCACCCACCTCACGGTGGAGAAGCGGGTCAACGCGGCGATGGCGAAGATGGAGGCGCTACCGACCGTGTCAGGCAAGGTCACGCGCATCCGCCTGGAAGAACTCGGCAGGAACTAGAATGGAACGGCCCGCACGCTCACGATGGTCGCTGCCCCCCGGGGGGGCGCATCAGTGGCCTGGGACGGCCCGGTGCCACTGACTTTTCCATGAAGTACATCTCGACTCGCGGCGGTATGCCGCCGACGCCCTTCACCGACATCCTGCTGGGCGGACTGGCGCCCGATGGCGGCCTCACCGTGCCGGAGGCCTATCCGCAGGTGACGCGTTCCGAACTGGGCGCGTGGCGCCAGCTCGGATATCGCGATCTCGCATTCGAGATCTTCTCGCGGTTTGTCGACGACATTCCCGCGGCCGATCTGCGGGACATCGTGGATCGCACCTACACGAAAGCCGCGTTCGGTTCCGACGACATCACGCCGGTATCGACCCTGGCACCGGGTTTCCATCTGCTGCATCTCTCGAATGGGCCGACGCTGGCGTTCAAGGACGTCGCGATGCAGCTGCTCGGCAACCTGTTCGAGTACGCGCTTGCAAAGCGCGGCGACGAGTTGAACATTCTGGGAGCAACCTCCGGCGACACCGGTTCGGCGGCGGAGTATGCGATGCGGGGCAAGCGTGGCGTGCGCGTGTTCATGCTGTCGCCCGAAGGCAAGATGAGCGCCTTCCAGACCGCGCAGATGTACTCGCTGCAGGATGCGAACATCTTCAACATCGCCGTGCGCGGCGTGTTCGACGACTGCCAGGACATGGTGAAGGCGGTGTCGAACGATCACGCGTACAAGGCGCGGCACCGCATCGGCACGGTCAACTCGATCAACTGGGCGCGCATGATGGCCCAGGTGGTGTACTACTTCAAAGGGTATTTCGCGACCACTACGTCGGACGACCAGCGGGTGACATTCGCGGTGCCTTCCGGCAACTTCGGCAATATCTGCGCGGGGCACGTCGCGCGCATGATGGGTCTGCCGATCGCTCGCCTCGTGGCGGCGACCAACGAGAACGACGTGCTCGACGAGTTCTTCCGCACCGGACGCTACCGTGTGCGGGCCGCGGCCGACGTGGCGCAGACCAGCAGCCCGTCGATGGACATCTCCAAGGCATCCAATTTCGAGCGGTTCATCTTCGACCTGGTGGGCCGTGAGCCGAGGGTGGTGGCCGACCTGTGGCGCAACGTCGATGGCGGCGGGGCTTTCGACCTGGCGAACACGCCATATTTCGCGAAGGTGCGCGATTTCGGTTTCGTGTCCGGTCGCAGCACCCACGCCGATCGCGTGGCCACGATCCGCCGGATCAACGAGCGCTACAACGTCGTCGTCGACACCCACACGGCCGATGGCATCAAGGCCGGTCTGGAACGGCGCGAAGCAGGGGTGCCCCTCATCTGTCTCGAGACGGCACAGCCGGCGAAGTTCGCGGAAACCATCCGCGAGGCGCTCGGGCGTGATCCCGTACGGCCGCCTGCCTACGTGGGGATCGAGAACAAACCGCTCCGGTTCGAGACCATGAATCCGGACCCTGCCGCCATCAAGCGCTACATCGCGGAGCACGCCACCTGACTGCGATGGCTACCTTCGACGATGCGCAGGCCTACTGGGACAAGCGCTACGCCGCAGGTGAGTACATTTTCGGCACCGAGCCGAACGTCTTTCTGGCGAGCCAGGGCGCACTGTTCCGGCCCGGCATGAAAGTGCTCGACGTCGCCTGCGGCGAAGGTCGCAACAGCGTGTGGTTGGCGCAGCGCGGTTGCGAGGTCACCGGGTTCGACATTTCGCCGCTGGCCCTTCAGAAGGCACGGCGGCTGGCCGAAAACACTTCCGTCGACATACGGTTCGAGCAGGCGGACATCCGCACCTGGGAATGGATCCCGACGGCATACGACGCGATGGTCTGCATCTTCATCCAGTTCGCGGCGCCCGCAGACCGGGCACGCCTGTTCGATGGCTTCCACACGTCGTTGCGGCCCGGTGGCCTGGTCGTGATGCAGGGGTACACGCCGGAGCAAGTGGAACTCGGAACCGGCGGACCGCCCGACCGCGCACATATGTACACCCGGCCGATGCTGGAAGCAGCCTTTGCCGGTTTCGACGTGGTCCATGTCCGCGAGCACGAGGCGGTCCTGGCCGAAGGAACGAAGCACGTCGGCCGTTCGGCGTTGATCGATTTCGTGGCCCGCAAACGGGCCTGAACCCCGCGAGAGGAGAGCCAGGATGACTGGCGTGCTGCTGCAAGGCCTCGTGACCATTCTGGGCATGCTGGCGATCGGGCTCGTCATCGTCTGGTTCATCCAGGACGTCACCCAGAAGAAGCACACGATCCTGCGCAACTTCCCGGTGGTGGGTCGATTGCGTTACCTGTTCGAGCGCCAGGGCGAGTATTTCCGGCAGTACTTCTTCGCGAACGATCGCGAAGAGATGCCCTTCAACCGCTCGCTGCGCTCGTGGGTGTATCGCCTCGCGAAGGACGAAGGCGGCACCATCGGCTTCGGCTCCACCAACAACATCAGCGAGCCGGGCAACATCATCTTCGTGAACGCCGCGTTTCCGATCCTGGAGGAGGAACGCGCGCCCACGCCGCCGCTCATCATAGGTGCGGGCTACTGTCGCGAACCATTCGAGGCAAAGTCGCTCGTCAACGTGAGCGGCATGAGCTTCGGGGCGATCTCGGAGCCTGCCGTGCGGGCCTTGTCGCGCGGCGCGAAGCTGGCGGGTTGCTGGATGGACACGGGCGAGGGCGGGCTTTCGCCGCACCACCTGCTGGGCGAGTGCGACATCATCATGCAGATCGGCACCGCCAACTACGGCGTGCGCAACGCCACCGGTGATCTCGATCTCGACAAGATCCGGCTGCTCGCCCCGAAGGTGAAGGCCTTTGAGATCAAGCTCTCGCAGGGTGCCAAGCCGGGGAAGGGTGGAGTCCTGCCGGGCGCCAAGGTGACCGAGGAGATCGCCGCGATCCGCGGGATCCCGCCCCACATCGACTCGATCAGCCCGAACCGCCATCGCGACCTCGCGAACATGGATCAGCTGCTCGAGCGCGTGCGTCTGTTGCGCGAGACCTCGGGCAAGCCCATCGGCATCAAGACGGCGATCGGCGGGTGGGAGTTCATGCACGCGCTGTGCGAGGCGGTTCGGCGCTTGGGGCTCGACGCCGCGCCCGATTTCCTGGTGATCGACGGTGGGGAGGGCGGTACCGGGGCGGCACCCCAGGCGCTCATGGATCACATGGCACTACCGATCGCCGAGGCCCTGCCGCGCGTGGTGGATGCGCTGATCGAATCGGGCCTGCGCGACCGCATCCGGGTCGTCGCGGCGGGAAAGCTCGTGACCTCCGCCAAGGCAGCGTGGGCCCTCTGCGCAGGCGCCGACTTCATCAACACCGCTCGCGGCTTCATGTTCTCGCTGGGCTGCATCCAGGCGATGCGCTGCCATACGAACGCCTGTCCGACCGGTGTCACCACGCACAACCGGCGACTGCAGCGCGGGCTGGTGGTCGAGGAGAAGTACCTGCGCGTCGCGAACTACGCGCAGAACATGAACAAGGAAATCGACATGATCGCGCACTCCTGCGGCCTGCGGCACGCACGCGAGTTCCGGCGCGAGCATGTGCGCGTTGTCACCAGCGCGTGGGAAAGCGTGGCGCTGTCGACGCTGTTTCCCTACCCCAAGGTCTGAGGTATCAAAGACCATGGTCGGGCAGCGCCCAGCGTAGCTGAGCTACCAAGCATCGTGACTGGCCCCGCGGCCAGCGAAGCTGAGCTACCAAGCACCGTAACTGGCCCCGCGGCCAGCGAAGCTGGGGCGCACGGCCCTCCGCCGCAAACAGGCATAGTGGGTGGGGCGCACGGGCCCTCCGCCGCAAGTAGGGGTAGTGGGTGGGGCGCACAGCCCTTCGGTGCATCTTGAGCGGTGAGTGACGCCAAGTTGTCGACACCGGTGTCGGAGGTTCGACGGCTAGGTGGGTCGAGGATTTCTTAATTCATTGATTATGTGTCGTGAAATCCTGGCATGACCGCTGCAACGTCAAGGGGTGAGGCGGTGCCCAAGGCGGTGCCCCGACCTCCAGGAGAAACCCCATGATCGTCAATCTCGTAATGCTGGTGCTGTCCGGCACGGTCGCCATGGCGGCCTGCGGCATGGTCGCCAAGGCGATCGTTGCCGACGTGCTGACGCCGCATCGCTAACCAGGGCTGAGGACTCCGGCGAGCTGGTCGAGTCCGCTGAGGACGGCCGCTGGCTGAAAGCCGAGGGGGTCGGGCACGTTCCCGGCCCGGTTGATCCAGAACGTCCGGAAGCCGAAGGATGTGGCGCCCGACACGTCCCAGAAGTTCGACGAGACGAAAGCGATCTCGTCGATCGGCACGCCGAGCCGGTCGACGGCGAGCTGGTAGACGCTCGGGTGGGGCTTGTAGATGCGCAGGGCATCGACGCTCAGGACTGCGTCGAACCGTTCGCTCAATCCGGCGTTGCGAACCACGGCGTCCAGCATACGCGGCGATCCATTCGACAGAATGGCGCGTTTGCGTGGCGCGAGGGAATCCAGGGCGGCCGGTACCTCGGAGTACGGCGTCAGGAGCAGGTACGAATTCATCAGCGCCGCCCGCGTGGCATCGCTCAGCGTGAGTTTCAATGAGGCGCACGCATGCGCGAGCGCGCCGGCAGTGACCTGTTCGAAATCTTCGTAGCGTCCCATCAGACTGCGCAGCCAGGTGTATTCAAGCTGCGTCACGCGCCACTGCTTCGACAGGTTCGCACCGCGTCCGGGGAAATGCTGCTCGCATTCGGCAATGACCGAATGCACGTCGAAGAGGGTGCCGTAGGCGTCGAAGACCAGCGCTCGTACCGGCGCCATCAAGGGGTTCCTCCTGCCAGGTTGGCGGGCACCGCAACGCGGATCTGCTTCGGCTCCGGGAGGTCGAGCGCGTTCATGATCTGAACGAACTCCTCGCGCGACTTTCCAGCCAGCCGCGGATTGGTGGACTTCTCTTCGCCGATGGTTGATACGCGCCGACCGTGATAGTCGTGCCCCGGGTAGACCAGCGTGTCCTCGGGCAGCGCGAACAGCTTGTCGGTGATGCTCTCGTAGAGCGCCTCCGCGCTGCCGCGCTGGAAATCCGTACGCCCGCAGCCGCCGATCAGCAGGGTGTCACCCGTGAGCAGCCGGTCGCGCCACAGGTAGCAGGTGCTGCCGGGCGTGTGCCCGGGCGTGGCGATGGCGCGCACGACTTCGTTGCCGAAGACGATGAGTTCGCCTTCGTCGATCAGGCGATCGAAGCCGCTCGCGCCGCAATGGGTGCTGACCACGGTACGAGCGCCGGTGCGCTGCTTGAGCGCGTTGGCCCCGGTCACATGGTCGGCGTGCACGTGAGTGTCGAGGATCCAGACGAGCTTCATCTCGAGCTCGGCCAGTACGGCGAGATCGCGCTCGATGTTCGGACGGACCGGATCGACGATCACCGCCTCGCGGCTCTCGGGATCCCCCAGCACGTAGGTATAGGTGGAGGATTCCGGGTCGAAGAGTTGGCGAAAAGGCATGGTTCAGTCTCTCTTCAGCCCGCGCCGGGCCGCCCCAAGCGGGCTGGCCCCCTTGGGGGGAGGGGCCGCAGGCCCATCGGGGGGGGCGTCATCTCAGCCCGCGCCGGGCCGCCCCAAGCGGGCTGGCCCCCTTGGGGGGAAGGGCCGCAGGCCCATCGGGGGTCGGCTCACTTTTCAGTTCGAGGGCTTCTTGACGGTCACGGCACCGCGGATCTGCCCGGGCGCATAACCGGTGGCGCGGTCGTTCGGATAATCGGCTGCGAGCTTGCGCTTGACGCCTTCGGGGATGGTGTCGGTGGCGCCGTGGCACGCGAGGCACATCGGTTGAACCGGGATCGCCTTCAGGTAACGGAAGTAGCGTCCGGCCGGCTCGTCGACGAACTCGGCGTGCTCCATGGCCTCAGGCTTTTCGCCGGCCTCGACTCTGCGGTCGAAGTCGGCGAGCACCGTCTGCTCCCAGGCGTCGGGGGTGCCCAGCATGGCATTGCGGGTGCGCAGGCTCACGCGCGCCACCCGGGCGCCGCTTTGCCGCGACAGGTTGCCGGCGATGGTGGGCGCGGTGTCCTTGCAGACACCGATCGCGCCCTCCGGGCCGTTGGTGCCGAGCTCGGCCTTGAGAGTGGCGCCGAGTTGCTGGACCAGCTGTGCGGAAAGGGCACGGGCGGCCTGGGTCTCGCGTTCCAGGTCGGACTGGGCCAGGACGGGTGCGGCGCAGGCAAGCACACCAGCGCATACGGCGAGCAGCTGTTTCATCGAGCCTCCGGTGACAGCGGATTGTGCGCCCGAATGTGCCAGTTTTCGTGACGCAGATCAAAGCCGCCGGCGGACCGTTGAAATGCTCGGGCCTTGCCCCAAACTCGCAGGCATTCAGATATTTGCACTGCCGAGGATCCCATGCGAGTCGACAAGCTCACCACCAAGTTCCAGCAGGCCCTGGCCGATGCGCAGAGCATCGCGGTCGGCCGCGACGCCGGCTACATCGAGCCGGCCCACCTGCTGCTCGCGTTGCTGCAGCAGGAGGACGGCAGCACCGCGTCGCTGTTGCAGCGGGCCGGGAGCAATGTCCCGGCGCTGACCCAGGACGTGAAGAACGCTGTCGAGCGCCTGCCGAAGGTGGAGGGTACCGGCGGCGAGATCAATGTTTCGCGCGAGCTCGCAGCGCTGCTCAACGTCACCGACAAGGAAGCCCAGAAGCGCGGCGACCAGTACATCGCCTCGGAACTGTTCCTCCTGGCGCTGGCGGACGAGAAGGGCGAGACCGGGCGCCTGCTGAAGCAGCATGGCGGGACCCGCAAGGCGATCGAGACCGCGATCAACGCGGTGCGCGGCGGCGAATCGGTGCAGTCGCAGGAGGCCGAAGGCCAGCGCGAAGCACTGAAGAAATACACGCTCGACCTGACCGAACGCGCGGCGCGCGGCAAGCTCGACCCGGTGATCGGGCGCGACGACGAGATCCGCCGCGTCATCCAGATCCTGCAGCGCCGCACCAAGAACAACCCGGTGCTGATCGGCGAGCCCGGGGTCGGCAAGACCGCCATCGTCGAAGGGCTGGCGCAACGCATCGTCAACGGCGAAGTACCCGACTCGCTGCGCGGCAAGCGCGTCCTGGTGCTCGACATGGCGGCGTTGCTGGCGGGTGCGAAGTACCGCGGCGAGTTCGAGGAACGCCTGAAGAGCGTGTTGAAGGAAGTGGCCCAGGACGAAGGGCGCATCATCGTCTTCATCGACGAGATCCACACCATGGTGGGCGCCGGCAAAGCCGAAGGCGCCATCGATGCGGGCAACATGCTGAAGCCTGCGCTGGCACGCGGTGAGCTGCATTGCGTCGGCGCCACCACCCTGGACGAGTTCCGCAAGTACATCGAGAAGGACGCGGCGCTCGAACGCCGATTTCAGAAGGTGCTGGTGGACGAGCCCAGCGTCGAGGACACCATCGCGATCCTGCGCGGACTCCAGGAAAAGTACGAAGTGCACCACGGTGTCGAGATCACCGACCCCGCGATCGTCGCGGCGGCGGAGCTTTCGCATCGCTACATCACCGACCGCTTCCTGCCCGACAAGGCGATCGACCTGATCGACGAAGCCGCGGCGCGCATCAAGATGGAGATCGATTCGAAGCCCGAGGCGATGGACAAGCTCGACCGCCGTCTGATCCAGCTCAAGATCGAGCGCGAGGCGATCAAGAAGGAAAAGGATGAGGCTTCGCGCAAGCGCCTCGGTCTCATCGAAGACGAGATCGTGCGGCTCGAGAAGGAGTATTCCGACCTCGAGGAAATCTGGAAGGCCGAGAAGGCCCAGGTCCACGGCGCGGCGCACGTGAAGGAAGAGATTGACCGCGTGCGTGCCGAGATTGCCAAGTTCCAGCGCGAGGGCAAGCTCGACAAGGTCGCGGAGTTGCAATACGGCAAGCTGCCGCAGTTGGAGGCTCAGCTGAAGGCGGCCGAGAAAGTCGATTCGAAGGAGCGGCCGACGCTGCTGCGGACGCAGGTGGGTGCCGAAGAGATCGCCGAAGTGGTGTCACGTGCGACTGGCATTCCCGTTTCCAAGATGATGCAGGGCGAACGCGACAAGCTGGTCCGCATGGAAGCCAGGCTGCACGAGCGCGTGGTCGGGCAGGACGAGGCAGTGCGCCTGGTGTCCGATGCGATCCGCCGCTCGCGTGCCGGCCTGTCGGACCCGAACCGGCCCTACGGCTCGTTCCTCTTCCTCGGGCCTACGGGTGTGGGCAAGACCGAACTGTGCAAGGCGTTGGCGGGGTTCCTGTTCGACTCCGAGGACCACTTGATTCGCATCGACATGAGCGAATTCATGGAGAAGCACTCCGTCGCACGGTTGATCGGTGCTCCGCCCGGCTACGTGGGCTACGAGGAGGGCGGCTATCTCACCGAAGCGGTGCGGCGCAAGCCGTACTCGGTGATCCTGCTCGACGAGGTCGAGAAGGCGCATCCGGACGTGTTCAACGTGCTCTTGCAGGTGCTCGACGACGGCCGCATGACCGACGGGCAGGGCCGCACCGTGGACTTCAAGAACACGGTGATCGTGATGACGTCGAACCTCGGTTCACAGATGATCCAGCAGATGGCCGGCGACGACTACCAGGTCATCAAGCTTGCCGTGATGGGCGAAGTGAAGTCCTATTTCCGGCCGGAGTTCATCAACCGGATCGACGAGGTCGTCGTGTTCCACGCCCTGGACGAGAAGAACATCCAGGCCATCGCGAAGATCCAGTTGCGCGGGCTCGAATCACGGCTCGCGAAGATGGAGCTCGGGCTGGATGTCACCGACGCGGCGCTCGCGGAGCTCGCGCTGGCGGGCTTCGATCCGATCTACGGGGCACGGCCGCTCAAGCGGGCGATCCAGCAGAGCATCGAGAATCCGCTCGCGAAGCGCATCCTCGAGGGCGAGTTCGCGCCGAAGGACCGCGTGAAAGTGGACGTTGTTGCGGGGCGCTTCGAGTTCTCGAAGGGTTGAGGCCCGTTACTGCAACGAGAGCTGGTCGGCCCAGGTGAGCGCTGCGATGTGATGGCGGTTCAACTGGGTCGCATCGAGCTGCAGGTCGACGGTGAGGCGTGAGATGAGCGCCTCGTCATCGCTTTCCACGGCCTCGGCGAGGCGCAGGATGGGGCCGTACAGCCCCTGACGGGTGAGCAGAGCATCGGTCACGTTTTCGGCCAGATTCAACTGGTCGAGCAGTTGCGGCATGGGCAATTGCAGGATCGCAGGCAACAGCGAAAACACACCGACG
The DNA here is from genome assembly GCA_001464695.1 of Betaproteobacteria bacterium Ga0077523. Taxonomy (GTDB): domain Bacteria; phylum Pseudomonadota; class Gammaproteobacteria; order Burkholderiales. Next base: position 8,624 of record LNDQ01000135.1, on the reverse strand, counting down.
ATGAACAGGGTGTCGCGCTCCTGTGCATCGACCAGGTCATGACCGATCAGCTCCGCGAGGCGCCCCCGGGCGGCCGCTTCGCGCATCAAGGCCGGCGCGGTGGTGCCCGACCCGGCGGTCGCCAGCAGCAGCGCGAGCCAGCGCCCGAGGTTCTGGTAGCCGAGGATGGTGAGGGCGTGCCGGAACGAGGTGATTTCGCACTGCAGGCCGAAGCCGGCCGAATTGATGTAGCGCAGCAGCCGGAACGAGATGGTCGCGTCGCGCTTCAGCGCCTGTTCGAGTTTCGCGACCGGCGCCTCGGTCTGGATCATGTTGGTGAGTTCGAGGATCGTCGACTGCGCCGGCGTGATCGGCTTGTTGGGGTTGCCGTCGACGCGCAGGTACCACTCGCCCTCGAAGAGCTGGGCACCCAGCTCCTTCCCGTGATCGAACGCGTCGCGCGATGCCACACCCCCCGCGACTCGCTTGCCGGGGATGCGCTGCGCGGCCTTGGCTGGAACCGACAGATCCCCGGCGACCTTGGCATCCCACCAGATGTAGTCGGCTGCGCCCATGTTGACCAGCGCCGAGGGCGCTGCACCTGCAACGCGAGCGCAGACGGAGAACCCCTTCGCCTTCAGCGGGGCGATCCGGTCGGCGCCATCGTCGGCACCGACCATGGCGACGAAGCGCTTCGCGTCCCCGGTGGCCGGGGCGGCCAGTCCTGCCGGCACGTCTTCCAGAAAGACGAGGCGCGAGTCGGCCTTGGTGTCGGTGTTCAGGATGCCGTCGTACGCGGAGGCATCGGACGCGCCACCGATCGAACGGAACATGTAGGCCGCGAATTTTCCGTCACGCGCGAGCAGCGGACGACGGACGAGGAAGCTGGGGGAAGTCAAGGACGCGTACCGGGCTCAAGCCGCCATGTCGAACAGGCTGCGGCGGGTCTCCACGTGCGGTTCGCTGAGCAACTGTTCCATGTCGAGCACCAGCACCACCGAACCGTCGCCCGACAGTGTCGCGCCGGCCACACCCTTCGGCTTGACGTCTTCCAGCGGCTTGATGACCACGTCGTCGCGGCCCACGAAACCGTCCACGGCGAGAATGAGGTTGTTCACCGCACTTTGCATCAGCACACCATAGGCAGGCGCTTTCTCCTGCGGCCACCCGATGAGACCGGACAGCGAACGCACCGGCAGCACCTCGTCACGGACCACCATGGTCGCCTTGCCGGACACTTCCTGGACCTCCTCCGGCTTGATGGTGATGATCTCGCGCACCAGGGCGAGCGGGACGGCGAAAGGCTGCTCGCCCACGCGCACCACCAGCACCGGCAGGATCGCCAGGGTGAGCGGCAGGGATATGGAGAATGTGGTGCCGCCGCCGACGATCGACTTGATCTCGATGCGGCCATTCAGTTTCTGGATGTTGGTCTTGACCACGTCCATCCCCACGCCGCGGCCGGAGAAGCTGCTCACCTGCTCCTTGGTCGAGAAGCCTGGCATGAAGACGAGTTGCAGCGCATGCCGATCGTCCATGTTGGCGGCGGCGTCGGCGTCGATCAGACCCTTTTCCACGGCCTTGCGACGCAGTACGTCGGGCTTCATGCCGCGGCCGTCGTCGGCGATCTCGAGGATGATGTGATCGCCCATCTGCTGGGCCGACAGGCGCACCGTGGCGGTTTCCGCCTTGCCGCTGCGGCGGCGCTCATCCGGCGCTTCTATGCCGTGGTCCACGGCGTTGCGAACCAGGTGGATGAGCGGGTCGCCCAGCTCCTCGATCATCGTCTTGTCGAGTTCGGTGTCTTCGCCGACCAGCACCAGTTCGACGTTCTTGCCGAGCTGGCGCGCCATGTCGCGGGCAAGCCGCGGATACTTCTGGAACAGGCGGCCGATCGGCTGCATGCGCGTCTTCATGACCGCGTTCTGCAGGTCGCTCACCAGAAGATCGAGGTGGCTGACCGCTTCGTCGAGCGCACGGAAGGTGTCGGGGTTGTCCTTGCCCGACAGGATGTCGGTCCGCAGGCAGTTGAGCCGGTTTTTCGCGAGACCGATCTCGCCGGACAGGTTGAGCACCTGATCGAGGCGGTTGGTGTCGATGCGGATCGTCGTTTCCTGGGAAACGACGACCACCTTGTCGTTGTCGCGCCGGCCGGCACGCATGCCGTCGGCTTCGGGCAGGTCGGTGGCACGCCGCCCGGGGCTGCGACCTGGCTGTACTTCACGCACTGCAGCCGCCTTCCCGGCAGGCGCCGCGGTTCCGAGCAGGCCGTGATACAGGGCATTCCAGTCCGGACCGTCTCCGCTCGCGCCTGCAACGGGGGAGTCGGCGGGAGGCGCCGGCGTCAACGCGGGATCAGATGCAGTCGCCTCCGTGTTGGCGGCGGGTTCGGAGAGCTTGCCGTCGAGCGCGTCCTTGAGGGCGGCGAGCAGACCAGCATCGGCCGGCTGCGGCATCGATGCCCGTTCGAGCGACTGGAACATGTCGCGCACCACCATGGTGGCCGACATGATCACGTCCATCAGCTCGGGTGACAGGGTGAGCGCGTGGTTGCGTAGCTTGTCGAACAGGTTCTCGGTCAGGTGGCAGAGCTTCACCAGTTCGTCGACGTTGAGGAAGCCCGCACCACCCTTGATGGTGTGGAAGCCACGGAAGATGTCGTTCAGCAGCTTGGCATCATCGGGCCGCTTCTCGAGTTCCACCAGCTTGTTGTCGACATCGGAGAGCAGTTCGTTGGCTTCGGTCAGGAAATCCCGAAGCAGCTCCTCCATCCCTGCGAAATCACTCATCGATGTGGCCCTCGGGCGAAGTGCGCCCGGTCAGAATCCGAGACTCTCGAGCAGGTCGTCGACCTGCCCCTGGTCCGTGAGGACGCCCGACGCGCTCTTGCCGTGCACGTTCGGGCCGGCGAGCCCGTCGGCCTCGAGTTGGACGCGGCGCTCGGGCGGCAGGTGTTCGATCAGCAGCTCGAGGAGCTGCTTCTCGACGTCGCGAGCGACGTCGGTCATGCGCTTGATGACCTGGCCGGTGAGGTCCTGGAAGTCCTGCGCCATCATGATCTCGTGCAACTGCGCGTTGGTGGCGCGGGCATGCACCGGGACGTCGCGCAGGAAATCGCGTGTCTTGCCGGCCAGTGCCTTGAATTCATCCACGGAGAGTTGATTGGCGTACAGCTTTTCCCACTCGGAGTTGAGAGTGGTCGCGTCGGACTCGAGCTTGTCCTGCAGCGGCTGCGCCGCTTCGGTGGCCGTCAGCGTGCGCGAGGCTGCGTTCTCAGTCATGGAGGCGATGTAGGTCAAGCGGTCGCGCGCGTCGGGAATGGAATCGGCGGCTTTCGCGATGATCTTGTCGTAGCCCAACTCGCGCATGCTGTCGTGCAGGGACCGGGCGAGATGGCCGAGCCGTGCAACGACACCGGCATCGTCGCCCGTCGGAGCAGCGGGGCCTTCCTTGATCGTGTTCTCGGCGACGATGCTGTCGAACAGTGCTTCGAGGTCGTCGGAGTCCTGGCTGGAAGCGACGGTCACGCTCATTGTGGCACCCCCTGCTTCTGGAGGATCTTCGAGATCTTCTCGTCGAGAGTGACGGCGGTGAAGGGTTTCACCACGTAGCCGCTGGCGCCGGACTGCGCTGCTTCGACGATGTTCTCCTTCTTTGCCTCCGCCGTGACCATCAACACGGGCAGCTGCTTCAGTGTGTCGTCCGCGCGAATTGCGCGCAGCAGTTCGATGCCGGTCATGTTCGGCATGTTCCAGTCCGAGACGACAAAGTCGAAGCCGCCGCCCTTCAGTTTGGCGAGGGCGCTCACTCCATCCTCCGCCTCGTCGACGTTGGTGAAGCCGAGCTCCTTCAGGAGATTGCGGATGATTCGTCGCATGGTGGAGAAGTCGTCGACCACCAGGAATTTCATGTCTTTGCTCATCGATGCGTCTCCGGCGTACGGATTGGCGAACGTCGCGCTCGCGGCGCGATCTCGTGGATCATTTGTGGAACAAGGGTCGCAGGGTGTCTGCGAGCACCGTCGGGTCGAACTTCGCGACATAGGCGTCGACACCTACGCTCTTGCCCATGGCGCGGTTGGCTTCCGAGGACAACGAGGAGTGCATCACCACCGGAATGCCGTCGAATCGTGTATCGGTCTTGATGTTGCGCGTCAGCACGTAGCCGTCCATCTCGGGCATTTCGGCATCGACCAGAATCACGCTCACCGACTCGCTCAGGCTGCGCCCCTCGGCTTGCGCACGGCTTGCCATGCCCTTCAGACGCTCCCAACCTTCGAAGCCGTTGTTGGCCTGGTTGTACTTGACGCCCAGCTTGTCGAGCACCTGGGAGATTTCCTTGCGCGCCACCATCGAATCGTCGACGAAGAACACGTGGTGCTCGCGGTCCGAATCGACCTTCTCCAGTTCCGGCACCGGCTCCTCGCCGAATGCGTTGGCGAGGATCTGCTCGACGTCCAGGATCGACACCAGCTTGCCGTCGGGCAGTTCGGTGATGGCGGTGATGAGGCCATCGTGGCCCGCGAGGATGGTTTCGGGCGCTTTCACTTTGTCCCAGTCGACTCGCACGATGCGGTCCACGTCGTGGACCAGGAAGCCCTGCGTGCGGCGGCTGTACTCGGTGACCATCATGGTCGCCACACCCGCCGCGCTCGGATCGCCGATGCTGATGAACTTGGCGAGGCTGATCACCGGGATGATGTTCCCGCGCAGCGAGATGACCCCTTCCACCCCGGGGGGCATGTTGGGCGTGCGCGTGATCGTGGGGGTGCGCGTCACTTCGCGCACCTTGAAGACGTTGATGCCGAAGGTCTCGCGGGTGCCGAGCGAGAACAGCAGGATTTCCATCTTGTTCGAGCCGGCGAGCTTGGTGCGGGCATCGACCGATTCGAGCAGGTTCTGGTTGTCGGAGAGGTCCATCGGTGGGCGTGTTGTCGTAAGGGAGATCGGGCGGGTCGGTCAGGCGGCCGTTGCCAGGCGGTTGCTCAGGGTTTCGGCGAGCTTGTGCGGCTCGAACTTGGCGACGTATTCGTCGACGCCGACGGAGCGGCCGAGCTGCTGGTTCTGCATGCCGGAAAGCGACGAGTGCATGATCACGGGCAGCTTGGCGAAGCGCGGATCGTTCTTGATGCGCCGGGTGAGCATGTAGCCGTCCAGTTCGGGCATCTCCACATCGGTGAGGATGAGGTTCACGAAATCGCTGATGGGGCGATTGGCGGCGGTGGCGGCAGCAGCGATACGCTCGAGTTCCTCCCACGCCTGGCCGCCGTTGATGGCGCTTACCCAGCGCACGTTCATGGCGTCGAGGGTCTTGGTGATCTGCTTGCGGGCGATCGACGAGTCGTCGGCGAACAGCACGGTGCGTGTCCCGGTGTCCACCGGCTTGATGTTCGCGTACAGGTGCTCGTCGTCGTAGCCACTGGTCTCGGACAGGATCTTCTCGACGTCCAGCATCATCACGAGGCGGTTGTCCGGCAGCTCGGTGACGGCCACGACCAGGCCGCCGGTCTGCGCGCTCATCATCTCCGGCGGCACCTTCATGGCCGACCAGTCAAGGCGCAGGATCGTGTCCACCGCCTCCACCAGGAATCCCTGGGTGTGGCCGTTGTATTCGGTCACGATCATGATCTGCGGCGTCGATTCCACCGGCATCCGCGTGTAGCGGGCGAGGTCGACCACCGGCACCAGGCTCCCGCGCAGGCTGACCATGCCCTCCACGGCATCGGGCATGTCCGGCGCCCGGGTGATCTCCGGCGTGCGCATGACTTCCCGGACCTTGAAGACATTGATGCCGTAGGTTTCACGGCGCCCGCTCCGGCTGTCCTTGCCCAGGGAGAAAAGGAGAATCTCGAGCTTGTTCGTGCCCGCCAGTTTGGTCCGGGCGTCGATATTTTTCATCAATTCCGACATGGTGTTACGCTCCGGTGGCGATTGCTGCTTGGGGTGTTCGGGGATGGTTGGTTCGGGCATTGCCAGGGTCGATCGGATACCCTGTGCATGTGCGCCAGTGACGCCCCGAATATCGGCAACGCCGTGGGAAACCTTAAAAGCACCCGGGCGCGCCCCATCCGTCCTGCCCGGGTGGCGCCAGGCCGATGCTTTATTGGATAATCCCGCGGTCAACCCGGTCGCCCCGCGACTGCCTGGAAACCCGATGTCCCGGAAAGCGCAGCACAATTGGTCGAATTGACCGTCATTGACGGAGCCGCGCCCACGAGTCAGGACTCCGGGCGCATCGCACGGGTCAATGGCGAACCGATCCTGGAATTGCCGAGGGACCTGTACATCCCGCCCGAGGCCCTGGAAGTCTTCCTGGAGACGTTCGAGGGGCCGCTCGACCTGCTGCTCTACCTGATCCGCAAGCACAACCTCGACGTGCTCGACATCCCCATGGCCGAGATCACCCGGCAATACATGGAATACGTCGAGGTCATGCGGGTAAAGCAGCTCGAGCTCGCGGCCGAGTACCTCCTGATGGCGGCGCTGCTGATCGAGATCAAGTCGCGCATGTTGTTGCCGCGGCCGCCAGCCGCGCCGGAGGCTGAGGAGGAGGATCCCCGCGCCGAACTGGTACGCCGACTGCTGGAGTACGAGCGGATGAAGGTGGCCGGCCAGCGGCTCAACGAGCTGCCGCAGGCGACCCGCGATTTTCAGGCTGTGCAGGTGTTTTCCGAGCGTGCCGTTCTGGTACGCCTGCCCGAAGTGGAGCCCGAAGACCTGCGCCTGGCATGGCTCGGGCTGCTTGCCCGGGCGAAAGCCACGCGACACCACAAAGTCACGCGGGAGCAGCTTTCCGTGCGTGAGCACATGAGCCGGATCCTGCGACACCTGCAGGGTCTTTCATTCGTCGAGTTCGCCCGGCTGTTCGAACCCGAGCGGGGCGTGCCCGAACTGGTCGTCACGTTCCTGGCGATTCTCGAGCTCGCCAAGGAGCATCTGGTGAACGTCACCCAGCAGGCGGCGTTCGCTCCGATCTACGTCAGGTTGAACGATGGACTTTCCCACAACTGATCTCACCCATGCGAAGTGGCTGCTCGAGGCGGCATTGCTGGCCAGCCCCGAGCCACTCTCCCTGCAGGCGTTGAAGCGCCTGTTCGACGACGAGGTCGACGCCGAGACCCTGCGCAAGGTGCTGGAGGATCTGCGCTCCGATTGGCAGGGGCGCGGCGTCGAACTGGTCTCGGTGGCTTCCGGCTGGCGGTTCCAGACCCGGCCCCAGTACCAGGGCATCCTCGACCGGCTGAGCCCGCAGAAGCCCCCCAAGTACTCGCGGGCGGTGCTCGAAACGCTGGCGATCATCGCTTACCGGCAGCCGGTGACCCGAGGCGATATCGAGGATATTCGGGGTGTCGCAGTGGCGGCCACCATTCTCAAGGCCCTTGAAGCCCGCCAGTGGATCGAGCGCATCGGCCATCGGGAGGTCGAGGGCCGCCCCGAGTTGTTCGCCACTACCCGCGCGTTCCTCGACGACCTGGGCTTGCGTTCGCTGGCCGAATTGCCGCCGCTGGAGGAGTTGGGCACCTTGATCGAGCAGACACCCCTCGAGGAAGAGGCGGAATTGCCGTTGGAAGCAGCACAGGAGGCACCCGTAGAACAGGCCTGAAGCGTGGCACCGAAAACTTGGGAGAGTTCATGCGGTCGGTACTGGTGGCAAATCCAAAGGGCGGAGCAGGCAAGACCACCCTCGCAACGAACGTGGCTGGCGCCCTTGCGAGCCGAGGCGAGCATGTGACCCTCTGGGACCTTGACCGGCAGCGTTCGGCGCTCGCCTGGCTGGGTATCCGGGGCGCCGATGCCCCACCCATCGCCCGCCTCGACGGCGAGGACGCGGATAGCGGCGGTGGTCGGGCCAAGGGCTGGCTGGTGTTGGACAGTCCGGCCGGCCTGCACGGCAAGAACCTCGCGCACGCCCTGAAGATCGCCCAGAAGATCGTCGTGCCGGTCCAGCCGTCACTTTTCGACATGGCAGCCACCAGTGACTTCATTCAGGCGCTGGTGGCTGAAAAGTCCGTGAAGCGGCACCGTTCGACTATAGGGATCATCGGGATGCGGGTGGATCCCAGGACCAAGGCGGCGGCCACTCTGGAGGCTTTCCTGCAGCAGTTCGACCTCCCCGTGCTGTCGTACCTTCGCGACACCCAGGTCTATGCCAACGCGGCGTTCAACGGGCAGAGCATCTTCGACCTGCCCGAGTACCTGACTGCCCGCGACCGCGTCCAATGGGCGCCGATCCTGGATTGGCTTCGCGCCGACGGCTGAATCCGGGCTTTCAGGCGTCGAATTGTTGACGCCTGGGTAGGGTGCCAGCTAAACTGTTTGACTCTGAATCGCAGTCCGGGCGCGGGGTGGAGCAGTCTGGCAGCTCGTCGGGCTCATAACCCGAAGGTCGTAGGTTCAAATCCTGCCCCCGCAACCATCCCCGTTGATGGCGATTCGGATCGCTCTTTAACAGTTTGAACAGCCGATAGATGTGGGCACTCTGGCGGGTGTTCTGTGTTTGCTTGGGGGGAACTCTGGGTGGATGCGGGATGCTGCGAAGGTAATAGACAGAGTGCTCGCAAGAGGTAGAAATACGTCAAGCGAGTTTGAAGCTTTGGAAGGATTGAACTGAAGAGTTTGATCCTGGCTCAGATTGAACGCTGGCGG
>LNDQ01000134.1 GCA_001464695.1 Betaproteobacteria bacterium Ga0077523 | reverse complement strand
TTGCACGCGTGGGGATGCACGGATCAGTCCGCCTCTTGACTGGAGTTGACCCGTTCGTACGGTACCGGCCAAAGTCAGCTGACCCGACCCAAAATCGAGGCCCTGCCGAATGGCCCGGTGGCGGTTCTCATCCGCACCACATCCACCAATAAAAAGGGCCCGCCGGATGGCGAGCCCTTTTTATTGGTGGAGGCGGGGGGAATCGAACCCCCGTCCGAAAGCCCTACACAGACAGTACTACATGCGTAGCCACGTCATTGGGTTTAACCCTTCGGCCGCCGACGGGCAGGCAATCTCAGGGCGAGTCACCTTGGATTTAACCCGGAGTCAAGTAACCCGAAACCGAGCGATGCCTCGAAAATGACTCTGCTCTAGCTTGCGCTAGCCGGTCCGAGGCAGAACCGGAGCAGAGTCCCGCGGGTGTTAGGCCGCGAGAGCGTAACGGTCGTCGTTGGCGACTGTCGATTTCCAGCGGATTTACGAGGTGACTGGACCTCGGCATGCACTGCACTGCTTCGTGACCCCCGTCGAAGCCAAATGCGCCCCCGGAAGACGAATCCTGAACATCCCGAATCATCCTGACCGACGAGAAGTCGGCAGTCCGATGCGAGCAGCGATTATGCCCGACCCGGCCGCTCCCCGGCATCGAATTGTCAGGTAACCCTCAAGTCGGGGCGCAAATGCGCCGTTCAAGCATTCGAGGCACAGGCGGCTCCCGATACCGCCTGCGCCGCAACTTCCCGGGCGGCTCCCGATCGGCCGCCCGGGCCCCGGCTTGTGCCCGCCCGCTATGCAGACATGAGTATCCCCCGGCCGCATCGCAAGCCCCTCGATGACCGATCGCTCCAGCACGCCTATCTCGCTCTCGCGACGGATTGGTCGATCTGGTACGCGGAGCTCGACGACGCCCTGAAGCGCGTCGCCCAGACGCTGGCCGGTGCGCTCCAGGTGCGGCGCGCCAGCATCTGGCTCATGCAGGACGACCGGGCGGCGATGCGCTGCACGATCCTGTTCGATTCCGTCAGGCAGGAATTCGTGCCCGGCATCGAGATGCCCTATGTCGAGTACCCGACGTACTTCCAGGCATTGCGCAGCGGCCGGCTGGTGGATGCCCACGACGCCTGGACCGACCCGAGGACCACCGAGCTCGCCCAGAACTATCTGCGCGAGGCCGGCGTCGGGGCGCTCATGGACAGCACGCTGCGTCTGGCCGGCGAGACCGTGGGGATCCTGAGCCTCGAGCACGTCGGCGGGCCCCGGTTGTGGACCGATCCGGAACGCCGCTACGTGGTCTCGATGGCCGACCTGGTCTCCCAGCTGCTCATCCAGGACCGCACCCGGCGCGGCGAGGCCCGCTACCGGGCGTTGCTCGACAACATGCCTTCGGCGGCGATCCGCTGCGTGTGGGAATCGGGCTGGACGGTCCAGTTCATCAGCGGCGGATCCGCGGTGATCTACGGCGTGCCCGACAAGACGCTGCGCGGGCCGCGGCGGGGCAGCCTCGATTCCCGCGTCCACCGGCTCGATGCGGAGCGCCTCGAATCGGCGCTGCAGCAGGCTCACGACGACGGCTCGCAGGTGGATCTCGAGTACCGCGTCGTGCGCCCTGACGGCGACGTGCGCTGGGTCCACGAACGAAGCCAGGCCACGCGGGATCCGGACAAGGCGGTGACCCTGCTCGATGGCGTGATCACCGACGTCACCGACCGCAAGCGGGCGGACGAGGCCTCCGAGCGCCGGCGCGAACTGCTGCAGCACGTCGCCGAAGGTACCGCGGCGGCGACGGGCGATCAGTTCTTCGACACGCTGACGCGCGAGCTGGCGCACGTGCTCGGTGTCGACTACGTCTTCGTGGGCGAGTTGCCGGACTCGGCGGCCACTTCGATGCGGACGATCTCGGTCCATGCCGGTGGCCAGCGCGTTGCGAATTTCCAGTACTCCCTCGCCGGCACGCCCTGCGAGCGCGTGATGGCGGAGGCGTTGTGCGTCTACCCCTCGAGCGTGCAGGCACAGTTTCCGGCGGATGCCTTGCTGAAGGACTTCGCGGTCGAGAGCTATCTGGGCGCCCATCTCATGTCGGCGGACCAGCAACCCATCGGCATCCTCGTGGTCATGCACAGCGGGGCCATCCAGGACATCCCGTTCGCACAGACGCTGCTGCGCATCTTCGCCGCGCGGGCCGCGGCGGAACTCGATGGCAACCGCCGCGAGATGGTGCTGCGCGCCTCACGCACCGAGTTGCTCAACCAGAACGAAGTGCTGAGCGTGGTCAACACCTTGTCGGC
>LNDQ01000133.1 GCA_001464695.1 Betaproteobacteria bacterium Ga0077523 | reverse complement strand
GCCGGCGTGGACGACGCCATGCTCCGCGTGGTGCGCAGCGTGCCTTGCGAGGGCACGCTGAGCGGGCACTCGTTGCAGGAGCGTCGCGTGGTGATCACGCGCGAGATCGCCAACGAGCAGCGTATCCACCCCGCGTTCCGCCAGCTCTACGTCGAGCAGGGCGTCCAGGCGATGGTGGCCCTGCCGCTCGCGCACGGCGACCTGGCGCTCGGTGCCATCGTGCTCGCCTACGGCGGCGAAGGCGAAGCGGCGGTGCCGCCGACCGGCGCACTGGAGTCGATCGCCACCACCATCTCGCTTGCGCTCGCCACGGTGCGGCACGTGTCGAGCCTCGAGCACCAGGCCTATCACGATGCGTTGACCGGGCTGCCCAATCGTTCGCGGTTGCACCTCGAGTTCGAGCGGCTGGCCCCGGCGGGGACCAAGAGTGCTGCCGCGCCGGCACTGATGCTGCTGGATCTGAACCGCTTCAAGGAGATCAACGACACCCTGGGTCATCACGTCGGGGATCTGCTGTTGTCGCAGATCGGGCCCCGGATCGCCGAGGCGCTCGCGGCGGAACCTTCCCTGGTGTGCCGGCTGGGCGGCGACGAGTTCGCGGTGCTGCTGTACGCCGCCGGCGGCGCATTGCGGGCGCTGGAGAGCGCTGATCGTGTCGTGAGTGCGTTGCGCCAGTCGTTCGACGTGGGCGGCATGCGCCTCGAGATCGGTGCCAGCATCGGTCTCGCGGTGTTTCCCGATCACGGCACCGACAGCCACCAGTTGCTGCGCTCGGCTGACGTCGCGATGTACGAGGCCAAGCGCTCGGGTGCGGGCGTCGTGGTGTACGACCCGTCGTTCGACGAGCACACGCCGGAGCGCCTGGCGATCGTGCAGGACCTGAGCGAGGCGATCCGCGAGCGCCAGCTGGTGCTGCACTTCCAACCCAAGCTCGATCTTGCGTCCGGTGCCGTGCTCGGCTTCGAGGCTCTGGTGCGCTGGCAGCATCCACGCCTGGGCCTGCTCGGACCCGGGCAGTTCATCCCGCTGGCCGAGGTGGGCGACCTGATGCAGGGCGTCACGCGCAGCGTCATCGATCTCGCGCTGGCGCAATTGCATGCGTGGAGCGGCGCCGAACTGCACTACACCATGGCGATCAACCTGTCGCCGCGCAATCTGCTCGAACGCGACTTCGTCGCGAGCTTCGAACAGGCGCTGCGGCGGCATCGCGTCGATCCGCGGCTGGTGGAACTGGAGCTCACCGAGACGGCGTTGATGCAGGATCCCGCCGGGGCGGCGGAACGCCTCGGGCGCATCGCGGCGCTGGGCGTGCGTATCTCCATCGACGATTTCGGGACCGGTTATTCATCGCTCGCCCATTTGCGGCGGCTGCCGATCCACGCCCTCAAGATCGATCGGATGTTCGTCACCGAAATGGCGACCAACAAGCAGGACCTCGCGATCGTGCGTTCCACCATCGGACTTGCCCGCAATCTGGGGCTGCAGGTGGTCGCCGAAGGCGTCGAAACGCCGGAAGTGCTGCGCATGCTCGCCGAACTCGAGTGCGACGTGGCGCAGGGCTATGTGCTGAGCCCGCCCAAGGCATGGCCGGAGATGCACGCCTGGATCGGCGCGCACGCGCGGCAGTGGGTCAGTTTCCTGAAGCGATGAGCGCCAGCAGGGCGCCCGGCGATTCGATGATGTGGTCCGCGCCCCAGGCCGACGGCGGGGCGCCCGAACCGAGATAGCCGTAGCCCGCGGCGATCGCGCCCATGCCCGCGCTGCGCGCCGCCTGGATGTCCCGCTCATCGTCCCCCACGTAGATGCAGCGGGCGGGATGCGCCGATAGTTGGCGCGCTGCTTCGAGCAGTGGCGCGGGATGCGGTTTGGGATGCGGCGTCGTATCGCCGCTGACGACGCAGCCGGCGCGCGTGTCGAGCCCGAGCAGGCCCACGAGCGGCTGCGTGAAGCGCGCAATCTTGTTGGTGACGATGCCCCAGTTGAGGCCGCGCGCTTCGATGCCGTCGAGCAGGGCGATCACGCCTTCGAACAGCACGCTTTCTCCCAGGAGTTCGGATTCGTACTCGTCGAAAAACTCTTGCCGGAGCGGCTCGTAGTCCGCGTGCCCGGGGCCGATGCCGAAGCCGATGCCGAGCATGCCGCGCGCTCCGCTCGAAGCCACGGGGCGCAGCGCTGCCACCGGCACCGCCGCGAGGCCGCGCCGTGCGAGCATGCGATTGAGGGCACCGGCCAGGTCGGGTGCCGTGTCGGCGAGGGTGCCGTCCAGGTCGAACAGGACCGCCTGGGTCATGCGGGTTTGCGCGCTTCGACGATGTAGTTGACGGAGATGTCGCGGCCGAGCGCGTAGGTCTTCGCGACCGGGTTGTAGGTCATGCCCGTGTAACCCGTCACCATCAGCCCCGCGCTGCGGCAGTACGCCGCCAGTTCGGACGGGCGGATGAATTTCGCGTAGTCGTGGGTGCCCTTCGGCAGGAGCTTCAGGACGTACTCGGCGCCAATGATGGCGAACAGATAGGCCTTAGGATTGCGGTTGATGGTCGAGAAGAACAAGCGCGCACCGGGCTTCGCTGCCGCTGCACAGGAGGCGACGGTGCGCGCCGGATCCGGCACGTGTTCGAGCAGCTCCATGCAGGTCACGATATCGAAGCTCGCGGCCTCGGCTTGCGCCACGGCTTCGACGGATGCGAGGCGATAGTCCACCTTGCGTCCGGTCTCCAGCAGATGCAGTTGCGCCACCTTGAGCGGCTTCTCGGCGAGGTCGATGCCGGTGACATCGGCACCACGCGCCGCCATGGACTCCGACAGGATGCCGCCGCCGCAGCCGACGTCGAGCACGCGCTTGCCCGCGAGGTCGGCGAGGCGATCGATATGGTCGAGCCGCAGCGGATTGATGTCGTGCAGCGGCTTGAACTCGCTGGTGGGGTCCCACCAGCGGTGCGCCAGGGCGCTGAATTTTTCCAGTTCGACGGGATCGACGTTGATCATGGGGGGGCAGTCACTCTAGGTCGCGGCGAGCATACCCTGCCAGCGTCGGGCCCGCGCGATCAGGTTCGCTTCGTCGAGGCGGGTAAATCGGCGCTCGTCGATCAGCGCTTCGCCATCCACCCAGACGTGGGTCACGTCCGACCGGCCCGCGGCGTACACGAGATGCGACACGGGGTCGTAGCAGGGCGCCAGTTCCAGGCTGCCCAGATTCACCGCCACCAGGTCTGCGCGCTTGCCGGCTTCGATGGAGCCGATGTGCTCTTCCAAACCGAGAGCGCGCGCACCGCCGAGGGTGGCCATGGCGAGCGCCGTGCGTGCCGGCAGGGCATCGGCCCGGCCGCTCGCGCCCTTGGCGACCAGTGCCGCGAGGCGCATCTCCTCGAACAGGTCGAGGCTGTTGTTGCTGGCCGCGCCGTCGGTGCCCAGGGCGACGTTGATGCCGGCATCGAGCATCGCGGCCACCGGTGCGAAGCCGGACGCGAGTTTCAGGTTCGAACTCGGGCAATGGGCCACGTGGCACCCGTGCGACGCGTAGAGCTCGATTTCCGCATCGGTCAGATGGACGCTGTGCACCGAGATCAACCCGGGTCCGACGAGGCCGAGTGCCTGCAGGCGCTCGATCGGCCGTACGCCATGCTTCGCCACGTGGTCCTGCACTTCACCGGCGGTCTCGTGGACGTGCACGTGCACCGGAATGTCCAGCTGTTCGGCCAGCGTCACGATGCGGCCGAACGTGGCGTCGGACACCGTGTACGGCGCGTGCGGCGCCATGCAGAAGGACAGTCGCGACTCGTGCTTGTGCGTGTCGCGCATCGCGAGCCCCTTGGCGAGGTAATCCTGGGGATCGGCCGCGTACACCGTCGGAAAGTCGATCACGATGATGCCAAGCGCCGCGCGCATGCCCGATTCGAGCACGGCTGCCGCCGCCGCTTCGGGGAAGAAATACATGTCGTTCATGCAGGTGACGCCGCCGCGCAGCAATTCAGCGGTTGCGAGCAGCGTGCCGTCGTACACGAATTCCTTCGAGACGTGGCGCGCTTCGGCCGGCCAGATGTGCTCCTGCAGCCACCGCATCAGCGGCAGGTCGTCCGCCATGCCGCGCATGAGCGCCATCGCGGCATGGATGTGCGCGTTGACCAGCCCCGGGATCAGCACGTGGTCGGGGAGGGCGACTGCCGCTGCATCGGGATAGCGCCGGCGGGCCACGTCGACGGGTAGCACGGCGAGAATGCGTCCATCGCCGATAGCCACCGCGTGGTGTTCCAGCACTGCGTCGGCGGGCACGACCGGCACGACCCAGCGCGGTTCGAGCAGTTGGATGGTTCCCGGAGCAGGCGTCATTGCGGTGTTCGGAAAAGAAAAGAGCCCTGCCGCGGCAGGGCTCTTCGGTTGCCGGCGGCGCCGATTACTTGGTGCCCGCCGCTTCCACCACGACGCGGCGGTTCGGCTGCAGGCAGTCGATCAGGGCCTGCTTGCGCAGACCGGAGCAATCGGCGCGTGCGACCACCAGGTCACTCTCACCCTTCGCCGCCACACGGACGCGGCTCGGATCGATGCCCTTGCCGATCAGATACTTCCGTGCGGCTTCGGCGCGGCGCTGCGACAGGCCCTGGTTGTAGCTCTCGCTGCCGATCGGATCGGCGTGGCCGACGATACTGACCGCGTCGTACTTCGAGTCGCGCAGCATGTCCGCGACGGCGTCGAGCTTCGAGACCGTTTCGGACTTGAGCACGGCGCGGTCGAAGTCGAACAAGCCGTCTTCCTTGACGTCGATGGTGACCGGGAGGGAAGTCGGCTTGCTCGCCGGCTTGGCGTCGGCGACCTGCTGCTTGTTCTCGGGGAAGACGGGCAGGTTGTTGTCGATGATCGGCTTGTCTTCCACCACCTTCTCGGGCGGCGGCGCGATGCCCGGCGAGGTGTCGGTCAGGGTGGCCACCCCCGGCGAGATCTCTTCGCCTTCGAGCGTGCGGTCCGCATCGGACAGCATCATCTCCGGCGTGACCTCATCGTCGTCGTCGTCGGCATTGGCGGCGCTGTCGTCATCGTCGTCGTCCACCGGCACCGCGGCCAGCATGCCGATGTCGTCATCGTCCAGGCGACGGTCGTTTTCCGACAACATCATGTCCGGCGTCGTGTCCTCGTCGTCGTCGTCGTTGAGCGGGCCGTCGTCGTAGTCGTCATCGTCGTCGTCCATATCCAGGGCGGCGAGCGCCACGACGCTTTCGTCGCCATCGAGCGTGCGATCGGCTTCCGACAGCATCATGTCCGGCGTGACTTCGTCGTCTTCGGCGAGGTCGTCGAGGCGGTCGTCGTCCGCTTCGTCGGCATCGTCGTCGTCCATCAGCGGGATGGCCGCCAGCAAGGCGGCGTCGTCTGCCTCCAGAGTGCGATCGGCTTCCGACAGCATCATGTCGGGCGTGACTTCTTCGTCCTCGCCGAACTCCTGCGCGAGGACTTCGCCGGCGTCGTCTTCATCGTCGGCACCGGGAGGCGGCACGAACGCGGCGATCTCGTCGCTGCTGTCGCCGGCCTTCGCCGCGGCGACGGCCGCTCCGGTGGCAGCCGCGCCAACCGCGGCGGCAGCCGCCGGCGACACGACGCGCTCAGGTGGAGGTGCCGAAATGCGCGGCGCGAGATCGCTCTGCTGGAGCTGGGTGGAGGTCTCGCGCACTGCCTCGGGCGGCTCCGCGGCGACCCGTGGGGCGAGTTCCTGATTGGGCTTTGCCGCAGCCTTCGAGCGGTAGAGGTTGTGCAGGTCCGGATCGCACTCCTCGGTCGCCATGGCAGGGTTCCAGCGGCCGTCCTTCACGCACGCACGGCCGAAACCGTCGCGGATCGGTGCCGCACTGCCGTGCGAGACGTAGGCGCCTTTGTCACCGGGCTTGAGGGCAGAGCCGGGCTCCACCGCCATCACTGCCGCTTCGCGCGCTGCCTGGGCTGCCGCGGCGGCTTCCGCTTCGGCGGCCTTGCGAGTGGCTGCCTCGGCCTGAGCGGCGGCGGCCGCTTCCTTCGCGGCCTCGGCGCAAGCGGCCGCCTCGGCGGCGTTGCTCGGATTACTGCTCGACACGCAGGTACTGCCGCGACCGTCCTTCGTCGACCGGTTGAAACCGTCGTTGACTGCGTGACTTGCGACCGGTGCAATCAGGGACAGCGCAGCGACCCCGATGAGGGATTTCTTGAGCTTGAATTTCATGGCATCACCGTTGGAGAGAGGTTGCGGGCAGGTCTCATGTTTGTCAGCTGCTCAGGCTCCAACGCGTGCTAGGACGCTCCTCCCGGTCAGCGTCCGGGAACGATAACACAGACATACGGTTATCGAGGGCGCCGGACTGTGCGCAGCCGTACCGTCGGCGCCGATTTCCGGATGGTCGCGTGCTAAACTCCGCGTTTTTTCCGACCCGGTTTGCGATGCACCGGCGATGCCGGATCGGACATATTTTCCCGCGGGTCGTTCGACCCGTCTACAGACCTCATCGATGGATCAATTCGCCAAAGAAACCCTGCCGGTAAGCCTCGAAGAGGAGATGCGCCGCTCCTATCTCGACTATGCGATGAGCGTGATCGTCGGGCGTGCGCTGCCCGACGTGAGAGACGGTCTGAAGCCGGTGCACCGCCGCATCCTGTTTGCGATGCACGAGGCGAACATCCAGTGGAACCGGCCCTACGTGAAGTGCGCGCGGGTCGTGGGCGACGTGCTCGGCAAGTACCATCCGCACGGCGATTCCGCGACTTACGAAGCCCTGGTGCGCATGGCGCAGGACTTCTCCATGCGCTACACGCTGATCGACGGCCAGGGCAACTTCGGCTCGGTCGACGGCGACTCCGCGGCGGCCTACCGCTACACCGAGTGCCGGCTCGAGCGCATCGCCGGCGAGATGCTCGCCGACATCGAGAAGGAAACCGTCGACTTCGTGCCGAACTACGACGGCAAGGAGCTCGAGCCGTCGGCGTTGCCGACCAAGGTGCCCAATCTGCTGGTCAATGGTTCGTCCGGCATCGCGGTGGGCATGGCGACCAACATCCCGCCCCACAACCTCGGCGAGATCGTCGACGGATGCCTCGCGGTGTTGCACAAGCCCGACACTTCTGTCGACGAACTCATCGAGATCATCCCGGCCCCCGATTTTCCGACCGCCGGGATCATCTATGGCGTGTCAGGGGTGCGCGAGGGCTACCGCACCGGCCGCGGCCGGGTGGTGATCCGCGCCAAGGCGCACTTCGAGGACATCGAGAAGGGCCAGCGCCAGGCGATCATCGTCGACGAGTTGCCGTACCAGGTGAACAAGGCGCAGCTCCTGATCCGCATCGGCGAGCTGGTGCGCGAGAAGCGCCTGGAGGGCATCTCGGACCTGCGCGACGAGTCCGACAAGTCCGGCATGCGCGTGGTGATCGAGCTGAAACGCGGCGAGATGCCGGAAGTGGTGCTGAACAACCTGTACAAGGAGACGCAGCTCCAGGACAGCTTCGGGATGAACATGGTTGCGCTGGTGGACGGCCAGCCGCGGCTGCTCAACCTGAAGGAGTTCATCGAGGCGTTCCTGCGCCATCGGCGCGAGGTCGTGACGCGCCGCACCATCTTCGACCTGCGCAAGGCGCGCGAGCGCGGTCACATCCTCGAAGGTCTGGCGGTGGCGCTGTCCAACGTCGACGAGATCATCGAGCTCATCAAGGCGGCGCCGTCGCCGGCCGAGGCGAAGGCCCAGTTGACCGGGCGTCTGTGGCGCTCGTCCGTCGTCGAGGAGATGCTGGCACGCGCGGGCGCCGAGAACGCGCAAAGCTTCCGGCCCGACGGTCTTGCCCCCGAGTACGGGCTGCAGCCCGATGGCTACCGGCTGTCCGAAGTCCAGGCTCAGCGCATTCTCGAGATGCAGCTGCAGCGCCTGACCGCGCTCGAGCAGGACAAGATCACCGACGAGTACAAGGAGGTGATGGACAACATCGCCGACCTGCTCGACATCCTCGCAAAGCCGGAGCGCATCACCGCGATCATTGCCGACGAACTGGCGGCGATCAAGGCGCAGTACGGCGACAAGCGCAAGAGCGAGATCACGCACAACGTCCAGGACATCGGCATCGAGGATCTCATCACGCCCGAGGACGTGGTCGTGACCCTGTCGCATACCGGCTACATCAAGTCCCAGCCGCTCGCCGACTACCGCGCGCAGAAGCGCGGCGGGCGCGGCCGGCAGGCCACGGCGACCAAGCAGGACGATTTCATCGACAACCTGTTCGTCGCCAACACCCACGACTACATCCTGTGCTTCTCCGATCGCGGGCGGGTCTACTGGATCAAGGTCTACGAGGTGCCCCAGGGCGGCCGCAGCAGCCGCGGCAAGCCGGTGGTCAACCTGTTCCCGCTCGAAGAGGGCGAGAAGATCACCATCGCCTTGCCGGTGAAGACGTTCGACGACGAGCATTTCGTGTTCATGGCCACGGCGCTCGGCACGGTCAAGAAGACCCCGCTGTCCGATTTTTCCCGGCCGCGGCCGAGCGGCATCATCGCGGTGGATCTGGATCAGGGCGATTACCTGATCGGCGCGGCCATCACCGACGGCAGCCACGACGTCATGCTGTTCTCGGACGGCGGCAAGGCGGTGCGCTTCGACGAGCAGGATGTCCGCCCCATGGGGCGCAATGCCCGTGGCGTGCGGGGCATGCGCCTGCTCGAAGGGCAGTCGCTCATCTCGCTGGTGGTCGCCAAGGATCCCAGTTTGACGGTGCTCACCGCCACCGAGAACGGGTATGGCAAGCGCACGCCGGTCGCCGACTATCCGCGTCATGGCCGCGGCACTCAGGGAACCATCTCCATCCAGGCGAGCGAGCGCAACGGCAAGGTGGTCGCGGCACGTCTCGTATCCACTACCGACGAAGTCATGTTGATCACCACCGGCGGCGTGCTGATCCGCACGCGTGTATCGGAAATCCGCGAAATGGGCCGGGTCACGCAGGGCGTCACGCTCATCGGTCTGGATGCCGGTGAAAAGCTCGCCGGCCTGGAGCGGGTGGTCGAGACCGACGAGGGTGGACCCGAAGTCGGGCCGGAGGGCGCAACCGAAGGTGGGCCGGGGGACGACCCGAACGGTGCCGGCGACGACACTCCGGATGGCGCCGGGCAGGGCGAGTGATGGCGCGCGTGCACAATTTCAGCGCCGGTCCCGCGGTGCTGCCCGAAGAAGTGCTCGCGCAGGCGCGCGACGAGATGCTCGATTGGCACGGGTCGGGCATGTCGGTGATGGAGATGAGCCATCGCGGCAAGGAATTCGAATCCATCATCGCCGCGGCCGAAGCCGACCTGCGGGCCCTGATGGCGATCCCGGAGCGCTACGAAGTCCTGTTCCTGCAGGGCGGGGCCACGCTGCAGTTCGCGATGGTGCCCATGAACCTGATGGGGACCAGCGGCCGGGCCGACTACATCCACACCGGAGAATGGGCGAAGAAGGCCATCGGCGAGGCGAAGAAGTTCGGCACCGTGAACGTCGCCGCCACTGCGGAAGACCGCAACTTCTCCTACGTGCCCAAGCGCGCCACGTGGCAACTCGATCCCGGTGCCGCCTACGTGCACCTCACGACCAACGAGACCATCGGTGGTGTCGAGGTCCACGACGTGCCGGATACCGGTGGCGTACCCATCGTCGCGGACATGTCGTCCCACATCCTGTCGCGGGTCATGGACGTGTCACGCTATGGTCTCATCTATGCTGGCGCGCAGAAGAACATCGGGCCGGCCGGACTCACCATCGTGATCGTGGCGAGAGACCTGCTCGGTCGCGCCCCCAAGAGCACGCCGACGTTGCTCGACTACAAGGTGATGGCCGAAGGCGATTCGATGGTGAACACGCCACCGACCTACGGCGTGTATATCGCCGGGCTCGTGTTCCAGTGGTTGAAGCGCCTCGGCGGCCTCGCCGGCATGGAACGGGTGAACCGCGCCAAGGCCGCTCTGCTGTATGACCTGATCGATGGCAGCGGCTTCTACATGAACCCGGTCGCAAAGGAAGACCGGTCGTTGATGAACGTGCCGTTCCGCCTGCGCGACGAGGCCCTCGACGAAAAGTTCCTGTCCGAGGCCAAGTCGCACGGCCTGATCCAGTTGAAGGGGCACCGCTCCGTGGGCGGCATGCGCGCGTCCATCTACAACGCGATGCCGATCGAAGGCGTGCAGGCCTTGGCCGCGTTCATGACCGATTTCGCGCGGCGCAATGGGTAACAATGGGTAAGTTTCGGGTCCTGACGCTGAACAGCATTTCGGCGAAGGGCCTGTCGCGCCTGCCGGGCGAGTTGTACACACACGGCAGCAACGAAGCGGAGCCGGACGCGATCCTGGTGCGGTCCCAGGACATGCACGCGATGACCATCCCGGATTCGGTGCTCGCCATCGGCCGTGCGGGGGCCGGTACGAACAACATCCCGGTCCCCAAGTTGAGCGGGCGTGGTGTGCCCGTGTTCAACGCACCCGGCGCCAATGCCAATGCCGTGAAGGAACTGGTGATCGCCGGCCTGCTGCTCGGGGCGCGCAACATCGTGCCGGCCGCGCGGTTCGTCGACGGCCTGAAGGGCGCCGGACCCGAGCTCGATAAGCAGGTCGAGGACGGCAAGAAGCAGTTCGCCGGGATCGAGCTGCCCGGCCATACGCTCGGCGTGATCGGTCTGGGCAAGATCGGCAGCCTGGTGGCGGACGCGGCGATCCGTCTCGGCATGCACGTGATCGGTTACGATCCGGAGATCACGGTGGACGCGGCCTGGAGCCTGCCGTCACAGGTGAAGCGTGCCCACAGCGTCGAGGAACTGATCCGCGCCTCCGATTTCATCACGGTGCACGTACCCCAGGTGCCGGCCACGGTGGGTCTGATCGATGCCAAGCGCATCGCACTGATGAAGCACGGGGCGGTGGTGCTCAATTTTGCCCGCGAGGCGATCGTCGATGCGGCCGCCGTGCTCGACGCCCTGAAGGCGAAGAAGCTGAAGGGTTACGTGTGCGATTTCCCGACGGCGGCACTGATCGGCCAGCCCGGGGTGGTGGCGCTGCCCCACATGGGAGCCTCGACGCGGGAAGCGGAGGAGAACTGTGCCCTGATGGTGGTCGACCAGTTGCGCGAATTCCTGGAGCACGGCAACGTTCGCAATGCGGTCAACTTTCCCGACGTGGTGATGGCGCGCGAGTCGCCGTACCGCGTGGGTATCGCCAATTCGAACGTGCCGAACATGCTGGGGCAGATCTCCACCGCCATGGCCAGTGCCGGACTCAATATCCACAACATGCTCAACAAGTCGCGGGGCGAGATGGCCTACACGCTGGTGGACGTCGACAGCCCGGTGCCCGACACGGTGATCCGCGGCATCGCCTCGATCGGCGGTGTCCTCGCGGTGCGGTACCTCCCGACGCAACGCCCGTAAGCCCATGGACGAGGGCATCCGCCGCCTGCGCGACCGCATCGACGAGCTCGACGCGAAGCTCCTCGAGCTCATCAACGAACGCGCACGCTGTGCGAGCGACATCGGTCATCTGAAGGGCGATGGCGGTGTCGTGTACCGGCCGGAACGCGAAGCCCAGGTGTTGCGACGGCTCGCCGAACTGAATGCCGGACCGCTGCCGGATGCGGCGATCCAGCACCTGTTCGTCGAGATCATCTCGGCCTGCCGGGCGCTCGAACGGGCGCTCGCCATCGCCTACCTGGGACCACGCGGAACCTATAGCGAAGAAGCGGCGCGCAAGCAGTTCGGCGCGGCGGCGACGCCGCTTGCCTGCGCGTCCATCGCCGAGGTCTTCCGGCAGGTCGAATCCGGTGCTGCCGGCTATGGCGTGGTGCCGGTGGAGAATTCCACCGAGGGCAGCATCGGCACGACTCTCGACCTGCTGGTGGGCACGCGCCTGCGCATCTGCGGCGAAGTGCTGCTGCCGATCCACCATTGCCTGTTGTCGCAAGCGGCGGCGATCGAGGACGTGAAGATCGTGTTCGCGCATTCACAGAGCCTCGGTCAATGCAACGAATGGCTCGCACGGCACCTTCCGGCAGCCGAGCGCGTGGCGCTGGCGAGCAATGCCGAGGCGGCGCGGCGTGCCGCGGCTGAAGCTGGCACGGCGGCCATCGCATCGCGTGCCGCCGGCGAGCTGTACCGGCTCCCGCTGCTCGCGGAGAACATCGAGGACGAGCCGAACAACACCACGCGCTTCCTGGTGGTGGCGGATCAGGACATCCCACCCTCGGGGCGCGACAAGACTTCCTTCGTGATGTCGGCCCAGAACCGTCCCGGCGCCATGCACGAACTGCTGGGGCCCCTGGCCCAGCACGGGGTGAGCATGTCGAAGTTCGAATCGCGACCGTCGCGCACCGGGCTCTGGGAGTACGTGTTCTTCGTCGACATCGAGGGGCACCAGCTCGATGCGGCGGTCGCCCAGGCGCTCGCCGCGGTGCGCACGAAGGCCGCCTTCCTCAAGGTGCTCGGGTCCTATCCCGTCGCCGTCGCCTGAAATCCGATTCCCCAAGGCTCGCCATGATCGACGTCTGTGAATCCGCTCCATCCTGGATCCGTACCTTCGCGCCCTATGTGCCGGGCAAGCCGGCCTCGGAAGTCGCGCGCGAGCTGGGGCTGCCGGAGTCCGGCATCGTCAAACTCGCGTCGAACGAGAATCCGCTCGGACCGAGTGCCAAGGCGCTCGCGGCCATGCAGGCTGCCTTGCCCGATATCGCCCGCTATCCGGATGCGAACGGCTTCGACCTGAAGCGCGCCTTGTCCGAGCGCTTCGGCGTCGACATGAACCAGATTGCCATCGGCAACGGTTCGAATGACGTGCTCGAGCTGGTGGCCCGCACGTTCCTGTCTCCGGGGACGAGCGCCGTCTATTCGAAACACGCCTTCGCCGTGTATCCGCTGTCGATCCAGTCGATCGGCGCCACGTCCATCGAGACGCCGGCGCGCGAGTTCGGACACGATCCCGATGCCATGGTCGCCGCCATTCGCGACGACACGCGCATGCTGTTCATCGCCAACCCGAACAACCCGACGGGCACATTCCTGCCGGGTCCGACCGTCGCGGCGCTGCTCGCGAAGGTGCCGCGCCGCGTGGTGGTCGTGCTCGACGAGGCCTACACCGAGTACCTGCCGGACGCGCAGCGCTACGACAGCATCGCCTGGTTGAAGGCGTACCCGAATCTGGTGATCACGCGCACATTCTCGAAGGCGTACGGTCTCGCGGGCATGCGCGTGGGTTTCGCGCTCGCGCATCCCGACGTGGCTGACCTCATGAATCGCATCCGCCAGCCGTTCAACGTCAACACCGTGGCGCAGGCCGGTGCCATCGCCGCGATGCACGATGATGAATACGTCGCGCGCAGCCGGCGCTTGAACGACGAAGGATTGCGCCAACTCGCCGCCGGTTTTGCGCGCATGGACCTGCCGCACATTCCGTCCTTCGGCAATTTCCTTTGCGTACGGGTCGGCGATGCCGGCGGGATCTTCCGTCGCCTGCTGGAACGGGGCGTGATCGTTCGTCCGGTCGGTGGCTACGCGATGCCCGAGTGGCTGCGGGTCAGTGTGGGGCTGCCGGCGGAGAACGAGCGGTTCCTCGAGGCGCTCGCTGCGGTGCTGGCGCCTGCGGTTGCGCATCGCTAGGTGAGGCCCCACCCGATGGGCCTGCGGCCCTTCCCCCCAGGGGGCCAGCCCGCTTGGGGCGGCCCGGCGCGGGCTGGGGGGATGCCGCATTGAAGGTGCGACGCCTCGCCGTCATCGGCGTCGGCCTGATCGGGGGCTCCACCGCGCTCGCGTTGAAGCGGGCGGGCAGCGTGGAACGGGTCGTGGGCATTGGCCGCGGTCGTGCCAATCTCGAACGCGCCCTCGAGCTTGGGGTGGTCGACGAGATCGCCACCGATGCCGCATCCGGTGTCGAGGGGGCGGACGCAGTCGTGGTGGCGGTGCCGGTGGGTCAGTTCGACGCCGTGTTGCGGGGCATCGCGCCGAAACTGGATGCGGACGTGCTGGTTACCGACGGCGGGAGTACCAAACAGGACGTCATCGCCGTCGCCCGGCCTGCGCTCGGCGCACGCTGGCCGCGGTTCGTGCCGGCGCACCCGATCGCCGGCGCCGAGCATTCCGGCGTCGATGCGGCGCGGGCCGATCTGTACGATGGCCGCAACGTGGTGCTGACGCCGGAACCCGAGACGGCGCCGGATGCGGTGGATCGGGCGGAATCGCTCTGGAGGCAGTGCGGCGCCCGGGTCGCGCGCATGAGCGCGGCGGAGCACGACGGCGTGTTC
The DNA here is from genome assembly GCA_001464695.1 of Betaproteobacteria bacterium Ga0077523. GTDB lineage: Bacteria > Pseudomonadota > Gammaproteobacteria > Burkholderiales. The sequence continues at coordinate 14,282 of LNDQ01000133.1, read as the reverse complement.
GCAGCCGTGAGCCATCTGCCACACGTTCTGGCCTACGCGCTGGTGGCGATGATCGCGCAACGCGACGACGCGGAGCGGCTGTTCGGGTTTGCCGCGGGTGGGTTTCGCGATTTCACCCGGATCGCATCGAGTTCGCCGGAGATGTGGCGTGACATCGCGCTGGCCAATCGCGACGCGCTGCTGGCGGAGATCGACCGCTACGGTGCCGCGTTGACCGGCATGCGGGCACTGGTGGCAGCCGGCGATGGCGCCGCACTCCAGCAACTGTTCGCGCAATCGCGCGATGCGCGCAACGCCTGGCTGCGCCGGATCGAACAGGGTCGCTGATGACCGCGGGCTACCCGGAGCACCTCGACCTGCCGGCGCTCGCCGGTGCTCGAGGGACCGTGCGCTTGCCCGGTTCCAAGAGCATCTCGAATCGCACGCTGCTGCTCGCCGCGCTCGCGGAAGGCACCACCGAGATCCGTGACCTGCTGGACTCCGACGATACCCGGCACATGCTCGATGCGCTCGGGAAACTGGGGGTCGTCATCGCGGGCGATGCTGCATCGGGCGTGGTGCACGTCACGGGATGCCGCGGGCGTTTCCCGGTCAGGCAGGCCGACCTGTTCCTCGGCAATGCGGGCACTGCGTTCCGGCCATTGACCGCTGCCCTCGCGCTCGCGGGTGGTCATTACCGGTTATCCGGCGTCGCGCGCATGCACGAGCGACCCATCGGCGATCTGGTGGACGGGCTCCGCGCGATCGGTGCAGACATCCGCTACGCGGGCAACGACGGCTTTCCGCCGCTCGAGATCGGGCCCGGGGCGATCAAGCCGTTGCCGACGGTGCGCGTGCGCGGCGATGTATCGAGTCAGTTCCTCACCGCGCTCTTGATGGCACTGCCGCTGACCGGTGCCGCGACCAACATCGAGGTCGACGGCGAGCTGATTTCCAAGCCCTACATCGAGATCACGCTCAATCTCATGGCGCGTTTCGGTACCGAGGTGACGCGCGAGGGGTGGGAGCGATTCACCATTCCGGCCGGTTCGCACTACCGGTCGCCGGGCACGGTGCCGGTGGAAGGCGATGCCTCCGGCGCGTCGTATTTCCTGGCGGCCGGAGCCATCGGCGGGGGGCCGGTGCGTATCGAGGGTGTGGGTCGCAGCAGCATCCAGGGCGACGTGCGTTTCGCGGACGCGCTGGAGCAACTCGGTGCACGCATCACCTGGGGCGACACATGGATCGAGGCGAGGGGGCCGGCGAACGGACGCTTGCGGGCGTTCGACCTCGATCTCAATCACATTCCCGATGCCGCGATGACTCTCGCTGTGGCCGCGCTGTTCGCCGACGGCCCATGCCGCCTGCGGAACGTGGCGAGCTGGCGCGTCAAGGAGACCGACCGGCTCACCGCCATGGCGACCGAGCTGCGCAAGGTCGGCGCGACGGTCGAGGAGGGGGCGGACTACCTGCGGGTGACGCCGCCGCCCGCGTTGCGCGGCGCTGCCATCGACACCTACGACGATCATCGCATCGCCATGTGCTTCTCGCTGGTGGCGCTGGGCGGCGTACCGATGCGCATCAACGATCCGGGTTGTGTCGCGAAGACGTTCCCGGATTACTTCGACCGGTTTGCCGCGGTGACCAAGGCGGTCGACGTGCCTGTCGTCACGCTCGACGGACCCGCCGCATCGGGCAAAGGCACCGTGGCCCAGTTGGTGGCACAGCAGCTCGGCTGGCACCTGCTGGAAAGCGGTGCGCTCTACCGGGTCGTGGGCTTGGCCGCGCTCGAACAGGGCGTCGATCTTCGAGACGAACGGGCACTGGCGCCGATCGCCGCCGGCCTCGACGTGGCCTTCGATGATGGTCGCGTGTGGCTTTCCGGTCGCGACGTCAGCGATCGCATTCGCTCGGAGCAAGTGTCTGACGCCGCGTCGAAAGTCGCCGCACTTCCCGCTGTTCGTGCGGCCCTGCTATGGCGCCAGAAAGCGTTTCGGGCGGTGCCGGGTCTTGTCGCCGAAGGCCGCGACATGGGCAGCGTCGTGTTCCCGGATGCTGCCTCGAAGGTGTTCCTGACCGCGACGGCGGAGGTGCGTGCGGACCGTAGATATAAGCAGTTGATAGCAAAAGGAATGGATGTTAACCTTCCCGCCCTTTTGCAGGAAATCGCGAGTCGCGACGAACGGGACAGCCAGCGCAGCGTGGCCCCGCTCAAGCCGGCAAGCGATGCGTTGCCCCTTGATACTACTGAACTTTCGGCTGAAGAAGCCGCAAATCAGGTGGTAGCCTGGGTCCGGCAGCGCAGCCGTAACACGTAGCAACGCACCGGTCGTCTTCCCGTTTCGGGTCGGACGGTTTCGAGCAGGCTGTGCCTGTTTCGGACAACGGCCTGACTGGAAGGCATTTTTTCGCAGTTCAAACCCAGCCGTTCGCGGCTGGCAGATGGATCCCCCTCAAATCTCATGACAACCGCTACCCAGACCGTCGCCGCACCCTCCACGTCGATTCCCGGCGCCATGGAGAACTTTGCCGAACTCTTCGAAGAAAGCCTGTCACGCCAGGAATTGCGCGCCGGTGAAGTGATCACCGCCGAAGTCGTCCGCGTAGATTCCAACCATGTGGTGGTGAACGCAGGCTTGAAGTCCGAGAGCTTCATCTCGATCGACGAGTTCCGCGGCGACAAGGGTGAAGTGGAAGTGAAGCCGGGCGACTTTGTTTCCGTCGCCATCGAAGCGCTGGAAGACGGCTACGGCGAAACCCGCCTCTCGCGCGAGAAGGCCAAGCGCCTCGCTGCGTGGCACGCGCTGGAGCACGCTCTGGAGCAGGGCACGCTGGTGCAGGGTCTCATCACCGGCAAGGTGAAGGGTGGCCTCACCGTCATGATCAACGGCATCCGCGCCTTCCTGCCCGGTTCGCTGGTAGACGTGCGGCCGGTCAAGGACACGACGCCGTACGAAGGCAAGAACCTCGAATTCAAGGTGATCAAGCTCGACCGCAAGCGCAACAACGTGGTGGTGTCGCGCCGCGCGGTGGTCGAAGCCTCGCAAGGCGAAGAGCGCCAGAAGCTGCTCGAGACCCTGCACGAAGGCGCAGTGGTCAAGGGCATCGTCAAGAACATCACCGACTACGGTGCGTTCGTCGACCTGGGCGGCATCGACGGCCTGCTGCACATCACCGACCTCGCCTGGCGCCGTGTCAAGCATCCGTCCGAGATCCTGGCGGTGGGTGACGAAGTGGAAGCCAAGGTGCTCAAGTTCGACCAGGAGAAGAACCGCGTTTCCCTGGGCTTGAAGCAGCTCGGCGAGGATCCGTGGGTCGGCCTGGGTCGGCGCTATCCGCAGGGCACGCGGCTGTTCGGCAAGGTCACCAATCTCACCGACTATGGCGCGTTCGTCGAGATCGAGGCGGGCATCGAAGGCCTGGTGCACGTCTCGGAAATGGACTGGACCAACAAGAACGTGCACCCGTCCAAGGTGGTGCAGCTCGGCGACGAAGTCGAGGTGATGATCCTCGAGATCGACGAAGACCGCCGCCGCATCTCGCTCGGCATGAAGCAATGCATGCCCAACCCGTGGGACGAATTCGCCGCCAATTACAAGAAGGGCGACAAGGTGAAGGGCCAGATCAAGTCGATCACCGACTTCGGCGTCTTCATCGGCCTGCCAGGCGGCATCGACGGCCTGGTGCACCTCTCCGACCTGTCCTGGCACGCGCCGGGCGAAGAGGCGGTGCGCAACTACAAGAAGGGCGATGAAGTGGAAGCGGTCGTGCTGGGCATCGACGTCGAGCGCGAGCGCATCTCGCTCGGCATCAAGCAGCTCGAGGGCGACCCTTTCAACAACTACATCGCCACGCACGACAAGAATTCCATCGTCGAGGGCGTCGTGAAGGCGATCGATGCCAAGGGCGCCGTGGTCTCGCTGGACGGCGAGGTCGAAGGCTACCTGCGCGCATCCGAAGTCTCGCGCGACCGCGTGGAGGACATCCGCTCCCATCTCAAGGAGGGCGACAAGGTGTCCGCGATGATCATTAACGTCGACCGCAAGAACCGCACGATCAACCTCTCCATCAAGGCCAGGGACATGGCGGACGAGAGCGAGGCCATGCAGCGAATGGCGGTCGAGAACTCGGGCAACGCCGGTACCACGAGCCTCGGCGCTCTGCTCAAGGCCAAGCTGGACAACAAGAATTCCGCCTAAGACTCAAGGTGCGCAATGACGAAGTCCGAACTGATTGCCAAGCTCGCGATGCATTTCCCGCAGCTGGTGGCGAGCGATGCCGAGCTCGCAGTGAAGATGATTCTCGATGCGATGGCGAAGAGCCTGTCCCAGGGCCAACGCATCGAGATTCGCGGCTTCGGCAGCTTCGGGCTGAACTACCGCCCGCCGCGCACCGGTCGCAATCCGAAATCTGGCGAGAAGGTCCAGGTGCCGGCCAAGTACGTGCCGCACTTCAAGGCCGGCAAGGAGTTGCGCGAACGCGTGGACTTCAACCGGGAGGGCGAGTCGGCGACCGCCGGCGCCACCCCCGCGCCTGTGCCCAGCACGGCAACGTCTTCGTCAGCTTCCTGACGACCGCCGTGCGCGCGCCGCTCGCCAGGGCCGGGAGCTAGGGCGTGCGCTACGTCGGCTGGGTGGTGAAAGCGGTACTGTTTCTGCTGCTGCTGGGGTTTGCCGTCAAGAACACCGAAATGACCGTGGTGCGGTACTACCTCGGCATCGAATGGCATGCGCCGCTCGTCTTCGTACTGCTGGTGACTTTCGCCGCCGGCGTGTTGCTCGGCGTGGCGGCCACCGCGAGCCGCGTGTTCCGGGGGCGGCGGGTAGCGCTCTCCGGTCGCACCGATCGCGTGCCGCCATCGCAAGGCTTCGAGGAGGGCGCGTAGGCTTCTGCGCCTCACCCTCCCCGCGCCCGAATCGCGATGGAATTCGAAACCTGGTGGTTGCTGGCACTCCCACTGTTCTTCGCACTGGGTTGGCTGGCTGCCCGCATCGACATCAAGCAGCTCGTCACCGAATCGCGGCGGCTGCCCAGTTCCTATTTCAAGGGTCTCAACTTCCTGCTGAACGAGCAGCCCGACAAGGCCATCGAGGCCTTCATCGAGGTGGCGAAGGTGGCGCCCGAGACCGTCGAACTGCACTTTGCCCTGGGCAGCCTGTTCCGCCGTCGTGGCGAAGTCGAGCGCGGCATCCGCATGCACCAGAACCTGCTCGATCGCGAGGACCTGGCGCCCGAGCAACGCATGGCGGCTTTGTTCGAGCTGGCGCAGGACTACCTCAAGGCGGGCCTCCTCGACCGTGCCGAGGAGCTTTTCTCTCGCCTCGCCGGTAGCGCCTACGAGCAGCAGGGATTGAAGTTCCTGCTCGAGATCTACGAGCAGGAAAAGGACTGGATGAAGGCGATCGAGACCTCGCGCAAGATGGACGCCATCACCGGCGATTCGAGCGCCAAGGACATCGCCCATTTCTATTGCGAGCTGGCGGCTGCCGAAATACCTCACGGTCGCTTCGACAATGCGCGCCGCTTCCTGGACGAAGCGCTCGGAGTCAACCGCAAGTGCGCGCGCGCCAACATGCTGTTGGGCGATATCGCGATGACCGAAGGGGACGTCGCCGGAGCGATCGAATCGTGGCAGCGCATCGAGACACAGAATCCGGCCTATCTGTCCCTGCTGGCGGACAAGCTGATCGCGGCCTACGGCAAGCTCGGCCGGCACGCGGAAGGATTGCAGCTGTTGCGGGGCTACCTTGACGCCAATCCGTCGCTCGATCTGCTCACGGCCGTGGTCCAGGCGACACTCGAATCCGAAGGACCCGACGCAGCTCATCAGTTGCTGCGCGAACAGCTGCGGCGCATGCCGACCCTGATCGGCATGGCGAAGCTGGTCGACGTCCAGATCGCACAGGCACCGCCGGAACGCCAGCCCGACCTCGAACTGGTCCGCAACCTCCTGCAGCAGCACACGCGCAATCTAGCGCTCTACAAGTGCGACAGTTGCGGCTTTCGCGCGCGGCAGTTCTATTGGCATTGCCCGGCTTGTCACGGCTGGGAGACCTACGTGCCGCGCCGGACCGAAGAACGCGAAATGGCCGCCTGAGGCGTGCAAGAACCGGACAACGTGAACGACCCGAAAGTCATCGTAGCCCTGGACGTCCCTTCAGCCGAGGAGGCATTGGTGCTGGCCGCGCGCCTGCCTGCGACGGCCTGCCGTCTCAAGGTGGGCAAGGAGCTGTTCACCTCGGCCGGCCCGGCGCTGGTGCGGACGCTGGTCGAGCGCGGCCATGGCATCTTTCTCGACCTCAAGTTTCACGACATCCCGAACACGGTGGCGCAGGCGTGTGGTGCCGCCGCACGCCTTGGCGTGTGGATGGTCAATGTTCACGCCCTCGGCGGGACACGCATGATGACCGCTGCGCGCGAAGCGATCGAAGGGTTGGCGCACCGGCCGAAGTTGATCGGCGTGACCGTGCTCACCAGCATGGCGGCGTCGGATCTCGAGGAGATCGGCCTTGCCGGCGATCCGGAATCGGCTGCCGTACGGCTGGCCGGCCTGGCGCAGCGATCGGGTCTGGACGGCGTCGTGTGCTCGGCCCGTGAAGCACGCACCTTGCGTCGCAGCTTCGGTGCCGCGTTCCAGCTCGTGACCCCGGGCATCCGGCCCGCGGACGCCGGCGCCGACGACCAGGCGCGCATCGCGACGCCCGCCAACGCTGTGCGCGATGGGGCGAGCTATCTCGTCATCGGGCGCCCGATCACCCGCGCGGCAGATCCTGCGGCGGCGCTCGCGGCGATCAACGCGGAAATCGAATCCGCAACGAAAGGACTGGCAGCGTGAGAATCACCGTCATCGGCTCTGGTTACGTGGGCCTCGTCTCCGGCGCATGTCTCGCCGACACCGGCAACGACGTGCTGTGCCTCGATGTCGACGAACGCAAGATCGCCATGTTGAAGCGCGGCGAGATTCCGATCTTCGAACCCGGCCTCGAGGGCGTCGTCAAACGCAATATGGAAGCCGGACGACTGCGCTTCACCACCGACCTGGTGGAAAGCGTCCGCCATGGTCTGGTCCAGTTCGTTGCGGTGGGCACACCGCCAGGCGAGGACGGGTCGGCTGACCTGAAACACGTAACGGCAGCCGCACGCAACATCGGGCGCCATCTGGATCACTACGCGGTCATCGTCGACAAGTCGACCGTGCCGGTGGGCACGGCGGACAAGGTCAAGGCCGCGATCGCCGACGAGCTCGAGAAGCGCGGTAGCAAGCAGGAATTCGCGGTCGTGTCGAACCCCGAGTTTCTCAAGGAGGGCGCGGCGGTCCAGGATTTCATGAAGCCCGATCGCATCGTCCTGGGTTCCGACGACGAGCGGGCCACACAGATCATGCGCAGCGTGTACCTGCCGTTCCAGCGCAATCACGAACGCATGCTGGTGATGGACGTACGTTCGGCCGAACTCACCAAGTACGCGGCGAACGCCATGCTCGCCACACGCATCTCGTTCATGAACGAACTCGCCAACCTGGCCGAGCGGCTCGGCGCCGACATCGAGATGGTGCGACAGGGCATCGGCGCCGATCCGCGCATCGGCTACCACTTCCTGTACGCGGGCACAGGCTATGGCGGATCGTGTTTTCCGAAGGACGTGAAGGCACTGCAGCGGACCGGGCGCGAACACGGCATGGACCTGCGCATCCTCCAGGCGGTGGAGGATGTCAACGAAGACCAGAAGTCGCGCCTGCTCGAGAAGGTCGATCGCCGTTTCCAAGGTGAGGTGAAGGGCATGCGTTTCGCCCTCTGGGGCCTTGCTTTCAAACCCAACACCGACGACATGCGCGAAGCGCCGAGTCTGGTCATCGTGCAGGGGCTCCTCGACCGTGGCGCCACCGTGACGGCGTACGATCCGGTGGCGGCACGGGAAGCCAAGCATCTCTTCGGCAACGCGCCGCAGATCGGCTTTGCCGATACGCCGATGGCGGCGCTGGACGGGGCCGATGCGCTGCTGATCGTGACCGAGTGGAAGGAGTTCCGCAGTCCGGACTTCGAAGGCATCCGCTCGCGGCTGCGCCATCCGGTGATCATCGACGGGCGCAACATGTACGATCCGGCGATGGTTCGGTCCTTCGGGCTCGAGTACTTCGCGATCGGGCGGCCGTAAGCGAGGAGAATCGACGTGAGTCGGAACAGCAAGCATCCGGATCCGCGCGGCGCACGCATATTGGTGGCGGGCGACGTCATGCTCGATCGCTATTGGTTCGGGGAGGTGAGCCGCATCTCACCCGAGGCGCCGGTGCCGGTGGTGAAGATCGGCCGGTCGGAAGAGCGCCTTGGCGGTGCCGCCAACGTGGCGCGCAACGCGGCTGCCCTCGGCGCGAAAGTGGATCTGCTCTCGGTGGTGGGCGACGATGAAGCCGGGTCCACCATCGAACGCCTGCTCGAGGCCGAGCACATCGGTGCAGGTTTGCAGCGGGACCCTGACATCAGCACCACCATCAAACTGCGGGTGATCGGCCGGCAGCAGCAGCTGCTGCGCATCGACTTCGAGAAGGAACCCGGGCGCGAAGCTCTGGAATCGAAGCTGGCGGATTTCGAACGCCGGCTGCCCGATGCGGACGTCGTCATCCTCTCCGACTATGGCAAGGGCGGGCTGCGGCACATCGACGAGATGATCACGCTGGCCCGGCGTGCGGCCAAGCCGGTGCTGGTCGATCCGAAGGGCGACGACTACGAACGCTATCGCGGCGCCACGGTGCTGACACCGAACCGCTCGGAGTTTCGCGAAGTCGCCGGTGGCTGGAAGAGCGAAGAGGAACTCACCCAGAAAGCGCACAAGCTGCGTCGCGACCTCGCCCTCGATGCGCTGCTGGTGACTCGCAGCGAGGAGGGCATGACGCTGTATCGCGAAGACGGCGTCGTGCACGTGCCCACCGTGGCGCAGGAAGTGTTCGACGTGAGCGGCGCCGGCGACACTGTCATCGCCACGCTGGGCGTGATGCTCGCATCCGGAGCGACGTTCGAAGAAAGCGTGCGCTGGGCCAACCGCGCCGCTGGCATCGTGGTCGGCAAGCTCGGGACCGCCGTGGTCCACCAGGAAGAACTGTTTGCGGGAGCGATTCCATGATTGTCGTGACAGGCGCCGCCGGGTTTATCGGCTCGAATCTGGTGAAGGGCCTCAATGCTCGCGGCGAAACCGACATCATCGCCGTGGACAACCTCACGCGGGCGGACAAGTTCCGCAACCTGGCCGACTGCGAGATTGCGGACTACTGGCACAAGGACGATTTCCTGGAAGCGCTGGTGGCGGGCGATTTCGACGGCGAGATCGATGCCGTCCTTCACGACGGTGCGTGCTCGGACACCATGGGCGCCGACGGGCGCTACATGATGGAGAACAACTACCGCTATTCGCTGACGCTGCTCGACTGGTGCCAGGCCGAGGACGTGCGGTTGATCTACGCGTCGTCCGCTGCCGTGTACGGCAAGGGGCCGGAGTTTCGCGAGTCGCGCGAGTTCGAGCGGCCGCTCAACGTCTACGGCTATTCGAAGTTGCTGATGGACCAGGTGGTGCGCCGGCGTTGGGGCGAACTGAACGCCCAGGTGGTCGGGCTGCGCTACTTCAATGTGTACGGTCCGCGCGAAGCCCACAAGGCGCGCATGGCGTCGGTCGCGTTCCATTGCTTCAACCAGTATCGCGCGGAAGGGCGGGTAAAACTGTTCGAAGGCAGCGGCGGGTTCGGTCCGGGCGAGCAGCGGCGCGATTTCGTGTCTGTGGAAGACGTGGTCGCGGTCAACATGTGGTGTCTCGACCGGCCCGACGTGTCGGGCATCTTCAACCTGGGTACCGGGCGTGCGCAGCCATTCAACGACGTGGCCTGCGCAGCCGTGAATGCGCTGCGTGCGGCGAACGGCGAGTCGGCCTTGACGCTGGAGGAACTGCAGGCGAAGGAAGTCATCCAGTACATCGCGTTCCACGAAGGGCTCAAGGACAAGTACCAGAGCTTCACTCAGGCCGATCTCACGCAGTTGCGCGAGGCCGGTTACGAGGCGCCTTTTCTCACCGTGGAGGAAGGTGTCACGCGCTACGTGAATTGGTTGCTGGCGTCGGCGTGAGCGGACGCACCGATTGCCCCCACCCTGGCCCTCCCCCGGCCAAGTCGGGGGAGGGGACGTACCCCCACACGCGCCGCGAACCATCGGCACTCCTTCCTCCGGCTTGGCCGGGGGAAGGCTGGGATGGGGGCCAGGCGCTCGCCATCGCCGCGCACGGCCTGCAGGCCGCCATTCACCTTCAACCCGGCCTGGAGGCCGCCTGATGTCCGGATACCCTGTCCTCGACGATTTCGTCGGCAACACGCCGCTGGTCAGTCTCAAGCGCCTGCCCGGCAAGACCACCAACGTCGTGCTGGCCAAGCTCGAAGGCAACAACCCCGCAGGTTCGGTCAAGGATCGTCCGGCGCTTTCGATGTTCCTGGGGGCGGAAGCGCGCGGCGAGATCAAGCCCGGCGACGTCCTGATCGAACCCACCAGCGGCAACACCGGCATCGCGCTCGCCATGGTCGCGGCCATGCGCGGTTATCGCATGGTGCTGGTGATGCCCGAGGATCTGTCGATCGAACGGCGCCAGACCATGGCGGCCTTCGGCGCCGCCTTCGTTCTGACCCCGAAGGAAGGCGGCATGGAGCGGGCGCGCGACATCGCCTTCGAAATGCAGGCGCGCGGCGAAGGCCGCATCCTCGACCAGTTTTCCAACCCGGACAATCCGCTCGCGCACTACCGCGGCACCGGGCCGGAGATCTGGCGCGATACCGGCGGACGCATCACCCATTTCGTGAGCAGCATGGGTACCACCGGCACCATCATGGGCTGTTCGCGCTTCTTCAAGGAACAGAACGCGGCGTTGCAGGTGATCGGCTGTCAGCCCACGGATGGTTCGCGCATTCCCGGGATCCGCAAATGGCCCGAAGCCTATCTGCCGAAGATCTTCGACCGCGCGCGCGTGGACCGCGTGATCGAGGTGGACCAGAACGACGCCGAGGAGACCGCCCGACGGCTCGCTCGCGAAGAGGGCATTTTCTGCGGGCCGTCTTCCGGAGGTGCTACCTGGGCTGCGCTGCAGGTTTCGAAGGAAGTGGAGAATGCGGTCATCGTCACGATCATCTGCGACCGTGGTGACCGCTACCTCTCCACCGGTGTCTTCGGCTAGCTAGTTCGGCAACGACCAGCGCTCCGGCCCGCGCCACAGGTTGGCGAGCAGCAGTTCCCGACGGAGCGCGAACTCCTTCGGCAGCTTGTCGTACAGGCGGATGAAGAGCTCCTCGTGCAGGAGCAGTTCGCGCACCCATTCGTCACGATGGAGCACCATCGCCTCGCTGAAGGCTTCCTGCACGGTTTCCGGCAGGCCGTCCCATTCGATCTCGTTCGAGGAAGGCATCCAGCCGATCGGGCTCTCGACGGCGGGCGATTGACCGCGGCAACGCTCGATGACCCACTTCAGCACACGCATGTTCTCGCCGTAGCCGGGCCACAGGAAACGGCCATCGGCGGTCTTGCGGAACCAGTTCACGCAGAACACGCGCGGTGGCTTGGCGAGCTTGCGGCCCATCGTCAGCCAGTGATCGAAGTAGTCGGCGATGTGGTAGCCGCAGAACGGCAGCATGGCGAACGGATCGCGGCGCACTTCGCCAACCTTGCCCACCGCTGCAGCCGTGGTTTCCGAGCCCATGGTCGCGGCGAGATACACGCCGTCCATCCAGCTGAAGCTCTCCACGATCAGCGGCATGGTGGTGCTGCGTCGCCCGCCGAACAGGAAGGCGGAGATCGGCACCCCCGCGGGGTTTTCCCACTCGGGATCGAGCGAAGGGCATTGCGATGCCGGCACGGTGAACCGCGCGTTCGGGTGCGCTGCCTTGCGGCCGCAATCCGGCGTCCACTCCTGGCCCTGCCAGTCGATGAGCTTGGGCGGTGGCGTCTCGGTCATGCCTTCCCACCACACGTCACCGTCGGGCGTGAGCGCGACGTTGGTGAAGATGCAGTTCGCCCGCAGCGTGTCCATCGCGTTCGGATTGGACTGATACGAAGTCCCTGGTGCCACGCCGAAGAAGCCGTACTCCGGATTGATCGCACGCAGTTGCCCATCGGGCCCGGGGCGAATCCATGCGATGTCGTCGCCGACCGTGGTGACCTTCCACCCGGCAAAGGCGGGCGGTGGGATGAGCATCGCGAAATTGGTCTTGCCGCAGGCGCTCGGGAACGCCGCGGCGACGTAGCTCTTGTGGCCTTCGGGCGATTCGACACCGAGGATCAGCATGTGCTCGGCGAGCCAGTCCTGGTCACGCCCCATGGTCGAGGCGATGCGCAGCGCCAGACATTTCTTGCCGAGCAGGGCATTGCCGCCGTACCCGCTGCCGAACGACCAGATCGCGCGCTCTTCGGGGAAGTGCACGATGTACTTGTGATCCGGGTTGCAGGGCCAGGGGACGTCCTTCTGGCCCGCAGCGACCGGCATGCCGACGGAATGCAGGCACGGCACGAACTCGCCGTCGGTGCCCAGCGCGTCGAGTGCCGCGCGCCCCATGCGCGTCATGATGCGCATGCTCACGACCACATAGGCCGAGTCGGTAAGCTGCACGCCGATGCGCGACAGCGGCGAGCCGATCGGGCCCATGGAGAACGGCACCACGTACAACGTGCGGCCGCGCATGCAGCCGTCGAAGAGGCGCGCGAGCGTGATCTTCATCGCGTCGGGCGCCATCCAGTTGTTGGTGGGCCCCGCGTCTTCCTTGCGAGCGCTGCAGATGAACGTGCGATCTTCGACCCGTGCCACGTCGCCCGGGTCCGAGCGCGCAAGAAAACTTGCCGGACGTTTCGTCGCGTCGAGGCGCAGGAACGTTCCACTGGCCACCAGCGCATCGCACAGCGCGTCGTATTCCGCCTTCGACCCGTCGCACCAGTGGATGCGATCCGGCTTGGTGAGGGCTGCGACCTCGGCGACCCAGCGCTTCAACTGCGCATGCTGGACGTGGTTGGGACTGTCCACGTCGGTCGACGGGCCCGGAATATTATCTATATGCATCAATGCCCTCCGTGGCGACCCTCGGGCTCGGGTGCGTCTTTTTGGTCGTGGGATGCTACCACCATCCTCTGGAATCGTCAGGTTTGAAGGCTTCCCCGGAGGCCCGTCGGCCATGCCGTGAGATAGAATCCGCCGCTTCCTGCACGACCGCCGCATGACCCCCACGCTCGTTTTCGATATCGAGACCATCCCCGACGTGGCCGGGCTCCGCCGTTTGAACGGCGACGGACCGGATGTTCCGGATGCGTTGGTGGCGGAACGCGCTTTCGAGGCCCGGCGCGCAGTGACCGGCAACGATTTCCTGCCGCTGCATCTGCATCGGGTAGTGGCGATCTCGTGCGCGTTGCGCGACCGCGACAGTTTTCGTGTCTGGTCGCTCGGCGAGCCCGGCGAACCGGAAGCGCAATTGATCCAGCGTTTCTTCGACGGCATCGAGCGCTATACGCCGCAGCTCGTCTCGTGGAACGGCGGCGGCTTCGATCTGCCGGTGCTGCACTACCGCGGTCTCGTCCATGGCATCGTCGCGCGGCGCTACTGGGACCTGGGCGAGGACGATCGCGAGTTCAAGTGGAACAACTACATCAGCCGCTATCACATGCGCCACCTCGATCTCATGGACCTGCTCGCCATGTATCAACCACGCGCGGCAGCACCGCTCGATGCGCTGGCGCAGCTGATGGGCCTGCCGGGCAAGATCGGCATGGAAGGCTCCAAGGTGTGGGCGGCATATCAGGCCGGTGAGATCGAGGCCATCCGCAACTATTGCGAAGCGGACGTCGTCAACACCCATCTCGTCTTCCTGCGCTTCCAGCAGATGCGTGGAACGCTCGATCGCGAGGCGCATCAGCGCGAGGTGGATCTCGTGCGCGACACCCTGGCCAAGACATCCGGCGCGCACTGGAAGGAGTTCCTGGATTTGTGGGGCGCGTGAGTGCGGCAGGTGACTTGAGCGATCGCGCACCCACCCCGGCGCAGACGGTGGAGGTCGAATCCCTCGACCACGAGGGCCAGGGTGTGGCTCACGTGGACGGCAAGGTCGTCTTCATCGAAGGGGCATTGCCCGGCGAGACTGTCGAGATCGCGATACGACGGCGCAAGCCCGCGTACGAGGTCGCCACTACGGTGCGCGTGGTTCGGGCGAGCAGCCAACGCGTCGTGCCGCGCTGTGCGCATTTCGGCGTCTGCGGCGGTTGCAGCATGCAACACGTCGATCCGCGCGCGCAGGTGGCGGCGAA
>LNDQ01000132.1 GCA_001464695.1 Betaproteobacteria bacterium Ga0077523 | reverse complement strand
CCGGCGCGCTCACGTACAGGCGACCGCCGGGCGCCAGAACGCGATGCCATTCCTTCAGCGCGCTCGGCATCTCGTTCAGGTAGTCGAGATGTTCGATGACGTGCGAGGCGTAGACGTCCTGAAAGGTTGCGTCGGGGAACCTCGAGAGGTCCTTGCAGGTACCGACATGGTCAGCGCCCTGGCGCGGGAGCGCGTCGAAGATTTCCCAGCCTTCCCGGGTTTCCCAGCCGCCGATGTGCAGTCTGCGCATGTTCTTGGTCGATCTCCTGGTCGATCGGTGCCCACTTTTTGCAGCGAGCCGTCCCGAAAAACGAAGAAGGGGGCCACTTAAGCCCCCTTCCTGAATGCTCCCGCGAGACCTCGCGGGACCGGCGCGGTATTAGCCCTTCGGATAGAACTTGGTCGGGACACCACCGCCCACGGACCACTGGTTGCCCGACGCGTTGCAGGTCGAGGCCCAGATCACCGTGCTGCCGTTCACTTGCGAGTTGATGTTGCCCAGCGTCACGGTGATCGTCGCGCCGGCGGTCTAACGGCCCGTGATGCTCGTGGGCAGACCGGCCGTGGCCGCGTCGCTCACGCCACCGGCACTGGCGGCACCACCCAGCGTGCCTTCCGAGCAGGCTTGACCGGCTGCAAGACGCGCCGGTTCGGTCAGGCTGGTGGCTTCCTGGATCTTCGCGCGGATCGTGTAGTCCTGATAGGCCGGCAGCGCGATCGCCGCCAGGATGCCGATGATCGCCACCACGATCATCAGTTCGATCAGGGTAAAGCCTTGTTGAATACGCTTCATTTGTGGAACTCCTAAGGCGGTTGGACAGGTGATACACAGACGGGCGATGTGCGCCCTCCCAAAATGCAAGCGGTGTGCCAGAGGGCTAAAAGGCTCGCAAGGGCTTGTCGGAGGACAAGTTTCGTCCGATGGAGCCCTGCGAACCCTGTCGAGATCCCGTCTGATCGCGCTTTTCGTGGACACCTCGCGCAAGGCATCCTGTCGGTCCGTCAGATTTCAGTCCGCGGCCCGCCTTCGGCGCCCGGATTTCCCCGGGAACCAGGGCGGCCCACTCGGCATTTCCTGACGTTTTCCGTCAGTCGCCGGAGTAGCCAGGGATGCGGCCGACGTCCACTTCGTCGATCTGCTCGCGATCGAGGAACTGCTCGGCGTAGCGCAGGTAGACGCGCTCGCGGACGAAGATGTCGAAGAGGTCCGGGTCCACGTGCCCGTTCAGCTTGAACTTGCCGAGGATGTGGAGCGATTCGGTCAGCGTCTTGCCCTTCTTGTAGGGCCGGTCCTTCGCCGTCAGCGCTTCGAAGATGTCCGCGATGCCCATGATGCGAGCCTGGACCGACATCTGGTCCCGCGTGAGGCCGCGCGGGTAACCCTTGCCGTCCATGCGTTCGTGGTGGCCACCGGCGTACTCGGGCACGTTCTTCAGGTGCTTGGGCCAGGGCAGCGCCTCCAGCATCTTGATCGTGACCTCGATGTGGTGGTTGATGATCTGGCGCTCCTTCGCGGTCAGGGTGCCGGCGCGGATCGTCAGGTTCTCCAGTTCGTCCTCGGTGAGGAAATCCACCATCTCGCCGTGCACATTGCGCCAGCGGTACTTCTTCGAGATCTCGCGCACCCGTTCCTGGTCCTCGGGCGGCATTGCCTCGCTGCCGACGTTGCAGGCCCGCAGGAAGCGCCGGTCCTCCTCGATCTCGCGGATGCGTTCGCGGAACGCCTGCTCGAGCACGGCGCCGTCACTGCCGGCGGTGGCGAAGCGTGCGGCGCCGCGCAGTCGCATCATCTCGATCTCGGCATCGCGCTTGACCGCCTCGAACCGGGTATCGATCAGTTCAATCCGGTCGTGGATGGTCTGCAGCTTGGTGGCCTTGTCCACCACGTGCACCGGGGTCGTGACCTTGCCGCAGTCGTGCAGCAGGCCGGCGATCTTCAGCTCGTAGCGGTCGATGTCGGTCATGCTCCAGTCCGACAAGGGCCCTGCAGCAGTCCCGTGCGTGGCCTCGGCGAGCATCATCGTCAACACCGGCACGCGATTGCAGTGGCCGCCGGTGTAGGGCGATTTGTCGTCGATCGCCTCGTTGATGAGATTGATGAACGACTCGAACAGGTTCTCGAGCTGCAGGATGAGCAGCCGGTTCGTGAGCGCCACAGCGGCCTGGGACGCCAGCGACTGCGCGAGCCGCTCGTCGGCCTCGCTGAACGGGACGATCTCGCCGGTGGAACGGTCCTTGGCGTTGATCAACTGCAGCACGCCGATGATCGCGCCCTCGTGGTTCTTCATCGGCACGGTAAGGAACGACTTCGACCGGTACCCGGTGCGCTGGTCGAAGGCCTTGGTGCCGGAGAAATCGAAGCCCTCGGCCGTGTAGGCGTCGGCGATATTGACCGTGCTGTCCTTCAGGACCGAGTAGGCCACCACCATCGAGGTGTTTTCGCGGCCGGCTTCGTCGCGCAGGCGGATGGGCTCGAACGGAATCCTGACACCCGTGGTGCCGCCCATGGCGATGCCGAGCGACTCGGTGCGGATGATCTCGAAGTCGAGCGTGTTCTGGTTGTCGGCGTGGCGCCGGTAGAGCGTGCCGCCGTCGGCATTCGTGATCTTCTTCGCGGCGATGAGAATGGTCTCGAGCAGTCGGTCGAGATCCTTCTCCTTCGAGAGCGCGATCCCGATCTGGTTGAGCTCCTCGAGCCGCCGGATGAGGTCGCCGGCCCGCACCTGCACGACCTCGGGGCGGTCCTTGATCGGGACGGTGGTGTTCATCGGCGAAGGTTGGCCCGGGATCACGGTCGCGTCACTTGATGCAGACGGCCCGCACCTGCTTCATGTCGGTGATGCCCTGCAGCACCTTCTCGATGCCGTCCTGCTTCAGTGTGCGCATGTTCTCGGCAAGCGCGGTCGCCACGATCTCGGCCACCCGTGCATGTTCCTGGATGTGCTTCTTGATGGTATCGGTGCCGATCAGCAGCTCGTGCAGACCGACGCGACCCTTGTATCCGGTGCCGCTGCAGGTGTCGCACCCCACCGGGGTGTAGAGCGTGAACTGTCCCTTGTCGTTGCCGAACGTCTGCGCCCATTCGCGGTAGATGGCCTCGTAGGAGCCCTTGGGATCGCGTTTCCACGCCTCGGTGTTCTTGAGCTCGACGCAGTATTCCTCGAGCATGGCCTTCAGCTCCTCCTGCGAAGGCGTATGGGCGGCCTTGCACTTCGAGCACAGGCGCTTCGCCAGACGCTGCGCCAGGACACCCAGCAAAGCGTCGGCGAAGTTGAACGGGTCCATCCCCATGTCGAGCAGGCGGATGATCGACTCCGGCGCGCTGTTCGTGTGCAGGGTCGCGAACACCAGGTGGCCGGTGAGCGAGGCCTCGATGCCGATGGCGGTGGTCTCCTTGTCGCGCATTTCGCCGACCATGATGATGTCCGGATCGGCTCGCAGGAACGCCCGCATCGCGCTCGCGAAGTTGAGTCCCGCCTTGTTGTTCATCTGGACCTGCCGCAGTCCCTTCTGGGTGATTTCCACCGGATCCTCGGCGGTCCAGATCTTGGTCTCCGGGGTGTTGAGGTAGCCCAGCACCGAGTGCAGCGTGGTGGTCTTGCCGGAGCCGGTCGGCCCGCACACGAAGAACAGGCCGTAGGGCTTCGATACGGTTTCCTTGACGTTCTTGAAGTTGCGGGCGGACAGCCCGAGCTTCTCGAGGGGAATCGGCTCGCCGGCCGCGAGAATACGCATGACGATGTCCTCGACACCGCCTTGCGAAGGCACGGTGGCCACCCGCAGTTCAATGTCGAGCGGACCGAACTTCTTGAACTTGATCTTGCCGTCCTGCGGCTTGCGCTTCTCGGAGATGTCGAGGTCGCACATGATCTTGAGACGCGCCGCCAGCGCATTGCGATACGACGCCGGGACCGAGATGTAGGGCACCAGCGTGCCGTCCTTGCGGAACCGCACTTCGGTCTTGGCCTTGCCGGGGAAGGGCTCGATGTGAATGTCGGATGCGCCCTGGTGATAGGCGTCGACGATGATCTTGTTGACGAGCTTCACCAGCTCGTTGTCCTGGGCGAGCGAAACATCGTCACCGCTGCTGCCCGCGCCGATGAACTCCTCGTCCGATTCGTCGTCGAGCTTGCCGAGCAGTTCGCCGATGTCGGCGCCATCCATCTCGATGCCCATGCCACCGCCACTGCCACCGCCGAAATACTGATCGAGCGTCGCCCGGAACTCACGCAGCGTGCTGACGCGATAGACGACCTTGGCGCGCGGAAACACGTTGCCGACGATGCGCGAGGCGCGCAGACGCTCCGGATCGGTGGTGAGAACCAGCAGGCCTTCCTTGCCTTCCTCGAGCGGCACCCAGCCGCCCGACTCGACGAAATCGCGCTTCAGATTCTTCAGAAGATCCATGGGGCGGATGCGATCGC
Source organism: Betaproteobacteria bacterium Ga0077523 (assembly GCA_001464695.1). Taxonomy (GTDB): domain Bacteria; phylum Pseudomonadota; class Gammaproteobacteria; order Burkholderiales. The sequence goes on along the minus strand of LNDQ01000132.1, from coordinate 58,537 downwards.
CCTTGAACGGTTCGTAGGGCACGCCGAAGAAGGCCGACAGCGCTTCGCCGATGGCCGTGGGCTTCACCTGGAATTCGTCGGTGAGCACCTCCTCGATGTCGAGGCCCTTGCGGCGCGCCGAGCGCGTGGCGAGTTCCATCTCCTCGGCCGACAGCACCGCGTTGGTGACCAGCGCGTCGTACTTGCCGCGCAGCACCGCAGTGGACTTCTGGCGCAGCTTGAGCGCGATCGCGAGCGTCTCGCTCAGGTTGACGATGCCCTCTTCGGCCAGCGGTCCGAAATTCTCGCCGTTCTTGCTGTTGATGACCTGGACGATGCCGACCAGTTCGTTGGTGCCGGCCTCCAGCACCGGGGCCACCAGCATCTGCTTGGTGCGGTAGCCGGTGCGCTTGTCGACTTCCTTCAGGAACTTGAGCTGCGGGCTCAGGTTGCGCAACTCGTTCTCGTCGTACACGTCGCGGATGTTGGCGAGCTTCTTGGTGAGTGCGACGTAGCCTGCGATCGACTGGTCGTTGATCGGCAGCTTCAAGTCCTTGAACGAGGTGAGTCCGGTCTTGACCTTGGAGATGATGGCCGTCTTGTCCTCGGCCAGCGCATACACTGTGAGGCGGTCGGCATCGAACAGCGCGCAGATCTCCTGCGACATCTCGAGCATGATCTCGTCCACGTTGGTGGTGGCGTGGATCCTGTTCGTAACGGCCTGGAGCTTGCGCTGGAACTCCAGCTTGTTGCTCATCTCAGCCAGGTTTTGGCTGGTCTGCGGCTTGGCGTCGAGCACCGAACTCATGGCATTACCCTCGGAAGGAAACGCGGATCCGTTCGATGCGTGGCGCATGCCGCCCTCGTCACTCCACGGAAATCCATTCTAAACCCCGCACTTCGTGACTCTGCAATCCGGCCGCGCCTCAGGCGCCGCCGGCCCCTTCAGAACTTGAACACGTGCCCGTTGGACAGCATGCGCGGATTGAACGCACCCGCGCACTCCTCGACTTCCGCCATGGTGAGCGCTCCCTCACCGGGCTTGAGATGGGTAATGAAGATCCGCGCCTGACGCTTCAGTTTCGCCAGTTCTGCGGCCAGCTGGTCCGGCCACAGGTGCTTCGAGGCGATCGCGAGATCCTTCTCGCCATTGCTGAACGCGGTCTCGATGATGACGTAGCGCAGATTCTCGATGCGGTTCACCTCGGCCCACAGTTCGTCGCAGGCACCGGTGTCACCCGTGAACACCAGGGCGGCCGCACCGCTGTCGAGGACGTAGCCCACGGCAGGGACCGTATGGTTCACCTTGAGCGGCGTGATCTTGCGCCCGTTCAGGTCGACCGGCTGACCAGGCGTTACCGGCGAGAAATGCAGGAACGGTTTGGTCGTGTCGGGGATGGTGGAGAAATCCGGCCAGATCTTCCAGTTGAAGATGTGGTCGCGGATGATCTGCAGCGTTTCCGCCGTGGCATGCACGATGATCGGCTTCGACCGCATGCCGCCCACCGTGTCCACGAGGAACGGCAGCATCGCGAGGTGGTCGAGATGTGAATGGGTCAGGAAGACGTGGTCGATCAACTGCAGCTCGGACAGCGTGAGGTCGCCCACGCCGGTACCGGCATCGATCAGGATATCCTGGTCGAGCAGCATCGACGTGGTGCGCAGGTTGCCCCCGATTCCGCCGCTGCAGCCGAGCACCCGGATCAGCATCGCTACTTGGAGTCGAAGTCGAAGACGCCGTCCCAGCCCGGCGGCGGCGGATCGCCGCGGAAATGCGCGATCCGCTTGATGAATTCCTGGTACAGACCGCACTCCGGCTCGGCCTTCTGCAGGTTGAGGAGCTGCAGCTCGGCCTTGTCCCAGTCCTGCGCACGATAGAACTTGAGCGCTTGCGCGAAGAGCTTCAGGCGATCGAGCGTCTCCTTGTCGACGCTGCCCTGCAGCCCGATGGGTTCGAAGATCGCGACCGGCTCGTCCTTGCCCTTCACCCGCACGCGATCGAGTTCGCGCACCACGACATCAGGGACAGCCTTGCGCGTCTCTTCACCGATGATCATGGTGACGCCGTATTTCTTGGTGAGCATCTCGAGACGCGATGCGAGGTTCACCGCGTCCCCCATCACCGTGTAGGCCACACGCACCGCCGAACCCATGTTGCCGACGCTCATGCGGCCGGTGTTGACGCCGATGCCGATCGTGAGCGGCCGCCAGCCGTTGGCGCGGAATTCGGTCTCGAGCGACTTCAACGTGATCTGCATCTCGAGACCCGCCAGCACCGCATTGCGCGGGTGATCCTTGTCTTCGATCGGCGCGCCCCAGAAAGCCATGATGGCATCGCCCATGTACTTGTCGATGGTGCCGCGATGCCCGTAGATCACTTCGGTCATGGGGGTGAGGTAGGCGTTCATGAGGCGCGACAGCGCTTTCGGTTCGAGGCCTTCCGACAAACTGGTGAATCCGCGCACATCGGAGAACAGCACGGTGAGCTCGCGGCTCTCACCCTCCATGGAAAAGCGTTCCGGATCGCGGCTCATCTCCTCCGCGATCTCGGGCGGCACGTACTGGCCGAAACGACCGGTGATCTGGCGCTTGGCCCGTGTCTCGACGAAGTAGCCGTAGGACATGTTCAGCGCGTACAGCATGACCACCATAAGCAATCCAGATGCCAAAGGCAGCACCAGATTGCCGCTGCTCCAGATGGCGAGATTGCCCGCGACCACGGCCGCGAGCACGCCCAGGGTGACCAGAGTCGCCTTGAGCGGGTTCAGGAACGGCAGCACCACGGCCATGATGATGCCGGTCGCGAGCAGCAGGAACACCTCGGCGCCCAGCACGTAGGGTGGCTTCTGCTTGATCGTGCCGTCCAGCATGCCGCCGATCAGGTTGGCGTGGATCTCGACCCCCGGATAGAGCGGACCCACCGGCGTCGAGCGCAGATCCTGCAAACCGGGTGCCGTGGTCCCCATGAGAGCGATCTTGTCCTTCAAATCCTCGGGCGGCACGCGATCGTGCAGCAGGTCGGTCGCCGACACGTACTTGAAGCTGCGCTCAGCCCCGCGATACGGCACCAGGGCGTTGGCACCCTGATCGAGCGGGATGCGCAGGCTCCCCACTTCGAGCCACTCCAGGCCGGGGTAGTTCTTGGTGAGGAGGCCGTCGGAGGGATAGCCCGGCTTGACCGGCGGCGAGTCCATCAGGAGGCGCACGATCGCGAGTGCGAGTGGCTCGTAGTACGCTCCCTTGTATTCGGCCAGCATCGGTACGCTGCGATGCACGCCGTCACGATCGGTCCACGGTGTCACGTGCCCGGCGGTCGCGGCGGCAGCCTGCAACTCGGGCAGGTTGCCGCCATAGCCCGGATACGAAGAGAAATCGATGCGCTTGCCGGTGAACGTGCCCGCGGGCAGCACCGGCTTGGGGATCGCACCGATCGCTATCCCCTCCTTGTCGGTCAGGACATTGGAGAAGTAGTAGCCGAGCACCACCGGGCGGCCCTTGAGGGCCTCCGCGAAGACCCGGTCGTATTCGAGCTTCGGGGTGATCGATTCCAGCGCGGCGCGGTATTGCGCATTGCCTTTGAGTTCGCCCTCGCCCAGTGCGCGCAGCACATCGAGGCCTGAACTCGCGTCGCGCTCGGAGAAGAATATGTCGAAGCCGAGCACGGCGACGTGATGCCGGTCGAACGCCTTCTCGACCAGTTGCGCGAGGCGGTCGCGGCGCCAGGGCCAGCGGCCCTCCTCGGCCAGGCTCTTCTCGTCGATGTCGATGATGACGATGCGCGGATCCACGGTCCGCGGCATCGTGAGCAGCAGCCGCGCGTCATAGGCGAATGCCTCGAGCTGGTCGATGGCGCGCAGCCGCGACCAGCCCGCCGCGTGGGCCAGGAACACGAGCAGCACCGCCACGCCCAGCAGTATGCGCACCGCGTGTTTCTTCAATGGCTCCCCGTCGTCTCGTCGTGTGCGTGCGTCGGGCGCCACTCCGCCGCGCTGCGAGGCGCGGCGGACGAATCCTCCAGCGCCACCGACGTGCGGTGCGGTCCGTGCTCGGCTACGCGGCCCGGAAGAAGAACTCCATCTTGACGCCGGCCAGTTCGATCACGTCGTGGTCGTTCAACTGGTGCGCCTGCGCATCGAGCGCCTTGCCGTTCACCACAGGGAAGGTGCCACCCTCCACATGGGTGATGAAGTAGCCTTGCGGCCGTTTGGCGATCACCGCGACCTGCACACCGGGTTTGCCCAGCGTGGTGAGCGCCTTGGTGAGCGGCAGTTCCTTGCCGGCGTTGGGCCCCGACAGGATCTGGATGACGCCTTGCTGACCGCTGGCCGCGGCCGGGGCCGCGGGCGTGATCGTCGCGGGCTCCACCTTGATCGCGGCCGCCGCGGCAGCGGCTGCAGCTTCGGCGGCATCGCCCAGTTGCGGATTGATCTGCGTGTCCGACAGCGCCTTTGCGACGCCACCGGTGGTCGTGAGGTTGGTCTGGGTATCGCCCAGTTTCGCCTCGACCGGCGCCTTGGGGGGCGCACGCAGCACCATCGTCTTCTCGAAGTCGGCCGCGGTCGTGGTGCTGGTCGCCTCGTTGATGTACTTCAGCTTGTACTTGCCGATCTCGATCACGTCCCCGTTCTGCAGGAAGTGCTTCTTGATCGGCTGACCGTTCACGAGGGTCCCGTTGGTACTGCCGAGGTCCTCGAGGAACGAGTCGTTCAGGATCGTGACGATGGCGGCGTGCTCGCCGCTCACGGCCAGATTGTCGATCGGTATGTCGTTGTGAGCCTTCCGACCGATCGTCGTGCGCTCCTTCGTCAGCGTGTACTCCTTCAGCATCACGCCGTCGAGAGTGAGAATCAACTTAGCCATAGCACAATCCCCGTATTTACTTGAACCACGACAGGACCTTGCCCAACCACGTTTCCGCCGCCGGAAAATCGCGGTTGACCCTGACCAGAACGACGGACACGTTGTCCCGTCCACCGTTGTCGTTCGCCATCTGCACCAGTTGATTCGCCGCGAGCGGCAGGTTCGACCCCATCGCATTCAGCGTCAACTCGATGTCCTCGTCCTCGACCATGTCGTTGAGGCCGTCCGAACACAGCAAGTACAAGTCGCCCGGCCGCGCATCGTAGGTGTGGATTTCTGCCTCCACCTCCGGTTCGATGCCGAGCGCACGTGTCACCAGATTCTTGTTCTGCGACCGCCGCGCCGCTTCGCGCGTGATCATGCCGCTGTCGATCTGCTCCTGCAGCAGGCTGTGGTCGCGCGTCACCTGCTCCAGCTTGTCCTCGCGCAGGCGGTACAGCCGCGAGTCGCCGATGTGGGCCACCGACAGGCGATTGTCGCGGAACAGGGCCACCACGAGCGTGGTGCCCATGCCGGCATACTGGGGTTGGCTGCTCGCCGACTGGTAGATGGATGTGTTCGCCTTCGCGATGATGCCCTTCAGCAGCCGGATCGCCTGCAGATCCCCGTCGGCCTGATCGAGCGCGTGCAGATTGGTCTTGGCGATCGCCTGGCGCATCTCGGACGTGATGAGCGCCACCGCGATCCCGCTCGCGACCTCACCGGCATTGTAGCCGCCCATGCCGTCGGCGAGTACCGCGAGGCCGACTTCACCGTCGGACGAAATTGCATCCTCGTTGTGGGACCGCACCATCCCGGTGTGGGTGGCGCTGGCGATTTCGAGGGCCTTGGCCAGATTCATTCTTCTAGAGGGAAACGTCGAGGGTGGAAGAGGATGCCGACAGTTCGGCGGCGCACGCACGCAGCGCAGCCGCCATTTCGTCGCCGGTGGCGAAGCGCTGCGATTTTTCCTTGGCGAGCGCCTTGTCGATGATGGCCACCAGCGAGTCGGGCAGCGTCGGATTGAGTGTCAGGATGTCGGCCGGCGCCTCGTTGGCGATCTTGAACATGAGCTGGGTCATGGTCTCGCCCTGGAACGGCAGGCCGCCGCTCGCGAGCTGGTAGATGGTGACGCCGAGCGAGAACAGGTCCGACTGCCCGTCGATCTTCTGCCCTGCGAGCTGCTCGGGCGACATGAACGAGGGCGTGCCCAGCACCATGCCGGTCTTGGTCTTGGACGAATCGGTGATGCGCGCGATGCCGAAGTCGGTGACCTTCACCGAATCGGCCTCCGGGTCGTACATGATGTTCGCAGGCTTGATGTCCCGATGGACCACACTCTGCGCGTGCGCATAGGAGAGCGCTTCGGCCACGCGCGCCGCGATCGACAGCATCTTCGGCAGCGGCAGCAGTTGCCCGGCCTTCGCATGGGGCGCCAGGTCCTTGCCCTTCAGGAACTCCATCGCGATGTAGGCGAGATCGTGCTCCTCGCCGGCATCGAAGATGGTGACGATGTAGGGGTGATTGAGCCGGCCCGCCGTTTCCGCTTCGCGGAAGAACCGCTGCTTCACGTCTTCCAGTTCGTCGGGCTCGAATTCCTGGGACAGCGCCATGGTCTTGATCGCGACCACCCGGCCGATCTTCGGATCGCGGCCGAGGTAGACCACGCCCATGGCGCCCTTGCCGAGTTCCTTTTCGACCTGATAGCGGCCCAGCATCGGCTTCTCGACCTGCCCGCCCTCGAGAATCAGAGTCGAGGCGTTGGTGCGGCCGCCGGCGCCCCCGAGAATCACGGTCTCGGACATCTGCTTCGCGCGCGAGAGCTTCTGCTCGAGATCGCGGAATTTCCGGTTGTGGCCGCCCATGTACTCGTACACGGACTGGGCCTTGTTGAACTGGCGCTTGCGTTCGAAGTCGAGCGCCAGGTTGTACAGGTTGTCCATGATGCTGTCGTCGAGCGGGCACTTGCGGAACTTGTCGAAGGCCATGTCGAGCTGGCCCTGACCCTGGAACGCGAGACCCAGCATGCGATTCGACTCGGCCGACTCCTGGTCCGAGCGCAGCTTGCCGCGTTCGGTGACGAGGAAGCGCTTGGTGGTGAGCGCGAGATGGCCCACCAGGAGCAGCACGACCGCGCTCATCAGCGGAATCCACATGAGCTGCGTCGTCATCAGCGCGAAATGCGTTCCGATCAGCACCACGACCAGCACGGCCGTCAGCGCCGCGGCAAGTCCGGCCTTGAGCCGCGGCAGGAGCACCGCGAGGTACGCAGCGATCAGCAGAAACACCGCCAGCGACACCCAAGTGCCCCAGGTCGGCTGCACGAAGAAATTCTCGTTGAGAATGCTCGACACCGAGTGCGCGAGCGTCAGCACCGGCGCCATGGCCGCGGAGATGGGTGTCACCTGGGTGGTACCCACACCGGCCGCCGTGGGGCCGATCAGCACGATCTTGTCCTTGTACTTCTCGGCCGGGATCTTGCCCTGCACCACGTCGTAGAACGAGTCCACCTGGAACGCGGGCCGTCCTTCGCGCTCCTTGTAGAAATACGTGAACATCTGCAGATAGGGATCGGTGCGGATCGACAGGTTGCCGAGCTGAACGCCCTCGCCCAGCCGGACCTTCACGTCCTTGGGCTGCAGATTGAGGCTGCGCGCCGCGATCATCAGCGCGAGCGACGGATAGAACTGGTCGTAGTAGCGCAGCACCAGCGGCTCGGTGCGGATGCTGCCGTCGACGTCGGGCGCCGCGTTGAGATGGCCCACCGCCGCCGCGCCGGTACCGAAGCCCTCGAGCGGGACCAGGACCCCGACGGTCGAGAGCGGATAGAGCCCGGCGTTGCCGGCACCCACGCGATCCTCGACGCCGGTCAGGTTGTTCTTCAGCACGAACTCGGGCAGCGGCTGATCCGGATTGCCGCGCGGCTCGCCGAGGCTGAACAGCATCGGCATCACGACGCTGCCGGCGCCCGCAATTGCCGCTGCGAGCTTGCGATCGGTGTTGAGGTTCTGCTCCGCTTCGCCCAGGAGCACCTCGATCTGTCCCAGTTGCTGCTGCACAGCAGGTGGCGCGGCCTGGAACGCCTCGATCAGCTTGTCGACGTACACGAGGCCCGGATCGACCTGGGGCTCGGAGAAGAAGATGGTGGTGCCGACGACCTTGGCCTTCGCCTGCGTCAGCAATTCGATCATCTTCGCGTGGACATCCCGCGACCAGGGCCAGCGGCCGATGTTCGCGATGCTCTGATCGTCGATGGCGATCACCGCCACCTTGTCGCTCGGCGCGTGCCCGGTGGCGCGCACACCCATGTCGTATGCCATGCGCTCGAGGCTCTGCAACAGACTGCCGTTGGCGGCGATCAGCACCACGAGTGCGATCGCTACCGCGACGAACCAATCCGTTTTCCAGAATCCGAGCTTTCCCATCCTCGCGCCTGTCTGCCGTATTTTGTTGTGTTCTAAGCAGTTACCGTTGTCATTTAGACATGTTACGACTATTCAGTCTAAAGTCTATGATTTGTTGAACAAATAATGCTTTGGGAATCGAGTGGCAGCGCCTGTTTCGGCCGCCTGCGGATTCGGACCGGAGCGTCGGGCGCAGGCCGGTCGGCACACGCGTCGTTGTCTCGCAGCCTTCTGTTTTAATTCGGGAAAGGGCTTGCGGCATGCATTCGTCATCGGCCGCGGATCGCTGCGCACCTGTGCAGCCGAGGCGCGTCGACGGGCGAGACAAAAGCAATAAGCGTGCAACTGGCGCCGCAGTGGGCTGCGGCACCAGGCAGGTGGCACAACGGCCCTACAAGCCCTCGACCAGGATGACGTTGGTCGCCGCCGTCTTCTGCCGGATGGCCTTGATCGGCGCGTAGGCATCCGATTCGTACCAGGCCCGAGCCGCCGCCATGCTTGCGAACTCCAGCACGATCAGCCGCTTCGGCTGGTAGCTGCCCTCCAGCACCTCGAACGTTCCGCCACGCACTTTGTAGGCGCCGCCTGCCACGGTGATGGTCGGTGCGACCAGCTGGCGATAGGTCTCGAAACCCTTGGGATCCGACACGTCGACGTCGGCAATGATGTAGGCGGGCATGGCACGGCGCTCTCGAACGAGGGAAGCGGAGATGCTAACCCATGCCTGTCGTCGCTCCGAGCAACCGGCCGGGCCGCAAAGGCCCTCTCACGATGTGCGTCTGGGTGGCCGCCAACTCGATGCTCCGCAAGCCAACGGACGTCACGCCGGTACGCCGACCAGGTCCCCCTGGGCGGCGAGCCCGTGCAACACGCGCTCGAGGTCGTCGTAGACGACCTCCCAGTCCACGCCTTCGGCGGTCCCGCGGGCCGCGTTGCCCAAGGCGCGCACCCGCGCCGTATCCCGGGCAAGGCTTGCCGCGAGCGCGGCGAACTCCCGCTGGGCATCGGGCGGCGCCAGCAGGCCGCTCGCTCCATGCCGGATGTGCTGACGGGCCGCCGCGTAGTCGTACGCCACCACGGCGAGCCCGCTCGCCATGGCCTCCAGCGTGACGTTGCCGAACGTCTCGGTGAGGCTGGCGAACAGGAACACGTCACCGGACGCGTAATGGCACGCGAGGTCCTCGCCGATGCGCATGCCGGCGAACACATGTTCGGGAAAGCGGCGCTCCAGAGTCGCGCGTTCCGGCCCATCGCCCACGAATACGAGCTTGGCGCGCGGACTTGCCTGGCGCATCGCGTCGAACGCCGCGAGCACCGCGGGCAGGTTCTTCTCCGGAGCGAGCCGGCCCACCACCAGTGCAACCGGATCGTCGTCGGCCACACCCCACGACCCGCGCAGTTCCCTGCTGCGGCGTGATGGCGTGAACAAGCGCGTGTCCACACCGCGCGCCACCACGCGCACGTTACGGTAACCACCCGCGGTCAAGGCATCGCGCATCTCCGCCGTCGGCACCATCGTCACCAACGCCTTGTTGTGGAACTTGCGCAGGTACGCGGCGATGGGTTTGCGCAACCATCCGACGCCGTAGTGCCGGCTGTAGCTATGAAAGTTCGTGTGGAAATCCGATGCCACCGGAATGCGCAGCCGGTGTGCAGCCGATACCGCCGACCAACCCAACGGTCCTTCGGTCGCCACCTGGACCACGTCGGGGCGCTTCACCTGCCACAACCTGATCAATCCCTGTCGCGCCGGCAGGCCCATGCGCAGACTGTCGTAGCGCGGAATCGGTAGACCGGGTTTGAGCACTTCCTCGAAGTTCTCACGCGCGGTTGCCGCATCGCCCGCTCCCTGACGCGGGCGGATCAACTGCACCTGGTGGTTGCGCGCCTGCAACGCGGCAACCATGCGGCCCAAAGTCATCGCAACACCGTTCACTTCAGGCGGATAGGTCTCCGTGACCACCGCCACCCGCAGGCTCGGGCGCTGCGCGGGCAATTGCTGCAACTGGAAGGATGAGTCGAGCACGGCGCGCACTGTGCCGGCGGTTCTCGAAACCCTGATGACAGCGGCGTGACGGTTCGGTTACGTGAAGAACCGATCAACGCGGCGGACGCGGCGTAAGTCAAAGGCAGTGCGGGTTTTATTTTCCGCCGCGTCCGCCGCGTTCGGCGCTTGCTCGTACAAGTCCTCTAGCCAAACAGCACCAATACCCACACGATCGCGACGTTCGCAAGTGACAGAAGTACCGCCGCGCTCCCGATGTCCTTCGCGCGTTTCGCCAGTCGGTGATTCTCGAGCGAGATGCGATCCACGGTCGCTTCGACCGCCGAGTTGAGCAACTCCACGATCAGCACCAGCAGCACACTGCCGATCAGCAGCGCCTTGCCGATGCCCGAGGTCGGCATGAACAGCGCGACCGGCAGCAGGACCAAGGCCAGCAGCACTTCCTGCCGGAACGCGTCCTCGTGGCGATAGGCCGCCCGTATGCCGTCGACGGAATAGAACAGCGCGTTCCAGACGCGCCGAATGCCGGTCTTGCCTTTGTGCGGACTCTCCGGTGGCGTCATGTCCATGAATCGGGCTCGCATGCGTGGGAGACGCGGCGCATGCTGGGGCCCGATCGCTACGGATTCATGTCAGCAAGATTTCACTTCGGTGCTGCCGGGCCGCCATCGGCCGTGGACCAGCGACCCCAGGGAGCGACGGGGCCTCTTCATCCTAGCGCGGCCAATGCTGCATCGTAGTTCGGTTCCTGCGCGATCTCGGGCACCAGTTCCGAATGCACGACCTTGTTGTTCTCGTCCAGCACGACCACGGCGCGCGCGGTCAGACCCTTTAGCGGGCCGTCCGCGATGTCGACGCCGTACTTCTGGTGAAAGTCCTTGGCCCGGAACGTGGACAGGGTCACGACGTTATTGAGGCCTTCGGCACCGCAAAAGCGCGCCATCGCGAAGGGCAGGTCGGCCGCGATCACCAGCACGACGGAATTGTTCATCGCCGAAGCCTTCTCGTTGAACACCCGGGTCGACTTCTGGCAGGTCGGCGTGTCGAGGCTCGGCACGATGTTGAGCACCTTGCGCTTGCCGGCCCACTGCGCGAGGTTCACGTCCCCGAGGTCCTTGGTGGCGAGCAGGAAGTCGGGCGCGGCGTCGCCGCGTTTGGGCAGGTTGCCGGCGACGGTGACGGGATTGCCTTTGAGAGTGACGGTGGCCATCGGAATTGTCTCCAGGAAAGATGTGGAACGAAGACCGCACAGTATGCCGAGCGGGGCGTCCGCCGACAACGACGCTTCAGGGGTGGAACAGATAGATGCGATAGCCCGCCGCGACGATGTCGCCGGTGTCGAGCCGCAGCCGCACGGCGGCTTCCGCATTGGCGGCCAATCCGGGAGTCGCGTCGGCGCCGTCGAGATACTCCGCCGGCGTGAAGACCTTGCGCGCGGCCACCTGATCGCGGGCGTTGGTCAGCGTGAGCTCGAGCATGGGCCAGGCCTGGGTCAACGGGGCGCGATTGCGGATGGTCGCGCTCAGGACGACGCGCCCGGGACGGGCCGTGTCGAGCGCCTGCAAGTCGGAGGCCTCGATCGACAAGCGATCGGCGAGCCGCGGCAGCGGCACCTCGCAGTCGAGCTGGGTGCAGGCCGCTTCGAGCATCGGCCGCATCTCCGGGACTGCCGCCGCCAGGTCACCGCGAAAGATGAACAGCGCCTGCAGCGCTAGGGCCACCAACAGCAGCACGGCAAACGCGACCAGCAGGGGTGAAGTCCGCTCGACCGAACGGGGCGGCGGCAGGTCGCGATACGACGGCGCGGCGGTCACCGGCCGGTCCGGCACGAATGCCGGCGGCCGGGTGAACTCGGATTCCACCACGAGGTCCGGTTCGCGCGGCAGCTGATCGTGGGACGTCAGCTCGAGGTCGAGAGCCTGCGGAGCCGGGTCCGCGATCATTTCCGGTGGGTCATCGACAACGGCCGGCGGCGATGCGGCGTCGATCATCACCGGATCGTCGCCGCCGCGGGGATCGTTCGCCGACAACGCGACGAACGCATCGAACACGTTCTGGCAGACGCCGCAGCGCACCTGTCCACTCGACGTCTGCAGTTGCTCCAGCGTGACGCGGAACGTGGCTTCGCAGTGGGTGCAGCGCGTGAACATGGTCATGGCGCGCACCTCACCGCTTGATCCCCCACAGGCATACCCAGCCCTCGTCCGCTTCTGCCGGCTGCAGGTCGAGCCATGGGCGATAGGCATCTGCAACGAGTTCGCGCTGCGCCGCGAGGATGCCGGACAACACCACCGCGCCGCCGTTCCGCGCCAACCCGCAGATCAGCGGCGCGAGCACGCGCAGCGGGTTCGACAGGATATTCGCCACGACGACGTCCGCCGGTGCGGTTGCGAAGGCATCGGGCTCGGAGAAGGTCGCAGTCACGCCATTGCGCGCGGCATTGTCCCGGCTGGCAATCACGGCCTGGGGATCGATGTCGACACCGGTCACCGCACCGGCGCCCAGCAGCTTCGCGGCAATCGCTAGCACCCCCGATCCACAGCCGTAGTCGATCACCGAGGCACCGGAAACGAGATGGCTGTCGAGCCAGCGCAGGCACAAGCGCGTGGTCGGGTGGCTGCCGGTGCCGAAGGCAAGGCCGGGGTCGAGTCGCAGATTGAGGGCCGTCCGATCCACCGGCTCGCACCAGGTGGGCACGATCCACAGCCGCGCTGTGACGGCGATCGGGGCGAACTGGTCCTGCGTGAGACGCACCCAGTCCTGTTCCTCCACTGTCGAGACTGCCGGCTCCGCATCGAGGCCGAGCGCGGCTCGAACTGTCGCGCCGGCGTCCACGTCCGGCGCAAACAACGCGGTGACCTCGTTGTCGTCCCAGGCGCCAGCCGACTCGCCACCCGGCTCGCCGAACAGCGGACGCTCATGCGCGTGTCCCGCCGCAGCATCCGCCACGTCGACCGACAAGGCCCCTGCCTCCAGCAGCGCGTCCGATACCCGCTCGGCCTCCTCGGCCGGCACCCGGAGCGCCACGCGTTGCCAGGCCATCGGCGCCTCCTGACCCTCAGTCGCCCTTCTTCGCCAGGCCGAGCTTGTGCTCGAGGTAGTGGATATTGGTGCCGCCGCGGATGAAGGCACTGTCGGTCATGATGTCCTGGTGCAACGGCAGGTTGGTCTGGATGCCTTCGACCACCATTTCCGAGAGGGCGATGCGCATGCGTGCGATCGCCTGGGTGCGGGTATCGCCGTAGGCGATCACCTTCCCGACCAGCGAATCGTAGTAGGGCGGGACGACGTAGTTCACGAACGCGTGCGAATCGACCCGGATGCCGGGACCGCCCGGCGTGTGCCACGACGTGATGCGTCCGGGCGAAGGCGTGAACTTGTACGGATGCTCGGCGTTGATCCGGCATTCGATGGCATGACCGCTGAACTCGATGTCGCGCTGCTTGAACGGCAGTTTCTCGCCGGCGGCCACGCGGATCTGCGTCTGCACGATGTCGATGCCGGTGATCATCTCGGTCACCGGATGCTCCACCTGTACGCGCGTGTTCATCTCGATGAAGTAGAACTCGCCCTTCTCGTACAGGAACTCGAAGGTGCCCGCGCCGCGATACCCGATCTTGCGACAGGCCTCGGCGCAGCGCTCGCCGATGCGCGTCAGTTCGCGCGCGGTCAGGCCGGGCGCCGGCGCCTCTTCCACCACCTTCTGGTGCCGCCGTTGCATCGAGCAATCGCGCGACCCGAGATGCACCGCGGACTTGTGTTCGTCGGCCAGCACCTGGATCTCGATGTGACGCGGATTCTCCAGGAACTTCTCCATGTACACGGTCGCGTTGTTGAACGCATTGCGCGCTTCGCTGCGCGTCGTGTTGACCGCGTTCAGCAATGCGGCCTCGGTATGCACCACGCGCATGCCGCGGCCGCCGCCGCCGCCGGCCGCCTTGATGATGACCGGATAGCCGATGGACCGCCCGATCTTGATGATCTCCTGTGCTTCGTCCGGAAGCGCGCCCTCCACGCCCGGCACCACGGGCACACCGGCCTTCTGCATGGCGAGCTTGGCGCTCACCTTGTCGCCCATCAGGCGGATGGTCTCCGGCCGCGGACCGATGAACACGAAGCCGCTCTTCTCGACCCGTTCGGCGAAGTCCGCATTCTCGGACAGGAACCCGTACCCTGGATGGATCGCCTCGGCATCGGTCACTTCCGCGGCGCTGATGATCGCCGGCGTGTTGAGATAGCTCTGCGCGGAGGCCGCCGGGCCGATGCACACCGACTCGTCGGCGAGACGCACGTACTTGGCGTCGGCATCGGCTTCGGAATGCACGGCTACTGTCTTGATGCCCATCTCGCGGCAGGCGCGCTGCACGCGCAGTGCGATCTCGCCGCGGTTGGCTATGAGGATTTTCTCGAACATGGATGTGCCGCGTGGCGTCCCGCCGCGCCGGTCAGGCAATGACGAACAGGGGCTCGCCGAATTCGACCGGCTGGCCGTTCTCCACCAATACCGCCTTGATCGTGCCGCTCTTGTCGGCCTCGATCTCGTTCAACAGCTTCATCGCTTCGATGATGCAGAGCGTTTCGCCTTCGGTGACCGCCTGGCCGATCTCGACGAACGCCTTGCCCCCCGGGGTCGAAGCCCGGTAGAACGTGCCGACCATCGGTGATTTGACCGTATGACCTTCGGGTGCTGCCGGGGCCTCGGCGGCCTTCGGCGCTTCTGCAGCAGCCATGATCGGTGCGGCCGCTGCGGCCGCCGGCAGGGTCATGGCGGTCATCGGCTGCATCGGCGCGTGCATCATCACGGCGGCACCGTTGGCGGCGACGCGACTGATGCGTACCCGCTCTTCCCCTTCGGTCACTTCCAGTTCGGCGATCCCTGATCTTTCCACCAGGTCGATCAACGCCTTGAGCTTCCTCAAATCCATGGCCTAGCTCCTCCCCTCCATGTCGAGTGCATGCTCCAGCGCAAGCTCGTACCCCCTCGGCCCGAGCCCGCAGATCAACCCGACCGCCAGATCGGTGAAGTACGAATGATGGCGGAAGGGCTCACGCGCGAAGACGTTGGAGAGGTGCACTTCGATGAACGGCACCTTGACCGCCGCCAGTGCGTCGCGCAGCGCCACGCTGGTGTGGGTGAATGCAGCGGGATTGATGATCACGCAGTCGACCGGCGCATCGAACAGCCGCTGCACGCGGGCGATCAGCTCCGCTTCACTGTTGCTCTGAAATGCCTCCAGCGTTGCACCGGCCGCACGGGCACGCTCTGCCAGCCGGCCGTCGATATCGGCGAGGGTGGTCGTTCCGTAGATGCCTGGTTCACGGCGCCCCAGCAGATTGAGGTTGGGGCCGTGCAGTACCAGGATGCGCCGGCCCATCAACGGCGCCTGCGCGCGGCCGGCCCCAGATCGGGAGCGAGCCCCAATTCTATGTCGGCGGGCCGCCCCAAGACGCTGACGCGCCCCTGGGGGCAGCAAACGATGAGAGCGCGGGAGGCATTCATCTAGTGAGTTTGCCGTCGATCGCTGCAGTTTGTCCAGCTTTCGACTCAACTCGATGGTCGAGTTCTCGCCCCGACGCAAACACCACACGTCCAGACACACGCCCACAGAGGACGACATGACAACGCGGCACCGCTCTACGATCGAATCGTGAAATTCGACGCAATTAGGCGCCGTTCACAACCTGAAACCTAATAAAGCGCCCTCAAAACCGGTTCGAGCTGAGCTTCTGAAGTGGCTCCGAGCACGGAATGGACGACTTTTCCGGTACGATCCACGACCACCGTGAACGGCAGGGCACCGAGTTCGTTGCCGAGCGATCGCGACAGTTCCACCGCATCGAGTTCGCCGACGAGAACGGGATAGTTGACGCCGACTTCGCGCAGGTACGGAGCGACTTTGTCCTTCTCGTCGATGGCGATCCCCACGAACTGAAGCCCCTGCGGACCCAGCCGTTCCTGCATGCGGATGAACTCCGGGATCTCCTTGCGGCAGGGTGCGCACCAGGTCGCCCAGAAATTGACCACCAGGACCTTGCCCTTCCAGGTCCCGAGCGGCTGCTTGCCGCCGTCCATGCTCTCGAGCGGCGTATCAAGCAGACCCGGCGGCGTGACCGCGACCGGGTCCCGGCTGAGCGGATGCAGGGCAAGGCCGGCCACGAGTGCCACCAAGGCGACAGCAATGAAGAGAAAGATCCTGGTGCTGCGCTTCATCGGGACCCCGGGTCAGCGTTTGTCGGGGGCTGCGCCGCCCAACGAATCCACCAGCGAACCGCTGCTGCCCGCCTCGGCGGCACCGGGCGTTGGTCCGAGGACGACCTGCTGCTGCTGCGGGGTGTAGCAGACGCCCGCATCGGCACAACCCTGGGAACGGACGATCAGGGTGAAACGTTCGGTTCCGGCCGGCACCTTGACCGGCACCCGGATCACCAGCGCACCGCGGTATATCTCGACGCGCCCGAAGAACTCGTCCTCGTGGACACCGGGCTTCGGCGTTCGCGGTGCGCCGAGGACAACTGCCGCGGGTTCGGCCACGAACTTCAGCTTGTCCCGGTACAGGTAGTACCCGGGGGCAATGTCGTACCGCACGACGACCTCGTCCTTCCGGGCGAGCTGGGCGCTCATCCGGAACGCCTGCTGCGGCGACAGCAGGTCGCTTTGCCCGGCGGCGGCCGGCCCTGCCGCGCCGAGTGCCAGACAGAGTAGAAACAATCGGAGAATCATGGGGGAGTCGGACCGATCAGGGTACGGGCAGGGTCGCTGCGCGCACCCAGTCGAGGTAGCCGGACAACCCGGCCACTGCAGGGACTGCAACGAGCTCCGGGAGTTCGTAGGGGTGGCGCGCCCGCAGCTCGCGCTCGAGCTCCGGGTAGCGTCCGCGCGTGGTCTTGATCATCAGCGGGATCTCGTCGGCGGACTCGACCGCGCCCTGCCACCGGTACACCGACCGGCAGCCGCTCAGCACGTTGACGCAGGCGGCCGTCCTCGATTCCACCAGCGCCCGCGCCAGATCCTGCGCGGTCGCGTCGTCCGGCATGGTCGTGAACACGACCAACACTTCATCGATCACGATCGAGCGCCGCCAGTGCGTGAGCGACCGTCGGATACTTGAGGCGCACGCGGAGCTCCCGCTTCAGGCGCCCGTTGGCCAATCGGCGCGACTCGCGCATGAACGACAACAGATTCTCCGGAACCGTCGTCTGCGCATCGCGCATGCTGAGCCGCGGCGGCAGCGGCAGCCCGAAGCGCTCGGCCACCAGGTCGAAGTACTCGCCCATCCGCATGCCTGAATCGTCGTTGGCGTTGTAGGCGCGACCGGCGCCGCCGCGCGACAGGGCCGCGATCACGATACGGGCGAGGTCGTCCGCGTGGATGTGGTTCGTGTACGGATCGTCTTCTGGAGCCAGCGCGGGCGTGCCCGACGCCAGCCGCTCCAGCGGCAGGCGATTCGCGGCGTAGATGCCGGGGACCCGCAGGATCACGACTGAAACGCCGTTCGCCTTGCCCCAGGCACGCAACTGCCTTTCGGCATCGGCACGGCGCCGCGCGCGGGCGTTGCCCGGCCGCAATCGCCGCGTTTCCGTGACCCATTCGCCGCGACAATCCCCATACACGCCGCTCGTACTGATGTACACCAGACGCTGTGGTAACCTGCCGCCCTTCCCGAGCGCCCGGATGAGATTCGCGGTGCGCGTGTCGCGATCGCCGGTCGCGGGCGGCGGCGCCAGATGCACCACATCGTGGGCCAGCCCCGCCAGACGGTCGAGGCTCTCCGGGACGTCGAGATCCCCCGGCACGGCGACCAGGCCGTGCGAGCGCAGCAGCGTGTGCCGCTCCTGCGTGTGCATCAGGGCATAGACGCGATAGCGTCCCGCCAGCGCCGGCGCCATGCGCAAGCCGACGTCGCCACAACCCACGATCAATAGTCTTCTCATATCCGAATTCTAGAGTAACTGCCTCACCATGGCCTTCCACGTCACGATCGAGAAGACCGGCCACGCCTTCGACGCGGCCGACGGCGAAACGGTTCTCGCGGCCGCGCAGGCGGCCGGCATCACCCTGCCGTATGGTTGTCGCAACGGCGCCTGCGGTGCTTGCAAGGGCAAGATCGTCGCCGGCAAGGTCGACTACGGGGCGCACCAGCCCTGGACGCTGACCGACTTCGACAAGTCCCAGGGGTACGCGCTGTTCTGCTGCGCGAAGCCGCTCACCGATCTCAAGATCGACGCCCGCGAGATCGCCGGCGTCGGCGACATCCAGGTGCGCAAGCTGCCCTGCCGCGTGATGAGCATCGAGAAGCCCGCCGTCGACGTGGCGGTGCTGAAGTTGAAACTCCCGGCCAACGAACGCCTGCAGTTCCTCGCCGGGCAGTACCTCGAGATGCTGCTGAAGGATGGCAAGCGGCGCGCCTACTCC
Source organism: Betaproteobacteria bacterium Ga0077523 (assembly GCA_001464695.1). Classification (GTDB taxonomy): domain Bacteria; phylum Pseudomonadota; class Gammaproteobacteria; order Burkholderiales. The sequence continues at coordinate 39,897 of LNDQ01000132.1, read as the reverse complement.
ATGGCGAATCCACCCCACGAGACCGATCACATCGAGTTGCACGTGCGTCGCATGCCCGGCGGGGCCTTCACCGAACCGGTGTTCACGACTCTCAAGGAGAAGGACATCCTGCGCTTCGAAGGCCCCATGGGGACGTTCTTCCTGCGCGAAGATTCCGACAAACCCATGGTGCTGCTCGCGAGCGGTACCGGCTTCGCGCCGATCAAGGCGATCCTCGAGCACGCCTTCCACGAAGGGAGCACGCGGCAGATGGTCCTCTACTGGGGTGGGCGCCGACCGGCGGACATCTATCTGTCCGCGCTGTGCGAGCAATGGCAGCGCGAGCATGAGAACTTCACCTTCATCCCGGTCGTGTCGGATGCGTTGCCCGAAGACGGCTGGACCGGCCGCGACGGGTTCGTGCACCGGGCCGTGATGCAGGACTTCCCCGACCTCTCCGGCTATCAGGTCTACGCCTGCGGCGCGCCGATCGTGGTGGACTCGGCGCACAAGGACTTCACGAGCCAGTGCGGGCTGCCGGACGAGGAGTTCTATTCGGACAGTTTCACTGCATCGGTCGACGGCGCGGCTCGCTGAAAGACGAACCTCTCTCACCACGAGGGACACGAAGAGCACGAAGGAAAAGCCACGAAGGTTTGAATTCGCCTTCCTTCGTGCACCTTAGTGTCCTTCGCGTCCTTCGTGCTGGAAGAGGTTCTTGCCCTGGCTAACCGCTGTTGCGCAACCCCGCCGCGATCCCGTTGATCGTGAGCAGGATCGCCCGCTTCACCCGGTCGTCGGTCTCGCCCGCGCGCCAGCGCCGCAGCAGTTCCACCTGCAGGTGGTTGAGCGGGTCGATGTAGGGTGACCGGTTGCGGAAACTGCGCGACAGCGTGCTGTTCGATTCCAGCAGCTCGCTCTGCCCCGTGATGCCGAAGAGCGCCTGCACCGCGCGATCCCACTCGCCCTGGATGCGCGCGAAGATGTCCTTGCGTACCGCTTCGTCCGGCACCAGTTCCGCGTAGCGCGACGCGATGCTCATGTCGCTCTTCGCGAGCACCATGTCCATGTTGGACAGCAGCGCGCGGAAGAACGGCCATTCGCGCACCATGCGCGCGAGCAGTTCCTTGGCAGCATCGCCGCGTTCCGCGATCAGCGCCTCGACCGCCGTGCCGAACCCATACCAGCCTGGCAGCATGATGCGGGCGAGCGACCACGAGAACACCCACGGGATCGCCCGCAGATCCTCGATGCGATCGGACTTCTTGCGCGACGCCGGTCGGCTGCCGATGTTCATCTCGGCAATTTCGGTGATCGGTGTGGCGGCACGGAAGAACTGGACGAAGCCGGGCGTCTCGTACACGAGGTTGCGATAGGCCGCGTAGGCGGTGGCGCTCATCTGTTCCAGCACGGCGTGCCACTCCGGCTGGCCACCGCTGGCACTGCGTTGCCCGAGCAGCGTCGCTTCGAAGGTCGCAGCCACAAGGGTTTCCAGGTTGCGCCGGCCGATCTCCGGCTCGGAGTACTTCGAAGCGATGACCTCGCCCTGTTCGGTGATGCGGATCTGCCCTGCCACCGAGCCCGGCGGCTGCGCGAGGATGGCCTGGTAGCTCGGTCCGCCGCCGCGGCCCACCGTGCCGCCGCGACCGTGGAACAGGCGCAAGCCCACGCCGTGCTTGGCAAACACCTCCACCAGTGCGAGTTCCGCCTTGTACAGTTCCCAGTTGGAGGTGAGAAAACCGCCGTCCTTGTTGCTATCCGAGTAGCCGAGCATCACTTCCTGCACGTTGCCGCGGCCGGCGAGCAGCTTGCGGTAGTAGGGCACCGAAAAGAGCTCGTCCATGATCGGACCGCAGCCGCGCAGGTCGGCGATGGTCTCGAACAGCGGGATGATGTTGACGTGCAGCTTCGCATCGAGCGCCGGTTCGAGCATGCCCGCTTCCTTCGCGAGCAGCGCCACTTCCAGGACGTCGCTCACGCTGCCGGCATTGGAGATGATGTAGTTGGGCAGCGCGCGCCGGCCATAGCGCTGCTGCAGTTCCGCCGCGGTGTCGAGCACCGCGAGCTCGCGTTGCGAGTCCTCGCTGTAGTGCAAGTAGGGCGAGCGCAACAGCCGCGGAATCTCGAGTTCCGCCACCAGCCAGCGGCGGCGCTCCTCTTCGTCGATGCTCGCGTAGCCACCACGGCGCGCGCCGAGCCGGAAGAGCTCCGCCACCACCTGTTCGTGGATGCCGCTGTGCTGGCGCATGTCGAGCGGCGTCAAGTGGAAACCGAAGATGGATGCCGCGTGCATGAGTCCGCGCAGGCGCCCCGAGACCACACGCGCAGAGCCGTTCTGCACGAGCGAATCCGCGAGCACCCGCAGGTCGGCGATGAAGGCTTCGACATCCGGGTACGGTTTCGATTCGCCCACGGCACGCCGATCGGGCGAGTGGTGATCGAGCGCGATCGACGTGGCGGCAAGCTTGCTGTAGATGCCGATCAGAGCGCGCCGATAGGGCTCGTCGCGCCGGTGGCCGGACGCGTCGGGCGCCGCTTCGGCCATGGCGGCCAGTTCGGGACTGATCGTGACCACCCGCAGCGACTGCGAGAGCTCGCTGCCCAGCGTGTGTACCTGCTCGAGATACCAATCCATCGCCAGCGAACTCTGCCGCACCAGGGCATGCCGCATCACGTCGGCGGTGACGAACGGATTGCCATCGCGGTCGCCGCCGATCCAGCTGCCCAGGCGCAGGAACGGCGCCGCCGTCAGTGTGGTTCCGGGCCAGCGCGCCGCGACCTGCTCTTCGACCTGTACATACAGGCGCGGCAGTTGCGACAGGAACGTGTAGCGATAGTAGGAAAGCCCGTTCTCGATCTCGTCGCCCACGGTGAGCTTCAACTCGCGCAGCACGCGGGTCTGCCACAGCGTCAGCACGAGGCGGCGCAACGATTCCTCGTTGGCCATGCGTTCGTCCGCGGTGAGCTGCAGCCGGTCGCGATCGTTCAGGAGCCGCGCGATCTCGAGCTGGCAATCGAGAATGCTCTTGCGCTGAACCTCGGTCGGATGCGCCGTCAACACCGGGGAGATGAGCGCACGATCGAAGAACGCGGCCACCTGGGTGCCGTCGATGCCGGCGGCCTGCGCGCGGTCGAGCGCCAGCGCGAGTGTGCCTTCCGCCGGCGGACCGCCTTCGAGCTGGTGCGCGCGATGCCGCCGGTTCTGATGCTGATCCTCGGCGATGTTCGCGAGCAGCGAGAAATAGCTGAACGCGCGGATCACGGCCGTGACGCGACCCGGATCGAGCAGATCCAGGGTCGCTTCGAGTTCGGTCTTGGCCTGGGCGTCGCGATCGCGGCGGAACCGGATCGCGGTCTGGCGGATGCGCTCGATCAGTTCGAACGCATCGTCACCCTCCTGCTCGCGCAAGGTGAGGCCGAGCATCCGGCCGAGCAGCCGGATGTCCTCCTTCAGCGGAAACTCCTGGTCCTGCACGACTTCGGTCTGGGTGTTGGCGTTCATGCCCGGGTCCTCGGGTGGAAACAATCAAAGGGGTGTCCTCCGACGACCTCCCGAGACGGTGCGCAGCTGCTCGAGCACGAGGTCGAGCGCGGCCCGTCGGTGTTGTCCGGCTTCTTCTTCGCGGCCGGTGAGTTCCGATAGCTGAGCGAGTTCGAGGTGCGCCGTGTGCGACGCTTCCACCCCGATGCTCGCTTCGAAATAGCTGCGCGCCTTGCCCCACAGTCCGGCCTGGGCGCACAGCCGGCCCAGGGCGATCAGCAAGGTCGCATCGCGCGGATGCGCCGGCAACCAGCGCTCCGCCTTCTGGATCTGGTCGCGGGTGTCGTCCGCGGGACATTCGGGATACAGCGCCACCAGCTGCGTATCCCACTGTTCCTCGAGGGCAGCTTCGATCACGCGGTGCGCATCGGCGCACGCCCCGACCCCGGCAAAGCACTCCGCCGCGGTCCGTGCCACGAGCGGATCGACCTTGAGATCGCCCGGCAACCGTTCCCACGCGTCACGCAGTTGACGGACGTTGATCGCCTTGCGCTTCAGGCTCTCGGCCGTGGCGGTGCGCCGCAGCTGCGCGGTGACGACCGGGTCCAGCACCTTCTTGCCTTCCAGCTTCGGCAGCAGTTCGAGGACGCGCTCCCAGTTCTTCGACATCTGGTGCGCCTTCAACTCGAGCCGCAGCGCCGCCGTATGGTCCCCGCGCAGGCGCTCGAGCACAGCCAGCCCGTCATGGTGGCGCCGCTCGTCCAGCAACAGCTCGGCCTGGGTGATGTGATGCAGATACTCCTCCGACGTCGCGGTCGACTCGACTTGCGCCAGGTAGGCGTCGCGGGCCTCGAACGCGCGCATCTCGTGCGCCGCACGCGCCGCGATCACCGCGGCAAGAGCGGGCTCCTCGCCCGCCTCGAGCGCCGTCGCCGCGGACTTCTGCGCCCGGCCGAACCGGCCTTCGAAGTAGGCCCGCAGCGCCTCCTTGAACGCGACCCGGCCGGCGTCGTTGCGGCGCCGAGCGCGGAACCGCCGGGCTTCGGCGGGCAACGCTGCAGCGAGGAAGACGATCCGCAGAACGAGGTACGCGAGCACGAAGGCGACGGCGATCGCGATCGCCGCCAGGTTGAGCGACAGCTCGATTCGCGTGGTCGGCAGCGCGATCAGCACGTAGCCCGTGTTGTAGCGGGCCGCCAGCACCACCCCCACGGCGACGGCAAACAGGCCGACAATCCAGACGAGCGTGCGCACGGCGGGCGCGCCTACTTGCGGACGAAGCGCGGCGAGCGCACGGCTTCGAGGCTGTCGGAAAGATCGGGCAGCTTGAGCGCCAGTTCGCTTTCACCGAGCTGCTTCAGCGTCGCCGTCGCGTTCGCGACCGACTTCGACTTGCCGTCGAAATATTGCGCGAGCCACTTGCCGGCGGTCTTGAGATCGGCACGGAACGTCGCCTCGTCACGCGCCAACAGCGCGAGGCGTGCCGACAACAGCTTCAGTTTCAGGTTCTCGCGCAGGAAATACGCCTGCTCGGGAGCGAGCAGCGGCACTTCGGGACCGGCGACGACCCGGACCCGCAGCAGTTCCTTCAGGTCGCGCCAGTACTCGCCTGACAGTCGCGCCCAGAATCCGCCGGGCGCCGCCGGCGCCTCGGCCGTCGAATCCTCGGGCCGGCCTTCGGCCGCGAGCGGCAACGAATCGACCGCGACCACGAGATTGTCGAGCTTCAACGTGAGGCCGGGCACGTCGACCGCCGGCAACGCCTTCAGTCGATCGATGTCCGCGTTGATCACCTTGCGCAGCGGAATGAGGCTTGGACGATCAGCCCGTGCGAGCCGCTTGTCGGCCGCCTCCAGGGCGATCAACGCGGCGCGCACGTTGCCGGCGAGTTGCAACTGCTGCGCCGCCGTCGTGAGAATGCCTTCGACCTCCGCCAGCACCCATTCGTCGCGATTGCGTGCGAGCTCCTGGTACAGCGCCTCCAGGGCGATGCGCTGGCCCTGCGTTTCCATGAGGCGTGCTTCCAGCATGCCCATCCGGCTCTCCACGTCGCGCAGCGTGTTGCGCACCTGGTCAGCGGTCAACAGCGCGTCGCGCCCCGTCTGGTCCAGCGCGCTCACGCGCTTCGCGAGATCGCCCTGCAGTTGCGTCGCTTCACGCCGCGTGTCGGTCCATTGCCAGAGGGCGATGCCGAGCGCGATCAGGGCCACCACCGTGGGTACGTTGAGGTATCCCTGCAGCTTCTGCAGGATCGGCGGTGCGGGCGGCTGCGGTGTGGGCTCGTTCATGATCGGGCGGCCACGAGACCGACCTGGAAGAGTGCGATCAGCGCCGACACCATGGCCGCATCGCCGCTGCCGCTCACGTGCACCGTGGTGGCACCGCACTCGCGTGCAGCGAACGCGATGCGTTCATGCGAAACGACGTGCGGGATCGCCGCGATCGCGGCTGCGTCGGGAGCCAGCATCGCGTAGAGGTTGCGCACCCCTTCCGAGCTCGTCGCGGTGATCGCAGCGAGCGCGCCAGCGGCGATCCGGGTGCGCACCGGCGCGGTGGGCGTGTCGGGCCGCACGCGTACGTAGCAGGGCACGACGTCGACGATCGCGCCGCGGACGGTCAACTCGGCAGCGAGGAGCTCGCGGCCCCCGACACCGCTGAAGAGGGCAACGCGGCGACCTGCCACCGCGCGCAGCTCAGGCTCGGCGAGCAATGCTTCGCTGTCAGCACCCTGCGCCGGCGTGATGACTTCGGTTGCGCCGCCGTGGCGCAACGCCGCCGCCGTGCCCTCGCCGACGGCGGCCAGGCGCGCGTGGGGCGCCAGTCCGCCCGCGGCGGTGACCCGCGGCCAGGCCATGGTCACGGCATTGGCACTGGCGAAGACGGCGAGATCGAATGCGGCGCGGTTCGCCACCGCGCGCTCCAGCGGCTGCGGATCGGGTGCCGGCCGAATCTCGATGGTAGGGAACAGCACCGGCTCGCCACCGCGCTCGCGGATCATCCGGGCGAGCGTGCCGGCCTGATGAATGGGCCGCGTCACCATGATCGCTCGACCGGCGAGCTCGGCTGCGGCGCCCATTCAGGCCACACCTTCGAGGGCGCGCAGGATCTCGCGTGCCCCGCCGGCCGCCAGGCGATCGGCGATTTCCTGGCCGAGGCTCTCGGCGCCGTCGGGCGTGTGGGCTGCCGTGTTGTCCGCCCGGACCATGCGGGATCCGTCCGGGCTCGCGACGAACGCTCGCATCGACGCCCGCCCGCCGGCGATCGTCGCGAACCCGCCCAGCGGAACCGTGCAACTGCCCCCGAGGCTCCGGCTCATGGCACGCTCGGCCCGGACGCACCAGGCGGTATCCGTGTCGTTCAGAATCGCCAGCAGCGGCAGCAGGTCGTCCCGATCGACTCGGCTCTCGATGCCGATCGCGCCCTGGCCCACGGCGGGGATGCTCTCCTCGGGCGTGAGGAAACCGGCGATGCGCGCCTCCAGTCCGAGGCGCTTCAACCCGGCCGCAGCGAGGATGACCGCGTCGTACTGGCCCTCGTCCAGCTTGCGCAGCCGCGTCTGGACGTTGCCGCGCAGGGATTCGATGCGAAGCTGCGGGTGCCGCGCGCGGATCTGGCTCTCGCGGCGCAGGCTCGATGTGCCCACCACCGCCCCCGGCGCCAGTTCGCCCAGACCGCGATGGCGATTCGACACGAACGCATCGCGCGGGTCCTCGCGCTCGCCGATGGCGGCGATGGTGAAACCCGGGGGCAGGTTCACCGGCACGTCCTTCATCGAATGCACGGCGATATCGGCCCGGCCCTGCAGCAGCGCGTCCTCCAGTTCCTTGACGAACAGCCCCTTGCCGCCGATCTTCGCGAGCGAGCTGCCGAGCTTGCGGTCGCCTTCCGTGGTCATGCCGAGCAGTTCGACGGTGAGGCCGGGGTGGGCAGCCACGAGCCGCGCGCGGATGTGCTCCGCCTGCCAGAGCGCCAGGGCACTCTCGCGCGTGGCGATGACGATGCGATCGGGGGTGACGGCAGGCACGGGCGGACTCCGGCGACGACCCCGCGATTCTAGCAGCCGGGGTTCGCCATCGAGGGCTCGGGGTGGAAAAGCCGAACCACGGACAACACGGAGGACACGGAGAAAGGCAAACCGGGCCTGCCCGGCGATCTGTCCGTGCTCCTCCGGTTCTCCGTGGTCAGGGGTTACCGCCTACAGCAGACTCTTGCCGAACTCCCGCACCACGTGCGCCTGACGCCGAGAAACCGGCAACTTCTCATCGACGCCTTTCAACAGGGCGACCCAGCCACCTTCCCCGTCTTCGGCCGCCTTCTCGAACCCGGCCAGATGGGACTTTGCCACCAGGCAGCTGCGATGAATGCGCACGAAGGTGTCCGCGAACTCCTGCTCCAGGCGCGACAGCGATTCTTCCAGCAGCAACTCCCGCTCGCGTGTACGGATCGACACGTATTTCAGTTCGGCGCGCAGATAGACGATCTCCGGCACCGGCACGAGGATCACGCGACCGCGTTCCTGCACCGACAGGTGGGTGCGCGCCTCCGGCGTCAGTTCCTTCAATACGTCGAGCCGCAGCGGTGTCAGGGCACGGGCACGGCTCACGGCATCGAACAGCCGGCGCAGGCGGATCGGCTTCAGCAGATAGTCGACCGCGTGCAGCTCGAACGCCTTCACGGCGTACGCGTCGAACGCGGTGGTGAAGATGATCTTCGGCGGCTCCGGCAGCTTCTGCAGGTGCTGCGCGGCCTCGAGGCCGTCCATCTCCGGCATGCGGATGTCGAGCAGCACCAGATCGGCGTCGCGCTCCTGCAGCAACTCGATCAGTTCGCGCCCGTTCGCAGCCTCGCCCACCAGCTCGATCGGCAACGTCGCGGCGCAGTCCTGCAACAGATCGCGCATGCGACTTCTGGCCGGGGCCTCATCGTCGGTAATGACCACGCGCAGTGCCTGCGGATGGCTCACGTTCGCTTCGCTTCCGGCTTCTCGGTCACGTACGGCACCCGGATATGCACCTGGTACGCATTGTCCTCCACGCGCGACTCGAGACGGGCTTCCGCATCGAAATGCAGCGCCAGCCGTTCGCGGATGTTGCCGAGCGCCATCTTGTTGCCGGCATGGTGCCGGCCCTCCTTGCGGTACGGATTGCGCAGGACGATGTGCACTTCGCCGCGGACTTGATAGATGTTGATGCTCACCACGCCGGGATCGGGCGACGGCTCGATCCCGTGATAGACGGCGTTCTCGAGCAGCGGCTGCAGCACGAGCGGCGGCACCATCGCGTCGCGCGGCATGTTGTCCACGTGCCAGTCGATGCTCAGCCGATCACCCAGGCGCAGTTGCTCCAGGTCGAGATACTGCCGACACAGTTCCACTTCGTCGGCAAGTGGTGCCAGGTCGCGGTTGTCGGCCATCAGCACGCGGAACAGGTCGGCCATGTCTTCGAGCGCGGCCTCGGCGCGCTTGGGCTCGCTGCGTACGAGCGAGAGCACTGCGGTGATGCTGTTGAAGAGAAAGTGGGGACGGATGCGGGCCTGCAACGCCTGCAAGCGCGCCTCGGTTAGCGCCGGGGACAGCGCACGGCTGCGCAGGAAGAAGTAGAACAACACGAGCGCGGTCGCGGTCAGTGCGATGAACAGCGGTCGTCCGACCGGTCCCGGGTCGACGTCGAGGAAAGGCGAACCGACCCGGTGCGCGAGCACCGTGATGCCGGTCACGATCGCGAGCACCGCGACCACGCCCACCCGATAGTCGAGGCGCCGCAGCCAGGGGCTCGTCATGCTGAGCGCGAGCAGGCACAGCACCAGCGTGGGCTGCACGCGCAATGACGCGATCGAGAAGTTCTCGATCATGGCGTGCCAGTCGTCGGTGCGCAGCACCACGACCACGAACGACAGGAACGTCACGATCAGCACGATCCGCAGCCAGACTCCGAGATTGAGGAAGTCGGGCAGACGGTCCGGGTACCGGTTCTGATTTATACTCGCCATCCTTCCGAGGTCCAGACTTGGCGCGGGTTTCCGAGGATTGCTGCGGTCGCCGCGACGGCCCGTCGATTGCCCGCAGGTAGCGCATACGTGCGCATCATGATCACCGATGAATTCTGAGCAAGGGCCCAAGGGCCCGCAACCCGCCCCCGCCGCCGGCACCTGGTCCGGCCGTTTCGCTGAAGCCGTCGACGAGCGCGTCAAGCGCTTTACGGCATCGGTCGGCTTCGACTGCAGGCTGGCGCGCTTCGACATCGAAGGGTCGCTCGCGCACGCACGCATGCTTCGTGCCGTAGGCGTCATTTCGGCCCAGGATCTGGCCGACATCGAACGCGGGCTGGGTCAGATCGGCGCCGACATCGAGGCCGGGCGCTTCGTCTGGTCGATCGACCTCGAGGACGTGCATCTCAACATCGAGAAGCGCCTCACCGAACTGGTCGGCGACGCCGGCAAGCGCCTGCACACCGGCCGTTCGCGCAACGACCAGGTGGCCACCGACATCCGTCTCTACCTGCGCGCGGCCATCGACGATTGCGTGACGCTGATCCGCGATCTGCAACGAGCACTGGTCGACCTCGCCGAGCAGCACGCCGACACCGTGATGCCGGGTTTCACCCACCTGCAGGTGGCGCAGCCGGTCACCTTCGGTCATCACCTGATGGCTTACTACGAGATGCTGGCCCGCGATGCGGCGCGCCTCAGGGATACGCGCGCGCGCGTGAACCGCCTGCCGCTCGGGGCGGCGGCACTGGCCGGCACCAGCTATCCGATCGATCGCGAGCAGGTGGCGCGCGCGCTCGGATTCGATGGCATCTGCGCCAATTCGCTCGATGCGGTGTCCGATCGCGACTTCGCGATCGAGTTCTGCGCCGCAGCGGCACTCGTCATGACGCACCTGTCGCGCCTCGCCGAGGAACTGATCCTGTGGATGAGCCCGCGCTTCGGTTTCATCGACATCGCCGATCGCTTCTGCACCGGCTCCTCGATCATGCCGCAGAAGAAGAACCCGGACGTGCCGGAACTGGTGCGCGGCAAGACCGGGCGCGTGAACGGTCACCTCGTGGGGCTGCTCACGCTCATGAAGGGGCAGCCGCTCGCCTACAACAAGGACAACCAGGAAGACAAGGAACCGCTGTTCGACACCGTCGATACGCTCACCGACTCGCTCGCGATCTTCGCGGCGATGATGCGCGGCGTGACGGTGAATGCGGCGGCGATGCGTGCCGCCGCCCTCGAGGGCTTTTCGACGGCGACCGATCTCGCGGACTATCTGGTCAAGCGCGGCCTGCCGTTTCGCGAAGCGCACGAGGCAGTGGCCCGGGCGGTACGCCATGCGGCCGATGCCGGCGTCGATCTCGCGCAGCTCCCGCTCGACACCCTGCGGCAGTTCTCGTCGTTGATCGGCCCGGACGTGCATGCCGTGCTGACCCTGGAAGGTTCGCTCGCCAGCCGGAACCATCCGGGCGGGACCGCGCCGGCACAGGTGCGCGCCGCGATCGCAGCCGCACGCCAGGAGCTGGCGACGGCATGAGCCGTAGCCCCCTCCCTGGCCCTCCCCCGGCACAGCCGGGGAAGCGGACGTACGCTCCTTCCGGGGCAGCGCAGCGCCCGGCGCGCGGGGGAACGCGGGGGATGGCGGGCAGTCATACCCGACCCTGCCGAGGAAGGTCGCGATTGGGGCGGCAACACCTGATGCGAATTCCGCCCGTGTCGCCATAGCCGACTCGCCGTGACCCTCGCGCTGCCGACACTGTTTTCCCTCGAAGGCCGCACAGCTCTAGTCACCGGCGGAAATTCCGGCATCGGCAAAGCGATTGCTCTGGCGTTGGCCGAAGCCGGCGCCAACGTCGTTCTGCTGGCGCGCGACCGGGCACGGCTCGAGGAAGCGGTGCGCTCGATCGAAGCGTTCGGCCACGGCGCAGCCTGGTTCGATTGTGATCTCGCCGACCGCGTCGCCGTCGCCGACGCTGCGCTGCGCGCCGCCAAGCCTTTCGGTGCGCCGGACATTCTGGTCAACGCGGCGGGTATCAATCGCCGGCCGCCGCTGTCCCGGCTGACCGCCGACGACTGGGACGCAACGCTGCGCCTCAATCTGGACACGCCGTTCTTCCTGGCCCAGGCGTTGGTTCCGGCCATGATCGAGCGGCGCTGGGGCCGCATCATCAACCTGGCCTCGCTCCAGTCGATCCGGTCGTTCAACAACAGCGGTGCCTATGGCGTGTCGAAGGCCGGTATCGCCCAGCTGACGCGGGTCCAGGCCGAGGCGTGGTCGAACAAGGGGATCAACTGCAACGCGATCGCCCCCGGTTTCTTCCGCACCCCGCTCACGCGCGCGGTCTTCGACGATCCGCAGCGAGCCGCGGCACTCGCCGCCCGGACGATGATCGGCCGCAACGGCGAGTTAGACGATGTGCGCGGGCTGGCGGTCTTGCTGGCATCGCGTGCCTCCGATTACATCACGGGCCAGGTGATCTTTCTCGACGGCGGGTTCTCCGCTGGCTAACCGGTGGGCAACGGCAACTGCGCGTTGCCCGAATCGCCCCGGGCTGCTAGATTCGCCATCCCTCGCGCGCGGTCTCGACCCGCCGCGACAACGATTCGAAATGAGGGAGGAGCCATGAAGATCGGGACCGTTCTGCGCGCCTGCGTGGCCGTGACCGCCGCGCTCGGCATCAGCCTGTCGGCGCAGGCCCAGGACAAGAAGACCAGCATCAAGATCGGCTTCGTGACCTTTCTCTCCGGCCCGGCGGCCGGCCCGTTCGGCGTACCCGCGAAGGTGGCGGCCGAAGCCATCGTCGAATCGCTCAACGCGGGCAAGGCTCCGCCGCCCTACCAGAGCAAGGGCATCGGCGGCCTGCCGATCGAACTGGTCATCATCGACGAAGCCGGCGGCGCCACCAAGCAGGTGAGCGAGTACCGCACCCTGGTGCAGCGCCAGGACGTCGACGTCGTGATCGGCTACATCGGCAGCGGCGACTGCCTCGCCGTCGCGCCCGTGGCCGAGGAGTTGAAGAAGCTCACCGTGCTGCTCGATTGCGGCACCCCTCGGATCTTCGAGGATGCCTCCTACAAGTACGTGTTCCGGACCCGCCCGCACGCGACCATGGACGCCGTGGCCGCGACCATGTACCTGCTCGACAACCGGCCGGCGGTGAAACGCGTCTCCGGCATCAACCAGAACTACGCCTACGGCCAGGACTCCTGGAACGACTTCGAGGCGACCATCAAGACCATGAAGCCGGCGGTCGAGATCATCAGCTCGCAGATGCCGAAGTTCGGCGCCGGCCAGTACGGCGCCGAGATTTCCGCGTTGATCTCGTCGACCCCGGACGTGATCCATTCGAGCCTGTGGGGCGGCGACCTCGAGGCCTTCATGCTGCAGGCCCAGCCGCGCGACCTCTTCAAGTCGGCGCAACTGGTGCTGGTCGCCGGTGAGCCTTACCTGCACCGGCTGCCGGGCAAGATTCCCGACGGCACCATCGTCGGCGCCCGCGGCACCAACGGCGTGTTTGCGCAGGACTCGCCCTTCAAGCGCTGGCTGGTGGAAGTCTACAAGGCCAAGGCCGGCCTCGAGCCGAACTACCCGGCCTACAGCACCGCACAGTCGTTCCTCGGCCTCAAGGCCGCCTACGAGAAGGCGATGCGCGACAAGATCGGTTCGGCGATTCCCATGGGAGCCGCCAAGAACGTGAAGGAAGAGATGGAGAAGGCCTATTCGCCGCCGAACCAGGAGGAGATCATCGCCGCCTTCGAGAAGCTCACCTTCGACAGCCCGTCGGGCAAGGTGAAGATGGCGCTCGGCAAGGGCCATCAGGCGGTGATGGGCACGGCTTACGGCACCACGCGTTTCGAGAACGGCGTGGTGAAGGTCGGCAACATCAAGTACTACGAAGCGGAACGTGTCACGCCGCCGGAGGGCGTCACCTCGCTCGACTGGATCAAGTCGGGCTTCAAGCGCCCCAACTGATGTGATGTCGCCGCGATAGCGTTCCACCCATGAGCCAGCTGCTGGCCGTCGTCATCGACGGCATCGTCTACGCGTCCTGGCTGTTCATCATCGCGGTGGGTCTCACGCTGATCTACGGCGTGATGAAGATCCTGAACATCGCGCACGGCAGCCTGTACGCGCTCGGCGCCTTCACCGCCGTGTCGTTCTGTACCGCGTGGTTCGCTCACGGCTACGCGGCTGCAGGCAGTTTCGCGATGCTTGCCGCCGCCGCCATCGTCGTCGGGCTCGTGTTCGGCCCGCTGATCGAGCGCGGGCTGCTGCGCTTCATGTACGGCAAGGACGAAGTGGTGCTGGTCCTGGTGACCTACGCGCTGTTCCTGATTCTCGAGGATGTGATCAAACTGGTTTGGGGCGTGGATCCGCTGCTGGTCCAGGGTCCGAACGGCGAAACGCCCTATTCGATCCTCGGCAATTTCGAGGCGAGCGGCCTGAGCTACCCCTACTACAACCTGGTGCTGGTCGGCGTGGCGGTGGCCACCGGCGCGGCGCTCACCTGGGTACTCACGCGCACGCGCTCCGGCAAGCTGTTGATCGCGGTCATCCACGACCGCGAGATGAGCGCCGCCATGGGCATCGACGTGGGTCGCACGTACTTCGTCACTTTCACCGCAGGCGCCATGCTCGCGGCGGTCGGTGGCGCGTTGACCGCGCCGACGGTGTCCGTCGTCACGGGCATGGGCGCGGAAGTCATCGTGATGGCCTTCGCGGTGGTGGTGATCGGCGGTCTCGGCAGTCTGCCCGGCGCCGCACTGGGGGCCTTCATCGTCGGCATGGTGCGGGCCGCTTCGATCCACTACAAGCCGGAACTGGAACTCTTCAGCGTCTATCTCGTGATGGCGGTCGTGTTGATCGTGCGGCCCAAGGGCCTCTTCAGCGGCGCCGAGGTGCGCAAGATATGAAGCTCGATCGCACCACGATCGCGATCGGCGTGATCACGGTCGGACTGCTGGCCGCTTCACCCCTGCTGCCCAAGTGGGCGATGTCGTTGCTCAACGTGTCGCTGTGCTACGGCACCGTGGTACTGGGCATGATGCTGCTGATGCGCACCGGTCTCGTGTCGTTCGGACACGGGCTGTACTACTGCCTCGGTGCCTACGCCGCCGGCACGGTGGACCAGATGCTGAAGCTGCCGGACATGGCGCTGATGGTGGCCGCCGGTGCCGCAGCGACCGGCATCGTCGCCGCGATCCTCGGGTTGCTGCTGGCGCGCTACCGCGACATCTTCTTCGCGATGCTGTCGCTCGCGTTCTCGATGATCCTGTACGGGCTGCTGGTGAAATCGTCCGCGCTCGGCTCCACCGACGGCTTCAACATCTCGGCGAAGACCCTGTTCGGCGTCGCCCTGGTCGACGATGCGCGCCGCTACGCCGGTTTCGGCATCACCGTCGTACTCACCACTCTGTCGGCCTTCGCGCTGAATCTCTACCTGCGTTCGCATCGCGGCCGGCTCGCCGAAGCCATCCGCGACAACGAGCTGCGGGTCGAGTACATGGGAGCCTCGGTGCGCGCCACCATCCACCTGCACTACGTCATCTCGGCAGTACTGGCCGGGATCGGCGGGGCACTGATGGCGATCAACATCGGTCACATCGACCCCGAGATGACCTACTGGCCGCAGTCCGGCGAGTTCGTCTTCATCGCCATTCTTTCCGGCACCGGCAACGTGTTCGCCCCGCTCGGCGGCGCGCTGGTGTTCGAGACCATCCGCAGCTTCGCGTACGAGTATTCGCCTAACACCTGGCAGATGGTGCTCGGCATCACGATGCTGGTCGTGATGATCTTCCTGCCCGGCGGTCTCTGGTCGCTGCTGCAGCGTCGCAAGCCGGCATGATGGTCGCTGATGCACCGATCAGATGCGCTCAACACGGCGGACGCGGCGGAAAGGCAAGAGCGCAGCGGACGACGGGTTCGGTTTTCCCCCGCGTCCGCCGCGTTGAGCGCCTTGTCGGTGCTGTGACATGAGCACCATCCTCCACGCGAAGGGCCTCAACAAGAACTTCGGCGCAGTCACGGCGGCGAACGACATCAACGTCGCCGTCGAGCAGGATTCGGTGGTCGGATTGATCGGCTCCAACGGCGCCGGCAAGACCACGTTCATCAACATGGTCACCGGCTACCTGAAGCCCACGACCGGTTCGATCCATTTCGAGGGGCGCGACATCACGCCCCTCAAACCGCGTGAGATCACCCAGCTCGGCATCTGCCGCTCGTTCCAGATCCCGCAGCTCTACAACAGCATGACGGTGGCCGAGAACCTGATGGTCGGGATCGGCATCGTCGCGTCCTCCGGTGCACGCTGGGCCAAGTCGAATCGGCTCGACGTCACTCCGGAGCGGGCGGTGGACGCGATGCTCGAGCAATTCGGTCTCGGCGACTATCGCGACCGGCAATCCGGGCTGCTGCCCGAAGGCACGCGCAAGCTGCTCGACATCGCCATGGCGATGGTGGTGCGCCCGCGCATCCTGCTGCTCGACGAACCCACCAGCGGGGTGTCGGCCGACGAGAAGTTCGTGCTGATGGACCGAGTGATGGCCGCCGTGCGCGAAGGCAAGGTGACCGTGCTGTTCGTCGAGCACGACATGGAGGTGGTCGAGCGCTACACGCACCGCATCCTCGCGTTCTACGAAGGTCGTATCATCGCCGACGGCGATCCGGCCAAAGTGCTTGACGACGTCGAGGTGCGCAAGTACGTCATCGGCGAGGCGCACTAATGAAACTACCCCCACGCTCCCGCTGGTCGCTGCCCCCCGAGGGGGCGCGTCAGTGTCTTGGGGCGGCCCGGCGACACCCACCTCAGGATTTGTTGGGAGAGGGCCCGTGCGCCCCGGCTGCGCCGGCCGCTGGCCCATCGCGACAGCAAACACCGTACTGACATGCTTGAGATCGCGCAGCTCGACGTATCCATCGGCTCAGTGGCGATCCTCCGCGGTGTCGACATGGCGGTGGGTGAGCGCCAGTTCGTCGGCCTCGTCGGCCGCAACGGCGCCGGCAAGACCACACTGATGCGGGCCATCATGGGCATCCTGCCGGCCAAGGCCGGCAGCATCCGGTATCTGGGCAACCCGCTCGAGAAGACGCCGACGCACAAACGGGCGCGTGGCGGCATCGGCTACATGCCGGAGGATCGCCGTCTCGTACCGGCGCTGACGGTGGAAGAGAACGTCCTCATCCCGGCCTGGGCCGGCGGCGCCACCGACCAGGCAGCCCGCCTCGAGCGCGTGTACCGGATGATCCCGGAAGTCGAAACGTTCCGGGCCCGCAAGGGACTCCAGCTGTCGGGCGGTCAGCAGAAGCTGGTGGCACTGGCTCGCGCGCTCATGTCGGGCACCAAACTGCTCTTGCTGGACGAACCCTTCGAAGGCGTGGCGCCGGTCCTGGCAAGGCGCTTGGCCGAAGTGATCGCTGGCCTCAAGGACGAGGGCCTGTCCATCATCCTGACCGAATCGGATCTGTCGCACTCGCGCGACATGCTCGACCGCGTCTACCGGATCGACCGCGGGGCCGTCAGCACGGTTTAGAAGTACCGCGTTCGAAGCGTCAAGAACGACCCCACGCCGCCGTTAGTGGGTGGGTATGGAATCGTCGAATACCGCGGCGGCCACCCGCCAGCCCTGGCGGTTCGGGTCGATCATCCTGGCGCTGGCACTGCTCACCGGCGTGGCGGCTTGCGCGTACGGTTTCTTTGCGTGGAACACCGTTTCGCGTGAGGAATCGCAGCGCCTGGAAGATCTCGCGCGGGTTGCCGGCCGCTCTGCTTCGCTGTTCTACAGCCAGTTCGGCATCGCGCTGAGCGACCTGGGCGAAGCGCTCGCGGAAGAACCGGACCTGCCGCCGCGCCGCCGGCTGCAAAGCATGCTCGATCGGACGCGCTCGCAAGCACCGGCGTTGCGGCTGATCGGCGTCGTTGCACCGGACGGCGAGCTCGTGGCTGCATCGGCGGTGCTGGCGGGCAAGCTGCCGCCGGCCGAACTCGCATTTCCCACGACGGAACAGGCCAGCACGGTGCGCGGTCGCTATGGCCTCGAGATCGGACGACCCGTGCAGTCGGCGCTGTTCGGGGCATGGATGATCCCGCTGCGCCACATCATCCGGCAACCATCAGGAAAAGCGCGCGTCACGCTGTTCGCGCTGGCGGCCTTCGACGATCAGGCCACGGTGTTCGGCGATGTCGCGGTCCCGAACGACTGGGTCATCGGCATCCTGCGCAACGACCGCTATTTCCAGGGCCGCTGGCCTGCCACTGCCAATCCGGTCGACGTCTATGCGCGCCCGTTCGCCGGACCCATCGAGAACTGGCTGGCGGCGAATCCGGACCGCGCGAGCGGCAACTTCGTGGGTGTCAGCCCGGTCACCGGGGAGAAGCGGCTGCTCGCCGTCCATCGGCTCGAGGATCAGCCGATGACGCTGTTCCTGTCGGCACCGTACCGCATGCTCTGGACGCGCTGGCTCGGCGCGGTGCACGTGCCCTTCCTCCTGTTCCTGTTTCTCGCCACCGGCACGCTCTGGATGGGCCGGCGCATGACTGCGCAGCAGGCACTGTGGTCGCGCGAGGTGCAGCAACGGCAGAGCCGGCTCGAGCTGCTGCACCGGATCGCCACGGAGATCGCCGGCGGCATGCCGGTGGCCGAAGTGATCCGCCGCACGCTCACCGCGCTCGCGCAGCGCTATCCGGAACTGCGCGCGTGCTACTCCACCCTCGACAACGATGGACGGCTCGAGGTGCGCGACAGTGTCCAGCCGCCCGAGATCGACGACATCACCGGTCTCGTGCTGGACTACGGGACCGATCCCGAGTATCTCGCGTGCCTGCGCCGCGGCGAAGTCTGCACCCGCGCGCACTGGGGATCGGACGAGGTCAGGACCGGCATGGCAGTACGCCGTGCGCTGCCGCCCCGCGGCTCGCTCGAGGTCTCGGTGGCCGCACCTGGCGGACTCATCGGCCTCCTGTGTCTCGACGCCGCCCGGCCACACCAGTGGACCGAGGACGAGCGCGCCACCCTGCGCGAGGTGGCCGCGCAACTCGGTCTCGCCTTGAACGAGGCGCATTCGGAAGCGTTGCGTGTCGAAGCCGCCACGCGGCTGGCTCATCGGGAAGAGTTCTTCCGGCGTCTGGCGGAGATCTCCTCGGACTGGTTCTGGGAGCAGGACGATCAGTTCCGGTTCAAGAACCGACCCGAGTATCCGGAAGACCAAAGCGGCGTGCACCTGTCGGGCCGGCGCTACGAAGGCAAGACGCGCTGGGAACTGCCCGACACCCATGCCGACCCGGCGCTGATGGAGCAACACCGCCAGACGCTGCTGCGCCACGAGCCGTTCCGCGATTTCGAGCTCCAGCGCACCATGGGCGACGGCAGCATCCGCCATCTGTCGGTGAGCGGCCTGCCGGTGTTCGACCCGGCCGGCAAGTTCGTCGGCTATCACGGCATCGGCTGCGACATCACCGAAAGGAAGCGCGCCGAACTGGCGCTGCGGCAGAGCGAGGAGACGTTCGCCGCCGTCTTCCGCAGCGCCTGGGACGGCCTGTTCCTGATCGACACCGACACCGGCGAGATCCTCGACTGCAACCCGCGTGCGCTCGTTCTGTTCGAGGCGGCCGACAGGTCCGAACTGATCGGCAAGGCGGGCAACGATCTGTTCCGCCGCCCGCTCGCGCGGGCAGTGATCGCCGCGGCCCTCTCGCAACTCGAGCGCGGTGAACCCTGGCACCGGGAGGACGAGCTCGTCACGCTGAAGGGCAACGATTTCTGGGCCGACATCTCGGGGGCCAAGCTGTACCGGCCCGGCCGTGCCACCACGCTGCTGCGCGTCGCCGACATGAGCGAGCGTCGTCGCGCGCAACAGGCTCTGGAGGCGAGCGAAGCGATGCTGGGCGCGGTGTACAACAATTCGCGCGATGCACTGCTGGTCGGCAACATCGCCGACGGCACGGTGTTCGACTGCAACCGGCGCGCGCTCGAGATGTTCGAAGCCCGGTCCAAACGCGAGATCGTCGATCGACCGGGCCATACGCTGCTGCGCCATCCGCTGTCGCAGGCCAACGTCGCGGAGCGCCTGAAGCGCATGGAACACGGCGAGATCCTGCGCGAAGACATGGTGTTCCGCACCCGCTCGGGCAAACGGTTCTGGGGCGAGATGGTCGCCGTGAAACTGGAGCTGCCAGGCCGCAGCGCGTATCTGGTCCGGGTTGCGGACATCAGCGAGCGCAAACAGGCCGAAGCGCTGCTCAAGGCGAGCGAACAGCGCTTTCGCGATCTGTCCGAACTGTCTTCGGACTGGTTCTGGGAGCAGGGTCCCGATCTGCGCTTCACCCGCTTCGCACAGGGGCGCCGCGATGCCGGCGGCCACAGCGAGGACGAACTCATCGGCTATCTGCGCTGGGACCTGCCCTTCATCGCCGATCGCGCCGACCCGAAGTGGGACGAGCACCGCCGCATGCTGGAGGCGCGCGAATCGTTCACGGATTTCGTGTTCGCCGTCACCAGCAGCATCGGGCCGCGCTGGGTGTCGATCAGCGGCAAGCCGCTGTTCGACGAGCGCGGGAAGTTTCTCGGTTATCGCGGCACCGGCAAGGACATCACGGAGCGGCGCTCGACCGAGGAGCGCATCCGCTACCTGGCCCAGCACGACGAACTCACCGGCCTCGCCAACCGTGCCACGCTGCAGTCATTGCTGGCGCGCTCCATCGAGCATGCGCGACGCCACAACCGCCGTGTGGCCGTGCTGTTCATCGATCTGGATCGGTTCAAGATCATCAACGACACGCTCGGTCACGATGCCGGCGATGCCGTGCTGAAGACCGTGGCCACGCGGTTGCGCGAGAGCCTGCGCGGGTCCGACGTCATCGCGCGCCAGGGCGGCGACGAGTTCGTGGTGCTGGTGGAAGAATTCGCCTCGGAAACCGATCTGGCCGGCGTCGCCCGCAAGATCCTCGAGGCGTTCGCGCAGCCGCTGAATCTGGGCGGCCAGGAGTTCACGCTGACCGCCAGCATCGGGATCGGCACGTATCCCGACGACGGCCGCGACGTGCAGGCTCTGCTGAAAGCCGCCGACATCGCGATGTACCGCGCCAAGGATTCGGGCAAGAACAATTTCCAGTTCTACTCGCCGCAGATGAACTCGCATTCCTTCGAACGCCTGGCGCTGGAAGCGGCGTTGAAGCGCGCGCTCGAACGCGGGGAGCTGCTGCTGCACTACCAGCCGAAACTGGAACTGGCGAGCGGCCGCATCACCGGCCTCGAGGCGCTCATCCGGTGGGAACATCCGGACATGGGCCTGGTCTCGCCGCTGCGCTTCATTCCGATCGCGGAAGAGACCGGACTGATCGCGCCGATCGGCGCCTGGGTACTTGGCGAAGCCTGTCGCCAGGTGAAGGCCTGGGAGGTCGCGGGTCTGGGCACCTTCGGTATCGCGGTCAACGTGTCCGGCCGCCAGTTCGTGCAGGGTGCTCTGCTCGAAGAAGTGCTGGCCGCGCTCGAGGCGACCGGCCTCGAACCGCACCTCCTGGAACTCGAGCTGACCGAGAGCACCGTCATGCAGAACCCCGAGCGCGCCGCCGGGGTGCTGTCGGAACTGGCACAGCTCGGGGTGTCGCTCGCCATCGACGACTTCGGCACCGGCTACTCCTCCCTGGCGTACCTGAAGCGCTTCCCGGTGAGCACGCTGAAGATCGACCGGTCCTTCATCATGGATCTGCCCGACGATCCCGACGACGCCGCGATCACGCGCGCCGTCATCGCGCTGGCACGCAGCCTCAAGCTCACCGTGGTCGCGGAAGGCGTGGAAACACCGCGGCAACTCGATTTCCTGGCGGCCCACGGCTGCGATCTGGCACAGGGCTTCTTCGTCGCGAAGCCCATGGCGGCCGACGCCTTCGAGCGGTTCGTGCAGGAGCAGTCGAGCCTTCCGGTGAGCGTGTAAACTCCCGCGCTCCTTCGAGTTCTGCAGCACCGCAGTGCTGCCTGGCACCCAAATGACCGATTCGAACCGTTCCGCCGGCTTCGCGACGCGTGCGATCCACGCCGGCCAGGCGCCCGACCCCACCACGGGTGCGGTGATGACCCCGATCTACGCCACGTCGACGTACAAGCAGCACTCGCCCGGCGTGCACACCGGATTCGAGTACGCGCGCACGCACAACCCGACTCGTTTCGCGCTCGAGCGCTGCGTCGCCGACCTCGAAGGCGGTCATGCCGGTTTCGCGTTCGCGTCCGGCCTCGCCGCCAGCGGCACCGTGCTGGAACTGCTCGATGCCGGCAGCCACATGGTGGCGATCGACGATCTGTACGGCGGCAGCTGGCGTCTGTTCGAGCGCGTGCGGCGGCGTTCCATGGGGCTTGACGTGACTTTCGTGAACCCGGACGACGCCGAGTCGATTGCGCGCGCGATCCGGCCGGAAACGAAGATGATCTGGGTCGAGACGCCGTCCAATCCGCTGCTCAAGTTGACCGACCTTGCCGCGGTCGCGGCACTCGGCAAGGCACGCGGCATCCTCACGGTGTGCGACAACACCTTTGCCTCGCCCTGGGTCCAGCAGCCCCTGACCCTCGGCTTCGACCTGGTGGTGCACTCGGTCACCAAGTACATCAACGGGCACTCCGACATGATCGGCGGCCTGGTGCTGATCCGCGACAACCCGGACCTCAACGAGAAGCTCTCCTTCATGCAGAACGCGATCGGCTCCATCCAGGATCCGTTCTCGAGCTTCCTCGCGCTGCGCGGCGTCAAGACCCTGCCGCTGCGGATGGAGCGCCATTGCGCCAACGCGCTCGCGCTCGCCGGCTGGCTCGCGCGCCATCCGAAGGTCGAGACCGTGTTCTATCCGGGTTTGCCGACGCACCGGCAACACGCCCTGGCGCAACGGCAGATGCGTGGCTTCGGCGGCATGGTGTCGGCGCGGCTGAAAGGCGGCATGGATGCAACGCGCCGCTTCCTCGAGCACTGCGAACTTTTCACGCTGGCCGAGAGTCTGGGTGGGGTGGAAAGCCTGATCAGTCATCCCGCCACCATGAGCCACGGGTCGCTGCCACCCGAGCACCGGTTGGCACTCGGCATTGGCGACAATCTGGTGCGCCTGTCGGTCGGCATCGAAGACGAGGACGACTTGCGCCACGACCTCGAGCACGCACTGAGCGCCATCTGATCTGCCCCCGGTCATGACCTTCGAGTCGCTGACCCGGCCGCGCCTGCTGTTCGCGGCGTCCTTCCTGGCCGTCGTCGGGCTGCTCGCCTATGGGCTCTGGCTGCAGCACGCCTTGCACCTCGAACCGTGCCCCATGTGCATCCTGCAGCGGTACGCCTTCGCGGCCGTCGGCGTGGTTGCCTTGGTGGCCGCCATCCACAATGCCGGCGCGGTCGGAACACGCATCTATGGCGGCCTGCTGATCGTTGCGGCGCTGGCCGGCGGCGGCGTAGCCGCCCGTCAGACCTGGCTCCAGCACAACCCGCCGAAGCTCGCGGACTGCGGACCCGGTCTCGAATTCATGGTGGAGTCCTTCCCCCTGTCCGAAGCCCTGCCCATGATCTTCCGGGGATCGGGGGATTGTTCGAAAGTGGACTGGACTTTCCTCGGTCTTTCCATTGCGGAGTGGGCGCTCGCCTGCTTCATAGGCCTCGTGATCGTTGGAGTCGTCACCCTGATCCGCGCCCGCGCAGCGGGTCGCTGAGCACCCCGGCCCGCCCCTGGATACCTCAACTCCCCGGGGCGGGAGCCGATATGGGTTGGATGATGAACCCCACTGCGCCCAGCACGGCCCGGCCGGCCGGGCGACCCACCAGTTCGATCGCCTTCGCGTTCGGCCTACTCGCCACGGCGCTGCTGGTGCTGGCGCTGTTCTTCGGCGTCTACGCCTGGAGTTCCGTATACGCCGAGAAGATGGCCGAGTTGCGGAACCTCACGGACCTGGCCGCCCGCTCGTCGAACATGTTCTTCCGGCGCTACGGGCAGGTGCTGCCACTACTCGCCCAGGACCTCGTCGAGGCTGGCGGCAGCGCACGGCCCGCGACCGCCCAGGCCCTGCTCACGCGTTACCAGAAGGCACAGCCGGAACTCGCACGCATCAACATGTTCGATGTCGATGCCAACCTGGTGGCGTCCTCGGGATCGGTGGACCCGACGGCGGTCGCACGCTTCCGCGCCGACACCGCGTTCAGCGACGGCTTCTCGGATGCCCTCCGGCGCGATGGCCTGGTCATCGGCCGTGCGATGTACGGCGTGTTCGTGCAGGACTGGATCGTCCCGTTGCGCATGCGCGTGCTCGACCCGCGCACCGGGCGCACTGCGTTCGTCATTTCGGCCGTGGTCCGCCTCGACAACCAGCAAGCGCTCTGGCGTGGCCTGCGCCTGCCCCAGGAGGCCGCTATCGGCCTGGTGCGCAACGATGGGTTTCCGCTGTCGCGGCTGCCGCTGCCGGCGAGCCCGATCGAGTTCTACGCCGCTCCAGGCAGGTCGGCCGTCTGGCAGTACATGTCCGAGCATGGCTTCCCGGAAGCAGGCGAGGTCGATGGCGTCGGCGGGGTGGACCACATGCCCCGGGTCACCACGTTCCAGCGCCTGGCCGACTACCCGGTGGCGGCGTATCTGACGGTCCCGCGCGCGGCGTTCTGGACAGCCTGGCGCGAACGTGTGCAAGTGCCCTTCGCGCTCTTCGCCCTGGCGCTCGCCGGCCTGATTTTCGCCGCTGCCTGGACCAGCAACCAGCAAGCCGCGCGCGAGCGCGAGCGCGACGTTGCGGAGGCTGCGCTGCGCAGTGGCGCCGCTGAACTCAAGCGCCAGACGGCGCTGCTGGCCCAGACCCAGCATGCGGCACACATCGGCGGCTGGGAGCTCGACCTCGCCAGCAACCAGCTGTACTGGACCGAAGAGACCTACCGCATCCACGAGATCTCGCCCACGGACTTCAGCCCCACGGTCGAACGAGCCATCGAGTTCTATGCCCCCGAAAGCCGCGGCACGATCCGCGCCGCGGTGGAAACCGCGATGCGCGTCGGGGATGCCTGGGACCTCGAGCTGGAACTGGTCACGGCACGTGGCCGGCGGATCTGGGTACGCGCCACCGGCTCCGCCGAGCTCGGCGTGAACGGCATGCCGGTGCGCCTGTCGGGCGCGCTGCAGGACGTGTCCGACCGTCGCCGGGCCGACGAACGCATCCGACGCCTCGCGCACTACGACGATCTCACCGGACTCGCGAACCGTAACCTGTTCGGCTATCACCTGGCGCGTGCCCTGTCGCATGCCGACCGCTACAACAAGCGCTTCTGCCTGCTGTTCATCGATCTCGATCGATTCAAGATCATCAACGACACGCTCGGCCACGATGTCGGCGATGCGGTGCTGAAGATCCTCGGTCGCCGGCTCACCGAGGCCGTCCGCGCGGCGGATCTGGTCGCCCGCTTCGGCGGGGACGAGTTCGTCGTGATCGCCGAGGAAGTCGCCACCCCGGAAGACGCAGCCGAGATCGCGCGCAAGCTGCTGGCGCGGATCGAGGAACCGGTGTTCGCGCAGGGCCAGGAGTTCATCCTGACCGGCAGCGTCGGCATCGCGACGTTCCCGACCGACGGCCGCGACATGCAGACGCTGGTGAAGCACGCCGACATCGCGATGTATCGCGCCAAGGAACGCGGCAAGAACACGTTCGAGTTCTACACCTCGCGTCACGACAGCGTGAACGTCGATCGCCTGTCGCTCGAGTCGCGCCTGAAGCGCGCGATGAGCGACATGACGCAGTTCGTACTGCACTACCAGCCGAAAATCTCGGTCGCGCACGGGCAGGTCACCGGGGTCGAGGCGCTGGTGCGCTGGGTTTCACCCGACCGCGGCATGGTGCCGCCGGCGGAGTTCATCCCGCTCGCCGAGGAGACCGGTCTGATCGGTGCGATCGGGCAATGGGTGCTCGAGTCGGCCACCCGCCAGATGCTCGCGTGGCGAGCAGCCGGACTGCCGCCGCTGCGCGTCGCGGTGAACATCTCTGCCCGGCAGCTCTACGCCGACGACTTCGTCGCGCAGGTGCGTGAGCTCCTCGCCGACACCGGCGCGGATCCGGGTTCGATCGAACTCGAGATCACCGAGAGCGTCATGATGCAGAACGTGCAGCAGATGGCCGAGCGCCTTGCCGAACTGAAGCGGCTCGGACTGCACATCGCGATCGACGATTTCGGCACCGGGTATTCGTCGCTGTCCTACCTGAAGCGCCTGCCGATCGACAGCCTGAAGGTGGATCGCTCATTCGTGCAGGACGTGCTGGCGGACTCGGACGACGCCACCATCACGCGCGCCGTCATCGCGCTCGCGCACAGCCTGCGGCTCGAGGTGGTCGCCGAGGGCGTTGAAACCGTGGCGCAACTCGAGTTCCTGCGCGATCTCGGCTGCGACCAGATCCAGGGCTACCTCTTCAGCAAGCCGCTGCCGCCCGCCGAGCTGGAGGAGCTGCTGCGTCGCGGCACCCGCCTCCCCATGCCCTCGGTTCGCGACGCTGCCTAGGCTGAATAGACCCCTATCGCACTGACACCCGCACGGAACTCCCGAACCCCGTGACCACAAACCCGCCCAATACCGAACGCCCCGCCGCCTCGCGCTCGACGCGTCGCTTGAAGGCGAGCTTCGCGAGCATCGCCGTACTGGTGCTCGTCCTGTGGGTCGTGTTCGCCGTATACGCGTGGCGCACGGTCAAAGCGGAACAGGCCGGCCAGCTTGCCAACCTCGTCGACCTCGCAGCGCGCTCCTGCGACGTGTTCTTTCGCCGCTACGCCGAGCAGTTGCCCACCCTCGCTGTCGATGTTCGAACCGCAGGCGGGCTCAGGAACCTGCCGGCCGTGCACAAGGTACTGGCCCGGTTTCACAGCCAGGCCACCGAACTCGCCGCCGTCAACGTCCTGTCGCCCAGCGGTCACGTGCTGGTCTCTACCTTCACCGATGACCGCATCGTGGCCGCGAACCCGATGACCAATCCGACGTTCCGCGCGGACTTCGAACATGCCCTGACTCTCGACGGCGTGTCCGTCGGGCGCCCGTTCTACGGTGTCATCCTGGGCGAATGGGTGATGAGCCTGCGGTTGCGCGAACTGGACACCAACGGCAAGGTCCTCTACGTCCTCTCGGCAGCCCTCCGGCTCGCGGACCAGCAGGCGCTATGGCGAGGCGTCGCG
Source organism: Betaproteobacteria bacterium Ga0077523 (assembly GCA_001464695.1). GTDB lineage: Bacteria > Pseudomonadota > Gammaproteobacteria > Burkholderiales. Next base: position 13,303 of record LNDQ01000132.1, on the reverse strand, counting down.
CTGCCCGAAGGCTCGGTCATCGGCCTGCTGCGCGACGACAGTTTCCTGCAGAGCCGGCTGCCGCTCGTGTCGGAGCCGGCGAAGGTCTACGGTGAACGTCACGGAAGCTATCTGACCGAACTGCTGGAGCGTGACGGCTTCCCGCAAGCCGGAGTCACCGAAGGTGTGAGCAACATCGCCGGCAACCGTCGCCTGCTGGCGTTCCGGCGCCTGAGCTCCCAGCCCATGACGGCGTACCTGACGGTGCCGATGGACACGATCTGGGCTGCGTGGCGCCAGCGCGTGCAAGTCCCGTTCGTCCTGTTCGCCCTGTTGCTGAGCGGCGTCTCGTTCGCCGGCGTGTGGAGTGTGCGCAGCCAGCGCCAGGAGTCGACCCGGCGCGACCTCGCCGAATCGATTCTGCTTTCGCGCGAGGCGGAGCTGCACCGGCAGACGGTGCTCCTCGAAGCGACACAGCGCGCGGCCAGCGTCGGCGGCTGGGAGATCGACATTGCCTCGGGCCACCTCTACTGGTCCGCCGAGATGTACCGCATTCACGAGATCGCGCCGGCAGACTACGTGCCAACGCTCGATACTGCACTCGACTTCTTCGCACCCGAGGCACGCGCCACGATCCGCGACGCGTTTGAATCGACGTTGAACGACGGCAAGTCGTGGGACATCGAGCTCGAACTCATCACCGCGAAGGGGCGCCGCATCTGGACCCGCGCCACCGGTGCGGCCCAGATGGGCACGCGCGGCAGTCCGGTGAAGGCGTCCGGTTCGCTGCAGGACATCAGCAGCCGGCGCGCGGCCGAGGAACGCATCCGCCACATGGCGCACTACGATGAGTTGACCGGGCTTGCCAATCGCGCCCTGTTCACGGCGCAACTCACCCACGCGCTGTCGCGCGCGGAACGCTGGGGCAAGCGACTCGCCGTCCTGTTCATCGACCTCGACCGATTCAAGAACATCAACGACAGCCTCGGTCACGACGTGGGCGACGAAGTGCTGCGGGAGATCGGCCGGCGTCTGGTGGGCACCATGCGAGCCGCCGATCTCACCGCACGGCTGGGCGGCGACGAGTTCGTCATCCTCATTGAGGAGCTCGAACATCCGGACCGGATGCCTGAGCTCTGTCGCAAACTGCTGCGCACCATCGAGCAGCCGATCGTGGCTGCGAAGCGCGAATTCCTGCTCTCGGCCAGTATCGGCATCGCGAGCTACCCCGCAGACGGTCTCGATGCGCAGACGCTGCTGAAGCACGCCGACATCGCGATGTACCGCGCGAAGGAACAGGGCAAGAACACGTTCGAGTTCTTCTCCTCGCAACCCCATGTACCGGCGATCGACGTGCTGTCGCTCGAAGCGCGGCTGCGTCGCGCCGTGATGGAGCTGCGCCAGTTCGTGCTGCACTACCAGCCTCAGGTATCGGTGGTCGACGGCCACATCACCGGCGTGGAAGCGCTGGTGCGCTGGTCGACCCCGGAGGGCCTGGTACCGCCCGGCCAGTTCATCGCGCTGGCCGAGGAAACCGGACTCATAGGGACTCTCGGCTCCTGGGTGCTCGGCAGTGCGTGCGCGCAGGCGCACGCCTGGCGCAAGCGCGGGCTGCCGCGACTGCGGATGGCGGTCAACCTGTCGGCGCGACAGTTCTACGGCGCCCACCTGGTCGACGAGATCCGCGAAGTGATCCAGGTAACCGGCATCGACCCGCAATGCCTCGAACTCGAGATCACCGAAAGCGTGATGATGAAGAACATCGAGCACGTCGCGAAACAGTTGAAGAGCTTGAAGGACATCGGCGTCGGCATCGCCGTGGACGACTTCGGCACCGGCTACTCGTCGCTCGCCTACCTGAAGCGCCTGCCGATCGACAGCCTCAAGATCGATCGCTCGTTCGTACGCGACGTACCCCACGATCACGACGACGCGGCGATTGCACGCGCGGTCATCGCTCTCGCGCACAGCCTGCGGCTCAAGGTGGTCGCCGAGGGCGTGGAGACGCAGGCACAACTCGAGTTCCTGGCCGCGCTCGGTTGCGACGAGATTCAGGGGTATCTCTTCAGTCACCCGAGGGTGGCTGTCGACATCGAAGACCTGATGCGCCGGGACGTACGACTCGGCACGACGCCGGTGCTGGCCTCGGCCTGACCCCTCGGTCAGGCCCAGCCGCCCGGAAAGCGTCAATAGCCGCTAGTTCTTCTGCGCCGGTTGCACGGCCAACGGCTTCGCATCGGCCGGCTTGGGCTGCGCCGGGGGCGCGCCGGGAGGCTGTTGCGGATTCACCTTCGCGCCATCGGCAAGGCCGGCAGGCGGGCTCACCACCACCGTGACGCCTTCATCGAGCCCGGCTGCGATGCGCAACACCTTGCCGTCGGTGCCTGCCATGGTGATCGGCACGAGGTGGGCCTTGTTCTCGCCGTCGATCGTCGCCACCCACGTCTTCTTGTCGCGGTTGATCAACGCAGCGGCCGGCACTTCGATGAAGCTCGTCGCGGGGATCAGCAGCGACGCATTGACGAAGCTGCCCGGGAGGAAGATTCGATCCTTGTTGTCGAACTCCACCTCCGTGCGCAGTGTGCGCGTGCGCGCGTCGAGTTCTCCGGAAACGCGGATCACCTTGGCTGTGACCTTGCGATCCGGTGCCGCCGCGTCGACCACTTCGACGTCTAGCCCGGGCTTCACGTAGGGAGCATCAGCCTGCTCCACGTACACCGTCACCTTGAGGCGCGAGATATCGGCAACGGTCACCAGCGGCAGCGCCGCCGTCTGGTTGCTGGCCGCGTTGGTGACCAGCGCGCCGGGATCGGCGAACCGCCCGGTGACCACGCCGGCATACGGCGCGCGGATCGTGCGATAGGTAGCGAGCGTCTTGATCTCGTTGATCTGCGATTCGGCGACGCGGACTTCCGTGTTCGCGTTGTCGAGGGTCTGCTGGGAATAGAACCCCTGCTTCGCGAGATCTTCCGTGCGACGCGCGATCTGGCGCTTGTTGTCGAGCGACGAGGTGATGGTGGCGATCTGTGCGTCGAGCTCGGGGGACTGGATCTCGGCGATCACCTGTCCGGGCGACACCTTGTCGCCCACGTCGACGTTGATGCGCGTGAGGTACCCGCCGACCTTGCTGTACAGCGTCGTCGCTTTCACCGGCAGCGCTTCGCCGACGAGCGTCAGGCGCCGGAAGTTCGGCCCGCGCTGCGATTTGGCGACCGTCACGTTCGGTCCGGCAGCGAGCTGGGCCGCCTTGGTCCTGACCTCCTCGGCCTCCTTGCCTTCGCGACCCTTGAGGAAATACCACCAGGCGCCGGCGGCCAGCGCGATCAGGACGATCCCGATCACGTAGAAGACACCGAACGAACGATTGCCCCGCATCTTGATCTCCTAGCCTAGACTGCGCCGACGCCCTGAGACTCGCGCTCGAACCGGGCATCGAGTTCGTGCAGCGTCGGCATCTTCCTGCGCAACAAGGTGTACACCACGGGCACCACGAACAACGTGGAGACCGTAGCGAGTATGAGGCCGCCGATCACGGCGATGCCGAGGGGGGCATTCTGCTCTCCGGCCTCGCCCAGTCCGAGCGCCATGGGAATCATGCCGATGATCATGGCCAGAGCCGTCATCAGCACCGGACGCAGCCGGGTGCGACCCGCCTCGATAGCCGCGTCGATCACGTGTACGTCGGGATTCGCCACACGATAGTCGTTGGCGAAGCTCACGATCAGGATCGAGTTGGACACACCGATGCCCACTGCCATGATCGCCCCCATCAGGGACATGACGTTGACCGAGGTCCCGGTGAGCGTCAGCATCCAGAGGATCCCGATCAGCGCGCCGGGCACCGCCATCATGATGATGAACGGGTCGGTCCACGACTGGAACAGCACCACGAGCAACGCGTAGACGAGAACGACAGCGAGCACGAGGCCCAGCAACAGGCTCTTGAACGAGGACTGCATCACCTCGTACTGGCCGCGCGTGATGATCTTCGTCGTCTTCGGAAAGTCCTTCTCGGATGTGATCTCGGCGATGCGCTTCTCGATGTCGCGCACGGTGCTGCCGAGGTCGCGGTCGTCCAGGTTCGCGGCGATGTCGATCACGCGCTGCACCGTGTAGTGCGACACCGACTGGTAGCTCGACTCCTGCTTGACCGTCGCGACGTTGCCGAGCGAGATCACCGGTGCGCCGTGAGCGGCCGTGAGCACGCGCGCTCCGGTCGGTTGCACCACCGGGCTGATGACCGGCGACACCGGGATCGCCATCAGCTGCTCCACCGTCGAAAGCCGCTCCGGCGGCGTCTGCACCGATACGGTGTAGTTCACACCGTTCGGGTTCAGGAAGTACGACGGGCTGATGATGGCGCTCGACGCGAGCGACACCAGGGCGCTGGTTGCGATGTCGCGCTGCGTGAGCCCGAGGCGGGCGGCGCGCAGGCGGTCCACGTCGACCTTCAGCGCGGGGTAATTGAGCACCTGCATCTGCCGCACGTCGGCAGTGCCGGCCGTCTCCTCGATCGCGCGCTTCACGCGCACCGCGTAGGCCTGGGCGCGCTCGAAGTTCGAGTCCTGCACCTGGATGTCGATGGGTGCGGGGAGACCGAAATTGAGCACCTGGGTGACAATGTCGGCGTTCTGGAAGTAGAACTCCGAGCCCGGATACTTCGGCGGCAGCACCTTGCGGATCTCGCGCATGTAGTGCTCGACCGGCTTGTGCGGCTTCTTGAGCAGGATGAGTATCTCGGCGTCCATGCCGCTGATGTTGTCGGTGGGCACCAGCGCCAGGTTGAAGAACAGCGGTACGCCGACCATGTCGTTGATCCGGTCGAGCTCGGCCTCGGGGATGATCCGGCGCAGATCGTCGTTGATGGCGAGGACGTACTTCTCGGTCTCCTCGATGCGCGTGCCGATCGGCGCACGGAAGTGCAGCTTCATGATCCCCACGTCGGGGGTCGGGAAGAAATCGGTCCCCACCACCTTCACGAGCGCCGCGCTGACGCCGCCGAAGACCAGCACGACGACGATCATGAAGAAGCGATGGTGCATGACCATCGTGAGGATGCCGCCGTAGAAGTTCGTGAGACCTCCCAGCAGCCATTCGCGACCGTCGTTGAAGCGCGCCCCGAACGAGCGCCGGGCACCCGGCACGGGTTCGCCGTGATGCTCGCCCTCGAGCAGGAAGCGCGAGAGCATCGGCACGAGGGTGAACGACAGCACGTAGGAGGCGAGCAGCGCGAAGACCACCGCGAGCGCCAGCGGGGTGAACAGGAACTTCGACGCCCCGTACAGGAACGAGACCGGGAAGAACACGATGCAGATGGCCAGTGTGGCCATGGTGCGCGGCAGGGCGACCTCGCGCGAACCCTCGATGATCGCCACGGTGAGCGGTTGTCCGAGCGCGCGATGGCGATGGATGTTCTCCACCGCCACGGTGGCGTCGTCCACCAGGATGCCGGTGGCGAGTGCCAGGCCGCCCAGCGTCATCAGGTTGATGGTGTTGCCGGTCAGGTACAGGCAGATCACGCCGGCGAACATGGCGCAGGGAATGGAGGTGATGACGACGATGGTGTTGCGCCAGCTGCCGAGGAACAGCAGGATCATCAGCGACACCAGGGCTGAAGCGAGCACGGCCTCGCTCGCGACATTGAGGATCGCGGCGCGCACGAACTTCGACTGATCGAAATCCAGCGTGATGTCCATGCCCTCGGGTGCGCCGGCACGGATCTCGTCGAGCAGCTTGTAGACGCCGGCCACCACGTCGAGGCTAGAGGCGTCCGCATGCTTCAAGATCGTGAGATAGGTGGCGCGTCGGCCGTCCACGTGCACGATGTTGCTCTGGACCGTGAAGCCGTCCTCCACTCTCGCCACATCGCCGATGGTGACCGGCACTCCGCCCTGCACCCTGAGCGGCATCCGGTTGAAGTCGTCCACCGTCGCCGGGCTCGAGTTCATCATCACGTTGTAGTCGAACGTGCCGATGCGGGCGGTGCCGGACGGAATGAGCAGGTTGGACGTCTGGATCGCGTTCACCACGTCGTTGGGCGAAATGCCCTTCGCGGTCATCAGGGTCGGATTGAGATCCACCGAGATCTGGCGCAGGCGCCCCCCGAACGGTGCCGGCACCTGCAGGCCGGGGATGGTGAACAGCTTCACGCGCACGAAGTTGAACGCGTGGTCGAACATGCGACCTTCCGGCAGCGTCTTGCTGGAGAAGGTCATGTTGACGATCGGTACCGTCGCCGGGTTGTAGGTGATGATGACCGGCGGCGAGATGCCCGGCGGCAGAATGCGCAGCACCGTGCCGTTGATGGCGTTGATCTGCGCGATGGCCGCGCCGATGTCCATGCCCGGATGGAAGAAGACCTTCACCAGGCCGATGCCGGGAATGCAGTTCGACTCGATGCGCTCGATGCCCGCGACCGTGGTCGAGTACGCGCGCTCGGAGATGATGACCACGCGCCGTTCCATCTCCTCCGCAGACAGGCCGGAGTACTGCCACCCGACGAACACGACCGGTATGTCGATCTTCGGAAAGAAGTCGACGATCATCCGCGTGGTCGCGAGTACGCCCAGCAGCAGCACGAGCAGCGACAGCACGGCCACGGTATACGGCCGGCGCAAGGCCAGCCGTACCAATTCCATCATTGCTGGAGTCCCCTAACCTGGACCGCCCGAGCGGGCCGTCTGCGCGCCGGGCAGGCGGCGCTTCGATGGCATGGCAACCCCCGTGGCCGCCACTCGAGTGGTCTTCGTGCTGCGCAGGATGATAGCGCCGGAAGTGGATTCGGCGCAGTAATCACGCCGTAAAACGAACGGGCCGGCATGCTGCCGGTCCGCGACGTAGGGTCGGAGTCGCTCACTTCGCGAACAGTTTCTGCAGCTCCCCGCTCTGGTACATCTCGCGCATGATGTCCGTACCGCCGACGAATTCGCCCTTCACGTAGAGCTGGGGAATCGTGGGCCAGCTCGAGAACTGCTTGATGCCCTGGCGCACCTCATCGTCTTCCAGGACGTTGACGGTGGCGACTTCCTCGACGCCACAGGCCTCGAGAATCTGCACGGCCGCGGCGGAAAACCCGCACATCGGCGCGTCCGGCGTGCCCTTCATGTAGAGCACGACCGGGTTGTCGGTGACCTGCTTGCGTATGCGTTCCTGCGTATCCATGAATCCTGCTCCTCGAAGGGAAGGTGGGACTGGCCCCATGGGCCGCTCACCGAGTGGGCATCAATATTAGCCGGTCGCCCGGGAGGGCAACAACCACACCAGCCGTAGGGGTTGGGGAAAACAAACCGCTGAAAACACGAAGGACGCGAAGGAAGCAAAGGGCCCGCGTAGAGCGGGACTTCTTCGTGGCCCTTCCTTCGTGACCTTCGAGTCCTTCGTGGTGGCGGTGCGCTTCTCGGGGTTTGCCATCGGGCCTACGCTCCTGATCGCTCGAGCCGGCCCACGATGACGCGGGCACGGCCGGCCAGATCGTCCACGGTCTGCAGGTCGACAAAACCGGCACCTCGGAACAGCGCCAGGACCGCATCGCGCTGATCGTACCCATGCTCCACCAGCAGCATCCCGCCCGGACCGAGATGTTCAGGCGCATCGGCAACGATGCGGCGGATGGCGTCGAGCCCGTCGGGGCCGGCGACCAGGGCGGCCGTCGGTTCATGCCCCAGCGCCGCCAGATGCGGATCGGCCGCGGCCACATAGGGGGGATTCGCCGCGATGAGGTCGAAACGCCGCCCTTGGAGGCCTTCGAACCAGTCCGACCGGAGAAACCACACGTTGCCTGCATGGAGACGCTCCGCGTTGAGGCGGGCAATCTGCAATGCGCCGACACTAGTGTCGACGGCGGTGACCTCGGCGTGCGGTCGCTCGAGCGCGATCGAGATCGCGATGCAACCGCTGCCGGTGCCCAGATCGAGCACGTGCGCCGGTACCTGCGCGGGCAAGTGATCGAGCGCCTTCGCGACCAGCACTTCGGTGTCCGGTCGCGGAATCAGGACATCGGGCGTCACGATGAACACGTGCTCACGAAACGGCTGCGTGCCCAGGACATAGGCGAGCGGTTCGCCGGCAGCGAGGCGTGCGACGTCCTGCAGGTATGGAGCGATGTCGAATGCAGCCACCGGGTCGCGCTCGTGCGCGATGCGCAGGGCGGCGCTCATGTTCATCCGGTTCTGAGCCAGGCGATGGATCATTGCGAGCGCCTCGTCGAACCCGCTGCCGGTCGCGACAGCCACGCGCTTAGCGTCGCTGCGCAACCGCTCCCCGAACGTCGCCACCGCAGCGGAAACCGGCAACTCAGACCTCTTCAGCGAGTGCCGCCAGCTGCTCGGCCGTATGCTCTGCCATCAGCGCGCCGGTCAGTTCATCGAGATCGCCGTCCATCACTGCGTCGATCTTGTAGAGCGTCAGGTTGATGCGGTGATCGGTGACCCGACCCTGCGGAAAGTTGTAGGTGCGGATACGCTCCGATCGATCGCCCGACCCCACCAGCGACTTGCGCGTGGCGGCGGTCTTGGCGGCCTGCTCGCGCACTTGAGTGTCGCGGATGCGTGCTGCAAGCACCGACAGCGCCTGTGCCTTGTTCTTGTGCTGCGACCGGTCGTCCTGGCACTCGACGACGATGCCGGTGGGCAAATGGGTCACGCGCACCGCGGAGTCGGTCTTGTTGATGTGCTGGCCGCCGGCACCCGAAGCGCGGAACGTGTCGATGCGGATCTCCGCGGGATTGATCACGACGTCGCTTACCTCGTCCGCCTCGGGCAGCACGGCCACCGTACACGCGGACGTGTGGATGCGCCCTTGCGTCTCGGTCACCGGCACGCGCTGCACGCGGTGGGCACCGGACTCGAACTTGAGCTTCGAGTACGCACCCTGCCCGATCACCTTGGCGATGATCTCGCGATAACCGCCGATCTCGGACGCGCTGTGCGAAATCACTTCGACCCGCCAGCGGTTGCGCTCGGCATAGCGCGAGTACATGCGGAAGAGATCCCCCGCGAACAGCGCCGATTCGTCGCCGCCGGTGCCGGCACGGATCTCCAGGAACAGGTTGCGCTCGTCGTTCGGGTCCTTGGGCAGCAACTGCCGCTGCAGTTCTGCTTCGAGGCGGGTCAGTTTCTCGCGGGCGCTGCGGATCTCGCCTTCCGCAAAGTCGCGCATCTCGGGGTCCTGCGTCATCTCCTGTGCCGTGTCGAGATCGTGCCGGCCCAGCTCGTGTTCCTGATAGAGCTCCACGACCGGCTCGATTTCGGCGTGCTCCCGCGTGAGGCGCCGATAGGTGTCGAGATCGGCCGTCGCCCCCTCGGAGGCGAGCAGGCGATTGATCTCCTCGAGCCGCGCGGAGAGCTGCGCGAGCTTGGCCCGGATGCTCGGCTTCATTCCTCGCGGGGGAAGGAATACAGCCGCGACAGCAGCACCACGAGGCGGTCGCGCTCTTCGGCGTCGGCCTCGTGCAGGGCAGCGGTCGGCGCGTGCAGGAATTTGTTGGTGATGCCGTGGGAGAGCGCTTCGAGCACGGCGGCCGGGTCGTCGCCCCGCGCGAGCGCCTTGGCCGCCCGTTCCAGCTCGTGCCGCCTCAGGCGTTCGGCATGGTCGCGCAACGCGCGGATGGTCGGCACGCTCTTGCGGGTCTGCAACCACTGCATGAAGTCGTTCACGCCTTCGGTGATGATCGCCTCGGCCTGCGTCACGGCCGACAGGCGGTTGTCGACCCCTTCCTGCACGATGCGCCCGAGATCGTCGACGGTGTAGAGGAACACGTCGCCGAGATTGCCCACTTCCGGTTCGACGTCACGCGGCACGGCGAGGTCGACGATCAGGATGGGCCGGTGCCGCCGCGCCCGCAACGCCCGTTCGATGAGCCCCTTGCCGAGGATCGGCAACGGGCTCGCCGTACAGGTGACGATGATGTCGTGCTGCGCGACGTGTTCCGGCAAATCAGGCAAAGCCACGGCGCGCGCCGAGAAACGCTGGGCGAGTTCGGCTGCGCGTTCCGTCGTGCGATTCGCGAACGTCACCGCGCGCGGCTTGCGGGCACAGAAGTGCGTCGCACAGAGCTCGATCATTTCGCCGGCACCAACGAACAGCATCGACTGCTCGGCAAGATCCGGGTAGATGCGCTCGGCGACGCGGACCGCAGCGGCCGCGAGGGAAACGGAACTCGCGCCGATGTCCGTGCGGGTGCGCACTTCCTTCGCCACCGAGAACGTGTGCTGGAACAGCTTGTGGAGCACGGTCCCGAGGGTGCCCGCCTCTTCCGCCTCTCGCACTGCCTGTTTCATCTGGCCGAGGATCTGGGCCTCGCCGATGACCATCGAATCGAGGCCGCTCGCGACGCGGAACGCATGACTCACTGCCTGCTCGCTTGGAAACTCGTAGAGAAACGGGTCGAGGCGATCGGTCGAGAGACTGTGGTACTGCGCGAGCCAGCGCTTGACCTGCAACGGCTCGGGGGTGGAGCAGTAGACCTCGGTGCGGTTGCAGGTGGAGATGATCGCCGCTTCGCGCACCGGGGTGTGTTCGACCAGATTGCGCAGCGCCGGCCGCAGATGCTCGGCCGGAAACGCCACCTGCTCGCGGATGGCGAGCGGCGCGGTCTGGTGGTTCACTCCGAAGGCAATGAGCTGCATGGCTCGCTGGGGGGCACGCCACCCTGATGAGAGCGGCTGGGATAACGGCCTGAATTATAGGGCAAGGACGGTACGGACCCCGGAACGGCTGGGCACGAGTCGTCGCCTCGCGCCCGGACCGGGCACGGGAGGATCGCCGTACCCGGGTAGCTGCTTCCGACCTAGCGCCGGGCGAAGGCCCGGGTCAGGCTCCGCAGCAACTCGCGGCCCGGAAGGATGCCGCGCGAGCTTTCGGACTGTTCGTGGGTGGTGGTTAGACGCTCGGCGAGATCGCGCGCCCAAGGCGCGCTCATCCAGTCCGTGGCCGCGCCGGCGACCGCGGCGTTAGTCCCAGCGACAGTGGGCGCCGACTCGCTGGCCGCGAAGCTGCCCGACCAGTTCACCTTGGCGTCGGCGCCACCCATCGGCAGCGCCGGCGATTCGCTCGATTCCGGCAAGGACGTGGAAAGTGCCAGCAGCGACAGCGTCGGGATGGGCGGAAACTCGGGCATTCCACCGGTCGGATTGGTGCTGAGCGCGATCACGTGCTGCTGGAGACGCAGCATGTCGAGCACGTTGAGACCGGCTGCAGGAACGCTGTCGCCCACGATGGTCGGATCGGTCAGTGCCCAGGCCCCGAATCCGGAGTCGCGCCCGGCCAGAACGTTCTGCAGCAGGAACGGATCGCGCGCCCCGTACGCCTGGTTGCCGTCGGCATCACCGAGGTAACCGACCACGTGCATGGCGTCGTCATCGATGCCGGCACTGGTGGTACCGGCGCCCGATGTCGTCTCCACGTCCGCGATGTCCAGGCGGTGCTGCTCGCCGTAGGGTGCGGTGCCCGGCACCGTCGCGCGGATATTCGCAACGGCTCGCGCAGCGCTGCCGGTCACCGGTGCGGCGAACTCGATCGTCACCTGCAGGGCGCCTGCCACACCAGCCACGGTGACCGTAACAGCAGGTCCGCCGGGCATCGCTTCGATGGCGGAAATGTCGAGCAGGCTCGCGTCGTAGTTCAGGTTGAACGTGACCCGCCGCACGCCGTCCGCATTGGACAGCGTCAGCGGCAGCGCCACACCGGCGGCCGCGTTGTTCGGGACACGCACGTCCTGTCCCGGCCCGCGGATGAAATCGGGCAGCGACAGGACCGGTGTGGTGGACGGGGCCGCTCCGCGCACGAACGACGTCGTGAAGTCGCCGCCGGCGGTGCCGTTCGCGTCGCCGTCGAGGAGGCGTCCGAGGGAATCGATCAGCCCGTTGGCACGGCTCGCGATGGTGACGTTGTAGGTGCCGGCGGTGAGCGTGCCGCCGGTTTTCACGAACGCGAAGCCGCGATCATCCTCGTCCACGACGAGGGAACCGCGCACCGGGGTCGTGCTGCTGCCGATGACCACGCGGATGTCCGCGTCCCCGCTGCGCACAGGGTCGGAACCGAGCCCTTGATACAGATTGAGCACGCTCGGGTCGATGACCTGGTTGAAGCGGACAGTGAAGCCGCTGGCGGTCGGCGTGAACGTGGTGACGCGGAACTGCGCAGGAACGACTTCGATCGTCAGGCCTTGGGCGGCACTCCAGGTCCCATCTTCGTCGGTGGCCGTGGCGTTGATCTCGAACGCGCCGGTGCCCGACGTGTAGGTGTGTTGCAGCGTGAGCGGACCGCTGCCGGCGATCAGGATCTCAACGTTGCCGTCGCCCCAGTCGATCTCCCATTGCGTGACGGTGTCGGCGCCGGGGTCACCGGCTCCGAAGGTCAGCGAGTAGGCCTCGCCGAGCACCGCCGTGGCCGCGCCGATCAACCCGATCGCCGGGGGCACGTTGGTCACGTCGATCGTGAAGATCGCATCGGTCGATTCGCCGTGGACGTCCGTTGCCCTTACCGTGACGGGGTAGGAAGCATCCCCATCGGTCGCGGTCCACTGGAAGATTCCGCTCGTGGCATCGATCGTCGCCCCGGCAGGCCCAGCCACCAGTTCGAACGTGACATCGTCGCCGTCCGCATCGATCGCGTCGACGTCGATGGTGACCAGATCGCCCTCGTTTGCACCGACGTCGCTGAAGGGAACGATCTGCGGTGGAGTATTGGTGGAGGCCACCTGGATCGTCACCGTGGCGATGTCGGTGCCGCCGTGACCGTCGCTGACGCGGTAGACGAAGCTGTCGACGCCCACGAAGCCGGCGTTCGGCGTGTACGTGAAGCTGCCGTCCGGGAAGGCGGTCAGTGTGCCATTGTCAGGGCTGTCGGTGATCTGTGTGGCGACGATCGCGTCGCCATCGGCATCGGTGTCGTTGCCGAGGATACCCGGGGCAGCTATGACCAACTGTTGCCCGGCACCTGTCGTGTAGCTGTCGTCTACCGCGTCCGGATTGATGTTGGTCACGTTGATGGTGACGGTTGCGATATCGGTGCCGCCGTGACCATCGCTGACCGCGTAGCTGAAACTATCGGTCCCCACAAAGCCGGCATTCGGGCTGTAGATGAAGTTGCCGTCAGGGAAGGCGGTCAGCGTGCCGTTGTCGGGACTGTCGGTGATCTGCGTAGCAACGATCGTGTCGCCGTCGGCGTCGGTGTCGTTGCCAAGGAAGCCCGGGGCCGTAATGGTCAGCGTTGTGTTCGATCGAGTCGTGTAGCTGTCGTCGACCGCGTCCGGGTTGATGTTGGTCACGTTGATGGTGACCGTGGCCGTGTCGGTGCCGCCGTGACCGTCGCTGACGGCATAGCT
>LNDQ01000131.1 GCA_001464695.1 Betaproteobacteria bacterium Ga0077523 | reverse complement strand
ATGGAGGCGCTGGAAACCCGGATCGTCATGGAACTGGGGTATCCTGACCCCTATCGCATCGCGGCCTGACCAGTCCCGACCGCCACCCGCGAACATGGAAAGTCCGCACCCCGGCAAACCCACCCTGCTAGAACGGCTCGGCGCCATCCTCATGCGCGAGCCGGAGGACCGGGAGCAGCTCCTCGAGCTCCTGCACTCCTCCTTCGAGCGCAATCTCATGGACGCCGACGCTCTCGCCATGATCGAGGGCGTGCTGCAGGTGGCCGACATGCAGGCCCGCGACATCATGGTGCCGCGGGCCCAGATGGACGTGATCGACATCAACGACACGCCCGAGACGTTCATCCCGTTCGTGATCGAGACGGCGCATTCGCGCTTTCCGGTGATCGACGGCGACAAGGACAAGGTGATCGGCATCCTGCTCGCGAAGGACCTGCTGCGCTACTACGCCGGCGAGGAGTTCGACGTGCGCGAGATGCTGCGGCCGGCGGTGTTCATCCCGGAATCGAAGCGCCTCAACGTCCTGCTGAAGGAGTTCCGCTCCAACCGCAATCACATCGCCATCGTGGTGAACGAGTACGGCGGCGTCGCCGGGTTGCTCACCATCGAGGACGTGCTGGAGCAGATCGTCGGTGACATCGAGGACGAATACGACTTCGACGAGACCGAGGACAACATCGTCTCGCAGCCGGGCGGCCGCCACCGCGTGAAAGCCACCACCGAGATCGCCGATTTCAACACCACGTTCCAGACCGAGTACAGCGACGAGGACTACGACACCGTCGGCGGCCTGGTGATGAGCCGTTTCGGTCGCGTGCCCAAGCGCGGCGAGGAAATCGCCATCGATGATTTCACCTTCAAGGTGCTGCGTGCCGACAGCCGCCGCGTGCACTCGCTGCTGGTGGAAAGAAAAGCGCCCGTAGAGACATGAGGCGGTTCGCGGCGCCGGCGACGGCGTTCGCGGCCGGTGCGGTCGCGGTGCTCGGGTTCGCGCCGCTCGGGATCTTCCTGCTGCCGATCGCGTCGTTGGCACTGCTGGCGTGGCTGGGTGCGCGGGCGCCGACCGCTCGGTCGGCGGCCTTGCTGGGTTACGCGTTCGGTCTTGGCCTGTTCCTGTTCGGCATCGGCTGGATCTACGTCGCCTTGCATGTCTACGGCGCCATGCCGGCGATCCTGGCCGCCCTGGCCACCGCGGTCTTTGCCGCATTCCTGGCGCTGTACCCCGCAGGTGCCCTCTACGTCGCCAAACGCCTGCCGGCGCAGACCTGGTGGCTCGCGTTTCCCGCTTGCTGGATGCTCTCGGAATGGCTGCGTGGCTGGATCTTCACCGGCTTTCCGTGGCTCACGATCGGCTACTCCCAGGTGCCTGCGAGTCCGCTGGCGGGATTCGCCCCGCTGATCGGCGTGTATGGCGTGTCGCTGATCGTCGCGCTGGTGGCCGCGGGCATCGCCGGGGCGGGAGCAGCCTTCCGGACCGGCGGTTGGAAGCGCAGCGCACTCGGTCTCATCGCAGTGGTGCTGAGCGGGGCCGGTCTCACTTTCGTCCCCTGGACTCGCCCTGTCGGAACGCCTCTGGAGGTGAGCCTGATCCAGGGCAACGTGGCCCAGGAACTGAAGTTCCGCGAAGACAAGCTGCTCACGACCCTGGTCAATTTCGAAGAGCTGGTCTCGCGCACGCGCAGCCCGCTTGTGATCCTGCCCGAGACCGCGCTGCCGCTACTCTTCAACGAAGTTCCCGGGCCCTACCTGCAACGGCTCGCCGACCACGCCCGCGGCAACGGCGGCGATCTGCTGGTGGGCGTGTTCGAGAACGATCCGCCGGGCAGCGATCGTTTCTTCAACAGCGTGGTGAGCCTCGGCACG
This sequence comes from Betaproteobacteria bacterium Ga0077523, assembly GCA_001464695.1. Lineage (GTDB taxonomy): Bacteria > Pseudomonadota > Gammaproteobacteria > Burkholderiales. The sequence goes on along the minus strand of LNDQ01000131.1, from coordinate 45,941 downwards.
GCGCCGACGCAGACCTACCGCAAACATCACCTGGTGCCGTTCGGCGAGTTCATCCCGCTGAAGGCGTTGCTGGCGCCGGTCATCAACGGCTGGCTGCAGATCCCGCTGTCGGACCAGACCCGGGGAGACGCCCGGCAGCAGCCTCTGGCGGTCGCCGGCCAGAAAGTGGCGGTCAACATCTGCTACGAAGACGTGTTCGGCGAAGAGATCATCCGGCAGCTGCCGGAAGCTACGCTGCTCGTGAACGTCACCAACGATGCCTGGTACGGCGATTCGTGGGCGTCGGAGCAGCATCTGCAAGCTTCCCAGATGCGCTCGCTCGAAACCGGCCGCCCGATGCTGCGCGCCACGAACACCGGCGTGACCGCCGCCATCGACCACCATGGCCGCATACTGGGCAGCCTGCCGGAGTTCAAGGCCGATGTGCTGACGGTACGAGTGGAAGGGCGAGCGGGGGCTACGCCTTACGTCTACGCCGGCAACGTGCCGCCTGTGTTGTTGGCCGGCGGGATGGTGCTGTTGGGCTGGAGGCGCTTCGGACGAACCTGAGGAATGTCCTCGACGCGCAGTTGACCAGCGCCAGACTTGCCTGGACTATGTTGGTCATATAAGATGACCAACATAGTCATCCGGAGCATCGCGATGGGCCACTACAACATCCACGAGGTGAAGGCGCAGCTTTCGGCGCTCATCCAGAAGGTCATGCTGGGTGAGGAGATCATCATTGCCAAGGACAACAAGCCGGTCGCCAAACTCGTTCCCTTGAATCCCGTCCAGGGGCACCGCAAGCCTGGTTCGGCGAAGGGTCTCGTCTGGACCTCGCCGGATTTCGACGCACCGCTGGAAGTCTTAAAGGACTACACGCGTTGACGATTCTGGTCGACACCCACGCCTTCCTCTGGTTCGTCAGTGCAGACGATCGTCTCTCGAAGAAGGCGGTCGCCGCGATGAAGGATGGTACCAACGCGATCGTCCTGAGCGTCGCGAGCGTCTGGGAAATGGCGATCAAGGCCAGCCTCGGCAAACTCCGATTGCCGCAGGCGGTCGAGTCCTTCGTCCCGCAGCAGATGCAGTTGAACACGATCGGCCAACTCGGCATCGACTTCCGTCATGCCGCTCGTGTCGAAGGACTACCCCTGCATCACTCCGATCCGTTCGATCGCTTGCTCGTCGCCCAGGCGCTTACCGAAGGCATTCCGATCATCAGTGCCGATCCTGCGTTCGATCCGTACGGCGTGCAGAGGATTTGGTAGGTCCCATCGGCTCGTTGCCGGTTCCCTGTAACATTCGGCTCCGCATTTTTTCGATCGACGAAGCCGTCCCGGCTTCCATCCCGGTCTCATGAACTTCCAGGATCTCATCCTCACGCTCCAGAGCTACTGGGGCAGGCAGGGTTGCGCGCTGCTGCAGCCCATCGACATGGAGGTGGGTGCCGGCACTTCCCACACCGCCACCTTCCTCCGCGCCCTCGGGCCAGAGCCGTGGCGCGCCGCCTACGTCCAGCCTTCGCGCCGCCCGAAGGACGGCCGCTATGGGGACAACCCGAACCGCCTGCAGCACTACTACCAGTACCAGGTGGTGCTGAAGCCCGCGCCGCAGGACATCCTCGACCTCTATCTCGGCTCGCTCGTCGCCATCGGCATAGACCCTAAGGTGAACGACATTCGCTTCGTCGAGGACGACTGGGAGAACCCGACTCTGGGCGCGTGGGGGCTGGGCTGGGAAGTCTGGTTGAACGGCATGGAGGTGACGCAGTTCACCTATTTCCAGCAGGTGGGCGGGCTCGACTGCAAGCCGATCCTGGGCGAGATCACCTACGGGCTCGAGCGCCTGTGCATGTACCTGCAGGGTGTGGAGAACGTGTTCGATCTGGTGTGGACGCCCGGCATCACCTACCGCGACGTCTATCACCAGAACGAAGTGGAGCAGTCCACGTACAACTTCGAACACTCCAACGTGAACTGGCTGCTGCAGCAGTTCAACACCTGGGAGACGGAAGCGAAGCGCCTGATCGAAGCGGGGCTGCCGCTGCCGGGGTACGAGATGGTTCTCAAGAGCGCGCACACCTTCAACCTGCTGGATGCGCGCGGCGCGATCTCGACGACCGAGCGGGCGGGCTATATCGGGCGCATCCGCACGCTGGCAAAGATGGTTGCGCAGGCTTACTACGAATCGCGGGAGAAGCTCGGGTTTCCGATGTTGAAGCGGGACGGGGTGGCGGCATGAGTGCGCCGCTGCTCGTCGAGCTCTTCACCGAAGAACTCCCGCCCAAGGCACTGAACGCCATCGGCAACGCGTTCGCCAGATCCATCACCGAAGGGCTGGCGCAACGGAGCCTGGTCGGGGGCGACGCCGCATTCACCGCCTATGCGACGCCACGGCGCCTTGCGGTGCTGTTGCCGCAGGTGCGCGCGAAGGCCCCGGACCAACCCCGGCGCGAGAAAGTGCTGCCCGTTACCGTTGCCATCGACGCCAACGGCCAGCCGACCCAGGCACTGGCGAAGAAGCTTGCTGCGCTCGGCGCGTCGAACGTGGCGCTCGCGGACCTGGAGCGCGCGCTCGACGGCAAACAGGAGAGCTTGTTCCGCAGCTACGTCGCGCCCGGCATCACGCTGGCCGAGGGACTGCAGCAGGCATTGACGGATGCCATTGCGAAACTGCCGATCCCGAAGGTGATGCGCTATCAGACGCCGGAGGGTGTGGACGTGCAGTTCGTGCGGCCCGCGCACCGCCTCGTGGCGTTGCACGGCGCCGAGGTCGTGCCGGTCGAAGCGCTCGGCCTCAAGGCGGGGCGGGAAACCCTCGGCCATCGGTTCCTGAGCGCAGGCTCCATTCGCCTCGTCGCTGCCGATCAGTACTCGCGACAGCTGCGCGAAGACGGGTCGGTGATCGCGAGTTTCGACGATCGGCGTGCCGCCATCCGCGAGTCGCTCGCCGCGGCGGCAGCAAGCCATCAAGCCAAGCTCGCCGAGTCGGACGCATTGCTGGACGAAGTCACGGCCCTCGTGGAGTTTCCCGTGGTGTACGCCGGCACCTTCGACTCCGCATTCCTCGCAGTACCGCAGGAATGCCTGATCCTGTCCATGAAGCAGCACCAGAAATATTTCCCGCTGGTGGACTCGGCCGGCAAGCTGTTGCCGAAGTTTCTGATCGTCTCCAACCTCAAGACCGACGATCCCACCAATATCGTCCGAGGCAACGAGCGCGTGCTCCGCGCCCGCCTCGCCGACGCCAAGTTCTTCTTCGACCAGGACCGCAAGCAGCCGCTCGACGCTCGTGTCGAGAAGCTCGGCGCCGTGGTGTACCACAACAAGCTCGGCAGTCAGTTGCAGCGCGTCCAGCGCATCTCCAGGCTCGCCGGCGAGATCGCCGGGCTGCTGCGCGCCGACGTCGACCAGGCGGAACGCGCCGGTCGTCTCGCCAAGGCCGACCTCGTGACCGACATGGTGGGCGAATTCCCCGAGTTGCAGGGGACCATGGGCATGTACTACGCCCGCCACGATGGCGAGGCCGACGTTGTCGCCCGCGCGATCGAAGCCCACTACCACCCGCGCTTTGCCAACGACACGCTGCCCGAGGACAACATCGGCGCGGCCGTGGCGCTCGCCGACAAGCTCGACACCCTGACCGGCATCTACGGCATCGGTCTCGCGCCCACGGGCGACAAGGATCCGTTCGGCCTGCGTCGCGCCGCGCTCGGCGTGCTGCGTATCCTCGCAGAGAAGCAGCTGCCGCTGGACCTCAAGCACCTGCTGCAGCTTGCGCGCGCCAAGTTCGCGACCGAGGCCGTGGCCGAGAGTGTGGCGGTCGACCTGCACGGGTTCATGCTGGAGCGCCTGCGCGGCTACCTGCGCGAACGCGGCTTCGACGCCTCCACCATCGATGCCGTCATTGCGCAGCAGCCTACCCGCATCGATCTCGTGATTCCGCGCGTGGAGGCCGTGCGCGCCTTCCTGGCGATGCCGGAAGCCGCGAGCCTGGCCGCTGCGAACAAGCGTATCCGCAACATCCTCAAGAAGACCGACGCCGTGCCGCCGGAACCGGAGTCGGGTCTGTTGCAGGAACCCGCCGAGAAGGCTCTGTTCACTGCGGTCACGGAACTCGCACCGAAGGTGGGTTCGCTGGTCAGCGCCGAGGCCTACGCCGATGCGCTGAAGCTTCTCGCGGGCGCCCGTCAGCCGGTCGACACGTTCTTCGACCAGGTCATGGTGATGGCAGACGAGCCGCTCATCCGGCAGAACCGGCTGGCCCTGCTCGCCAAGCTGGATCGCCTGATGAATGCGGTCGCCGACATCTCACGGCTCGCCACCTAGGTGACGCTCGGACCGACCTTCGCTATGCTCGCGCCCGTGAGCGACCCGATCCACCGCGCATGAAGCTGGTCATTCTCGACCGCGACGGCGTCATCAACGTCGACAGCGACCAGTTCATCAAGAGCCCGGACGAATGGAAACCCATTCCCGGCAGCCTGGAGGCGATCGCGCGCCTCAATCACTCCGGCTTTCACGTGGTGGTCGCCACCAACCAGTCCGGCGTGGGCCGCGGTTTGTTCGACATGGCAATGCTGAACGCGATCCACGACAAGATGTACCGGGCGCTCGGCCACTACGGCGGCCGCATCGACGCGGTGTTCTATTGCCCCTGCGCCGCCGACCACAACTGCGAGTGCCGCAAGCCCAAGCCCGGCATGTTCCATGAGATCGCCCAGCGCTTCGGCATGGAGCTCTCCGGCGTGCCGAGCGTGGGCGATTCCCTCCGCGACCTGCAGGCCGCCCACGCCGCCGGCGCGCAACCGATGCTGGTGCTGACCGGCAAGGGCCGCAAGACCGAAGCGACCGGCGGGCTGCCACCGGGCACTCAGGTCTTCCCCGATCTCGCCGAGGCCGTGCGAGCCATCGCGGCGTGACGTGCGGCCGGACGCAACGGCCGCGGCAACCGCAGACCGGCCTCGGAGCCGCGGCATGAATGCCGCCGCCGTGTTCGTCCGTTCGCTGGTCTTCGCGGCAGTGCAGGTGGTGCTCACGGTGATCTTCAGCATCATCGCGCTGCTCACCTTCGCGCTGCCGCCGCACACGCGCTACCGCATCATCACCGCCTGGACCCATTCCGTCCTCTGGCTGGTGGAGCGTATCTGCGGTCTCCGCTACCGTGTGATCGGCCGCGAGCACATCCCGGCCACGCCTTCGATCATCCTCTGCAAGCACCAGTCAGCCTGGGAAACGCTGGCATTGCAGCAGATCTTTCCGCCGCAGGTCTGGGTGGTGAAGCGCGAGCTGCTGCGCATGCCGTTCTTCGGCTGGGGCCTGGCGATGCTGAGCCCCATCGCGATCGACCGCGGCAACGCGCGTCGGGCGCTGGAGCAGCTCGTGACCCAGGGCCGGGAGCGCTTCGCGAGCGGCTTCTGGGTGGTGATCTTTCCCGAAGGCACGCGGGTCGCCCCGGGTGAGACCGGCGAGTATCGAGTCGGTGGTGCATGGCTCGCGACCAGGACCGGGGTGCCGATCGTGCCGGTCGCCCACAACGCCGGCACCGTGTGGGGCAAGAACGCCTTCCTCAAGTACCCGGGGACGGTCACGGTCAGCATCGGACCGGCGATCGACCCGAGGGAGTGGAAGGCCGATGCGTTGATCCGGGAGGTCGAACGGTGGATCGAAGCGGAAGTCGCGCGGCTCGGGACAGCGCAGATCTGACCGGCGACCTGTTTCCCCCGGTGCAGACGGTCGAACAACCGCGCACCGTGGTACTGCGCGGTCGTGAAGTGCCGTACCTCCTGAAGCGCAATACACGCCGGCGCCGTATCGCCTTCCTCGTCGATGAAACCGGCCTCTCGGTGCAGGTACCGTGGCGGGTCAGCGAACGCGCCGTCGAAGAGGAGATCCACAAGGCCGCGAGATGGATTCTCGCCAAGCTCGACGAATGGTCGCACCGCACCCCGACGCCGCGCCGGGCGTGGGCGCAAGGCTCGGCGCTGGACTACCTCGGCCGCAGCATCACCCTCGCCGTCGTGCACGATCCGGTGGCCACCCTGGTCGAGTTCAAGCCCGAGGGCGAGTTGCAGGTGCGGCTGCCCGATCCCGCCGATCAGAATGCCGTGCGCACTGCCGTGGTCCGCTGGTATCGGCGCCATGCGGAGCGGCACTTTCCCGACCGGATCGACCACTACGCCCTGCGCCTCAAGGTCGAGCGCCCCAGGATCCTCCTGTCCAGTGCGACGACGCGCTGGGGCAGCTGCAACGGCAAACGCGAAGTCCGCCTCAACTTCCGCCTGATGCAGGCGCCGGAGCGCCTCATCGACTACGTCGTCGCGCACGAACTCGCCCACCTGCTGCATCTCAATCATTCGCGGCGGTTCTGGAACGCCGTGGGTCGCATCTTCCCGGAGTACGAGGCAGCCCGCACCGAACTGGCGGCCGTGAGCCAGCACTACATGTCGCTGTAAACTCACGTTTCACCGTTTCGTTCCTGCTCGCCATGCGCCTTTGCTGCCTCCTCGTGCTCGCCGTTCTGCTGACCTCCGGCTGCGGTCTCAAGGGACCGCTGTACCTGCCCAGCGAGAAGCCCGAGGCCGCAACGGATTCGACCCAGCCCGGATCCAAGAAGTGAGCGCCTTCGCCGTTCGCGGCGGCGAGCTACACGCCGAGCGCGTGCCCTTGTCCGCCGTTGCAGCCCGTTTCGGCACGCCATGCTGGGTGTACTCGCGCGCGGCGCTGACCGAGGCGTACCAGGCCTACGACCGCGCGCTCGGCGCTCGCCCGCATCTCATCTGCTACGCGATGAAGGCCAACTCCAACCTGGCGATCCTGGATGTCTTCGCGCGCCTGGGCAGCGGTTTCGACATCGTCTCCGGCGGAGAACTGCAGCGCGTCCTGGCTGCCGGTGGTGATCCGCGCAAAGTGGTGTTCTCCGGCGTGGGCAAGTCGGAAGCGGAAATGCGCTTCGCGCTCGATACCGGCATCCTGTGCTTCAACGTCGAATCGCGCAGCGAGTTGCTGCGCCTGTCCGGCATAGCCGCTGCGATGCACAGGACTGCAGCGGTCAGCCTGCGCGTGAATCCCGACGTTGATGCCGGCACCCATCCGTACATATCCACGGGGCTGCGCAAGAACAAGTTCGGCATCGCCTACGAAGAAGCATTCGGTCTGTATCGTGAAGCCGCGGGCCTGCCCGGCATTCACGTGACCGGCATCGACTGCCACATCGGGTCGCAGATCACCGATGTCGCACCGTTCGTCGATGCGCTCGACAAGGTCCTGGCGCTGGTCGACCGGCTGGCTGACGCGGACATCGTGTTGGAGCACATCGACCTCGGTGGCGGGTTGGGCATTCGCTATCGCGACGAAGCGCCGCCGCAGCCCGATGCCTATGTTGCGGCCCTGCTCGAGCGTTTCGGAAATCGCCCGCAGACCCTGGTGTTCGAACCCGGGCGCAATCTGGTCGGCAATGCCGGCCTGCTGCTCACGCGGGTGGAGTATCTCAAGCACGGCGCCGAGAAGAACTTCGCCATCATCGATGCAGCGATGAACGATCTCATTCGTCCGGCACTGTACGACGGGCATCACGAGATCGTGCCGGTGCGGCCGCGCGCCGGTGCAGTCGACGTCTTCGACGTCGTCGGTCCGGTCTGCGAATCCGGCGATTTCCTCGGTCGCGACCGGCGCCTCACGCTCACCGAAGGCGACCTGCTCGCCGTGCTGTCCGCCGGCGCGTACGGCATGGCCATGTCCTCCAATTACAACACCCGCACCCGGGCTGCCGAAGTCATGGTGGATGGCGACGCCGTACACCTGGTGCGCGAGCGCGAGTCGGTGACGAGTCTCTACGCTCTCGAGCACCGACTGACCTGAGGCCCGAAGTTTGATACACGGCTGAAATACAGCCTGCCGGGGCTCGTTCCATAATGGACTCCATGAACGTCAGGCTCCTGTTTCTGCGGCCCGGACTGGCCGGCTGCGCCCTGGTATTGGGATTCCTGGCCGGCTGCTCAGGCGAAGACGGCGCGAAGGCCAGCGACAAGCCGAAGGCGGCTCCCGCCGTGCCTGTCACGACCGCACCGGTCGTGCGCAAGAGCATGCCGCTCAAGCTCGAGGCAATCGGCAACGTCGAGCCCTCGACGACGGTCACCGTGAAATCGCGCATCGACGGGCAGATCACTGCCGTGCACCTCACGGACGGGCGCGACGTCGCCAAGGGCGATCTGCTCTTCGAACTGGACGCGCGCGCGCTCGAGGCACAGGTCCAGCAGATGCAGGCCGCGGTGCAGCGCGATCGCGCCCTGGTTGCCAACCTGGAGGCGAAGGAGAAGCGCTATTCCGAGCTGCTGGCGCAAGGCTTCATCTCGCCCGATGCCTACAACCAGATCAAGACCGATCTCGATGCGGGGCGCGCCACGGCGGCTGCGAACGAAGCGATGCTGCAGTCGGCCCGCGTGCAACTGTCCTATACGCGCATCTACTCGCCGATCACCGGACGGGCGGGCAAGGTGCAGATGCAGCTCGGCAACGTCGTGAAGGGCAACGACACGACGTCGCTGGTCACGATCAACGCGATCATGCCGATTTACGTGAGCTTCGCGGTGCCGGAGCAACATCTTTCGAAGATCCGGGCGTTTCTTGCCAAGGGACCTCTCGCCGTGCGCGCGCTGCCCACGGGCGACCCGCACCCGCCGAGCGAAGGCACGCTCACGTTCATCGACAACGCCGTCGACCAGCAGACCGGCACGATCCGACTGCGGGCCACCTTCCCGAACCGGGACAACGTGCTGTGGCCGGGGCAATTCGCCAACGTCACGGTGACCCTCGATCAGCAGGTCAACGCGATGGTGGTCCCGGCCGATGCGCTGCAGACCGGACCCAAGGGCCCCTTCGTGTACGTGGTCAAGCCGGACTCGAGTGCCGAGATGCGCAGTGTCAAAGTGGACCGCACCGACGGTGCGGACGCCGTCATCGCCGAAGGGCTGAAGGACGGCGAGCTGGTGGTGACGAGCGGCCAGATCCGCCTGACGCCGGGCGCCAAGGTGCAGCTCAAGTCCGGCTAGGATGGACGGCCCCCACGCTCCCGTTGGTCTCTGCCCCCCGAGGGGGCGCGTCAGTGGCTTGGGGCGGCCCGGCGCCACTGACATGGAACGGCCCCCACGCTCCCGTTGGTCGCTGCCCCCCGAGGGGGCGCGTCAGTGGCTTGGGGCGGCCCGGCGCCACTGAGTTGAACACTCCCCCACGCTCCCTGCGGTCGCTGCCCCCTGAGGGGGCGCCTCATCGGCTTGGGGCGGCCCGGCGCCATGAGGCCGTGACGCGATGAACTTCTCCGAGATCTTCATCCGCCGTCCGGTCATGACGTGGCTGGTCATGATCGCCATCCTCACGTTCGGGGTTTTGGCCTACCGGCAGCTGCCGGTGGCGCAACTGCCCAACGTGGATTTCCCCACGATCCAGGTGACCGCGATGCTGCCGGGTGCGAGCCCGGAAACCATGGCTGCGGCCGTGGCCACGCCGCTGGAGAAGGAGTTCTCGGCCATCGCCGGGCTGGAGCAGATGACCTCCTCCAGCGCCAAGGGCACCACCCAGATCACGCTCCAGTTCTCGCTCGACCGGCCCATCGACGCGGCCGCGCAGGACGTGCAAACCGCCATCACGCTCGCGCGGCGCAACCTGCCGCCGAACATGCCGGTGCCGCCGTCCTACCGCAAGGTGAATCCGGCCGATCAGCCGGTGCTGTATCTCGCGCTCACCTCGGACGTCTTTCCCATCTCGCAGGTGAACGAGTACGCCGAAACGCTGATCGCGCAGCGCATGTCCACGGTCAAGGGTGTCGCGCAGGTGCTCGTCTACGGCTCGCAGAAGTACGCCGTGCGCGTGCAGGTGGACCCGTACGCCATGGCGGCCCGAGGGGTCGGCATCGAAGAGGTCGAACAGGCCATCGCCCGCAACAACGTCAACCTCCCCACCGGCACCCTCAACGGACCGACCAAGGCACTCTCGATCGAATCCACCGGGCAGCTCACCAACGCCGAGGGCTTCCGCGAAGTCATCGTGACATATCGCAACGGTGCGCCGCTGCGCGTGAAGGACATCGGCACCGCCATCGACAGCGTCCAGGACAACAAGCAGGCCGCCTGGTACAACGACAAGCGCGGCATCCTGGTGTCGGTGCAGCGCCAGCCCGGCACCAACACCGTGGAAGTGGTCGACGCGCTGAAGAAGCTGCTGCCCGTGTTCCGCGAGCAGATCCCGCCCGGGGTCAAGCTGGAGCTCGTGTACGACCGCTCGGTGTCGATCCGCGAGTCGGTGCGCGACGTCCAGTTCACCCTGGTGCTGGCGCTTGCGCTGGTGGTGCTGGTGATCTTCCTGTTCCTGCGCAACCTCTCGGCGACCTTCATCCCGAACATGGCGCTGCCCATGTCCATCATCGGAACCTTCTCGGTGATGTACCTGATGGGTTTCAGCCTCGACAACCTGTCGCTCATGGCACTGACGCTGTGCGTGGGCTTCGTGGTGGACGACGCGATCGTCATGCTCGAGAACATCATGCGCCACGTCGAGAAGGGCAAGTCGCGCATGCAGGCCACGCTGGAAGGGTCGAGGGAGATCGCCTTCACCATCGTATCCATGACCATCTCGCTCGCCGCGGTGTTCATCCCGGTGCTGTTCATGGGCGGGGTGCTGGGTCGGCTGCTGCATGAGTTCGCCGTCACCATCATCGCCGCGATCCTGGTGTCGGGCTTCGTCTCGCTGTCGCTCACGCCGCTCCTGTGCAGCCGGATGCTGCGCTCGACGCATGACGTGCAGCACGGCCGCGTGTATCTTGCACTGGAGCGTGTGTTCGACGGTGCACGCAGCGCCTATGACCGTACATTGCGGGTGACGCTGGCGTTCCCGCGGATCTGCATGCTCGCCTTCCTCGGCATCACGGTGTTGACCGGGTGGCTCTTCACGAGCATGCCGAAAGGCTTCCTGCCAAGCGAGGACGTGGGACAGCTCTTCGCCTTCACCGAAGCCGCTCAGGACGTGTCGTTCGACGCGATGTTCGAGCTGCACCAGCAGGCGGCGGCGATCATCCGCACCGACCCCGCCGTGGACGCCACCATGGCGTTCATGGGGGTCGGCGGCTCCAGCCAGTCCATCAACCTGGGCCGCATGCTGATCCGCCTCAAGGACCGGCACGAGCGACCGTCCGCCGACGAAGTGATGCAGCGGTTGCGGCCGAAGCTCCAGTCGATCCCCGGCGTGAAGGTGTACCTCCAGAACCTGCCCACGATCCGGTTGGGTGGCTTTCTCACCAAGAGCCAGTACCAGTTCACGCTGCAGGACGCCGACGCCGACGAACTCTACAAGTGGGCCCCGCTCATCGAGGAGAAGATCCGCGCGCTGCCCGGCTTCATGGACGTGACCAGCGACCTCCAGATCAGGAACCCGCAGATCGTGCTCGACATCGATCGCGACAAGGCCGCGGCACTCGGCGTAACGGCCGATCAGATCGAGAACGCCCTGTACAGCGCCTACGGACCGCGGCAGGTCTCGAACATTTTCACGCCGACCAATCAGTACTGGGTGCTGATCGAAGTGCAGCCCAGGTACCAGCTCGACGCCACGGCGCTGTCGCAGCTGTACGTGCGCAGCTCCAGCGGCAGCCTGGTCCCGCTCGCGGCGGTGGCGACCATGAAGCCCGCCGTCGGCCCGCTGGTCATCAGCCACCTGGGGCAGCTGCCGGCAGTCACGATCTCGTTCAACCTGAAGCCGGGCATCGCGCTCGGCCAGGCCATCGAAAGCATCAACAAGCTGATGGTCGAGCAGCGCGCGCCGACCACGCTCAACACGAGCTTCCAGGGCTCGGCCCAGGCGTTCCAGTCGTCGCTGTCCGGCATGGGGGTCCTGCTGATCCTCGCCGTGTTCGTGATCTACCTGATCCTCGGCATCCTCTACGAGAGCTTCATCCATCCGCTCACGATTCTGTCCGGGCTGCCGACTGCCGGTCTGGGCGCACTGCTGTCGTTGAAGCTCTTCCACATGGAACTCGACATGTTCGGCTTCGTCGGCCTGGTCATGCTGATCGGCATCGTGAAGAAGAACGCGATCATGATGATCGACTTCGCCATCGAGGCGCGGCGCCACGGCGGCAAGAGCCCGCGCGAAGCGATCTACGAAGCCGCACTCACGCGGTTCCGTCCGATCATGATGACCACGATGGCGGCACTGATGGGCACGCTCCCGATCGCGCTGGGCTACGGCGCCGGCGCCGAGTCGCGGCAACCGCTCGGCGTCGCGGTCGTCGGCGGCCTGCTCGTGTCGCAGATCCTGACGCTGTACATCACCCCGGTCATCTACATCTACCTCGAACGCTTCCAGAGCTGGATGCGCCGCGACCGTAGCGCGGCCAGGGTCGATGCGCAGTTCGCGCACGGCGCCGAGTCGCCCGGCCGCTGAGCCACCGCCCCAGCCGCCGCAGCCGGGTCGATGCCGGGGCGAAGTCAGTTCGCCTCAAGTTGCCGGGGCGGCACCCGAGGCAAGCGCTGGGCGCTGCAATGCAATACGAAATCCTGCCGCGTGTTGAAGCTGACACGTGCGATCGAGTATCACGCGGAATTCCTTGAGCAGAATCCATGGGAACCTGTCCGCCCCAAGGGCTGAACCCAACATTCGGTCTGGTGCCGGATCATGCCGGCCTTCCCGCGATGTTTCGTACGGCGGTATAGTCCCCGGCAGCGCGCCTCGATAGCGCCAAGACCGGCGACGATCCGGCCGATGTGAGTACCATCCTGGGGAGGATTGCATGACCGACAGCGTCAAGTACCTGCTGGACGAAACGCGCATACCGAAGCACTGGTACAACCTGATGGCGGATCTGCCTTCGCCACCGCCGCCGGTGCTGCATCCGGGCACGCTCCAGCCGGTCGGGCCGGACGATCTTGCGCCACTGTTCCCGATGGCGCTGATCATGCAGGAGGTATCGACCGACCGGGAGATCGAGATCCCCGATCCGGTGCGCGACGTTTACCGCCAGTGGCGCCCCAGTCCGCTGTATCGCGCGCGCCGCCTCGAGAAGACGTTGCAGACACCCGCGCGCATCTACTACAAGTATGAAGGCGTCAGCCCGGCCGGTAGTCACAAGCCCAACACCGCTGTGGCGCAGGCCTTCTACAACAAGGAGGCGGGCGTCCAACGCATCAGCACCGAGACCGGCGCGGGCCAATGGGGTTCGTCGCTGGCCTTTGCCGGCGCGTTGTTCGGGCTCGAGGTCCAGGTCTTCATGGTGAAGGTGTCCTACAACCAGAAGCCCTATCGCCGCGCATTGATGGAGACCTACGGCGCCCGCTGCATCGCGAGCCCGTCGATGGAGACCAATTTCGGCCGCGCGCTGCTCGCGAAGTCACCGGACAACAACGGCAGCCTCGGCATCGCCATATCCGAAGCGGTGGAAGTCGCCGCAAGCCGTGAAGACACCAAGTACGCCCTCGGGTCCGTGCTGAATCACGTGCTGCTGCACCAGACGGTGGTCGGGCAGGAAGCCATGGCGCAGATGGAGATGGCGAACGACTTTCCCGACATCATCGTCGGGTGCACCGGGGGCGGATCGAATTTCGCCGGCATTGCCTTTCCGTTTCTCGGGGCACAACTGCGCGGCGGGCAGAATGTGCGCATCATCGCGGTCGAACCGGCGGCGTGCCCCAGTCTCACGCGCGGCCGCTATGCTTACGACTTCGGCGACACCGGCCACATGACGCCACTCGCCAAGATGCACACGCTCGGTTCCGCGTTCATGCCGCCCGGATTCCACGCCGGCGGCCTGCGCTATCACGGCATGGCCCCGCTCGTCTCGCACATCAAGGAGCTCGGCCTCATCGAGGCGCGTGCCTACCACCAGGTGTCGTGCTTCGAGGCCGGCGTGCTGTTCGCGCGCAACGAGGGCATCGTGCCCGCGCCCGAAGCCAACCACGCGGTCAAGGGTGCGATCGACGAGGCGCTGCGCTGCAAGGAATCGGGCACGTCGAAGGCGATCCTGTTCAACCTGTGCGGCCACGGCCATTTCGACATGCAGGCCTACACCGACTATTTCGCGGGCAAGCTGACCGACCAGCAGTACGACGAGAAGGAGCTCGCCATGGCGTTGGCAGGCCTGCCTTCCGTGCCCGAGACCGCCTGAACGAGCGTGCGACCGTGACCCACATGATCCGCCTGGCGGAGCCGCAGGACGCGCAGCAGATGGCGCGGTTGTCGCGCGACCTCATCGAGCCCGGGCTCGGCTGGTCGTGGACGCCCAAGCGCGTGCTCGGGTCGCTGCAGCACCGCGACACCTGCAGCATCGTCGCCGACACCGACCGTCCGGTGGCGGGCTTCGCGATCATGGAGTTCCTGGACGAGCATGCGCATCTGTCGCTGCTCGCCATCGGCGAGCCGCATCAGCGCCAAGGCATCGGCCGCAGCCTGGTGCACTGGCTCGAGGCGAGTGCGCGCACCGCCGGCATCGGCATCGTCTACGTCGAAGCACGGGTCGGCAATCAGGCCGCGCGCGATTTCTACCGCTCGCTCGGCTATCGGGAGATGTTCCTGATGCCCGGCTACTACCGCGGACGCGAAGCCGCGATCCGCATGGGGCACGACCTGCGCAAGGCCGTGCCGTTCAGCGCCTGACCATTCCACAATAAAAAGGAACCACAACGATGTCGCGACCCGCCATGAACCCGCGTCCGGTCGACTGGTCCGGGGAGAATCCCGGCATGTACCTTCGCAACAAGGCGGACGGACCGTACGTCACGCTCGTGAGTTTCTTCCGGGTCGTGCTGTCGCCGCACGGCAAGGGCCACGCCGCCTTCCTGGTGCTCGATCCATCGGGCAACGGTGCCAATCCCGCCAGGCCCAACGTCTGCATCACCGACAATGAACCGCTCGCGTTGTACCTGCGCGACGGTTTCGTGCAGCACTTCCTCGCGTTTCGCGGCAGCAACGCGCTGGCATCGACGAAGGTGATTCCCGGCTGGGATTTCGTCGCCGGTGGCGATGGCCGCACGGTGCACACCGAATGGTTCCGCTCGACCCTCGGGCAGGTCCAGCTGACATGGGGCGGCTGGGGCGATTGCTACGAAGTGGAACTCGCCGGCGACCAGAAGGCGGTCACCGGCAAGCACGAGATGTTCTCCACCTTTGTCGACGTGCGCGAAACGTCGGGACACATCAACGGCCGGCCCATCGAAGGCCGACCGTTTCCGCGCGAATTCGCCGGCAAGAAGGACAGCAGCACCGCCTTCCTCGCGTTCTCGGAGACCTGGATCAAGGCGTGAGCGCCAAGGCGGCTAACCATCTCGAAGCTTGAGGTGAGGGAGCCTGTGCGCCCCGGCTGCGCCGGCCGCGGGCTCAAGAAGTGGACAACCTTGGGCTAGCCTCGTTCCCGAGCGCAGGAAGCGGCGCAGCAGCAGCAGCGCCGCGACTGCGAGCCCGAGGGCGAAGCCGCCCCAGAAGCCGGCTGCACCGAAGCCCAGCGGCATCGCGAAGAGCCAACCGAAAGGCAATGCGAGCAGCCAGTAGGCGCCGAGCGTGACCAGCGTCGGCCAGCGGTTGTCGAGCAACGCACGCAAGGCGCCGAGGCTCACCGACTGGATACCGTCGAAGATCTGCATGATGCCGACCGCGATGAACATGGCGGTCGCCGCAGCGATGACCGTACGATCGTCGATGAACGCAGCCGCGATATCCGCCCCGGCAAGCACCAGCGTCGTCGTGAAGAGCACCGTCCACAGCGTCACGAGTCCCATGGCCGCCAGACCGATCGGCTGCACCCGATCTGGCTCGCCGGCACCCAGGGCCTGCGCGATGCGGATCGCCACGGCGCCGGCCATGCCGAGCGGCAGCATGTAGAGCACGGAAGCGACGCTGAACACGATCTGGTTGGCCGCCAGCGCAGTCGCGCCGAGGAGGCCGATCAACACGCCGGCCACCGCCAGTGCGCTGCCTTCGGCGAGGTACTGCAACCCCATCGGCACACCTTCCTTCGATTGCTCGGTGAATCCCAGACGCCCCAGGCGAACGGCGAGCCGCAGGCCCGCCATGGCCGGCGCGAGACGCCAGTAGGCCCAGAACGCCACCAGCGCGACACCTTCCGCGACCAGCGTCGCGACCGCGGCGCCGGCCAATCCGAGCCTCGGGAAACCCCAGGCACCGTTGATCAGCGCGTAGTTGAGCGGGACGTTCACGACCACCGCAATGGAAAGGATGGCCACGCCGGTCCACGGACGATCGACCGCATCCAGCAGTTGCTTGAAGACGAGATTGATCGAGTACGGCACCAGCACGAGGGCCATGGTGATCCAGTACGGGGCAATCACGTCGAGCACTTCGCGCGGTTGACCCGCGAACCGGAGCAGCGGCAGCACCGCGATCATCAGCGTCGCCAGGCCGATGCCGATACCGAGACCCAGCCAGCGCCCGTGCGCCACCACGCTCGCGACGCGTGCCGGTTCGCCGGCACCGAACGCCCGGCCGATCAGGATGCCCACGGGGGTCATGAACCCGTACACGGCCGCCCACAGGATCAGGACCACGCTCCCGGTGAGCGAGGCAGCCGCGAGCGCGACCGCCCCCAACGGACCGAGCATCCAGGTGTCGGTGATCATGAGGAGCGAAGAGGTGGTGAGGCCCGCCACCAGAGGTACGGCGAGGCCCACGAGGCCGGCGATCTCGGCGCGGCTGCGGTGGTAGAGGAGTTTCATGGCATTCATCCGGTCTGCATGGTTTTCAGCAGTCGCAGTATGCTGTCAATATTTTATGAGCGGATTGGCCACACTGTTCAGATTGCATTGACAATAGGCACCGAACCCCGCCACCCATGCCAGACAACGTTCACCTGATGCGTACCTTCCTCGCCGTGGCGAGTGCCGCGAGCTTCAGCGGTGCTGCCAAGGCGTTGGGGGTCTCGCGCGCCGCGGTCTCGAGCCAGATCGCGCAGTTGGAGGCGCGTCTGGGCGTGCGCCTGTTCCGGCGCACCACTCGCACGGTCACCCTCACCAGCGAAGGCGAACAGTACGCGGAGCGCGTCGGCGGGCTCCTCGAACAGATCGACGCGCTGGACAACGAGTACGCGACACGCGCGGGCGAGGTCGCCGGGCCACTGACCGTCGAGGTGCCGGAATTCTTCGGCGTCCGCGTGCTCGCCGCGCGGGTACCGGAGTTCCTGGAGCGCTATCCCGGTGTCGCCCTCAACCTGGTGCTGAACGAGCGGGTCGACGACATCGCACAAGCGGATGCGGACATCTTCGTGCGCACGTCGCTGCCGCGCGCACACCATCTCAAGTACCGGCGGCTGGGCGGCTTCCGGCTCATCGCGGCGGCGAGCCCATCGTACTTGACCCGGCACGGCGAGCCGCACCACCCGCTTGAGCTGGGGCATCACACGACCATCGACTACATCAATTCGGTTTCCGGTCAGCCCTTCGACTGGGAATTCGAGCCCGTGCGCCGCGGCCGCGGCGAAGCGCTGGTCGTGGCGCCCAAGGGTCGACTGACCTGCAACAACTCGGACGCCTGCATCGAAGCTGCCATCGCGGGCTTCGGCGTCGTGACCGACGTCGACTTCATGCTGGAGCCCCTGTTCGCGCGCAAGTTGCTGGTGCCGGTCCTGGCGGCATGGCGCTCGCCCGAGTACCCGCTCTACGCGCTATGGCACCCGGGTCGTCCGGTGGCACCTCGGGTCACGGCATTCGTCGCGTTCCTGGCGGACATTTCGGAGTCGCGGAAACGGGCACGGTAGGAAGGCCCCCATCCCAACCTTCCCCCGCTGATCGCGGGGGAAGGGGTGTACAGCTCCTTCCCCCGGCCTGCCGGGGGAAGGTTGGGATGGGGGCAACCATGCGCCCGACCTCAACTGGCGAATCGCCGCTGGACGCCGACAAGTCAACGCTCACGCGGAAGGGGCGGTCAGGAATCTAGCGTGCTCGCGCCGTCACCACCGGCTGATAGAAGCCGCTGTCCGCCGGGAAATGCCAGCGTACATCGCTGAACCCCGCGGCGGCCAGCGCTTCGTCCAGTTCGGCACGGCGCAGCGCGCGAAATCGGGAGACGTGATGGGAAGTCCGGTATTCGCCGCCTGCTTCACGCACGAAGTACTGGTGCACGGCGTAGGAACGCCCATCGGGGGCCCAGTCCCAGACCTGGAACGCGATGCGACGGCCGCTCTCGTCGTCGAAGACCTGGGGCATCGTGCCGCGCGGCCCGTGCTCCTGGCGTTTGCCATGCAACCCGGGCAATTCCGGATCGAGCGCTGTTGCGCTGGCATCGCGCGCGAGCAAGCGGTCATAGTCGCGGATGCTCGCGAGAAACAACCCGCCCGGACGCAGGCGGCCTCGCATCTGCTCGAGCGCCCGGGGCAGATCGTCAGACTCGAGGCAGTGAGACAGCGCGTTGTCGCAGCATATGACGACGTCGAATCGTTCCGCGAAAACCTGGTCCAGCGCACGAAAGTCGGCCACATCGAAGGTGATGTCCGCAGCAAACGACTGCGCTTCGCGCCGCGCGCGCTCGACCGCGGGAGCGCTGAAATCGGTCGCATGCACGCCATAACCCTGCAGCGCCAGTGCGATCGCCTGGGTCCCGATCCCGCACGCACAATCGAGCAAGTCCGTGACAGACCCTTCCGACCGTTGCCGGATCACGGCATCGAGCGCTTCGCCCTGGTGGCTGATCTCCTGCCGCCAGTCGGCGAACATGAGGTGGTACTCATCGGCGAGTCCGTCGTAGAAATCCCGCACCGGTTCGTTCATGACGGGCCGATCCCCGCTCGGGCCGGATGGGAGTTCGCGCGGACGGTTGGCGCCTTGGTTCGCGCGCGCTCGCGCCAGCGGAACACGAGTCGTGCCCCGAGCAGGACAGCGAGGACCAGAGCGTAGACCAGCGGTTCGCGGATGTCCTTCTTGACCAGCCACAGGAAATGGATCACGCCGAGCGTCCCGATGACGTACACCGCGCGGTGCAGCCACTGCCAGCGGCGCGCCCCGAGGCGCTTGACCATCGCGTTGGTGGACGTGGCCGCGAGCGGGATGAGCAACACGAAGGCCGTGAACCCGACGGTGATGAACGGACGCTTCACCACGTCCTTGACGATGTCGGAGAAATCGAAGAACTGGTCGAGCCAGATGTAGGTGGTGAAGTGCAGGCTCGCGTAGAAGAACGCGAACAACCCGAGCATGCGGCGCAAGCGCAGCAACCACGGCATCGAGAGCAGCCGGCGGGCCGGCGTCACGGTCAGCGTGATCATCAGGAACGTGAGAGTCCACCAGCCGGTCGCCCGGGTGATGTATTCGATCGGATTCGCGCCCAGCTGATCGCGCCAGGCGCGCAGCGCCAGCAGGGCGAGCGGCATCAGGCAGGCGACGAAGACCGCTGCCTTGATTCTGGCGATCTGGGTCGGAGTCGGTTGGAAAGTCAAAGGCAAACTCGTTCACCACGAAGGACGCGAAGGACACGAAGGTCACGAAGAAAGGCGAAGGAACTGCTTTCTGGTTTTCCTTCGTGGCCCTTCGTGTCCTTCGCGTCCTTCGTGTTTCAAGCTTTTCAGTAGTACTTCTTCAGGTCCATACCCGCATAGAGCGAAGCCACCTGTTCACCGTAGCCATTGAACATCAGCGTCGCGCGCTTGCCGAATTCGCCGATGCGCCGCTCCTTCGCCTGGCTCCAGCGCGGATGGTCCACCTGCGGATTGACGTTGGAATAGAACCCGTATTCGCTCGGGATCGCCTTGTTCCAGGCAGTCTTCGGTTCGGTCTCGGTGAACCGGATGCGCACGATCGACTTGGCGCTCTTGAAGCCGTATTTCCACGGCACCACGATGCGCACCGGGGCGCCGTTCTGGTTGGGCAGCAGATCGCCGTACAGCCCGAAGGTGAGCAGTGCGAGCGGGTGCATCGCTTCGTCCATGCGCAGGCCTTCGACATAGGGCCAGTCGAGTACCGGCAGCCGCACGCCAGGCATCTGCTTCTCGTCGCTCAGCGTGACGAACTCGACGTACTTCGCCTTCGAGTTCGGTTCGGCGCGCTTCACGAGCTCGCTCAAGGGGAAGCCGTTCCACGGGATCACCATGGACCAACCCTCCACGCAGCGCAGGCGATAGATCCGTTCCTCGACCGCCGCCAGTTTCATCAGTTCGTCGATGTCCCAGCGCTTCGGCTTGGCACACTCGCCTTCGACGCTGATGGTCCACGGCCGTGGCTTGAGAGTCCCGGCGCGTTCGGCAGGATCATCCTTGCCGGTGCCGAACTCGTAGAAGTTGTTGTAGGTGGTGACGTCCTTGAACGGGGTCGCCGCCTCGGCGACGCTGAGGGGGCTCTTGCGCGCGCCCGCGAACGGTTTGCCCTGCGCCTGGACGGCGCGAGCCCCGAGGCCTGTCACCGCCAAACCGGCGGCGAACAGGCCCGCGTCACGGAGGAAGGCGCGACGGTCTTCGAACAGTGCGCGCGGCGTAATCTCGGAAGGAATGATGTCGGTGGAGCGGCGGATCAGCATGGGAGACCTTTCGTGCATCGGTGCGGAATACGACCGGGGTGCTCCGCCGACGGTTCGCCTACCTGGGTAACGCCCCCCCGACAGGCCTTGCGGCCTTTCCCCCAGGGGCCAGCCCACTTGGGGCGGCCCGGCGAGGGCTGAGCGATCATTCTACGATCCCGAAACTCTCGCGGATTCAGTGCGACGCAACGAAGCGCCCAATTTCCTCGAGAATCGGCGGGTCGGCGCGAAAGGGCCTGGCGAGCGCCGCGACGGTACGGCCGTGTCCGAGCCCCGGGTAGACGTGCTCCGTGACGCCAACGCCTGCCTCACGCATCCGCGCCGCCAGGCGCTCGGAGTTGCGCGGCAACACCCGGGTATCGGCATCGCCCGTCATCAGCAGGGCGGGCGGAGCCCCCGACGAAACGTACGCGATCGGCTGGGTCCCAGGCCATTGTTCGCGCGGCCCGAAGATGGTCTGGATCACCGGCGTCTTGATCGGCAGGAAATCGTACGGCCCCGAAAGACCGATCCAGCCGCGCAGCATCCGCTGCGGGTCGAGCCCCACCCCGGCCAGCCAGCGCCCGTCCAGCGCCAGCATGGCCGCGTTGTAGGCGCCGGCGGAGTGGCCCATCACGAACAGGCGCGCCGGATCGCCACCGTAGTCGCCGACACGATCGTGCACCCAGCGGACGGCAGCGGCAGCGTCACGCAGGAAGTCCGGATACCGCACTTCGGGATAGACACGGTAGTCGGGCACGATGGCGACGAATCCGCGCGACGCCAGCGCTTCGCCGGCGAACCGGTAGTCCTCCCGGCTGCCCTCCTGCCAACCGCCGCCGTAGAAGAACACGACGACCGGCATCGGCCCGCCTGCGGCTTCAGGCACGTAGACATCGAGCTTCTGACGCACCAGCGGCCCGTACGCAATGCCCGCCTCGCGGCGATAGCCCGCGGACGGCGTGGTGGCATTGAGCAGGCCGAGCGGGGTACACGCGGTCAGGGCAGCCAGGATCGCGACTGCGGTCAGAGCGACGAGGTTTCTCATGCAGGGAAGAACAGCGTGAACCACGAAGGACGCGAAGGACACGAAGGTTCACGAAGGAAAACCAAGAAACAGTGCCTTTGCCCTTCTTCGTGGCACTTCGTGTCCTTCGCGTCCTTCGTGTTGAAAGAGGTTTCGTTCCGTCCCTAGATCAGGAACAACGTCGCCAACCCGAGGAAGATGAAGAACCCGCCGCTGTCCGTGATGGCCGTGATCAGCACGCTCGAGCCCACCGCCGGATCGCGACCGAAGCGGTGCATCAGCATCGGGATGAAGACACCGAAGGACGCCGCCACCAGCAGGTTCAAGGTCATCGCCGCCATCATCACGAGCCCCAGCGCCCAGCTGTGGTACAGCAACATCGCGAACACCCCGAAGATACTGCCCCATACGAGGCCGTTCAACAGGCTGATCAGCAGCTCCTTGGTGAGCAGCGCCTTGGCGTTGGCGCGCTGGATCTGACCCAGGGCCATGGCGCGCACGATCATCGTGATGGTCTGGTTGCCGGAATTGCCGCCGATGCCGGCGACGATGGGCATCAGCGCCGCCAGCGCCACCAGCTTCTCGATGCTGCCTTCGAAGATGCCGATGACCCGCGAGGCGATGAACGCGGTGACCAGATTGATCGCGAGCCAGGTCCAGCGGTTCTGCGCCGATTTCCAGACCGAGGAGAAGATGTCCTCGTCTTCGCGCAGGCCGGCCAGGTTCAGCATCTCGCTGTCGGACTGGTCGCGGATGAAGTCCACCACCGCCGCCACCGTCACTCGGCCCACCAGCTGGCCGTGGTCATCCACCACCGGTGCCGACACCAGGTCATAGCGCTCGAATGCCTGGGCTGCCTGCTCCGCATCATCGTGGGGCTTCAGGCGCACGGCGTCCACGATCATCAGGTCGATCACCAGACGATCCGGATCCGTCACCAGGACCCGTCCGATAGGCAGCACACCTTGCAGGACTTCGTTGCGGTCGACGACGAACAGCTGGTCGGTGTGATCGGGCAACTCGTCGAGGCGGCGCAGGTAGCGCAGCACCACCTCGATGGTGACGTCCTCGCGCACCGTGACCATGTCGAAATCCATCAGCGCCCCGACCGAGTCCTCGGGGTAGGACATGGCAGCCCGGAGCTGTTCGCGCTCTTCCACCGACAGTGCCTGGAAGACGTCCTCGATGACCTCCTCGGGCAGGTCGGGTGCGAGGTCCGCAATCTCGTCGGTGTCGAGCTGCTCGGTGGCGGCGACCAACTCCTCCGGTGCCATGTCCGCGATCAGGGTCGCGCGCACCGCGTCGGAAGCTTCGAGCAGGATCTCGCCGTCGCGATCGGCCTTGACCAGGTTCCAGACGATCAGCCGTTCCTCGAGCGGCAGCGCCTCGAGCACATAGGCGACGTCGGCCGGGTGCAGCTCGGCAAGCTTCTGTTGCAGCTCGGCCAGGTTCTGCCGGTGGACCAATGTCTCCACCAGTTCGTGCTTGGGCATGTCCTGCCGGTGGACGAGCTGCTCCACGAGGCGGTGCTTCTGCAGCAGGGCCATCACCTGCTGCAGGCTTTCCTGCACGCTCTCCTGGGATTTAGCTTCGTCGACTTCCGGCGACATCCGTGCGGCGCTCCGTGTGACGGGTTTTCGGGCGGGGAAACCGCCGTATTGTATGGGTCGGCCCTCGCGCGGTACATGGTGATGCCGGCTGCGCCGACATCTCCAGATGAAAGGGGACTCCCCCTCATCCCCCCGCCCCTTCTCCACCAGGGAGAAGGGGAGCTTCAGCCTCTCTCCCCTAACGTGGGAGCCGCGGCAGGCATCGGACTTGTGCGGCGAGGCCGATGAGGCGTGCCGCAGGCACGCGCAAGAACTTCATCCACGGCGCGCTCGTAGTCGATAACGCCGGTGCAGCAATTGGCGTTTACTGCTTCGGCGGCACCCGCGTGGCCTGCCAAGAGATGAACTGAAGCTGTCCCTTGCGCTTTGCCCAGATGGCGTGGAAGCGCAGTTCCACCGCGACGTCCTTGCCCTTGATGGTCACGTCGTAGTTCGCGTGACCCGACAGGATCGCGATGCAGCCGTAGGTGCGTACCGTGACGTCGTCGCGCTTCATCACCCGGTAGTGGACTTCACCGGATCGGATCAGCTCGATGTAGCTCGCCTTGGTATCGACGAGCGTGGAGGAATGGATGTAGACGAGGTCGTCGCCGAGCAGCCGTTCCATCGCGGCGAAGTCCTCGGTGGTCTGCGCGGCGTAGCGCGCATCCTCGGCTGCGACCGCCTCCGCGGCCGTCACGGCTTCGGAGCAGTCGGCCGCCCCGGCCGTGCCGCTCGCCACGATACCCAGAATGGCCCAGCCGAACAGCATTCCCGCGATGTTCTTCATTTCCCCTCCCGTTGTAGTGTTGTCAGTGGCACCGGGCCGCCCCAAGCCACTGTTGCGCCCCCTTGGAGGGCAGTGAACGATGTGAGCCTGGGGGCGGTAACTTCTAGTCCTGCCGCGTCAGTACCGCAAACGGCTTGCGTTCGCAGCGCACGTTCTTCGGTTCGGTACCGGTTGCCGCGAAGAGTTGCAGCTTGTCGCCCTTCCACCCGAACCCGTAGCGCTTCTTGCCGCCCGGGGCCTTGTCGTCCGGCGTCTCGAAATAGTCGCAGGCTGCACCTTCGGCCGCGAGCGACACCTCGTACTCGAACTTCGTGTCGGGGAACGTCGCCTCGCCCGTCTCGGCGAACTCGTAGATGCGGCCCTTCTCGTCGGCGTACTTGCCGGCGATGACCGCGCGGTTGACGAACACGACCAGCCCTTCCGCCACGCGCACGAAGTTGCGGAAGCGGCGCTTCGCGAAGGTCGGATCGGCGATCGCCAGGGTGTCGAACCGCCCCTGGACACCGCGCTCGCCCTGGAACGGAATGTAGGTCGCATCGGCCGACGACACGATGCCGCGGTCATCGTCCGCAACCACCATGCGGTACGAGCCGGGCTTGCCTGCGGGCTCGATTTCGATCACGCGCTGCAGGACCGCCTTGGAGAAGTCGGTACGCATGATGGGATAGCTCTGGTCCTCCTTCTGGATCTTGATGGCGAGCGGAGGCGCCTTGCGCGCCGCCGCGTGCGGCTGGCGGGTCGCCCGCAGCGCGTCCATGTAGTCCTGGGGCAGCCAGACGCCCTCGATGTCCTTCACGAATACCCGGTCCTTCTGCTTGGCCGATCTGGGCTTCTCCGCGGGCGGCTTGGCCGGATCGGGTTGCTGAGCCAGGAGCGGGGTGGCGAAAACTGAAGCGCAGAACAGGGTGCAGGCAAGACGGATCATGGGCATCGATGCATCGTGATGGGACGGGGCGCCGACTTGGGGGTTGACCTCGCGGCCGGCGCGCGGCCCGCGATCATACCCTCGAATTTCCCTCGACAGCCCGCTTCAGATCGCGACGGCCGGACGCCGTGCGCCGAAGCGCGTGGCCTGCTCGAAGGCATGGGCCACCTGCAGCACACCGAGATCGTCGAGATAGCGACCGACGATCTGCAGGCCCACCGGCAGCCCGCCGTGGCTGAATCCGGCCGGGACCGAGATTGCCGGCAGCGTCGTGGCGGAAATGCGATAGCAGGAGCGCATCCACTCGATGTAGTTGGCGAGCGGCTTGTCGTCGATCGCCATCGGATACTCCGTGTTCACGTCGAACGGCAGCACCTGCGCGACCGGACACACGAGGTAGTCCCAGCGCTCGAAGAACGCTCCCATGCGGGCGAAGAGCTCGGTTCGCTTGCGCTCGGCGCGCGCCACCTGCGAACCGGAGAGGCGCTGGCCCTCCTCGATGTTCCAGATCACCGTCTGCTTGAGCTGCGAGCGCTTGGTGCGAAGCCACTCGCCATGGGACAGATCGAAGTTCCAGGCGCGCAGGACTTCGAAGATCTCGTCGGCATCGGTCAAGTCCGGCGTCGCCGGTTCGACCACGCAGCCCAGGTCTGCGAACGCCGGCAATGCACGCTCGAGGGTTTCGAGCACTTCGCGCTCGATCGGCAGTCCGTCGAGATCGCGACTCCAGGCGATACGCACGCCCTTCATGTCGCGCGCGAGCGGTCGGGCAAACCTTTCACCCGTTTCGTGGATCGAGATCGGACAGCGCCGATCCGGCCCGGCAATGGCTGACAGCATGAGCGCGACGTCCTCGACGCTGCGCGCCATGGGTCCGACCACCGGCAGGGAAAACCAGGCGTTGAACGTGGGCCAGCTCGGAACGCGCCCCGGTGTCGGGCGGAAGCCGACCACGTTGCAGAAACTGGCGGGATTGCGCAGCGACCCGCCGAAATCGGATCCGTCGGCGATGGGCACCATGCCGCACGCGAGTGCCACTGCCGCACCACCGCTCGAGCCACCGCAAGTGCGCTCGAGATTCCACGGATTGCGCGTCGCCCCGAAGACGGTGTTGAACGTCTGCGAACCGGCACCGAACTCCGGCGTGTTGGTCTTGCCGACCGTGACCGCCCCCGCCGCGCGCAGCCGCTCCACGATGATCGCGTCGGTGTCGGGCACGAAGTCGCGGAACAGCGGCGAGCCGAACGTGGTGCGGATGCCCTTGGTAACCGCGAGATCCTTGTGCGCCACCGGCAGGCCGGCAAGCGCCCCGCATTCCTCGCCACGCGCGAACCGCTCGTCGATTGTGCGGGCCGCGGCTTCGGCCTGTTCGAAGGTTCGAGTGACCATCGCGTTGACCGCCGGGTCGATCCGTTCGATCTGCTGCACATGGGCTCGCAGTACTTCTGCCGCCGACAGTTCGCGCGCACGGATGCGCCGCACGAGTTCGGTCGCGCTCGTGAAGCACAATTCGTTCATGGTCCGGTCCGGAAGATGAAGTAGACCGCGCCCAGGATGCACAGCGCTGCCCAGAGATAGTCGAGCTTGAGGGGTTGGTGCATGTAGAACATCGCGAACGGCACGAACACCGACAGCGTGATGACCTCCTGGAGGATCTTGAGCTGCGGCAGCGAAAGGGTGGTGTAGCCGATACGGTTCGCCGGCACCTGCAGCAGGTACTCGAAGAGCGCGATGCCCCAGGACACGAGCGCAGCGACGATCCAGGGCTTGTGCGCGAGATTCTTCAAGTGGGCGTACCACGCGAAGGTCATGAACACGTTGGACGCGGTGAGCAGCAGGATGGTCTGCAGGATCGGAGGCAGGGCGAGTGCAGGCATGGGTCGACAGGGTCAGGGGTAAGGCGAGATGCCGCGGGCCATCAGCACGGCGGCCAATGGCAGCAGGGCGAACAGGATCAGCTCCAGGGCGATCAGGCGGCGGACGCGCCCGATGTCCTTGCCGGAGAGCACTCGCACCTGGCCCTCCCGCAACGCACGGTTCCAGCGCAGGAACTGCATGGTCGGCACGATCGAGACCAGGCCGATCGCGATGAACAGGGCGATCTTGACGTAGAAGAGGGGATTGCCGAGATAGAACGCGGTGCCCTTGGCGAACCATCCGAACCGGATGATGCCGGTGACCAGAGCTGCCAGCGCGGCGACCAGGTACCCGGCGTCGAGACGGACCAGCAGTTGCACGTGGCCCGGCTGCAAGTGCTCGTTGCAGAGGAAGAACTCGGCGGCAAGCAGACCTGCGAGCGCCAGGATCGACCCGAAGTGCAGGTAGGCGAACGAAGCTTCCACGGCGCCGATGATACCTGCCCGTTTCGGGCCCGACCGACCGCATCGGCGATATTTCACGCCGCATTCACACCTGCCGGAATGCCGCATTCACGGGCGCCCGGATGATGGCATCCGTCACTTCAGGAGGAACCCATCATGCAAACCCTAGCCATCGCTGCCGGCCAGACCGGCCACCTCGACCTCGGACAAACCGACGTCGCCACCATCACCCGGCCTGCCGGTGTGCGCCTCACCTGCACCTCGGGTGCCGCGTGGATCACGCAGGGCAACGAGTCGCGCGACCTGGTGCTCTACGCGGGACAGGTGCTGGTGCTCGATCGGCGCAAGCCGGTGTTCGTCTCGGCGCTCAACCGCTGCACGTTGCGAGTCGACGGTCCTGCCGTCGAGCCTTCCCCGTGGTCGCGCAGCACGGCGGCGGTCGCCGCGTGGTTGCAGCGCTCCGCCAGTGCTACCGCCTGAGCGAGCCCGCGATGCATCCCGAGTTGGCGGCACAGCACGCGGCGCTCGAAGCGCTCGCGGACCCGATCACGCCGTTGCCCGCGGCGACGCCGGTGAAGACCCGCACCGCCACGGCGCGGCGGCCGCGTCTGGACGCCGTGGACTTCCTGCGCGGCCTGGCGATGGCCGTCATGGTGCGGGCTCGCATGTTGCGCCTTCGCGGCGCCCGCGCGCTTGGGTCGATCCGACGCCGGTCCGACTTCGGAAGGCCACAGCGCAAGGCCTGACAGCTCACCGACATCCCGGCCCGATACCCATGAATGCGACACCCCCGATCGAGTACGACCGCATCGCCGAGCTGTACGACCGCTACGTCACCGCCGATCACGACCTGCCGTTCTTCGTCGCCGCCCTCCCGCTGGCGCGTGGCGGCGAGGTGGTCGAACTGACTGCCGGCACGGGTCGCCTTTCGATCCCGCTGATCGAGGCCGGTGCCCGGCTCACCTGCGTCGACCTGTCGCCGAAAATGCTGGACATCCTGCGGCGCAAGCTGGTCGCGCGCGACCTCGATGCCGAGATACTCTGCCGGAATGTGTGCCGGCTCGATCTGCCGTCGCGCTATGCGCTCGCGTTGATGCCGTGCCAGGCCTTCATGGAAATCGTCGACGAAGCAGGGCAGCGCGCGACCCTGCGCTCGGTGTTCGCCTGCCTCGAACCCGGTGGCCATTTCATCTGCACGCTACACAATCCCACCGTCCGTCGGCAGCAGGTGGACGGCACGTTGCGAGCCGTGGGTGCCTTCCCTTCCTACGACGGAACACTGGTCGTGTCGGGCGCGGAGGTGGGTGGCGACCCCATCGTGGTGCGCTCGCAGTTCTTCGAATCGTTCGGTCTGGACGGGGGGCTGCGCTGGAAGCGGCTGCTGCCGATGCGCTTCGCGTTCATCGATCCGGACGCCTTCGAGGAAATGGCGACGACCGCCGGATTTCGCGTGGTCGCGCTGATGGGTGACTACGCGGGCGGGCCGTTTCGACCGGAGTCGAGCCCGGTGATGATCTGGACGCTCGAGCGGCCGGGTTGATCGCGCGTGTAGCGATGAAAACCCTGCACCCCGGAGCAACGTGGAGGTACTCGGAGTAGCCCTTCGCGACATTCCCTCCTCCGGCGAAGCCGGGGAAGGATCAGGGTAGAAGTGCGACGCCAAGGCTTGCCCCCATCCCAGGCTTCCCCCACCGGAGGTGGGGGAAGGAGCCGAAGCGCCTCTCCGTGTCCCGTGACGCAGGCTGTTGCTGCTACCTCAACAGCGCTGCGGGCGTCGTGTAAATCCCACGAGCCATGATCGCGTCGCGCACGTCGATGCGTGGGGCGGTCGCGTTCAATTCCACCTTGCCACCGAGCGCCTCGAGTCCGATTTCGGCATAGAGCTGCGCGAGATCCGGAAACGCCGTGGCGGACACGTGGGCATCGTAGAGCCGGCGGAACACGTCCGTGCCCGACAATTCGTCGAACTTGTCGAAGACCTGGCGCGCGGTCCACTCCGGATTGGGATCGAGACAGCAGTCCGCGAACTGCGCGAGCACCGTGTCAAGGGACTGCCGGTTGTCGGAGCGGCTGCGCAGTTCCACGTCTGCGAGCAGGAGCATCGCCGCGCCCGACCAGTACACCCGCATGTAACCGCCGTCGCGGAACATGCGCACCGTCGCCTGTTCCAGCGTCATGCCCTTCACGGCGGAATCCCGGCCACGTTTGAACCCTGCATGCATGCGTTGCCATGCTTCGTTCGGCGTGATTGCACCGCTGCGCGCACGCGTCACGTTCTGGTAGTAGGTGGCCATGCCTTCCGCCAGCCACGCATCGTGCGAAGTCACGTACGGCAGCAGCAGGTGCGACAATTCGTGCGGCGCGGTCCAGTCCTCGATGTAGTCGCGCAGCGGCCGGCGCTGATTCACGAAGAAGTGCGCGGCCGCCTGGCCTCCGCGCAACACATACGCCCAGGGCGTCGGCTCCTGAGCGCGCGCACCGGGCATCACGAGGATCTGCGGGCTCGCGACCGGAAACCGGCCATGCACGCCCGCCACGCTCATGGCGGCATCGTGGATCCACGTACGTACCGCATCGACGTCGGCCGGCGGCGCACCATCGAGCACGGCCAGACGCAGCACGGCCCCCGGCACTTCCACGGGAATCTCCTGGAAACGGCCGAAGGCCACGGCCGACGGACGATCGAACTCGGCGTGGCCGATCCGGTAGGACGGCAACTCACGCGCGGGTGCCACCGGACGCCAGGGCGTCGACACTGCCAGGCCCTCGGGCAGTGCGAAACTCACCTCGATATCCTCATCCGGCGCGAGCTGAGCCGGGCGCCAGAACCACAAACCCACTTCGGTGAACAGGTCGCGCCCCACCCGCTTGGTGGTGTTCCCCGAGAGGTCGTTCTTGGTGTAGCCGCCGGCAAGGTTGACGGAGTACTCGATGCAACCGTCGTCGGCGATGTCCTTCAAGCGCATCTCGGTGCCGTTGGGCTGGATCGGCTGGCGTCGCTCCATCACGGCCTTGCCCTCGACGAAGGCCGCGGGCGCATCGAGCGACTCGGCCACGAGTTGCGCCGGTGGCCGTCCCGCGAAGCAAGCCTTCACCTGCATGCTGCGGATGTCGGGATCGACCGTGACCCGATACTGGTGGATACGCTCCGCCCACACCGGAACGGACGCGGTCATCACCAGCAGGAGCGCGATGCTGCGCAGAGGAAGCAAGTCGATCAAGGCTTGGAACGATGGGTAACGATGCAACGCACGGATAGAGGACGAACGTCGTCCAAGGTTCCCGCGGCGCGGTGGATGCAGTTTCCGGCAGGTGCAAGGTCGAAGCAAGCAGGCGCACGGCGCGCCTGGACGAACCGGTTTGTCCAGGCTAGAGCCTGCTAACTCTTAGAACGGACCTGCGTGACCTCCATGACGAGCACAATCAAGGCGCAAAGCACAGCTGGGGCAGGCCCCCCAGCGAGCATTTGTAACGCGGAGTGCGCTCGTCATGGAGGATCACCCGGAGGGCTGGGGGCTGAGAAGGCGCAGGGCGTTGTTACGAGCTCCTCATGTAGCCAAACTACACGTCGTCGCTCGCGCCTAGCCCTGCGCCTTCTCAGCCCCCAGCGCAGGTCCGTTCTAAGTGTTAGCAGGCCCTGATCAGGCCGGTTCGTAAGCCAGCACCGGGGCGAGCCAGCGCTCCACTTCCGGCAGCGGCATGCCCTTGCGCGCCGCGTATTCCTCCACCTGGTCCCGATCCACCTTGCCGGTGGCGAAGTAGTGCGCTTCCGCGTGGGAAAAATAGAAGCCGCTCACCGCGGCGGTGGGCAACATCGCGTACGACTCCGTCAGCGTGATGCCGGCGTTGCGTTCGGCGTCGAGCAAGCGGAACAGGGCGCCCTTCTCGGTGTGGTCGGGGCACGCGGGATAGCCGGGGGCCGGCCGGATGCCGCGATACTTCTCGGCGACGAGGTCTTCAACGCTCAAGGATTCGTCCGGCGCGTACCCCCAGAATTCCTTGCGGACCCTGCGATGCATCAGTTCCGCGAACGCTTCGGCCAGTCGGTCGGCCAGCGCCTTCAACATGATGGCGCTGTAATCGTCGTGCTTCGCCTCGAACGCCTCGACCCGCGCATCGATGCCGATGCCGGCGGTCACCGCGAACGCGCCGATGTAGTCGGCCACGCCGGACTCACGGGGCGCCACCAGATCGGCGAGCGACAGGTTGAAGCGGTCGGCCGGTTTCACCATCTGCTGGCGCAGGCAATGCAAGGTCATTGCCGCATCCGCGCGGGATTCGTCGGTGTAGATCGCGATGTCGTCGCCGTTCACCCGATTCGCCGGGAACAGGCCGACGACGGCGTTCGCCGTGAGCCACCGCTCGTCGATGATGCGTGCGAGCATCGCCTGGGCGTCCGCGAACAGGTTGCGGGCCGCTTCACCCACCACCGGGTCCTGCAGGATCTTCGGGAAGCGCCCGGCCAGTTCCCAGGTCTGGAAGAACGGCGTCCAGTCGATCACCTCCGCGATCTCCTCGAGCGGGTACTCGCGAAACACCTGCACACCGAGCCGCTGCGGCTTCGGCGGGACGTATTGCGTCCAATCGGTCGCGAGCCCATGGTTGCGCGCCTCGGCGATCGGATGGTGCGGACCCTGGCCTTTCTTGCCCTTGTGCTGCTCGCGCGTCTTGGCGGCTTCGGCCTTCATCTTCTCGATGTAGCCGGCACGCTGCTCCGGCGACAGCAGGCTCGTGCACACGCCGACGCTGCGCGAAGCATCCGGCACCCAGATGGTCGAGCCGTGATAACCGGGCTCGATCTTGACCGCGGTGTGCACGCGCGAAGTGGTGGCGCCACCGATCAACAGCGGCACTTCGAAGCCCTGCCGCTGCATCTCCTTCGCCACGTGCGCCATCTCTTCGAGCGATGGCGTGATGAGGCCGGAGAGACCGATGATGTCCGCGTTCTCGTCGCGTGCGGTCTGCAGGATCTTCTCGGCGGGCACCATCACGCCAAGATTGACCACGTCGAAGTTGTTGCACTGGAGCACGACCGCAACGATGTTCTTGCCGATGTCGTGCACGTCGCCCTTCACCGTGGCGAGCACGATCTTGCCCTTGGCCTTGCCGGCGTTGCCGGTCCGTGCCTTCTCGGCTTCGATGAACGGGATGAGGTGTGCCACCGCCTCCTTCATCACGCGCGCCGACTTCACCACCTGCGGCAGGAACATCTTGCCCGACCCGAACAGGTCGCCCACCACGTTCATGCCGTCCATGAGCGGGCCTTCGATCACCTGGATCGGCCGCTCGAACCCGAGCCGTGCCTCCTCGGTGTCCTCGACGACGAATTTGTTGATGCCCTTCACCAGCGCGTGCTTGAGCCGTTCGGCCACGGGCGCGTCGCGCCACGCGAGGTCTTCCACCTGCGCCTTGCCGCCGGTCTTGAAGTTCTCGGCGAACGTCACCAACCGCTCGGTCGCATCGGGCCGACGGTTGAGCAGCACATCCTCGACGCGCTCGAGCAGGTCCTTGGGGATGTCCTCGTACACGCCGAGCTGGCCGGCGTTCACGATGCCCATGGTCATGCCGGCCTGCACCGCGTGATACAGGAACGCGGTGTGGATCGCTTCGCGCACGCCGTCGTTGCCGCGGAAGGAAAACGAGATGTTCGAGACCCCGCCGCTCACCTTCACGTGGGGCAGGGACTTGCGGATCGCGCGCGTGGCTTCGATGTAGTCCACGCCATAGTTGGCGTGCTCCTCGATGCCCGTGGCCACCGCGAAGATGTTGGGATCGAAGATGATGTCTTCCGGCGGGAAACCCACTTCCTTCACCAGCAGGTGATAGGCCCGCGTACAGATCTCGATGCGGCGCTTCAGCGTATCCGCCTGGCCCTGCTCGTCGAAGGCCATGACGATGGCTGCCGCGCCGTAGCGGCGTACCAGCCGCGCCTGGCGCAGGAACTCGCCCTCGCCCTCCTTCATGCTGATGGAGTTCACCACCGCCTTGCCCTGCACGCACTTCAAGCCCGCCTCGATCACGCTCCACTTGGAGCTGTCGATCATCACCGGCACGCGCGAGATGTCGGGTTCGGAGGCGACGAGATTCAGGAATTTCGTCATGGACGCCTGCGAGTCGAGCATCGCCTCGTCCATGTTGACGTCGATGATCTGCGCGCCGTTGTCCACCTGCTGGCGCCCCACCGCCAGCGCCTCCTGGAACTGACCGTTCAGGATCATCCGGGCAAAGGCGCGCGAGCCGGTGACGTTGGTGCGTTCGCCGACGTTCACGAACAGCGAGTCGTCACCGACGTTGAGCGGCTCGAGGCCCGACAGGCGCAACTTCTTCTCGATGACCGGGACGGCACGCGGGCGGATCGATGCCACCGCAGAGCCGATCGCCTTGATGTGCTGCGGCGTCGTGCCGCAACAGCCGCCGGCGATGTTGAGGAATCCGGCCTCGGCAAACTCGCGCAGCATGCCCGAGGTGTAGTCCGGGGTCTCGTCGTAGTCGCCGAAGGCGTTGGGCAATCCCGCATTCGGGTGGATGCTGACGAAGGTGTCGGCGATGCCCGCGAGTTCCTCGATGTAGGGCCGCAGATCCTTGGCACCGAGCGCACAGTTGAGCCCGATGGCGAACGGTCGGGCGTGCCGGACCGAGTTCCAGAACGCCTCGGCCGTCTGCCCGGACAATGTGCGACCGGACTTGTCGGTGATGGTGCCCGACACCCACAGCGGCAGGTGCACGCCGTTCCGATCGAAGTATTCGTCGCAGGCGAACAGCGCTGCCTTGCAGTTGAGCGTGTCGAAGACGGTTTCCACCAGCAGCAGGTCGGCACCGCCGTGGACCAGCCCGTCGATCGCTTCGAGGTACGCCGCCACCAGTTCGTCGAACGAAACGTTCCGGAAGGCCGGGTCGCTCACGTCGGGCGAAATGGAGGCGGTGCGGTTGGTGGGCCCGAGCACGCCGGCGACAAAGCGCGGCTTGGCCGGGGTCGCGCGCGACACGCGGTCGGCGATCTCCCGCGCGAGCCTGGCGCCTTCGAAGTTCAACTCCCGCACGTGCGACTCCATGCCGTAGTCGGCCATCGCGATGCGCGTGGAGTTGAACGTGTGCCGAGTGGATCCAGCCGATGATCTGCGGCTGCGTGAGAGTCAGCAGGTCGTTGTTGCCCGACTGCTCGCAATGGTGGTCGCAGAAGCGGTCACCGTGGTAGTGGTGCTTCTCGAGCTTGTGGCCCTGGATCATGGTGCCCATGGCACCGTCGAGCACCAGGATGCGACTGCCCAGCAGTTCGCGCAGGAGGTGGGTACGGTCCGGCTGCAAGTTCGCCCTGTCAGAAAACGAAAAACCCGGCCGCTAGAGGGGACCGGGTTTGCAGTCACTCTTTAGCGGAATTTGTAACGCGCCCGCAAGCTGTAGCTCAAATCGGCGCGAATCGATCTCGAACGCTACCGGTCCAGCTCCCGTCTGTCAATCGCCACCATCAGGCCATGACGGCCCGGTCCCGCGCCCAGAAACGCAGCGCCTCGATCTTCTCGGCGGCGATCACCGAGAGCGGGCGGGTGGCCCGAGCCTCGGCCAGGACGTGCTCGGTGCCAAGCTGCTCCCCGGCCGCGTGGGAGGCGAACAGCGCCGCGACGATGGCCTGCTCGATCTCGGCCCCGGAGAACCCCGCGGTGGCCTCGCCCAGCTCGGCGACGTCGAAGGCCCCTGGGTCCAGCGACCGGCGCTTCAGGTGGATGCGCACCACCTCCGCGCGCGTCGCGGCATCGGGCAGATCCACGAAGAAGATCTCGTCGATGCGCCCCTTGCGGATCAGCTCCGGCGGCAACTGCTCGATGGCGTTGGCGGTGGCCACGAGGAACACGCGACTGGTGCGTTCTGCCATCCAGGTGAGCAGGGTGCCCAGCATGCGGCGCGAGACCCCGCCTTCGCCGTTGTCGCCCGCCTCCTGGCTGATACCCTTCTCGATCTCGTCGATCCACAGCACGCACGGCGCCATGCGCTCCGCACTGCGCAGCGCTTCGCGCAGGTTGCGCTCGGTCTCGCCGATCCATTTGCTGTAGAGCACGCCGAAATCCAGTCGCATCAAGGGCACGCGCCAGGCACCGGCCACGGCTCGGGCGGCGAGACTCTTGCCGGAACCCTGGACACCGAGCAGCATGACGCCGCGGGGTGCCTCGAGGCCGCGGATTTCGCCGGTGAAGGCGTTGCGACGCTGATCGAGCCAGCGCTTGAGATTGGCGAGCCCGGCGACGTCGTCCCACTTCGCGACGTCCAGTTCGAGCGACAGGACGGCATCGGCCCCCATCGCCTCGTGCTTCTGCTTCAACACGCGTGCAGTGTCCTCGATGGTGATGGCGCCATCGTCGTAGATCGCCTGGCGCACCAGGCGGCGCGCGTCGTCCTCGCTCATGCCCACCAGGAGCTGGAGCAGCATGTCGAGCGCCTCCTGGTGGCCCTGGACGCGCGCATCGTTCTTGAACTGCCAGTCGTCCAGTTCTGCCTTCACCAGTGCCCGGATCGCTGCCAGATCCGGCATCGCCATCCGGAATCGCGCCGCCATGCGCGACAGATCGGCGGGAAGCTCGAGCCGCGGACTCAGGAACACCAGGGTCTTCTGGCTGCGGCCGTGATCCTGCGCGATGGTCTTGAGATAGCGCTGATGCACCGGATCGTTCAGGAACGGGTGGAAGTCCACCAGCACGTACACGCCATTCTGCGGTGTGCTGTGGATGTGGCGGAGCACATCCGGCGGGTCGCGTGTCTCGGGGAGAGAATCCGGCCTGCTGCGGCGGCGCAGACCTTCGGTGAGGGTCCAGACGAACAGCGGCCGATCCTCGAGGTTGGCGACGCGCTCGAGCAGGTCGAGCACGCGCAATTCCTCGAAGGATTCCACGGCCACCAGCGGAAATCGCGAACGCAGGATGACCTTGAGGTCGTGCTCGTCGTTCATTGGAGTAGTACTGCCTGCCGGACCAGGAGGCGCGGGGAATCCGGTCTACAACGGCAGATACTGCCGTCAACTTTAGGGCGCGTTCGATCGCTCCCGATGCGCGATCGGGGAGCGCGGCTGAGCCCCCTTCACGCGTCGCACCTGCTCAGTTGGTCTTCACCTTGGTCCATGCGCGGTCGTAGACCTTGAGATCGGCACCGAGGTCTTCGAAGATCTGCAGCTTCGCACGGACCGACGCCGGCGGATTGATGTTGACGTTGTCGCGAATGTTCGCCGGCAGCAACGCCGGCACCTTGGTGTTCACGGTGCCGTTCTTCTGCTGGATCGTGTTCAGGACCGATACTTCGGGCCGCATCATGAACTCCTGGAACTTCTTCGCGTTGGCCTTGTTCGGGGCGGATTTCAGCACGCAGATGTCCTCCTGGTACATGGTGGCACCCTCGTCGGGGATCACGTAGGCCAGCGTGTCGGGCTTCTCCAGCACGTACATCATGGCGCCGACAAAATAGTGGGCGGCGTGCATGTCGCCCGATTGCACCAGCGGGATGACCTCGTAGGTGAATGCGCCGATGTTCGGCTTGTGCTTCAGGATCAGGTCCTGGGCGGCCTTGATCTCGGCCGGATTGCGCGAGTTGACCGACTTGCCATTCATGATCAACCCGACGCCGAGCGTCTCGCGCATGTCGTCCAGCATGGTGACCTTCTTCGGGTTCTTCGCCGCGTAGTCGAAGAAGTCCTTCCACGACTTCAGTTGCGGAATCTTCTTCTTGTTGTAAACAATGCCGACCGTGCCCCAGGCGTAGGGCACGCAGTACTCGCCCTTCGGATCGGACTTGGCGCGCAGTGCCGCCTTGTCGATGTTGGCAAAGCCGGGCAGCTTGTTCGGTTCGGTCTTCTCCAGGAGCCCGAGCTTGCTCAAGATGTCGTGCATGTGCACCGACGGCCAGACCACGTCGTAGCCGGTGGCACCGGCCTGGATCTTGGCGAGCATCTCTTCGTTGCTCGCGTAGGTGTCGAGGCTCACCTTGACGTCGTACTCCTTGCCGAACTTCTCGAGGATCTGGGGATTGATGTAGTCGCCCCAGTTGTAGAGCGCGAGCTTGCCTTCGGCATGGGCCGTGGCGGCAGCGCAGCAAAGCACCACGAATGCGGTTCGGATCGACATGGCGGTTCTCCTGGCAAAAAGGGTATGCGGGGATGGATTCATGCGGTGGCGCGACCGTAGCGCCGCATCACTGCCAACAGTGCTTCGTGGTCGATCGCCCGAACCACATGGTCGGGTGGACGGAAGGTCGGCGTATCCGCGGCCGCGATCAGGGCATTCACGACCGCTTCCTCCACACATTGCACGGCCGCCTCGTAGATCGGATCGAAATGCTCGTCGTTGAGCGCTTCGATCGTCCACGCAGGCGCGCCGCGCTGCGGCAGTTCGATCGGATTGCCGGTGCCGAGGGCAAGGAAGATGTCGCCGGAATTGTTGCCGCCCGGCGAGCCGCCGCGCCCGACGCCGATGGCGGCGCGCTTGGCGAGCCGGCGCAACTGGTGCGGCATCAGCGGCAGGTCGGTCGCGAGAATCACGATGATGGAGCCTTGCTCCTGCTCGAAGATCCGGTCGCCCGTGAGATGCCGGCCCACCGGGACGCCGAGGATCGTCAGCCAATCGCGCAGTCCGTGATTCGCCTGGACCAGCGCCGCGACGGTGCCGGTGCGGTCCGCGACCGCCACGCGCCGGGACGACGTGCCGGTGCCGCCCTTGAACTCGTAGCAGATCATGCCGGTACCGCCACCGACGTTACCTTCGGCCACGGGGCCGGTCGACGCCGCGTCGAGCGCGGCCAGGGCGTCGGCCTCGCCGACGTGCAGGCCGTAGATGTCGGACAGCACGCCGTCATAGGTTTCGGCGACGACCGGCATGGCCCACAGATGCAGGTCGTCGAAGTCGCGCTGGTAGCGGCGGATCATCCAACGGACTGCAGCGTGGTGAACGATGCCGACGCTATGGGTGTTGGTGATGAGCACCGGTCCGCAGAACCAACCGGCATCCTCGATCCAGTGGGTGCCCGTCATCTCGCCGTTGCCGTTCAGCGCGTAGTAGCCCGCCCATGTCGGCGTCAGCTCCGCCGCAACCGCGCGCGGGACGATCGCGGTGACGCCCGTACGCACCTGCGGCGGTCCGTCGGTCACGAGGGTGCGAAATCCGACGGCGATGCCGGGCACGTCGGTGATCGCGTTGTGGCGACCGGGCGTCCCGGGGAAGGGCAGTCCCAGGTCGCGAGCGCGCGGCTTCGATAGCGAAGGCATGACCAAATGCTGAGTCACTGCCGCCGGGAACGCAACCACAGACCCGTCGCTGCCACGACGAACGAGAACACCAGCAGCAGGATGGCAATGGCATTGATCTCGGGCTTGATGCCCCGGCGCAGCATGCCGTAGATGAACAGCGGCAGCGTGGTGGAGTCGACGCCGGCGATGAAATAGGTGATCACCAGATCATCGAGCGAGATGATG
Organism: Betaproteobacteria bacterium Ga0077523; assembly: GCA_001464695.1. Classification (GTDB taxonomy): domain Bacteria; phylum Pseudomonadota; class Gammaproteobacteria; order Burkholderiales. The sequence goes on along the minus strand of LNDQ01000131.1, from coordinate 7,387 downwards.
AAGGCGAGCAGCGCACCGCCCACGACGCCGGGCATGATCTGCGGCAGGGTCACGCGCCGGAACGTGGTCCAAGGCCCCGCTCCCAGATCCGCAGAAGCCTCCTCCAGTTCGGTGTTCATGCCCGCCAGGCGTGCACTCACGATCACGAAGACGTAGCTCGACAGGAAGACGCAGTGGCCGACCACGATGGTCGTGAGCCCGAGCTTGAAGCCGGCGCCCACGAAGAAGATCAGGAGCGCGATGCCGAGCACGATGTCGGGCATCACCATCGGCAGCACCAGCAGGCCCTGATACACGCGCTTCAGGCGGAAGTCGTGCCGTGCCAAGCCCAGGGCGGTAGCGGTACCGATGGCGGTGGAGAGCATCGAGGCGCACAGCGCCACGATCGCACTGTGGCGCACCGCGGCCAGCAGCGCTTCGGTGGAATGCACGTAGATCTGCGATTCGGAAAGGCGGGTGGTGAGGCCGAAGATGGAGCGGTACCAGTCCAGCGTGAAGCCTTCCCACGCCATCATGTTCACCACGTTCGAGTTGAACGAGTAGACCAGGATCAGCGCGATCGGCGCGTAGAGCAGCAGCAGGAAGGCGGCGCCGTAGGCGTCCAGCACCCGGCCGCTGCGCCGGCTCATGCCTTCGCTCCCGCGGCGACGCCACCTCGCCCGATGCGCAAGACGTAGATCAGCATCAACACCAGCACTGTCCCGAGGATCAGCATCGCGAGCGCCGCGCCGAAGGGCCAGTTGCGGGCCGCAAGGAACTGCTGCTCGATGATGTTGCCCACCAGCATCACCTTCGCCCCGCCCAGCAGGGCGGGCACGACGAAATTCCCGAAAGCCGGAATGAAGACGATGAGCGACCCGCCGATGACGCCCGGCAAGGTGAGCGGCAAGACCACACGGCGGAACGTCTGCCACGGCGTCGCGCCGAGATCCTCCGACGCCTGTACCAGGGCCGGATCGAGCTTCTCGACGCTCGCGTAGATCGGCAGGAACATGAACGGCAGCAGGATGTAGACGAGCCCCGCCACCACGGACACTTCGGTGAAGATGATCTGCAGCGGTGCGTCGATCACACCCGCGCTTTCGAGCACGAGGTTGAGGAAGCCCGTGGGCCGCAGGATCAACATCCATGCATAGACGCGGATGATGAGACTCGCGAAGAACGGCAGGGTCACCAGGAACAGGACGAAGCTCTTGCGCTCGCCGTGGAACCGGCTCACCCAGAATGCGGCGGGATAGCAGACGGCAAGGGTCAGCACCACGACGGTGCCGGCGAGACGCAACGAGCGCAGCAGGATCTCGATGTAGACCGGATCGAAGTCCTCCACGTCGCCGAGCGGCGCGCCCAGCACGCGCCCGTAGTTGTAGGGATAGAAGTTCCACTCGACGCCGCCGTACAACCCCGGCGTGAGGAAGCTGTAGAGCGCCATGATCCCGAGCGGGACGAGAAAGCAGCTACCCAGGAGCAGCGTGACGGGGGTGAGCAGGGCCGCGAGGCGCAGTCGGCGGCTCCCGGCCAGCGTGGTCACGGCTGCGCGGCCATCAGGTGCACCACCTCGGGATCGTACTCGAGTCGCACCGCCGAGCCCGGTGCCAGGCCCTCGACCGGCGTGCGTCGATGCCGGACCAGCGCCTGCACCGGCGAACCGTCGGCGAGACGGGCGTGAACCTGCAGATCCGCGCCGACGAAGACGAGGCGCTCCACGGTGGCTTCCAGGCCCGGAGCCTGCGCGGCGGTGCGCGCCACATCGACGCGTATCTGTTCGGGCCGGATCATGAAATCGACGCGGGCTCCGGCAGCGAAAGCAGCGGACCGCGCCCACAGCTCGATACCACCATCGGTGCGAACGATGCAGAGCGACCCGTCGCGCCGGTCGATGGTTCCGGCGTACACGTTGCTGACGCCGATGAACCCGGCCACGAAGCGATTGGCCGGCGTGTCGTAGACCTCGCCCGGCGTGCCCACCTGCTGGATGCGCCCGCCGTTCATCACCGCGATGCGATCGGACATCACCAAAGCCTCCTCCTGGTCGTGCGTGACGACCAGGAAGCTGATGCCGACTTCGTGCTGGAGGTTCTTCAGCTCGATCTGCATCGCCTGGCGCAGATTGCGGTCGAGCGCCGAGAGCGGCTCGTCCAGCAGGAGCAGGCGCGGCCGATTCACCAACGCCCGCGCCAGGGCAACCCGCTGCTGCTGCCCGCCGGAGAGCTGTTTCGGTTTGCGCCGTCCGTAACCTTCCAGTCCGACCAGAGTGAGCGCCGCGGCCACGCGCGCATCGCGTTCGTGCCGCGCGAGCTGCTTCACGTCCAGACCGTAGCCTACGTTGTCGGCCACGTTGAGATGCGGAAACAGCGCGTAGCTCTGGAACACGGTGTTGAAGGGGCGCCGATAGGCCGGCACGCCGGCGAGCGACACGCCATCGAGCCGGATGTCGCCACGGTCGAGATCCTCGAAGCCGGCGATCGCGCGCAGCAGCGTGGTCTTGCCGCAACCGGACGGACCGAGCAGCGTCAGGAACTCGTTGGCGCGGACCGCAAGTCCGACTTCGTCGAGTGCCGCGACGATACCGCCCTCGGGAGTGCGGAAGGTCCGCACGGCCGCGCCGATCTCGAGCAGATTCGCGTGCGTCTGGTCGCTCACGCGAGCAGCTCCTGCACAGGTGGCTTCACGCGCGATCTAGCCGCCGGTACTGAATCGCTTCAGCGACGTGTGCAGACACTACGTGTGGCGCTCCGGCGAGGTCGGCGATGGTGCGTGCCAGCTTCAGGATCCGATGGTAAGCGCGCGCCGAGAGCGACAGGCGCTGCATGGCCTGCCGCAGCAAGGCCTCGCCGTGCGCATCGGGAACGCAGTGCAGATCAACTTCGGCCGGGCCGAGTTGCGCATTGGGTTTCGCCTGACGAGCGAGTGCCAAGTCGCGGGCGGCGCTCACGCGACTGCGAATGACGCTGCTCGATTCTCCGGCGGGTTTCTGCGCGAGCGCATCGTCGGCGACCGCCGGCACTTCGATCTGGATATCGATGCGATCCAGCAGCGGACCGGAGATGCGCGCACGGTAGCGCGCCACCTGGTCGGGGGTGCAACGGCACTTGCCGTTCACGTGTCCGAGATAGCCGCACGGGCACGGATTCATCGCCGCGACAAGCTGGAACTGCGCGGGAAACTCGGCGCGCCGCGCCGCGCGCGAGACAGTGATGCGGCCGGACTCGAGCGGCTCGCGCAGCACCTCCAGCACGTCGCGGTCGAACTCCGGCAGTTCGTCGAGGAACAGCACGCCATGCATGGCCATGGAGATCTCGCCGGGACGCGGATTGCTGCCGCCACCCACCAGCGCCACTGCGGAAGCCGTGTGATGCGGTGCGCGATAGGGCCGGCGCTTCCAGCGCGCGATGTCGAAGCCGCCGCTACCGATCGACTGGATCGCCGCAGAGGCGAGCGCCTCCGCCTCCGTCATCGGCGGCAGCACGCCGGGGAAGCGCTCCGCGAGCATCGTCTTGCCGGTCCCCGGAGGACCGACCATCAACACGCTGTGTGCCCCGGCCGCGGCGACCTCCAGCGCGCGCTTTGCGTGCGTCTGCCCTTTGACATCGCTGAGATCGGGGTACCCGGACTCGTTCATGGGTGGGCTCGCGGTCCACCTCGCGAGTGGCCGCGCGCCCGTGAGGTGAGCACAGACATCGAGCAGGGTTGCAGCCCCGAAGACTTCCGCATCTGCCACCAGCGCTGCCTCGGACGCACTCTCCGCGGGAACCATGAAGCCGCGCCCGCTTGCGTGCGCCTGGAAAGTCATCGCCAATGCGCCGCGTACCGATCGCAGTGCGCCGGTGAGCGCGAGCTCTCCCGCGAACTCGTAGCGGTCGAAGGCATCCGCCGGGATCTGCCTGGACGCCGCGAGGATACCGAGCGCGATGGGCAGGTCGAATCGACCGCTCTCCTTGGGCAGATCCGCCGGCGCCAGGTTGACGGTGATGCGCCGCGCGGGAAACTCGAAACGGCAACTCTGGATCGCGGCGCGCACGCGGTCCTTCGCTTCCTTCACCTCGGTGTCGGGCAGCCCGACGATCGTGAACGAAGGCAGGCCGTTGGCAAGGTGCACTTCCACCTGCACTTCCTGTGCATCCATGCCGGCCAGGGCGCGGCTGCGCAGGACGGCGAGGCTCATCGCGGCAGCCGCGGCGGCCTGCGGATCAGCGGCGGGACGGGTCTGCGCCTTCGAGCGCCGCGATCCGTTGCTCCAGCGCTTCGAGCTGCTCGCGCGTGCGCGCCAGCACCCGCGCCTGAGCATCGAACTCGTCGCGGGTCACGAGATCGAGACGGGCGAATGTGCCGGTCAGCAGCGCCTTGAAGTTGCGCTCCAGGTCCGCTGCCGGGCTCTGCCCTGCGAGGGTGCGCAGGCGCTGGGCGATGTCGTCGAATACGCCGGTCGGTGTGGGCATGACAGTCTCCAACAGGAAATTTTTGTTCGCGCCAGTGTAGCAAAGCACCCTCGAAGACAACCCGCCCCTAGAATTGCACCGAAACTGTGCGGATGGCTTCCCGGCTGCACCGCATCTGTGCGTCCGGGAATTGGAGGGGTTGCGGAATCGTTGCAAGTATCTGATTTATAGATTTTATAAATCAGGCATGTCACTTGCACAATCGCTGCCGCGCGGTTTCCGTTGCAGCGGGATTACCCGTTTGTCTTTCACGAAACATCACCTGAAAAGGACAAGCACCATGCTGAAAAAGAAAGTCCTGGCCGCAGCAGTCGCCAGTCTCGGTCTGGCGATGCCCGTCGCCCATGCCGAAGAAGCCGCCTCCCCGATCACGGGGAACCTGACGTTCACCACGGACTACATCGTTCGCGGCCTGACCCAGACGGGCAACTCGCCCGCCCTGCAGGGCACCCTCGAATACGGCCACTCGTCCGGTCTGTACCTTGGTGGCTTCGCGTCGAACGTGAGCTGGCCTGGTGACTTCTTCGGGCCGACGGCTCCGGGCGCCAATCCGGTCACCGGCGGCGGCACGAGCACCGCGATCAGCAACAGCCTGGAGATCGACGTCTACGCCGGTTACCGCAACAAGTTCGCGGGCGACTTCACGTACGACGTCGGTGCCGTGTACTACTACTACCCGGGCCGCTACAACCTCGACTCGTCCTATGTCCCGGGGATCAAGAAGCCCCACACGGGTGAGGTGTACGGTGCCCTCGGCTGGAAGTGGATCACCGCCAAGATCTGGTACGCCGTGACCGACGGCGTGTTCATGATCGGCGACGCCGCAGGCACCTACTACGCCAACCTGGGAGCCAACGTGCCGCTCGGCGACACCGGTTTCAACCTCGTCGCGGGCGTCGGCACCTGGAAGTGGAGCGGTGCGATGGAGCTCTACAAGAACAACGGCGACACCAACGAAGTGTTCGATCTGGTCGACTGGAAACTCGGCGCCACCAAGGATTGGAGCGGGTTCACCTGGGGCCTGTTCTACACGGGCAGCACGGCGGAGGCCTATACCAGCAACAACGCCCTGTCTGTCTGGACCGATCGCTTCGGCAAGGAAGTCGGCAAGGACACCGTGTTCCTGTCCGGAGGGGGCCTCGCGCTTTCGCAGTCCTCCCATCACAGGATCAACAATGAAACTCGTCACCGCCATCATCAAGCCGTTCAAGCTTGACGAGGTGCGCGAAGCCCTCTCCGCCATCGGCGTGCAGGGCATCACGGTCACCGAGGTCAAGGGCTTCGGCCGCCAGAAGGGCCACACCGAGCTGTACCGCGGCGCTGAGTATGTCGTGGACTTCCTGCCGAAGGTCAAGATCGAAGCTGCGATCAAGAGCGAGATGCTTGACCAGGTGATCGAAGCGATCGAGAAGTCGGCCAACACCGGCAAGATCGGTGACGGCAAGATCTTCGTTTTCGACCTCGAACAGGTCGTTCGCATCCGCACCGGCGAGACCGGTGGGGACGCGCTGTAACTCTCCGGGGGCTCCAACATGAAGCGACTTTTCATGCTGCTCGCGATGCTCGTGGCCTTCGGCCTCGGCACGCTGACGCACGCGCAGGACAACAAACCCGCGGACGCACCCGCCCCGGCGGCCGCTGCGGATGCTGCGGCGCCGGCAGCGGACGCTGCACCGGCAGCGGAAGAACCGAAGCTGGACACCGGCAGCACTGCCTGGATGATCACCGCCACGGTGCTGGTGATCATGATGGCGGTCCCGGGCCTCGCGCTGTTCTACGGCGGCCTCGTACGCACCAAGAACATGCTCTCGATCCTGATGCAGGTCTTCGTGACCTTCTCCATGCTCTCGGTATTGTGGGCGGTGCTCGGCTACTCGCTCGCCTTCAGTGAGGGCAACGCGATCTTCGGGGGCTTGGGCAAGGCGTTCCTGTCAGGGGTCACCCCCGACTCGCTCCAGGGCACGATCCCGGAGTACGTGTTCCTGACGTTCCAGCTCACCTTCGCATCCATCACCCCCGCACTGATCGTCGGCGGCTTCGCCGAGCGCATCAAGTTCTCGGCAGTGCTGTGGTTCATGGCCTTGTGGATGCTGCTGGTGTACGCACCCATCGCCCACATGGTCTGGGGCGGCGGCTACCTCGGGACTCTGGGCGCCAAGGACTTCGCCGGCGGCACGGTCGTGCACATCAATGCGGGTATCGCCGCATTGGTCGGCTGCATCGTCCTCGGCAAGCGCATCGGCTACGGCCGCGAAGCGATGCCTCCGCACTCGCTCACCATGACGATGATCGGTGCCTCGCTGCTGTGGGTGGGCTGGTTCGGCTTCAACGTCGGATCGGAACTCGCGGTGGACGGCGTCGCCGGGCTCGTGCTGGTCAACACCCAGGTCGCGACTGCCGCCGCCGTGCTCGGCTGGATGTTCATCGAGTGGATGGTGAAGGGCAAGCCGTCGATGCTGGGTGCTGCTTCCGGCGCGATCGCCGGACTCGTGGCGATCACCCCGGCGTGCGGCTTCATCGGGCCGATGGGATCCATCATCCTCGGCCTCATCGCCGGCGTCGTGTGCTTCTGGGCGGTCACCGGCCTGAAGCGCATCTTCGGATACGACGACTCGCTCGACGTGTTCGGCGTCCATGGTGTGGGCGGCATCGTCGGTGCCATCCTGACCGGCGTGCTCATGTCGAGCGACCTCGGCGGCGTAGGCTATGCGGAAGGCGTGACCATGGGCACCCAGCTCTGGAATCAGGTCGTCGCGGTGCTGGTCACCGTCGTCTGGTGCGGCGTCGTGAGCCTGATCCTCTACAAGATCATCGACATGGTGATCGGTCTGCGCGTGACCGAAGACAAGGAACGCGAAGGCCTCGACATCACGGAGCACGGGGAGACCGCGTATCACGCGTAAGCTACCCGCGCGGTGCAACGCCGCGGCAAGCAGCAAAGAACAACGGGC
>LNDQ01000130.1 GCA_001464695.1 Betaproteobacteria bacterium Ga0077523 | reverse complement strand
GAGCACACCGCCGCCCGCCGACCCCGCGAAGATCTCGCAGGACGACTACATCCGCTGGGCCGAAGGTTGGCGCATGGCCGCGAGCCTCGCCACCCAGGTTGCGTCGGGCAAGGAAACGGGCGATGCGGTGCGGATAGCGTTGCAGAACGGCCGCACCCTCGAAGTGATCGTGCTGTCGCGCACCCCCGAACTGCGACTGCTGCGCACCGACGAGAATCTCGAGTACGTCTTCCCCGCGGATACCGCGACTCGATTGCTGTCGCCGGCCACCGGCAGCAAGTAGACGTGCCGGAGCTGCCCGAGGTCGAGACCACCCGTCGTTCGCTCGAGCCGGCGTTGCTCGAGCGGCGGATCGACCGCGTAATCGTGCGCGATCGACGCCTGCGCTGGCCCGTGCCGCGCGAGCTCGAGGCGCGGCTGACCGGGGCGGTCATCCAGTCCACGTCGCGTCGGGCGAAGTATCTGCTGATCGACACCGACCGCGGGCACGCCCTCGTGCACCTTGGCATGTCGGGCAGCCTGCGCGTCGTCGCCCGCGATCTGGCGCCGCGCGCCCACGACCACATCGACGTGGT
>LNDQ01000129.1 GCA_001464695.1 Betaproteobacteria bacterium Ga0077523 | reverse complement strand
GTCACCCGCGGCCGCAGCGCCGCGATCAAGCAGGTGCTCATGAACGGCAACCTCGTCACCGGCGTCGGAAACATCTACGCCTCCGAAGCGTTGCATCGCGCGGCGATCCACCCCCGTACCAAGGCCCATCGCGTGTCGCTCGAGCGTTGCGCACGGCTCGCGAACGCAGTGAAGGAGACACTCGCTCGTGCCATCGACGCGGGCGGCAGCACGCTGCGCGACTACGTCGATGGACACGGCAACCCCGGTGCCGCCCAGCAGGCGCACGCGGTCTACGAGCGCGCGGGTGAAGCCTGTCCGCGCTGCGGCGGCGTCGTGAAAGGCATCCGTCAGGGACAACGCTCGACGTACTACTGCCCCGGCTGCCAGCACTAGCCCGCGCCGGGCCGCCCCAAGCGGGCTAGCCCCCTCGGGGGGAAGGGCAGCAGGCCCATCGGGGGGCACGTCACCTACCGCTACTTGGGCTGCGGTGCGAGCTGCCAGTTGCGGCCGTCGAACCGCAGCAGGACCAGATCCTCGATCGGGTAGTAGTCGGTCTTGCTCGTGGTGACGCGCACGCCCGGGTAGAGCATCGGGAATTCGACGTTGGTCATGCTGGTGGCAACCCGCATGACGTTCTCGCGTGACAGATCGTCACCGCATTTCCTGAGCACGTATTCCAGTGCCTGTGCCACCTGGTAGCCGTGCGCGGCAATGCCTTCGTAGGCGTTGCCGTCGTAGTATTTCTTGGCCCATTCGAGGTAGGCGCGGATCGCCACGTCCTGGGAGAAGGCGATGGTGTCGGGCAATTTGGCGTAGTACGCGGAAATCAGGCCTACGGCATTGTCGAGGCCAGCGGGCTCCAGCACCCCACGCACCGACGCACTCGCGATGCCGGTGTAGTGCGCGGGCTTCCACCCGATCTCGCCCATCTTGCGCAGTGCCTGTGAAGCATGCTTGCCTGCCATCGCGCTCATGAGCGTGTCCGCGCCCGACGCCTTGAGCGAAACGATCTGCGTATCGACCGTGGGGTCGGTGACCTCGTAGGTCTGCTCGTTCACGATCATCGCCTTGGCCTTCTCGCCGAGTGCGGCCTTGAACCCGGCCACGTAGTCGCGCCCGTATTCGTCGTTCAGGCTGAAGAGGGCAATCTTCGCGTTGGGGCGGGTTTTCAGGATGTGCTGCGCATAGAGCGACGCCTCGTGCCGGAAGGAGGGCATCCATCCCATGGTCCAGGGGTAATGTTCGTGATCGCCCCAGGCGCTGTCGCCGCCGGCGACGAACAGGTGCGGGACACCCTTGGCGTTCAGGTACTTTCGCACCGCCATGTTGGTCGAGGTGCCGACCGAACTGAAGATGAGCAGCACCTGATCCTGTTCCACCAGCCGCCGGACGTGTTCCACCGTCTTGGGGGGCATGTAGCCGTCGTCGAGACTCAGCAGCTTCACTTTGCGGCCATTGATGCCACCGGCAGCGTTCACCGCGTCGAAGTAGGCAACTTGCGCCTTGCCGATGGCGCCATAGGCAGACACGGAACCGCTGTACGGCATGGTCTGCCCGATCAGAATCTCCGTGTCGGTCACGCCCGGCCCATAGCGCTTCTCGCCAGACGCCTGCGGAGCCACAGCGGTAAACGATGCTGCCACCAGCAATACCTTGAGGCGATGCACCATCATCATGGAACCTCCGGATTCACGCAGGATCGGACTGGGGCTCGGTGAGCGAACGATACTTCTTGGCCAGTTGCTCGTGCGACTCCACAACGTCGGGATCGGGAATGATGCAATCGACCGGGCAGACCTCCATGCACTGCGGTTGCTCGAAGTGGCCGACGCATTCGGTGCACTTGCTTGGCTCGATCACGTAGACGATCTCGCCCATGGAGATCGCGCCGTTCGGGCACTCCGGCTCGCACACGTCGCAGTTGATGCAGTGTTCGGTGATGAGCAGGGCCATGGTTCGTCAGCCCTCGCCGGGCCGCCCCAAGAGGGCTGGCCCCCTTGGGGGGAGAGGCCGCAGGCCTATCGGGGGGGACATCACCTCACCCTCGCCGGGCCGCCCCAAGAGGGCTGGCCCCCTCGCGGGGAGAGGCCGCAGGCCTATCGGGGGGTACCTCACATCTCCGCCTTGGCCTTGAGACGCTCGACCAGCAGCGGATTCACGAATGCCGAGCAGTCGCCGCCGAGCGTCGCGATTTCCCGGACCATGGTGGCGGAGATGAACTGGTACTGTTCCGCCGGCGTGAGGAAGAGCGTCTCGACGTCCGGGTAGAGCTTGCGGTTCATGCCTGCCATCTGGAACTCGTACTCGAAATCGGACACCGCGCGCAGGCCGCGCAGGATGATGTTCGAATCCACCGTTTTCAGGAACGACATCAGCAACCCGGAGAAGCCCCGCACCTCGACGTTCGGATAGGGGGCCAGCACCTCCCGCGCCATCGCCACGCGTTCGTCCAGCGTGAAGAACGGATTCTTGACGCGGCTTGCCGCAATCGCGACCACCACGTGGTCGAACAGCTGCGCCGCTCGACGGACCAGGTCTTCGTGGCCGCGCGTGATCGGGTCAAACGTTCCGGGGTAGACCGCTCGTCGCTTCATCATGGCGCTTGGAAACCAGGTGTGCATGGACGCGCCCCGCTGCGAGCCGGCGCAGGACCGACCATCCCGTACCCGGCTCCACGGGCCGGGGGGCTTCCACGTAGACGCGGGCCCCTTCAGCGAGATGTTCGACCAGCTTCGACAGGACGTCGTCGTAGTCGGCACCCTCGAACGGAGGGTCGACGAACACCACGTCGAAGCGGCGACGGTCGAAGCGGAGGAATTCTAGCGCATCGCCGACGACGACCTCGACGCAGGGCACGGCGAGCAGGTGCGCGTTGTCGCGCAGGGCTGACGCCACGGCAGTGTCCCGTTCCACCAGAACGACGTTCGATGCATGCCGCGATGCGGCCTCCAACCCCAGGGCACCGCTGCCGGCGAACAAGTCGAGACAGGCGAGGCCCGTCAGGTCCTGACCGAGCCAGTTGAACAACGTCTCCCGCACCCGGTCGGGGGTTGGCCGCAGCCCCTCGCGATCGGGGAAGCGGATGACACGGCTGCGGTGCGTGCCGCCGATGATGCGCACGCGATTGCGCGCGCCATCCGCACCGCGCGCCTCGCGCTTGGCGTTCACTGCACCTTGGTCGGGCCGCCCACCACCACGGTGACCATGAGATCCGGGTGCACGCGCCGCCGGAAGGCGTCGCGGACCTGCTCCACGGTCACGGCCTCGATGTTCGCCACGAAGCGATCCAGGTAATCGAGCGGCAGATTGTAGAAACCGATGATCGCGAGATAGTCGTGGATCTTCCGGTTGCTGTCGATGCGCAACGGGAATCCGCCCACGAGATTCTGCTTGGCCGCTTGCAGCTCCTGCTCGGTAGGACCCTCGTCCACGTAGCGCTTCAACGTTTCACGCACCACGCCGAGCGCCTCCTGTGCCTGCTCCTTGCGGGTCTGCAAGCCGATCTGGAACGGACCGAGCTCCGCATACGGAGCGAAGAAGCTGTAGGAACTGTAGGCGAGCCCGCGCTTCTGCCGCACCTCCTCCACCAGGCGCGAGGCGAAACCGCCGCCGCCGAGAATGTAGTTGCCGACGAAGAGCGGGAAGTAGTCGGGGTCGTTGCGCTTCAATCCCGGGGCACCCATCAGGATGTGACTCTGCGACGCCGGATGTTCGATGTCGCGCGCCACCGATGCCTTGAGCGGCAGCACCGGCGCGAGCGGCGGCACTCCGTTGCTCGCGTGCGGGAGCTTGTCAGTCAGGCGATGGGCGATGGCATCGGCTTCGTCGCGAGACAGATCCCCGATGATCGCGACGATCGCCCGATTGGCGTAGTAGTGATCAGCATAGAAGGTTTTCAACTGATCGACGGTGAGCTTCGAGACGGTGTCGATCTCGCCCGAGCTGCGCAGCCCGTAGGGGTGATCCCGGTAGAGGGCCGTCGCGAAAGCACGCTCTGCGATGGATTCGGGCTTGATCGCGGCCTCTCTCAGCCCGGCCACCTGTCGAGCTTTCTCACGTTCCAGCACCGCGGCTGCGAATGACGGCGCTTGCAGCACCTGCGCGAGCAGCTCGAGCGCCTGCTCGCGCTCCGTGGCACTCGAGAGCGTCCGCATCGAATAGCCGGCCCGATCGGCATCGAAGCGGGATCCGAGCTGGGCGCCCACATCGGCGAGACGCTCGGCAATCTGGCTTTCGGTGAGGCCGCCCGCGCCCAGACGCATCAGGCCGAGCGTCATGCCCGCAAGCCCGGAGGCGGCTTTGGTGTCGCGTCCGGAACCGGCCGGAAAGTCGACGCTGACGTCGATCATCGGCAGCGCCCGGTTCTCGACGAAATAGACCCGCGCGCCGTTGTCGAGCTGCCAGGTATCGATCGGCAGCGTCGCACGCGCAGGCAAGGCGATCGTCGTCATCGCGGCGATCGCGACGATGCAGGACCGAAGTAGCGTTCTCATGAATGGACCCCGGTCAGTTGGCAGGTGCCGCCGCACGCGGCGCGACGGATTGCGGATCGAGCACGGCCACGGTGAGGCTGTCGTCGACAAAGTACTTGCGCGCCACTTCGCGCACCTGATCGGCGGTAACCTCGCGCAGCTTGCGCAGTTGGAGATCGGTCGAGTCGTACGGCAATCCGACCGTGTTCAGCATGCCCATCTGCATCGCCTGATAGAAGATCGAGTCGCGCTGGAACACCTGGCTCGCGATGACCTGCGCCTTCACGCGCTTCAACTCCTCCTCGCTGACGCCATCGTCGACGACCTTGCGCAGGGCGGCGCGCAGGGCAGCTTCGAGTTCGGCGACCGAAGTACCCGGTGCCGGGACGCCATCCATGAAGAACATCCCGGGACCGCGATTCACGCTGTCGTAGCTCGCCCCGGCGCTGACCGCGATGCGGGCTTCCTTCACCAGGGTGCGATCGAGCCGGGCCGCGTCGCTGCCGTCGAGCACGCCCACCAGCATCGACAGCGCGTAAGGCTCCCAGTCTTGCTCCAGGTCGCGCAGCACCGGTACGTGCCAACCCATGAGCAGATAGGGCAATTCGCCGGGGCCCTTCACCACGAGGCGCTTGATGCCGCGTTGCGCCGGTTCGACCTGAGGCTTGCGCCCCGGCAGCTCGCGTGACGGGATCGGACCGAATTTCTCTTCCGCGACGCGAAACACCTCCTGCGGATCGACATCGCCCACCACCACCAGTGCCGCGTTGTTCGGCGTGTACCAACGGTCGTACCAGGCGCGTGCATCCTCGACCTTCATGTTCTCGAGATCGTTCATCCAGCCGATGATGGGCCACTTGTACGGACTGCCGGTGTAGGCAACCGCCATCATCTGTTCGAACAACAGCGCCCGCGGCTGGTCTTCGGTCCGCAGTCGCCGCTCCTCCATGACGACCTTGATCTCCTTGGCGAACTCGTCGCCGGAGAGCACCAGGTTCTGCATCCGGTCGGCTTCGAGGGCCAGCGCCAGCGGCAACTTCGACTTGTGCAGTTGCTGGAAGTAGGCGGTGTAGTCGCGATTCGTGAAGGCGTTGTCGCGTCCGCCCGCCGCTGCGATGGTGCGCGCGAACATGTCCGGCGCGTTGCCTTTCGTACCCTTGAACATCATGTGCTCGAGGACATGGGCCACACCCGTGGCACCGGACGACTCGTCCATGCTGCCGGCGCGGTACCAGACCATCGAAGCGACCGTCGGTGCACGATGGTCCTCCATCACGATGATCTTCATGCCGTTGGCTAGAACATGCTCGCGTACGTCACCTTGATCGGCGAGGGTGGGCGACACGACAGCCGCGGCGATCAGCAGCGCCGTCACCCATGCAGACGGAAAATTCATGTTGGCGTGGTCCGAGGGAAACAGAATAAACTTTCGCAGTTCCGATGCGCACCGCGGTCGAACGCTTCGAGGCTCGCGGGCAACACGGGACACAGGTGGGCTCTGACACTCTATCACCATGTTTGGTTTCCTGAAGGGCGGCACCAAGGCCGAGGAAGATGCGGACGCGGCAACGCCGACCGAAGAGCGCCGCTCGTGGGCGGCGCGCCTGCGCGATGGGTTGGCGGCAACGCGCGCCCGCCTCGGTGGACAACTCGCGCAGATATTCACGGCCGGCGGCAAGGTCGACGAGGCGTTCTTCGAGGAGCTCGAAACGGTGCTGCTGTCGTGCGACGTCGGCGTCGCCGCGACGCAACGGTTGCTCGAGGACACGCGCGCCCGGGTACGCAAGAGCGGCGTTTCGGACCCCTCGCAGGTGCGCGATCTGCTCAAGGCCGCGCTGCTCGACCTCGTAGCGCCGCTGGAAAGGCCGTTCGCAGTGGGCACCGAGCGGCCGTTCGTCATCCTGCTCGCCGGCGTCAACGGCGCCGGCAAGACCACGTCCATCGGCAAGCTCACCCATCTCTTCCAGGCGCAAGGGCTCAGCGTGCTGCTCGCGGCGGGCGATACCTTTCGCGCGGCAGCGCGCGAACAACTGGTGGAGTGGGGTCGTCGCAACAGCGTCACGGTCGTGGCCCAGGAATCCGGCGATCCGGGTGCGGTGATCTTCGACGCCGTGCAATCCGCGGTGGCGAAGAAGATCGACGTGGTGCTGGCGGATACGGCCGGCCGTCTTCCGACGCAACTTCATCTCATGGAGGAGTTGAAGAAAGTGCGGCGCGTGACCGACAAGGCATTGCCGGGTGCACCGCACGAATCGCTGCTGGTGCTCGACGCGAACACGGGCCAGAACGCGATCGCCCAGGTGAAGGCGTTCGACGATGCCCTCGGCCTTACCGGCCTTGTCCTCACCAAACTGGACGGCACCGCGAAGGGAGGCGTGATCGCCGCCATCGCGCGTGAACGCCCGGTGCCGCTGCGTTTCATCGGTGTCGGCGAAGGCATCGGCGATCTACGGCCGTTCGACGCACGCGCGTTTGTCGATGCTTTGTTCGACTAGGGTTTACGGCGCGCAGTGATAGCCCTTAGCGGTGTCTCGAAGCGCTATCCCGGCGCGCACGAAGCGCTGCGCGACATCACTCTGCGGATCGAGCGCGGCGAGCTGATTCTGCTGACGGGGCCGTCCGGTGCCGGGAAATCGACGCTGCTCAAGCTGATCGCTGCGATCGAGCGACCGACTGCCGGGACGGTCACGGTAAGCGGCCAGAACGTCGCGCGCTTGTCGAAACGCGCGATCCCCTACCTGCGCCGCAATTTCGGGCTCGTGTTCCAGGATCACAAGCTTCTGTACGACCGGTCGGTGTTCGAGAACGTGGTGCTGCCGCTGCGCGTGGCCGGATTCGACGGGCGCGAGGCGGCGAGCCGCGTTCGTGCCGCGCTCGACAAGGTGGGACTTCTCGGGCGCGAGCGCTCCAATCCGATCTCGCTGTCGGGCGGCGAGCAGCAGCGCGTGTGCATCGCGCGAGCGGTGGTGCATCGACCCTCGATCGTGCTGGCCGATGAACCCACGGCGAACCTCGATGCCGAGTACGCGCGCGAGATCGTCGCTTTGTTCGGTGCTTTCCATCAGGTCGGCGTGACCTTGATGGTGGCAACCCACGACGTGGGCACCTTTGCGCCATTGACGTCGCGGCGGATCGAGTTGCGCGGGGGAGCGCTCGTCCCGTGAGGTCCTGGCTCGCGCAACACGGGTTCGCGTTCCGGGATGCACTCGGACGATTCGCCCGTCATCTGGTTCCCTCCGTCTTCAACATCGTCGTCATCGGCGTTGCGGTGTCGCTGCCGCTGGGCCTGTACGTCACGGTCAAGAATCTCGGCGCCGTCACCGGGCAACTGGATGCGGAGCCGCAGCTCACCCTGTTCATGGTTCCGGAGGCAAGCGCGGAAGAGGCGGAGGCCGTCGGAGCACGTCTCGCGCAGCACCCCGCGGTCGGCAAGCAGCGCTTCGTACCGAAAACGGAGGCGCTGGACGGTCTCAAGCGCAACGCCGGCATGACCGAGATCATCGACAACCTCGGCCGCAACCCGCTGCCCGACGCCTGGATCGTGAGCGGGCGCGGCGGCGATCCGGCCACCCTCGAGTCCCTGCGCCAGGAGGCGGTCCGCTGGCCCAAGGTGGACCATGCCCAGCTCGACACGGCCTGGGCACGCAAGCTGGACACCGCGGTTCGGGTGGGCCGGGCCGTGACGCTGCTGATCGCCGGTCTGCTGGCGGTGGCTCTGGCGGCGGTCACGTTCAACACGATCCGCCTGCAGATCCTGACGCGACGGGAAGAAATCGAGGTATCCAAGCTGATCGGCGCCACGGACGGGTTCATCCGGCGGCCGTTCCTGTACTTCGGCCTGCTCCAGGGTATCGCCGGCGGCCTCGCGGCCTGCGGACTGGTCTGGGCAGCGCTCGCAGCCCTGCAGGCCCAGGTCGGGCCAGCCCTGCTGGCCCTGGCCCCCGAGGGAGGGTTGCTCGGTCTGGCCCTTCCCGAGGCCGCGGCGGTGCTAGGGGTGGCGAGCGCGCTGGGGTGGTTGGGGGCCTGGTTGTCGGTGACCCAGCACCTCTGGCGCATCGGTTAGTTCGGTTAGCCGTCTGTTTTGGCAGTGAAACTTTCCCGGATTCTGGCACTCCTAAATCAGGAGTGCTAGAATTTTCGCCAAGGAGGTTTGCCAAAGCCATGACCAATGCCCTGACCCTCACGACACCCCTGCCGTCCGCCGCCAGCCTCGACAGCTATATCCAGGCGGTCAACCGGATTCCCCTGCTCACGCAGGAGGAAGAGACGCGGTTGGCGCGCCAGTATCGTGACGAGGGCGACGTCGAAGCAGCCCGTTCGCTGGTGCTGTCACACCTGCGCCTGGTGGCAGCCGTCGCCCGCGGTTACCTCGGTTACGGTTTGCCTCAGGCCGATCTGATCCAGGAGGGCAATATCGGCCTCATGAAGGCGGTCAAGCGGTTCGACCCCGAGCGCGGTGTTCGCCTGGTCTCGTTCGCTGTGCACTGGATCCGTGCCGAGATCCACGAGTTCATCCTGCGCAACTGGCGCGTGGTGAAGATCGCCACCACCAAGGCGCAGCGCAAGCTGTTCTTCAACCTGCGCAGCATGAAGAAGGGCCTCAACACCTTGACTCCAGACGAGGTGGAAGCGATGGCCACGCAACTGCGTGTGAAGCCCGAAGAGGTGGTGGAAATGGAGACCCGGCTGGGCGGCCAGGATCTCGCCCTCGAACCGTCCCAGGACGACGACGAGGATTCGTTCAGCCCCATCGCCTACCTCACCAACGCCGACGACGAACCCGGACGCATTCTCGAACAGGTGCAGACGGAGCAGTTGCGCAGCGCGGGCCTCAGCACCGCCCTCGCCAAGCTGGATCCGCGCAGCCGCCGCATCATCGAAGCCCGGTGGCTGCGCGAGACGGACACCTCGACCCTGCATGAACTCGCCGACGAGTTCGGCGTGTCGGCCGAGCGGATCCGTCAGATCGAAGCTCAGGCCATGAAGAAGATGCGCAACGCGATGGCCGAGGCTGCCTGATCGACGGTACAGCAGTGAATCAAACGCCGCGGATTGCTCCGCGGCGTTTTCGTTTCAGGCGCCACCTAGCAACAATCGGATGTCGTGCTCCAGCACCGCCGCATCCTGCGCACCGGACACGAACAAACGCACCCGCCCCTTGCCGTCGAACACGTACACCCCAGACGAGTGATCCACCGTGTAGGTATCCGGTGTCTGTCCGGCCTGCTTCTGGTAGATCACGCGAAACTCCTTGGCCGTACGCTCGATGGCGGCGGCATCGCCGCTCAGTCCGAGAAACGACGGGTTGAACGCCGTCACGTATTGCGCGAGCACTTCGGGCGTGTCGCGGGCGGGATCCACGGTGACCAGCAGCACCTGAACGCGCTCCGCGTCGGGGCCGAGCGCCTTCATCACCGCGGCGAACCGGGCGAGCGTGGTCGGGCACACGTCCGGACAATGGACGAAGCCGAAGAACACGACCACCACCTTGCCCTGGAAGTCCGCCAGCGTGCGCGGCTTGCCGTCGTGTCCGGTCAGCTCGAGCGTACGCGCGAAATCGGCCCCGGTGATGTCGGTGGCCTGGAACCGCGGTCCGTCGCTTCTGCCGCACCCCCCGACCAGCAGAAGCGCCGCGAACAGCGCCGCTGCGAACGCGACTCTCACCAGCGCCAGTAGTGGTCGACCAGCAGCGCCGCGAACAGCGCCGTCAGGTAGATGATGGAGTAGCGGAACGTTCGACGTGCCAGCGCATCGCTGTAGTCGGTCCAGATGCGCCAGGCGAGATGCAGGAAGATGCCGCCCAGCACCAGCGCCGACACGAGATAGATGAGGCCGCACATCCGGCTCGCGAACGGCAGCACGCTGACTGCGACCAGGATGATCGTGTACAGCAGCACGTGCAGGCGCGTGAACTTCTCGCCGTGGGTGACGGGCAGCATCGGCAGGCCGGCTTTCGCGTACTCCTTGGTGCGATACAACGCCAGCGCCCAGAAATGCGGCGGCGTCCACGCGAAGATGATCAGGAAAAGGAGCAGCGCGTCCGACGTCACTTCGCCGGTGACCGCGGCCCAACCCAGGACCGGCGGCATCGCCCCCGAAGCACCGCCGATGACGATGTTCTGCGGCGTCGCCGGCTTCAGGATGATCGTGTAGATGATCGCGTAGCCCACGAAGGTGGCGAGCGTCAGCCACATCGTGAGCGGATTGGCATACGCGTAGAGGATGTGCAGCCCGAGCCCGCCGAGGATCAGTGCGAATACCAGAGCCTGCAACGACGTGAGCTGACCCATCGGCAGCGGCCGTGCCCGCGTGCGCGCCATGAGCGCGTCGATCTTCTGCTCGACCAGGCAGTTGATCACGGCAGCGGCGCCGGCCACGAATGCGATACCGACCGTGCCGGCCAGCAGGCCCTGGAGCGGCACCCAGCCAGGCACGGCGAGAAACATCCCGATGACCGCCGTGAAGACGATCAGCGAAACCACACGCGGCTTGGTGAGCTGGTAGAACTGCTGAAAGCGGGAACCTTTCAGCGGCAGGGAGAGGCTGTTCGCCATTCAGAACTCCGGGCGCGGGGCCTGTCGAGCCTTGAAGTTTAGCATCACGAGGGTCACCAGCAACAACGCGGCCCCGGCATTGTGGGCCACCGCCAGTGGAACCGGCAGGACATTCACGACGTTCGCGATGCCGATGCCCGCCTGGAGCAGTGCCAGGACCAGCACCGCCACGCCGAAAGGTCGCACGCTGCGCACGACCAGAGTCAACAGGCCGACCAGGGCCAGCACGCCGACCGTGGCGATGGCCCCGATGCGATGGGCCCATTGGATCGCGTTCAGCGCCTCGTTCGAAAGCGGGGTGCCCGCGGCAGTCACGCCGAGTTCGCGCCACAGCGAGAATCCGTGGCCGAAGTCCATCGACGGCAGCACCGTTCCGTGACAAAGCGGGACGTCGGTGCACGCCATCCCCGCGTAGTTCGTGCTGACCCAACCGCCCAGAGCGATCTGCATGGCCAGCACGGCGAGGCCGATGGCCGCCCACCGCCGGACGCGAGGGCGTTCCGGTTCGATGCTGTAGCGCGCGCCGCGCGACGCACGTTGGCGAGCCGCGAGCCATGCGAGCAGCGCGAGCGTGGTCATGCCGCCCAGCAGATGCAGCGTCACGATGAGAGGCATCAACTTGAGAGTCACCGTCCACATGCCGAACAGCGCCTGCACGACGACGAGCGCCACCATGACGGTAGGCAGCACCGGCGATTGTCGCAGGGTCGATCGATGGCGCCATGCCAGCACGGCGATGGCGAGGACCAGGATGCCGAGCGTTCCCGCGAGATAGCGGTGGATCATCTCGATCCAGGCCTTGCGCGACTCCACCACGCTGCCCGGAAAACGCTCCTGCGCCCGGTTGAGCGCCGCCTCGGAACCGGGCACCGAGACGTGCCCGTAGCATCCGGGCCAGTCGGGGCAGCCCAGGCCGGCGTCGGACAAGCGCACGAACGCCCCGAACACCACGACCACGAAAGCGAGCGCGAGGGCAGCCCGCACGTTCCACCGGAAGATCTTCACGATGTCCATCAGCCGATCCTCGAGACCTTCAACAGGTGCGTGAGGTCCTTCTTGATGCGGCTCGGATCGGCATCCTTCGGGAAACGCATCATCAGATTGCCGAGCGGGTCCACCAGGTACAGATGGTCGCGCAGCGCACGGTCGGCAGGCAGCTTGCCGAGCAGCGGGCTTGCCTTGGCGGATACG
Source organism: Betaproteobacteria bacterium Ga0077523 (assembly GCA_001464695.1). GTDB lineage: Bacteria > Pseudomonadota > Gammaproteobacteria > Burkholderiales. The sequence continues at coordinate 10,549 of LNDQ01000129.1, read as the reverse complement.
ACGATCGTGCCGTCGTACTCCTGGAGTACGTCCGGCGCGGGCCGGGTGTCGTCGTCGAGGAGCCAGGCGCGCGCGACGCGCTCCTGGTCCTTGCCCTGCGTGAGGCGCAATTGGCGCATCTGCCAGAGCTTGTCGCGGCACGGGGCAGGACAGTCGCCGGAATCGACCATGACCAGCACCCAGCGCCCCTTCAGCCCCTCGGCGTCGAACGGCGGAGCCGTGCCGCCTGGCGCCGCGACCACGCCGGCAAGCGGCGTCGGCACGATCAACTCACCGTAGTTCTTGAACCCCGAAGGGCGCCAGACGTAGTAGGCGAAGTAGGACAGGACGATCGGCGCGATCGTCACCAGCAGCAGCAGCCACAGCTCACGCCGTGGGCGGCGTTTCCGGTTTTGCTCGGACATGAAGCACCACGTAGAAGATCACGATCAGGACGGCCATCGCACCCCACTGGAACGCGTAGCCGTAGTGTTTTGCCGAGCCGCTCGCCGGCTTCGGCCATGCGCGCTCCAGACCGTCGTCGAGGCTGCTCGACTGCTCCAGGATGAGCGGCTGGAATTCCAGACGAGTTGCGGCGGCGACGCGTTCGAGCGTCACGTTCTGCCAGACGCGTCCGGCGTGCGTGTCGGCAGACAGTTCGAGGAACTTCGAGTTCGGCGGCAGCGCGAGGCCTTCCACGGCAATTTCGCCCGCGGGCGTGCGCACCGCAGGTTCGAGCGTGCGAGCCTGTGGCGCAGCGAGCCATCCGCGCTTCACCAGCACGTGCATCGAGGTGCCGGCGATGCGCAACGGCATGAACACCACGTAACCCGGTGCCGTCCCCCGGACCTGGTTGTCGAGAAGGACGAGCGCGTCGGCGAGGAACTCGCCGCGAGCGCTCACGCGCCGAAACCGGACGGTTGCCTCGTCCACCGGCTGCGCGCCGAGTTCGAATCGGGCGCTGGCCGCGTCGCTCGCCATGCGGGCGGCGATCCGGTCCTTCTCCTGGCCGCGCCCGTATTGCCACAGGCAGGCCGACACGGTAAGCCCCAGTCCCGCGAGCGCGATGATCGTGAGGCCGAGCCTGGGCCGAAAAGCGAGCCGCACCATCAGAACCGCCTCGTTGGCCGGGTGCAGGCCCTTCCGATACACTCGATCATCGCTTGCGAACGGTTCCCCATGAAGATCGTCATCATCGTGTTTCTGGTACTGATACTCGGCAGCCTCGGGTCCGCCCTCTACTACCTGATGCACGACAAGGGCACGGGCAAGCGTACGGTGAAAGCCCTGACGCTGCGTGTCGTGTTTTCCATGTCGCTGTTCCTGCTGCTCATGGCCGCCTACTGGTTCGGCCTCATCCCGCAGAATCGCTAGGACGAAACCAACCCGACGCTCAGGTTGGCTGCTGCCCCCCGGGGGGGCGCGTTAAAAAAAATCGCCGCACAGTGTTGCCGTGCGGCGCGATTTTTTCGGCCTCCCTCTGACGGAGAGGCTGCTCCTCCACCCTTGTTATTCTGGGGACGCTCCGTCTTCAGAGCCAGTAGACGAGGACGAACAACAGCAGCCACACCACGTCCACGAAGTGCCAGTACCACGAGACACCTTCGAAACCGAAGTGGTGCTCCGGCTTGAAGTGGCCTGCCATGCAACGACCGAGGATCACGATCAGCATGATCGTGCCCATGGTCACGTGAAACCCGTGAAAGCCCGTCAACATGAAGAAGGTGGCGCCGTAGGCGCCCATCGTCAGGGTGAGGTTGAGCTCGTGGTAGGCGTGGTAGTACTCGTAGCCCTGCAGAAACAGGAACACGATACCGAGAGCGATGGTCAGGATCAGGCCGAAGATCAGCTGCGAACGGTTGTTCTTGATGAGACCCCAGTGGGCCCAGGTCACGGTCGCGCCCGAGGTGAGCAGGATCAGCGTGTTGATCGCCGGAATGCCCCAGGCGCCCATCGGCGTGAAAGTCTCTTCGATGCCGGGGCCGGACACCGGCCACTTCGGCGCAAAACCGGGCCACAACAGTTCGCCCGAGGCGCCTTGGCCGAGATCGGGAACGGACAGGATGCGCATGTAGAACAGCGCGCCGAAGAATGCAGCGAAGAACATCACCTCGGAGAAGATGAACCAGCTCATGCCCCAGCGGAACGAGAGGTCCACCTGTGTGTTGTAGGCGCCCTTCTCGCTTTCGCGCGCGACTTGACCGAACCATCCGAACAGCAGGTACACCAGGATCGCGAAGCCGACCAGCAGCAGCCACGGTCCGGCCCCGAGATCGTTCATGGTGAGCGCCGCGCCGAAGCCCATGAACAGCAGAGCGGTGGCTCCGATGATCGGCCAGGTCGACGGCTGTGGGATGTAGTAGGACGAATGGGCTTGCTGCATCGTTGTGACTCCCCTCTGGTGTCTTGCTGGCGGCGCTTCCGTCAAGAAGCGGGCCGGGCTCCGATATCGGTGCGCGCTGCGGCCGGCTTGGCCGGGCCTTCCACGCGGAAGAACGTGTACGAAAGCGTGACGGTCGCGACGTCCGCCGGCAGGTCCGGATGGACGACGAACGTCACCGGCATGCGGCGCACTTCGCGCGGCTTCAGCTCCTGCTTGGCGAAGCAGAAGCAGTCGAGCTTGCGGAAGTATTGCTCGGCGAGGCGCGGACCGTAGCTCGGGATCGCTTGCCCGGTCACCGCTTCGTCGGAATCGTTGCGCACTTCATAGGTGATCTGGACGAGCTGGCCGGGATGCACCTTGATCGAACGCTCGGTGGGCCGGAACGCCCAGGGCAGTTCGTTGCGGGTATTGGCATCGAGCTCCAGCACCACGGTACGCGACGCGTCCACCTGGGTGTTGACCACCGTGTCGGCCTTCTGCAGGTCGTTGAGACCGGTGACCTCGCAGATCTTCTTGTAGAACGGCACCAGCGCGAAACCGAAACCGAACATGGCGACGGCCACGACGGCAAGCTTGCGCAGCGTGCGCGTGTTCTCGGTGCTCATGCCCAGAGCCAGCGGCGCAGGAAGATGCCGACGAAGAAGACCGCGACGACAAAGAGCAGCACCACGACGGTCCTCGTCTTGCCGGCTGTCTGTGCGTGCTGCGTCGCGGTCATGCGTCGTGCTACCTGACCCGCCCGGCTACTTGACGATCGGCGGGGTTTCGAAGCTGTGGTACGGCGCCGGCGAAGGCAGCGTCCACTCGAGGCTGTCGGCGCCTTCCCAAGGCTTCGCCGGGGCCTTCTCGCCGCCCTTGATGCACTTCACCACCACGTAGAGGAACAGCAGCTGTGACAGGCCGAAACCGAATGCGCCGATCGACGCGATCATGTTGAAGTCGGCGAACTGCTCCGCATAGTCGGGAATGCGGCGCGGCATGCCGGCCAGCCCGAGGAAGTGCATCACGAAGAACGTGACGTTGAAGAAGATGATCGACAGCCAGAAGTGGATCTTGCCGAGCGTCTCGTCGTACATGTGCCCGGTCCACTTCGGCAGCCAGAAGTAGATGCCGGAGAAGATGGCGAAGAGCGATCCTGCCACGAGTACATAGTGGAAGTGAGCGACAACGTAGTAGGTGTCCTGCAGCTGGATGTCGACCGGCGTGATCGCCAGGATCAAGCCGGTGAAGCCGCCCATGGTGAACACGAACAGGAAGCCCACCGAGAACAGCATCGGCGTCTCGAAGGTCATGGAACCCTTCCACATCGTGGCGATCCAGTTGAACACCTTCACGCCGGTGGGTACGGCGATCAGCATCGTCGCGTACATGAAGAAGAGCTGGCCGGCGGCCGGCATGCCGACCGTGAACATGTGGTGCGCCCAGACGATGAAGGACAGGATCGCGATCGACGCTGTGGCGTACACCATCGAGGAATAGCCGAACAGCGGCTTTCGCGCGAAGGCCGGCAGCACCTGCGACACGATGCCGAAGGCCGGCAGGATCATGATGTAGACCTCGGGGTGCCCGAAGAACCAGAACACGTGCTGGTACAGGACCGGGTCACCGCCGCCGGCGGCATTGAAGAAGTGGGTGTCGAAGTGACGGTCGGTGAGCAGCATCGTCACCGCACCTGCGAGCACCGGCATGACCGCGATCAGCAGATACGCGGTGATCAGCCACGTCCACACGAACAGCGGCATCTTCATGAGCGTCATGCCCGGGGCGCGCATGTTGAGGATGGTGGTGATGATGTTGATCGACCCCATGATCGACGAGGCGCCCATGATGTGGACCGCGAAGATCGCCATGTCCATCCCCATGCCCTGCTGTACCGACAGCGGCGCGTAGAGCGTCCAGCCGGCACCGGTGGCACCCCCGGGAACGAAGAACGACACCACCAGCAGCAGCGCCGCGGGCGGCAACAGCCAGAAGCTGAAGTTGTTCATGCGCGCGAACGCCATGTCGGGCGCGCCGATCATCATCGGGACCTGCCAGTTCGCGAAGCCGACGAACGCCGGCATGATCGCGCCGAACACCATGATGAGCCCGTGCATGGTGGTGAGCTGGTTGAAGAATTCCGGCCTCCAGTACTGCATGCCGGGTTGGAGCAGCTCGAGCCGGATGCCCATGGCGAGCAGGCCGCCGGTGATGAACATGGCGAAGCTGAACCACAGGTACAGGGTGCCGATGTCCTTGTGGTTGGTCGTCGTGACCCAGCGCATGATCCCGCCCGGGTAGTGCGCGTGATCGTGCTCGTGACCGTGACCGTGAACAGCTTCCATGTGCGAACTCCTGATCGGTGAAACGCGACTGACCGCCTGGGTGGCGGCGCGCTGATTACTTGGAGAGGCTGACCATGTGATCGACGGCGGCCTTCACTTCACCGTCGGACAGCGCGGCATTGCCGCCCTTGGGAGGCATGACGCCCTTGCCCTTGATCGCGTGCTCGTAGAGCGCGTCCTTGCCCTGTGCGAGACGCGGCGCCCAGGCCGCCTTCTCGCCCACTTTCGGCGCGCCGGCGACGCCGGTCATGTGACAGGCCGCACAGGCGCCCTCGAAGGTCTTCTTGCCATCGGCGGCACCACCGGCCGCTGCGGTCTTCTCCGGCGCGGCTTGCGCAGCAGGAGCGGCGGCAGTCTCGGCAGCCGGCGCGCCGGTATCCTTGGCCTGCTTCGCGGCCCAGGCCTTGAACTCGTCCACGGTCACGACCTTGACGACGATCGGCATGAAGCCGTGTTCCTTGCCGCAGAGCTCGGCGCACTGGCCACGGAACTCGCCGGTCTGCTCGGCGGTGAACCAGGTGTCGCGGATGAAGCCGGGAATCGCATCCTGCTTGACACCGAAGGACGGCACCCAGAACGCATGGATCACGTCGTTGGCGGTGGTGAGGATGCGCACCTTCTTGCCCACCGGTACCACCAGCGGATTGTCGACCTCCAGCAGGTAGTTCTCGCTCTTCTTGACCGACTTGTCGTAGATCTGGTCCTTGGTGGTGGACAGATTCGAGTAGAACTGGATGCCGTCGCTCACCCCGGCGAGATCGCCTTCGCCACGCACGTATTCGTAGCCCCACTTCCACTGGTAGCCGACGGCCTTGATGGTGATGTCGGCGTTGCTCGTGTCCTTCATCGCGAGGATGGTCTTGGTCGCCGGAGCGGCCATGCCGAGCAGGATCAGGAACGGAATCACCGTCCAGATGATCTCCACTGTGGTGTTTTCATGGAAGTGAGCGGCCTTGTGCCCCACCGACTTCCGATGCTTGAAGATCGAGTAGAACATCGCGCCGAACACCAGCACGAAGATCACCACGCAGACCACCATGATGTACGTGTGCAGGCTGTAGATCTGCGCCGCGATCGTGGTCGTCGGCTCCTGCAGGTTCAGGTTGCCGGCGGCGGCGTTGCCCGCCCAGGTGGCCGCGGCCACGGCTGTGACCCAGTTCTTCGTCGTACTAGCCATGCACTTATGCCTCCTGAATCGCATCATGTTCCGAGCCGTCTGCGCAGTTCTTCCGCCACTGCCACTCGCTGATCGTCGGTGAGGAACTCACCGATCTCCACCTGCCTGCCGTGCGATCGCATCGCGAGACCGCCGTGGTTGCGCCCGGACCCCGGCGTAACCACCACCTGGGCCCAGTAGCGACTGAATTCATGCCTTGCCGTTCTCCCCAGCCGGATGCGCTCCACCACCACCCGATCGCCGTCGATGGTGATCGCCTCCCGGTCCCCGACATGCCGCTCGAACACCACCAGCGCGGCGCCCAGCACCATCATCTCGATTCCCGCGAACGGCAGCACAACCCAGGCACCGTTGAGTGCCCACCCCGCTGCAATGCCGAACGAAACGAGAACGATGGAACCGAAAAACCAGCGACGACCGGACGAACTTGAAGACAAGTTGCGCTTCACCACCAACGTTCGATCGGTGGACCGACCCTGCGCAGGCTGCATCGCTCAAGTCCTCGTGCCGGCCGCCGGCGTGAAGCCGGAGGGCCTTCGAAAAGCCCGGCGAATCTAGCACAGGCCTCTCCATAGAGGCAAGCCAAGGAATGCCGGCGGTTTCGTCCAACGCCGCTATGTCCAGCCGCGCTTTTCGGTCGGCCGTCAGCGCGGACGCCCGGGGCGGTGAATACGGATCACCTGGCGCCCGTCGGCGGCGACCGCCGGCCCGTTTTCGGGCTTCCAGGCGTGCCCGTAGACGACTTCGAACGTGGCAGGGATCAGGCCGGCGCGACGCTCCGCCTCGAGCGCACCGATCAACCGCCCGTGCGCGCGGCGCCCCTTCAGGCCGCGATCGGTCGCGGCGAGCGTGTCGATCGATCCTTGCTCCTTCAAATCGCGCAGCAAGGCCTCGGGGTCGGCGAACGTCAGCGTGATGAGCTCCATGTCCATCACCGGATCGGCGAAACCCGCGTGTACCAGCAGGTCGCCGAGATCGTGCATGTCGGGAAAGCGTGGCACGTGGGGTCCGTCGCCGATGCGTGCGGCGGCGTTACGCAGTTCCTTCAGGGTGTCCGGCCCCAGCGTCGAGAACATCAACAGGCCGCCAGGCTTGAGCGCCCGGTGCATCTCGGCGAACGTCGCCGCCGGGTCGGCCTGCCACTGCAGCACGAGGTTCGACCAGACCATCGCCAGGCTGCTCGGCCGGATCGGTAACGCGTCGAGGTCACCGGCAATCCATCGGGCGGCTCCGCCCCGCCAGCGGGAGATGAGTCGCCCCAGGGCGGACGTACCTGCGCGGGCGCGGCCGACCAGCGTCGCGGCAGCGTCCATGGCGATGATCGGCGTCCGCGGCAACCGTTGTGCGATGAGCCGCGTCACCACACCGGTCGCGCAACCCGCATCGAGCATCGGCCCCTCCGGCACGCGCACGAGATCGAGTCGCTCCAGCATTCGGCGCCCCACTTCTTCCGGCACGACGGCGGAGCGGTCGTAAGATGGCGCAGCTCGCTCGCGCGCGCGCCGCAGGCGCTGCCGCCGCGCCTTTCGTTGTGCTTCCGAATCTTCCGTCGTCATGATCGCCGCTCGACCGTCCCCGCCCCCACGCTCGTCGTGAGCCCGCCATCATGAACGCAAACACGCCCACGCGCCTCGCCGGCACGATCGCCTCCTTGCGCTCGAACTGGTCGGGCCGCTGCGTGCTGTGCCTCGCGCGCGGCGCGCATCATGGGCTGTGCGCCGATTGTCGATCGGATCTGCCGCGCCTGCCCGCCGAATGCTGTCCGGTCTGCGCGTTGCCGAGCCCTGGCAACGCGACCTGCGGCGCGTGCGCGACGACCGCGCCGAGCTACGACGCCGTGCGGGCGGCCGCGCCGTACCAATTCCCGATCGATGCCCTGGTGAGTGCCCTCAAGTATGGCGAGCGGCTCGCACTTGCGCCGATCCTTGGCCGATTGCTCGCGGACCACATCGCCTGGGAGAGCGCGCCCGATGTGATCGTTCCGATGCCGCTCGCGCCGCTTCGCATGCGCACGCGCGGCTTCAACCAGGCGCACGAACTCGCCCTGGTCTTGCCACGGCGCTGGCTCGATCGCATCGCGCCGACCGCGCTCGAGCGCCGGCGCGACACCGCGCCGCAGGCGAGCCTCCCCGTACCCGAACGCAGCGCCAACGTGCGCGACGCGTTCCTCGCTCGCCGGCGATTCGATGGACTCGACGTGGTCATCGTCGACGACGTCATGACCACCGGCGCGACGCTGCACGAGGCCGCGGCGGCGTTGAAGCGCGCTGGTGCCGTCCGCGTGCGTGGTTGGATACTGGCGCGGACCCTGTTGCGCGAGTGAGCCCTGGCAAGGGACGGAACCGCTCAACGCGGCGGACGCGGCGTAAAGCAACGACGGCCTGCAATCGAAGGTGCGCGAGCCGTCCAGCACGCCGCAAGGTTTCCGTTGTGCCGTACCCCGCGTCCGCCGCGATGAGCGCTTTTCCTCTTCCGGAACAGCGTCACCGCTATAGCAGCTAGTTAGACGCCGGCAACCGCAACGCCGCGATCTGGCGTTCGAGGAACAGCTTGAGATCGGAACTCAACCCGCCGCCGTCCAGAGCACGCTGGAATGCGGCCCGGGCCTCTTCGCGCCGGCCGGACTCGCGCAGCGAGATCCCCTGCCCCATGAACCACACCGATTTCGCATTGCCGAGGTTGATGGCATTCTGGTACTGCTCCACGGCATCCGGGTGGCGACCCTGCTTCTGCAGCAGGGCGGCAAACAATGCAACGTAGTCGCCGTTCTGCCGGCCGACGTCGAGATGGTTCTGCATCGTGTTGATGCCGCCGATGATGTCGCCGCGCTCGGCTTCGAGCCGGGCCAGCACCATGGCCCAGGCGGGCGGGCGCGGACTCGCCTTGAGGCCGTCGCGCAACAGCACCTCGGCCTCGTCACGCCGCTGTGCTTCCAGATAGATGCCGAGCAGCGCCTGCCGCGACGGTACGTGTCCTGCGTCCTCCGCGATGGCGGCGAGGAAGCTCGCTTCGGCGTCGCGCATGCGGCCTTGCTGCATGGCCAGCGCGCCGAGCCGGAACTGGGCCTCCGCCCGTTCGGCCGCGCTCAGGGGCCGCTCGCGTTTCTCGATACCGGTGCTGGCGGGAGCTGCTTGCTCGGCCGCGGCCGCTGGCGCCCGCGGCGGCCTGGGCTGCACGACCGGCGCCGCGGCGACCGGCGCCAAGGGTTCCTCGGCCTTGGACTTCGTACGGGGGGTGTCGTCGGCCCTGGATTTTGGTGGGGCCGGTGCCACTGCGATCGGCAACGGTGCCGGCGGGGGCGCGATTGCGACTGGCGCCGGCGGCGCGGGTGCCTCGATCGGCACGGGCGAGGGCGTGACCGGTTTCGCCGCGACCGGGGCTGCAACCGGCGGCACCGAGGGTTCGTGCGCGTTGTGCCACCAGCGCCAGCCGAAGGCGGCGGCGCCAATCACGAACAACGCCAGCAAGACCAGGAGCAGGCGCCGCCCGGCCGGGCGCACCACCGGGCCCACCGCACGGATCTGCGGCGTTGCCGACCGCGCCTCGTCGGAACGCCCGTGGCGCTTCTCGAGGTCCTGCAGGACCTGGTTGATGACGCTCACGGCGTCGGGCGATGCGGCATCGTCATGCCGCGATCAATGCGATGAGGCTTCCTGCGCTGACCACCGCCAGTGCCGTGGCGACCCAGGGAAAACCACTGCGCCGGGCCGAAGGCGTATCGCGGACTGCGGCACGCACGTGAGCGCGTCGGACGCGATGTCCGCCTTGCCCAAAAACCAGCATGAGACATTTGTGCGCGATGATGTTCACCAGCCGCGGGACGCCGCGGCTCGCGCGGTGCAACGCCCACAACGCCGGACCACTGAACAGATCCGAGCCGACGTAGCCTGCGACGCGCAGGCGGTGAGCGACATAGTGGCGCAGCTCCGCGCGCGAGAGACCGCTCAGCCGGTAATGGAAGGTGATGCGCTGTGTCAGCTGTCGCACCGCCGGATCTTCGAGGCGCGCATCGAGCTCGGGTTGACCGAACAGGACCACCTGCAGCAACTTGCGCTTCTCGGTCTCGAGGTTGGAGAGGAGCCGCAACGCCTCCAGGGTGGGCAGCGGCATCGCCTGCGCCTCGTCGATCAGGACTACGACGCGCCGATGCGCCCGCGCCTGGTCGAGCAGCGCGTGGTTCAGCGTGCGGTTGAGCTGGTGTTCGTCCGCGTCGCGTTCCATCGCGACCTCGAACTCTTCGGCAGGTACGCCGTGATGTATTCGTCACCGAGGGTCGCGAGCAGGCGTCGGCACAGCAAGGTCTTCCCCGTGCCCACCTCGCCGACGATCTTGATGAAACCCTCGCCCGCGGCCAACGCCACCAGCAGGGTGTTGAGCGCCTCCTGGTGGGCTTGCGCGGAGAACGCGAAACTCGTGTCGGGGGTAATGCCGAAGGGCGGTTCTCGCAGGCCGAAATGGGCGCGGTACATGTGGGCGGCGCGGGGTCCGGGTCTACTTCGAGGCGCCGTCGCCCCACATCGAACCGCTGCCCTGCCGGTCGGCGCGATCGTAGGACTGGATCCGGGTGCGGATCTCCTCGAGGTCCTTCTGCTGGTTCGCGTCGCTTTGGACGATGGTGGGTTTGATCAGGATCACGAGTTCGCTCTTGCGGGCGGAATTGGCCGTGGAGCGGAACAGATTCCCCAC
>LNDQ01000128.1 GCA_001464695.1 Betaproteobacteria bacterium Ga0077523 | reverse complement strand
TTCCCTACGACCCGACCGAGTTCAAGCGTGTGGCGTCCGCCCGTTCCCTTTATCACTGGAACGCCGACGCGGATCAGGAGTACTGAGATGAACAAACCTATCGAGCATCCCGGCCAAGCGGCGAAGCGCATCCAGCGCGAGGAATCCGCCGGCTTCGACCGCACCGTCATCGACTACATCCACAATGCCGCGGCCCATGGCCTGTACGAGATCCGTGGCCTGGGTGCCAAGCGCAAGCTGCCGCATTTCGACGATCTGGTGTTTCTCGCCGGCTCGGTTTCGCGTTACCCACTCGAAGGGTATCGCGAGAAATGCCACACGAAGACGGTGCTGGGTACGCGGTTCGCGAAGAAGCCTGTCGAACTCGACATTCCGATCACCTTCGCGGGCATGAGTTTCGGATCCCTGTCGGCGCGCGTGAAGGAAGCGCTCGGACGTGCGGCCACGGAACTCGGCACATCCACGACCACCGGCGACGGCGGCATGACGCAGGAAGAGCGGCA
>LNDQ01000127.1 GCA_001464695.1 Betaproteobacteria bacterium Ga0077523 | reverse complement strand
GCCAAGCCGGGCGGTGGCGGCATGCTGCTGGGACAGAAAGTGAATCCGCGGGTCGCGAAGATGCGCACATTGCCCGAAGGCATCGACCAGCGCTCGGCCTGCCGGCATCCCGACTGGACCGGTCCGGACGACCTCGTGATCAAGATCAACGAGCTGCGCGAGATCACCGACTGGCAGGTGCCGATCTACGTGAAGATCGGCGCCACCCGCGTCTACAACGATGTGAAGCTCGCAGTGCACGCCGGCGCCGACGTGGTGGTGGTGGACGGCATGCAGGGTGGTACCGCAGCCACACAATCGGTGTTCATCGAGCACGTCGGCATTCCCACCCTGGCGGCGCTGCGGCAGGCGGTCGAGGCCCTCGAGGAACTCGACATGCGTGGCACGGTGCAGCTCGTCATCTCCGGCGGCATCCGCACCGGGGCCGACGTGGCGAAGGCACTCGCGCTCGGGGCCGATGCCGTGTCGGTGGGCCAGGGCACGCTGATCGCGCTGGGCTGCAATCACGAATCGTACTTCCAGGCCGGCGCCAATCATTCCGCCGAAGAGGACTACGCGAAACTCGGCACGGCGCCCGGCTACTGCCATCACTGTCACACCGGCAAATGCCCGGTGGGAATCACCACGCAGGATGCGATACTGGAACAGCGTCTCGACCCGGCGGTCGGCGCGAAGCGCCTCAAGAACTACTTCAAGACGATGAACATGGAGCTCACGACGGTGGCGCGAGCGTGCGGCAAGTCGAACGTGCACCATCTGGAACGCGAGGATCTGGTGGCGCTCACGATCGAGGCAGCGGCCATGGCGCGTGTGCCCCTGGCCGGGACGAGTTGGATTCCCGGGGTGTCCGGCGTCTGATGCCGGAGCGCCCGGGCGCCAACCATGCGATCGACCCGGTGCGCTTGCGGCGTGCGTTCGGTCTGTACACCACGGGTGTGACCATCATCACCGCTGTGCATCCGAAGCAGGGGCCAGTGGGCATCACGGCGAATTCGTTCTCGTCGGTTTCGCTGGAGCCCCCGCTGCTGTTGTTCAGCCTGTCGCGGCAATCCTTCACGTTGCAGTCGTTGCTCGAGTCGCCGGGCTTCGCCGTGAACATCCTGCAGGACGGGCAGCGCGCGTTGTCGCATCGGTTTGCCACTGCCGGCGGCGACAAGTGGAGCGGACTCGGCTGGCGTACCGGCGTGCACGGTGCGCCGATTCTCGCAGGCACCATCGCGGCGTTCGAATGTGCCCATCACGCACAGTATGATGGTGGCGACCACCTGATCGTCGTCGGGAGGGTCCTGGCCCTGGAAGCCGACGCAGCGGGGGCTCCGCTGCTCTATTTTCACAGTCGCTATCGCTCGATCGGCGAGGAGATCGATCCCGATGTATGAGCGTCGACCCGAACCCCCTCACGGACCCATCGTCATCGAGTTGCCGGAGTTCCTGCAGTCGTGAAGTCCGCTCAGCGCAAAGCCGCGACGACCGCCCGCTCGTCCGACTCCAGGAAGCGCAGGGTCGAAAGCCCGGTCGTCGAACCGTCGCCTGCAAGCGGCGCTCGTACGCTCGAGCGGCATCTGGGGGGCGTCATGCGCGACCTGCGCCGCCAGCAGATGCTCACCATCTCCGACGTAGCGGCCCAGGCGCGCATCAGTCGCGGCATGCTCTCGAAGATCGAGAACGGCCAGGTATCCACCAGCCTCGACACCCTGGCCAAACTGGCTGCGGCCCTCGGCATCTCGCTCGGGCGGCTGTTCGCCAACTACGACGTCCCCGGCGGGGGGGCGCAACTGGTGAAGGCCGGCGAAGGCATGCAGGTGGTCCGGCGCGGCACCAAACGCGGACATACCTATCATCTGCTGGCCTACGACAAGGGTCCGAAGAAGACCTTCGAGCCGTTCCTGGTGACGATGGACGATGCCTCGGAAGTGTTCCCGAGCTTCGAGCACCCCGGGATGGAATTCATCTACGTGCTGGAAGGGCGGATCGAGTATCGCCACGGCAAGCAGACCTACCTGCTCGACCCCGGCGATTCCCTTTCGTTTCGCGGCGAGATACCGCACGGCCCCGAACGCCTGATCGAAACCCCCATCCGTCTGCTCTCGGTGATCACCTACGGCCCGACCGACGACGTCTGACCGCGGTCCCCGGCTGCGCTAACATGCCGGCCCCGGGTCGCGAGTGAAAAGCGTGCCCGGTTGTTTCGACAGCACCAGGAAAAAGGACCGACCGCATGCTTTCCGACATCGAGATCGCCCAGCAGGCGACGATGAAGCGCATCACCCCGCTCGCTGCCGAGCGACTGGGCATCAGCGAGGAACATCTCGAGCCCTACGGCCACTACAAGGCCAAGGTCTCCCTCGACTACCTCGAATCGCTCGGCGACCGGCCGGACGGCAAGCTGATCCTGGTCTCCGCCATCAGTCCGACGCCTGCCGGTGAGGGCAAGACCACCACCACCGTCGGACTCGGCGACGCCTTGAACCGGATCGGCAAGAAGACCCTGATCTGCCTGCGCGAACCGTCGCTCGGTCCGGTGTTCGGGGTCAAGGGCGGTGCCGCCGGCGGTGGTCACGCACAGGTGGTGCCTATGGAGGACATCAACCTCCACTTCACCGGCGACTTCAACGCGATCCAGCTCGCGAACAACCTGCTCGCCGCGCTGATCGACAACCACATCCACCACGGCAACGAGCTGCAGATCGACGTGCGGCGCATCTCCTGGAAGCGTGTGCTCGACATGAACGACCGCGCGCTGCGCGACATCGTCGTGTCGCTCGGCGGGACCGCCAACGGCTTTCCCCGCGAGGACGGCTTCGACATCGTGGTTGCGTCCGAAGTGATGGCGATCTTCTGTCTCGCACGATCGCTGTCTGATCTCAAGGAGCGCCTGGGCAACATCGTGGTGGGCTACACGCGTGACCAGCGTGCGGTACGCGCGCGCGACCTCGACGCCCACGGCGCCATGACGGTGCTGCTCAAGGATGCGCTGAAGCCCAATCTGGTCCAGACGCTCGAGAACAATCCGGCGTTCATCCATGGCGGTCCGTTCGCCAACATCGCGCACGGGTGCAATTCGGTGATCGCGACCCGCAGCGCGTTGAAGCTGGCCGACTACGTGGTGACCGAAGCCGGCTTTGGCGCCGACCTCGGGGCCGAGAAGTTCGTCGACATCAAGTGCCGCAAGGCGGGGCTGAAGCCCTCGGCCTGCGTGATCGTCGCCACGGTGCGCGCGCTCAAGTACCACGGTGGCGTGGACCTGAAAGGGCTCAACACCGAGAACCTCGAAGCGCTGGAGCGCGGCCTTGCCAACCTCGAGCGGCACGTGAACAACGTCCGCAACCACTATGGCCTGCCGTGCGTGGTGTCGGTCAACCACTTCACCCACGACACGCCGGCCGAACACGACCTGCTGAAGCGCCGCATCGAGGCGCTGGGCGTGCCGGTCGTGACGGCGCGCCACTGGGCCGAGGGCGGCAAGGGTGCGGAGGCCGTGGCCCGGGCCGTGGTGCAGGTAGCCGAGGGGTCCGTGCCGAAAGTGAAGTTCGTGTATGAGGACAGCGCGCCGCTGTGGGAGAAGGTCGAGGCGGTGGCGAAGAAGATCTACGGCGCCGCGGGCATCTCGGCCGACGCGAAGGTGCGGGCGCAGATCCAGCGCCTCCAGGACGACGGCTATGGCAGCTATCCGGTCTGCATCGCGAAGACGCAGTATTCCTTTTCGACCGACGCTTCGGCGCGCGGTGCGCCCAGTGGGCATACCATCAACATTCGCGAAGTGCGCCTGGCGGCCGGCGCGGAGTTCGTCGTATTCGTGTGCGGCGACGTCATGACCATGCCGGGGCTGCCGAAGGTGCCGTCGGCTACGAAGATCGATCTGACGCCGGAAGGTCGGGTGGTGGGCTTGTTCTAGACGCCCCCGTGTACCCTGGTCGCGAGCGCACACCACTTCCTTGCGTGCGCTGACGAGGCAACCGCTTTCACCACGAAGGACACGAGGGGCACGAAGTAGCACGAAGGAAAACCGGATCGGCCTTCGTGTGCTTTTCCTTCGTGCTCTTCGTGTCCTTCGTGGTGAAAGCGGTCAGGTAGCAGCCGCACACCGAATCCGAACTACCAAAGAACAACGGGCGCCTGAGGGCGCCCGTTGTTCTTTGCTGCTGCCGCGGCGTTGCACCGCGCGGGCAGGGCTTACGCGTGGTACGCCGTCTCCCCGTGCTCCGTG
>LNDQ01000126.1 GCA_001464695.1 Betaproteobacteria bacterium Ga0077523 | reverse complement strand
TTGATGCGCAGGCTCGGCAGGCCGAAAGCGATGCCGATCAGTGCCGACGTCAATCCGCCGAGAATGAAGCTCACGAGGATCGGCATGCCGGGGATGCGCAGTTGGAAGTTGTACGCCGCCACCGCTCCCACCGCCATGAATGCCGCGGTCCCCAGCGACAGTTGCCCCGCGTAGCCGGTGAGGATGTTCAAGCCGAGCGTGGCGAGCGCGAAGACCAGGAACGGAATCAGCAGCGCCGTGAGCCAGTAGTGGCTGGCGAACAGCGGAATGGCGACGAACGCGATGGCCAGCAGCAACGCGATGGCGTACCGGTCCTGGCGGATCGGGAAGAGCTGCTGATCGGCGGCGTAGGTGGTCTTGAACTGACCGGATTCGCGGTAGAGCATCGGTGCGGCTAAGGTTGACGGGTGGGGGATCGTTGCCCCCACCCCAACCCTCC
>LNDQ01000125.1 GCA_001464695.1 Betaproteobacteria bacterium Ga0077523 | reverse complement strand
ACGTAGTCGTGGGGGAAGGTTGGGATGGGGGCAGAAGTCTAGACACGATCAATATGCTTCTCCCCGAACAACCCTTCGGGCCGCACCAGCAGGAACAACAACGCCAGCATGTAAGCGAACCAGCCTTCGATCCCGCCGCCGATGTGCGGCCCGAGATACACCTCGGCGAGCTTCTCCGCCGCGCCGATGATGAGACCGCCGACGATAGCGCCGAGGATCGACTCGAAACCACCGAGGATGAGGACCGGCAGCGCTTTCAACGCCACGAATGTCAATGCGAATTGCACGCCGTTGCGGGCGCCCCACAGCAATCCGGCGACTAGCGCGACGAACCCGGCGACCGACCACACGATCGCCCAGATCTGTTTCAAGGGAATGCCCACGGCAAGCGCGGCCTGATGGTCGTCGGCAACCGCACGCAATGCCCGCCCGATGCGCGTCTTGTTGAAGAACACTGCCAGCACCGCCACAAGCACGCCCGCCACCAGGGCGGCGATCAGGTCGAACTTGCTCACCAGGATGCCGAACCGATCCATCAGTGTCCCGATCGGTTCGTCCTGCAGGCCCAGATCGAGGCGACGGACTTCCGTACCCCAGATGATCTGGGCCAATCCTTCGATGAAGAACGCGAGCCCGATGGTGGCCATGAACAGCGTGATCTGCGGCTGGTTCACCAGCGGGCGCAGCACCACGCGCTCGATCGCGATGCCGAGCACCACCATCACCGCGAGGGTGAGCGCGAGCACCACCCAGAACGGCATGCCGGTCTTCTCCTGCAGCCCCACGAACGTGAGCGCGGCGAAGAACACCATGCCGCCCTGGGCGAAGTTGAACACCCCCGACGCCTTGTAGATCAGCACGAAGCCCAGCGCGACCAGGGAATACATCACGCCCGCGAGCAGACCGCCGATCAGGACTTCGAAGAAGAACTGCATGCTAGTGGGAGACTCCGAGGTAGGCGTCGATGACGGCCTTGTTGCTGCGCACGTCATCGGGCGTGCCGTCGCCGATCTTCTTGCCGTAGTCGAGCACCACGACGCGATCGGAAATGTCCATCACCACTCCCATGTCGTGCTCGATCAGCACGATGGTGGTGCCGAACTCGTCGTTGACGTCGAGGACGAACCGGCACATGTCCTGTTTCTCCTCGATGTTCATGCCGGCCATCGGTTCGTCCAGCAGCAGCAGGCGCGGTTCGGCCGCGAGGGCGCGGCCCAGCTCCACCCGCTTCTGCACGCCGTAGGGCAGGCGGCCCACGGGCGTCTTCCGCACCGACTCGATCTGCAGGAAATCGATGATGTGCTCCACCTTCTCGCGCTGCTCCAGTTCTTCGCGGCGGTTGGGGCCGACGTAGAGCGCCTGCGCGAGCAGGTTCGAGCGCATCTTGAGGTTGCGCCCCGTCATGAGGTTGTCGAGCACGCTCATGCCTTTGAACAGCGCGATGTTCTGGAAGGTGCGCGCGATGCCCATGGTCGCCGCCTTGTGCGGGGCCATGGATGTGAATGTCTGCCCGTCGAAGCGGATGCGACCCTGCTGCGGGGTGTACACGCCGTTGATGCAGTTCAGCATCGAGCTCTTGCCCGCTCCGTTCGGCCCGATGATCGCGCGGATCTCGTGCTCGCGGACGTCGAAACTGATGTCGGTCAACGCCTTCACGCCGCCGAAAGCGAGCGAGATGTTCTCGACCGACAGCATGACCTCGCCGATACGGCGTGAGCCGCTCTGCGCTCCCTCCCCCATCGCAGATGGGGGAGGGTTGGGGTGGGGGCTGGCGCTCACGCGGTCATCTCCACTGCTGCGCCACGAGCGAACGCCGGGCCCCCATCCCAACCTTCCCCCACCAGAGGTGGGGGAAGGAGTGCCTGTCGTGGGGGAAGGAGTGCCGGCATTTGCCATCCGGGTTGGATGTACGTCCCCTCCCCCAGCTTTGCTGGGGGAGGGCTAGGGTGGGGGCAACAGACCGTCGCGCTCACGCCGCCTTCCTCTCCTGCACCACCGGAAACGTCTTCGCATCCCGGATCTTCACGTCCGCCCGGATGTGGCCCGTGCGGCCATCTTCGAACTTGATCTGGCCTTCGATCTCGCAGTGGGTCGCACCGCCGAACAGCGCATTGACCAGCTGCGCATAGCGCTCGGCGATGAAGCCACGGCGCACCTTGCGCGTACGCGTCAGCTCGCCGTCGTCGGCATCGAGTTCCTTGTGCAGCACCAGGAAGCGCCGGATCTGCGAATTGCCGAGCTGCGCGTCGGTGGCCAGATCCCGGTTCACCTTCTCGACGCATTCCTGCACCAGATCGTAGACCGCGTCGCGCTGCGCGAGATCGGTGTAGCCCGAATACGCGATACCACGGCGCTCCGCCCAGTTGCCCACCGATCCGAGGTCGATGTTGATGAACGCGGTGCACAT
>LNDQ01000124.1 GCA_001464695.1 Betaproteobacteria bacterium Ga0077523 | reverse complement strand
CTTGTTCTCGATGTACTGCGGCGCGAACAGCGTCCCGTCCAGCAACTTGCCCACGTCCTTGGCACGATCGATGATCTTGAGATCACCGTCGCGATCGAAGAAGCCGGCATCGCCGGTCATGAACCAGCCATCCGGCGTGATCGACTCGGCTGTCGCGTCGGGCCGCTTGTAGTACTCCTTCAGCATGCCGGGCGATTTCACCTGCACTTCGCCGTTGTCGGCGATGCGGATCTCGACGCCCGGCAGCGGCGGCCCGACGGTGTCGAGCTTGACCTTGCCGGTGGGTTGCTTGCAGACATACACGCCGGTCTCGGTCTGCCCGTAGAGCTGTTTGAGGTTCACGCCGATGGACCGGTAGAAATCGAACAGGTCCGGCCCGATCGCAGCCCCTCCCGTGTAGGCAACACGAATGCGCGACATGCCGAGCACGTTGCGCAGTGGGCCGTAGACCAGCAGATCGCCGATGAAGTACTGCAGCCGATCGCCGAGGCTCACCTCCATCGTGCGCCCATCCATGATCTTCGCACCGCAACGCTTCGCCACCGCCATGAAGTAGTGGAAGATGCGTTGCTTGAAACGCGCTGCGTCCTCCATGCGGATCATCACCGTCGTGAGCAGGTTCTCGAACACGCGCGGTGGTGCGAAGTAGTAGGTGGGACCGATCTCGCGCAGGTCGATGGGTACGGTCTCGCTCGATTCCGGGCAGTTCACACAGAACCCCGCCACCAGCGCCTGCGCGTAGGAGAACAGGTGGTCGCCAACCCACGCCATCGGCAGATACGACAGCACCTCGTCCTGAGCCGTGAAGCCGTCGAATGCGATGTCGCCGCGCGCCGCGGCGATCAACGAAGAGTGCGTGTGACAGACACCCTTCGGATTGCCGGTGGTGCCGGAGGTGTAGAGCATGACCGCCGTGTCGTCGTGCTGGCCGCGGTCGATCTCGCCTTGGTAGAAGCCGGGATGGACGCGGTCGTACTCGCGCCCCATCTCCTGCAGCCGATCGAACGACAGCAACTCCGGATTCGGATAGTTGCGCAGCCCGCGCGCATCGTCAAAGATGATGTGCTTCAACCGCGGATACTTCGCGCGGATCTCGAGCAGCTTGTCGACCTGTTCCTGGTCCTCCACCACCGCGAACTCCACCTCGGCGTTCTCGAGGACGAACAGCATCTCCTGCGCGATCGCGTCCTGGTAGAGCGGCACCGGGATGCCCCCCAACGCCTGGGTGGCCGCCATGGACCAGTACAGACGCGGCCGGTTGTCGCCGACGACCGCGAGCGTCATGCCGCGCTCGAAGCCGAGTGCCGCCAGGCCACAGGCGGCGGCGCGGACTTCATCCGCGACCTCACGCCAGGTCCATGACAACCAGATGCCGAGATCTTTCTCGCGAATGGCGGTCCGGGCCCCACGCACAGCCGCGTGGTGCAGCAGGAGGCGCGGAAAGGTATCCGCGCCCGCATCGGTGCCGGGCAGGCTCAACTCCACTCCTCCATCTCGTTGTCGCCGCACCTTAAGGTCTCGAAAGGCGGCTCTTCCCTTGCAGGCAGGGCTCGGCAAGCGTAGCAGGTTCGGGCACGATTGCACTGTCACCGGGACGACAATTGAGACGCCGTGAACCTCGCCGAGACCCTGCATCTGCATGCCCGCTGGACTGCGGACCTGACGGAAGAGCAGCGGGCCCGGGTGCTCGCCGATCTTGCGGTGCAGCAAGTCGCCGCCGGCGACTCGATCTGCATCAAGGGCGAATCCGTGGATGCGTGGCTCGGCATCCTCCACGGGTTGGCCAAGATCTCCAGTTCCGCGCCGGACGGACGCACGCTGAGCTTCACCGGCGTGCCGCCCGGGGGCTGGTTCGGCGAAGGCTCGTTGCTCAAGCAGGAACCGCGGCGCTACGACGCTTCGGCCCTGCGCGACTGCACCGTGGCCCGGCTGCCGCGAGCGACGTTCGAGTGGCTGCTCGACTCGAGCATATCGTTCAACCGTTTTCTTCTGATCCAGTTGAACGAGCGCCTCGCCCAGTTCATCGCTCGCATCGAGTACGAATACTTGCTCGAACCCGAAGCCAAGCTGGCGCGCTGCATCGCCGACCTCTTCAACCCCATCCTCTACCCCGGCAGCGGGCCGCGCCTGGAGATCTCCCAGGCGGAGATCGCGTTGCTGGTGGGCACGTCGCGCCAGCGCACGAACCAGTCGTTGCAGACCCTGGAGAAAGCCGGCCTGCTCGCGATCGAGTACGGCGCGATTCGCGTGCTGGACCTTGAAGGGCTCAGGAACCTCGGTCCCTGAGCCCCGGCGAGGTCAACCGTAGTGGTAGAAGCCGCGGCCGGTCTTGCGGCCGAGGTAGCCGGCCTCGACCATCTCGACCAGCAAGGGTGCGGGGCGGTACTTCGAGTCCTTGAAGCCTTCGAACAGCACCTGCATCACGGCAAGTTCGACGTCGACGCCGATCAGGTCGCACAGCGCGAGCGGTCCGATCGGGTGGTTGCAGCCAAGCCGCATGGCGTCATCGATCTGCTGGGGGGTAGCCAGGCCCTCGCCCAGCGCGAACACCGCCTCGTTGATCATCGGGCACAACAGGCGATTTACCACGAAGCCCGGCGAGTTCTTGACCTGCACCGGCGCTTTGCCCACCGCCTTGGAAATCGCCTCGGTCGCGGCATAGGTCTCGTCCGAGGTCTGCAGGCCGCGGATCAGTTCCACGAGTTGCATCACGGGCACGGGGTTGAAGAAATGCATGCCGATCACCTGGGCGGGGCGCTTCGTCGCCGCGGCGAGCCTGGTGATCGAGATCGACGACGTGTTGGAGGCGATGATCGCGCCGGGCTTTGCCGCGGCGTCGAGCTTGGCGAAGATGTCGAGCTTGAGGGTGAGGTTCTCGGTGGCGGCCTCGACGATCAGGTCGACGTCGCCCAGCGCATCCAGCTTCGTGGAAGTGGTGATGCGCGCGAGGGCGGTCGCCTTGTCGGCCGCCGTCATCTTCTCTTTCTTCACCAGACGCTCGAGGCTGCCGTCCACGTTCTTCAAGCCCTTGTCGAGGGCTGCCTGGGCCACGTCGGTCATCACGACGGCATGGCCGGCCACGGCGAAGGCCTGGGCGATGCCGTTGCCCATGGTGCCGGCGCCGACGACGCCGATGGTCTTGATCTGCATAGGTCTCTTCTTTCGGATAGGGGAGCGCGGGGGTGGGATTTTAATCGAGACCGCGGCGTTAACCCCGTTCTCGGCGCCGGCCCGTTTCAGTGGCTGCAACGTCCCACAGGAGCCACACATGAACCTTCGCCCCCTCGTTCTCGCCGCAAGCCTGATGTCCGCTGCCGTTCCCGCCTTCGCCGTCGGCAGTCTTGCCGACGTCACCATCTACGATCGTGCCTCCGGCCGCGTTCTCCCAACGTACTACAGCGACGGCCGCTGGTACGTGGCGGGCAGGCCCGGCAACGAATACGAGATCCGCATCCGCAATCAGTCGGGCGCCGATCTGCTCGCCGTGACGTCGGTCGATGGCGTCAACGTCGTCACCGGCGAGACCGCCGCACCGAGCCAGAGCGGCTACGTGCTGACACCGGGCGATCGGCTCCCGATCAAGGGCTGGCGCAAGGACATGTCGAAGGTGGCGGCGTTCTACTTCACGCGCCTGGACGATTCCTACGCCGCGCGCACCGGTCGGCCGGACAACGTCGGCGTGATCGGTGTCGCGGTGTTCAAGCGCAAGGTGGAGCCGCCGATGGTGCTCGAGGAGGAACGCCAGCGTCGCGAAGCGCCGATGTCGGGCGCCGCAAAGGATTCCTCGGCCGGCAACAGCGCCGATGCGGCGCCCTCGTCGGCTCCGGCGCAGCCTAGCGCCCGTGCGCAGAGCGCACCCATGGAAAAGGCGGAGAAGAGCCTCGGCACCGGCCATGGCCGTATCCAGACTTCGCAGGTGCGTTACACGAGCTTCGAACGGGAGTCCGAGTCACCCAATGAATTGATCGCGATCTGGTACGACAGTCATCCGAACCTTGTTGCGCGCGGCGTGATTCCTGCTCCAGTGCCGGTGCCTCGCGATCCGCAGCCGTTCCCGGCGAGTTTCGTCCCCGATCCGCCGGCGCGCTAGGAATCCCGGCAAAGCCGGGGGGAGGGGGTGTACACCCCTTCCCCCACCATCGGTGGGGGAAGGCTGGGATGGGGGCAAGCGATGCCTAAACCCGCACCCCCATCCGCCGTTCCTTCGCCCGCACCAACGCAGTGATCGTCGCATTGGCCGGCGTCGCCACACCGAGTTCAAGACCGACCCGCACGATCGCCCCGTTGATCGCGTCGATCTCGGAAACGCGCCCAGCCATGTGATCCAGCAGCACCGACGGGCGCGCATTGGGAATCTTCGAACCGAAATCGCGTACGTAAGCCTCGGCATCGACGATGTCCAGGTTCACCCCCTTGGCCTTGCCCACCGCGAATGCTTCCATCGCGCAGGCGGCGGCAACAGTCCACGCGTCGGGATCGTTCATCACTTCACCGATGGTGCGATCCATGATCGAGCACGGACCGGAGTAGGTGACATTGCAGATCAGCTTCTCCCATACGAGCTGGTCGATGTCGTCGAAGCACTTGACCTTGAAGCCGCCGGAACGCCACACGTCCGCCACCGCCTCGAGCCGTGGCGTGATCGGGCCCGCGAACTCGCCCAGGCGCACCAGTTCCATGCCGTTGTGATGTGCATGGCCCGGCCCCTTCATCGAAGCGCCGAAGCCGCCGACCACGCCGACCAGCACGCGCTCGCGGCCGAGGATGCGCGCACTGATGTCCGGCCCGCCCAGTCCGTTCTGGATCGACAGCACGACCGTCTCGGGCCCGATCAGCGACCGTGCCGCCGTCGCGGCCGGTTCCACGTGCATGATCTTGGTGGCGATGATGACGAGGTCGCTGGCACCGACTTCTGCCGCGTCGGTCGTCGCATGGATGCGGACCGTCCGGTCACCGGAAATGCCCTCGAGCCGCAGGCCCTTGCTGCGGATCGCATCGACATGGTCGCGCCATGCATCGATCGCCCACACGTCATGGCCGGCACTCGCCAGCAGGCCAGCGTACACACAGCCCATGGCACCGCAGCCGACGATCGCGATCTTCACGGGAACCCGACTGGCGCGGTGCGCTTCAGAAGCGGTTCGGATTGCCCTTGAGGATCGTGCCCGACCCCTGGACCTTGCCGTCCTTCACCCATTTGATGTTCGCGCCCTTGATTGCCGCGTTCCAGCAGTCCTTCGGCTGGCCCGTGTACACCCAGCACATCGTATTGCCTTCGATCGACCAGCGCGCCTGATAGTCCGCACCTTTCACCCGGCCGTCCTTCCTGTAGTACTCGGTGTAGCGGCCGGAGCCATCCATCGATCCCTCGATGGTGTTGCCGGCCACGGCCCGCTTCAACTGGGCGCTGGTCGCGAGCGGCGGTAATTCGTCGGCGACGACGGGACCGCAGAACACCAGCAGGCAGAGGGCGGCGGAAGGGCGCATTCAGGATTCGGATCGGTGGAGGGCAGCGGTGCGTCTGCGCCGATCTCGACCGAGACGCGAACTACCCGGGGTGATGCTACCAGACCATTGGGAAACGGCGTCACCCGTGACTTCCAGCCGCTGCACCGCGTGCGGATCTACCGCATCTTTACCAACCGGAAATCATACTGGGCGGTGTGGAACGGTACGGTTGAATTTCCACCGTCCGGCGTCGGCCCCGCCGAGTGCGCGACGAATTCCACCACCAGCGAGTCCTTCACCCCGAACACCGCGTCCGATCCCAGATACGGGTCACCCTGCACGAACAGGTGCGTGATGATGGGCTCGTAGCCTGGGGCCGAGACCTTCGTGTGGACGTGCGCGGGCCGGTAGGGATGCCGCCCCATGCCGAGGAGCATTTTTCCGACCGGACCATCGGTTGGAATCGGATAGCTCACCGGCCGGATGGTACGGAACCCGAAGCGCCCTTCGGCATCGGTGGTGAACTTGCCGCGTGCGTACGAAGCACCGGGGCGCTGGACGTCGTAGAAGCCTTCGGCATCGTTCTGCCAGACGTCGAGCTCGGCGCCGACGATCGGTTTGCCGTCGACATCGAGCACGCGTCCATGCACGTAGGCCGGGACGCCGGGCAGGCCGGCGGCGATGTCGGCCCACATCGGCAGGTGCTTCGAGCCCGGCACGTAGAAGGGCCCGAGCACGGTGGTCTCGGTGGCGCTGCCTGGCTTGCGATGGTTGATGGCGTCCACCAGCATCGAAACGCCGAGCGTATCCGACAGGAGGATGTATTCCTGGCGCTTGTCGTCGCACTTCTGCCCGGTCGCGGTGAGGAACTGGATGCCCGCGAACCATTCGGCCTCGGTCAGTTCGGTCTCGCGCACGAACGCGTGCAGATGGCGGATGAGGCTCGTCATGATCTGCCTGAAGCGAGGGTCGGCGTTGCCCTCGATGCGTGCGAGGACGGCGTCGGTCAACGTGTGTTCCAGCGGGCTGCCCATGGCCGGTTCTCCGGAGAAAGATTGCGGGACGAAACTACTTCAGCGATTCAAGATAGCGGATCAGCTTGGCACGAACCCGGGCTTCATCCTGGAAGTACACCATCTGCGCCTTCGGCGCGACGGCGAGCGTGTCGGTGAGCCACTGGTCGAGCAGTTCCACGGTCCAGGTCTTGCCCTGGAGGGCCTCCTTGATGCCGTCGGAGAACACGAACCCGTCCACGGCGGCGGCCGGTCGGCCGATCAGACCGAAGAGGTTCGGCCCTTGCCCGTGCTTCTCGCCTTTCTCGAACGTGTGGCATTGACTGCACTGGCGCACGGTCAACTCCTTCGCTGCAGCCAGATCATCGGCGGCGAGCGCCGGTGTCGTACAGAGCGCGGCAGCGACCAGGCTGCCCGCGATGAGGTTCGACTTCATGACGTTTGTCTCCACATCCAGCGTTGGGTGAAAGGGGCCGGTGCGCCACGGCGCGCCGGCCCCGATGCGAGCGTCAACCGCGAACCGGCTCCTTGTGTGCCGCATTCGCCGCGCGATACGCGAAGCCGATGATCGGTCCGAGAGTGCCGCCGCCGGCCCAGTACGCGCGACCGGACGCCGACGCCACGCAGTTGCCCACACCGTACAACCCGGGGATGGGCTGGTCGGCGATGTCGAGCACCTGGCCTTCGGGATTGGTCTTCGGGCCGCCCTTGGTATCGAGCGTGCCGCCGGTCACGAAGGCTGCGTAGTACGGCCCCTTGTCGCTCAAGGGCCACATGGTCGGGTTCTTGCGCCCCGGTTCCTCCTTGACGTTGCCGTTGAAGAGCAGATCGACACCGCGCTCGCCGCGATGGAAATCGAGGTCCTTGCCGCTCGCCGCGAACTCGTTGTAGCGCTTGATGGTGGCCTTCAGGTTCTGGACGTAGTCGGCCGAGATGCGCATGCCGCCGTTGTGGCTGGCGTACTTCTGCAGGCGCGCGTCGATGTTCGCGGCGAGCTCCTCCAGAGTCGCGCCCTTGATGACGTGACGATCGTCCGACCCGGGCGGCACGATCAGGCGACCGTACTCATGACTGGCCGAATGGTCCTGGGCGCGCTGATCCCAGATGGAGGTCAGGATGAGATAGGGGAACTGGGCGTTGGCGCCGTCCCATTCGAAGAACTTCTGCGCGAGTTCGTTGTAGTGCAGCTTCTCGTTCACCACGCGCTTGCCGTTCTTGTCCACGAAGATCATCGAATCGCCGGCCACGGAGAAGCAGCCGATCATCGACGGGTCCTTCGCGATCGCCTTCTCGAAAGAGATCGGGCACATCCAGGCGTAGTTCATGTTGCGCAACTGCACGCCGAGGGTGCTGGAGATGCGGATGAAGTCGCCCTCGTTCGTCATGGCTGCGCAACCGCCGTAGGCCGGGATCGAGAGAAAATTCTTGCGCAGTTCCGGATCATGGGTGAAGCCGCCGGTGGCGAAGATCACGGCCTTGCGGGCCTTGACCCGGAGCGTGCCTTCGTCGTTCTGGACTTCGACGCCGATCACCTCGCGCTTGTCGTTGAGAATCACCTTCTGCACGCGGTGGCTGGTGCGCACCGTCACGCCGTCGCGGCGGCAGGCGGTCGAAAGTGTCCGTGTGGCCACCTGCCCGCCGTCGGACATGGAAGCCGCGCCATCCTTCGGAAACAGCACGCGCCCGGAGGCACCGATGGTCTCCATTTCGGCGAAGTAGTCGGGCACCGGCGCCACGTGGCGATAGGGCAGGGCGCCCTTCTCGGCGAGGAGCTCGGTGCCCACCGACGAGCTGTCGTAGATCGCCTCGCACATGCTGTACTCCCAATCCGACAGGCCAAGCTTGGGTGCCTTCGGATCGAAGCTCTGCGGCTGGCTCAAGCGCGCGACATAGCGCAGGAAGTGTTCCTTCGAATCCGGAATGCCGGCCTTCTGCATCGCCGCGTTGTTCGGCACCCAGTACCAATAGGCGGCCTTGAACGAGGTGCCGCCGAGAGTCGCCGCCTTTTCGTACACCACCACCTTGTCGCCGAGCCAGCGCGAGAACAGCGCCACCGGGAGGCCGGCGCCGCCACCGCCGCAGACGACGACGTCATATTCCGCATCGAAGCTCGCGGCTTGTGCCTCCTTCGGCCCCAGCGTGACGGCTCCGAACGTCGCTGCGGCGGTACCTGCCGTGGCCGCCTTGAGGAATCCGCGGCGTGTCTTGTCTGCCTGCTGCTTGATCTGCTTGCCGGACATGTCTTATCTCCCCACGTGATCGAGCGTTGAACGACTCAGGTTGGATGAGACGGTCTGGTACGACGCACCTGTCGGTGCTGCCGTTCGCCGCCTTCGGACTTCAGACTCTTTCCAGAACAGCCGAAATGCCCTGACCGACGCCGATGCACATGGTCGTCAAGGCGAACTTGCCGCTGCGGTGCTGCAGTTCGTGCGTGGCGGTGGCGACGAGCCGCGCGCCACTCATGCCGAGCGGGTGACCCAGGGCGATGGCGCCGCCGTTCGGATTCACGCGCGGGTCGTCGTCCGCGATACCCAGTTGCCGCAGCACTGCCAGACCCTGGGCTGCGAAGGCTTCGTTCAGTTCGATGACGTCCATCTGCCCCTGCGCCATGCCGAGACGCGCGAACAGCTTCTGGGACGAAGGTACGGGGCCGATGCCCATGATTCGCGGCGCACATCCCGCCGTGGCCACGCCCACGACGCGGGCGAGCGGTGTCAGTCCGTGCCTTCGCGCCGCCGCTTCGCTTGCCAGGATCAGGGCGCACGCGCCATCGTTGACGCCGGAGGCGTTGCCCGCCGTTACGGTGCCGTCGGGCTTCACGATGGGCTTCAACTTCGCGAGCGCCTCCAGGGTGGTCTCGCGCGGATGTTCGTCCTGACTCACGACCACCGGATCGCCCTTCTTCGCGGGGATGGTGACCGGGACGATCTCCTTGGCGAGACGTCCGCTCTTCTGCGCTGCCGCCGCGCGCGCTTGCGAGCGCAGCCCGAACGCGTCCTGATCGGCACGCGAGACACCGAAGTCCGCCGCGACGTTCTCCGCTGTTTCGGGCATCGCGTCGACGCCGTACATCTGCTTCATGACCGGGTTGATGAAACGCCAGCCGATGGTCGTGTCGTACACCGCGTTGGTGCGCGAGAACGCGCTGTCCGCCTTCGGCATGACGAACGGTGCGCGCGACATGCTCTCGACGCCGCCGGCGATGATGAGCTCCGCCTCGCCGGACTTGATGGCGCGCGCGGCGATGCCGACCGCGTCCATTCCGGAACCGCACAGCCGGTTGATGGTGCTGGCCGGAATCTCCTTCGGTAGCCCGGCGAGCAGCAGCGCCATGCGCGCGACGTTGCGATTGTCTTCGCCCGCCTGATTGGCGCAACCGAACACGACGTCGTCCACCGCACTCCAGTCCACGCTCGCGTGGCGCTCCATGAGTGCCTTGAGCGGTATCGCGCCGAGATCGTCGGGGCGAACTGACGACAGGGCGCCGCCGTAACGGCCGATGGGAGTGCGCAGTGCTGCGCAGATGAAGGCTTCTGCCATGGTTCAGTCCTTGGGTGGTTCGTGCAGCACCAGGCGGCGCTGCACCGGGAAGAAATGAAGATCGAAACGGTGGGCGAAGTAGCCCCACAGTCCGCGCGGAAACTTGATGGTGACGACGATCGCCAGCAGGCCGAGACCGACCAGGTACCACGTGCCGTACTCGGAGAAGTACTTGTTGAGCAGCCAGAACAGCACCACGCCCACGATGGGCCCTTCGATGGTGCCGATGCCGCCGATCATCACGATGAAGATCGTGAACGCGGTCCAGTTCACCGTGAAGGCCGCGTCGGGCGAGATGCGCAGGTTCCCGAGGAAGTAGAGCGCGCCTGCGAGTCCGGCACCGAATGCGGCGACCAGATACACGCCGAGTTTGGTGGCGCGTACGTTCACGCCCTGGCTTTCCGAGGCGATCTCGCTGTCGCGGATGGCGAGCAGTGCGAGCCCCTGGCGCGAGCGCAGGAACCAGTAGACCAGCGCCACCGATGCCACCGCGGAGACGAGGCAGAGCCAGAACGTGACGGATACTCGCGTGGACTTCTCGATGCCGCGCAGTGCCGTGAGACTGGTGCCCGAACCTCCGCCCACCGCCGACACGTTGGCGATCGAGAGCCGGAACACCTCGGCGATCACCCAGGTGCCGATGGCGAAGTAGCCGCCCTGCAGGCGGAATGCGATCTTCGACACCGGCAAGGCCACGAGCATGGTGAGCACCGCGGCGATGGGCACGGCGACGAACGGATTCACGCCACCGAAGTTGCCCATCACCAGCAGGGCATACCCGCCGAGACCCAGGTAGGCCTGCTGACCGATGGAAACCATGCCGCCATACCCAGCGAGCAGGTTCCACATCATCGCGAAGATGAGGTAGCACGCCATCTCGTTGAACTCGCGCATCCAGCCGTGATCGGCCCACCAGGGAAAGCTCGCCAGGACCGCGACGAACACGACGGCAACCGCGCCACCTGCCCGGCTCGCGCGGGTGGCCCGCGACACTTCGAAGGGGATCGCCGTCGTGTTCATCGCGTTTTCGGAAAGAGTCCCGAGGGCCGGAACAGCAGCATGGCGAGAAATACGACGTGGCCCGCCCAGATGCCCCAGCCCGGATCGATGCGAAATCCGATCGCCTGGGTGACGCCGAGGATGATTCCGCCGGCGAGCGTGCCGTAGAACGATCCCATGCCGCCGATGATCACGGCTTCGAAGGCGTACAGCAGCAATGCCGGGCCGTCGGCGGGCGACACCGTCGTCTTCATGCCGTGAAGAGTCCCCGCGATCGCCACCAGCACGAAGGCGATCCCGGTTGCCAGGGCATAGATGTGCCGGTGATCGAGCCCCATCAGTTCGGCAGCATCGCGGTCGTCGCTCACGGCGCGGAACGCCCGGCCGATCGCGGTGCGATCGAACAGCCATTGCATGGCCACCGCCATCGCGACCGCGATGCCGAAGATGATGAGCGGCAGCGTACCCACTGCCAGGTCTGCGCCGATCGGGACACTGGCGATGTTGAGGCCCCCCGATTCGATGGACCGCGGGTCGGCGCTGTAGACCTCCTGCAGCACGTTCTGGATGACGATCGCCAGCCCGAAGGTCACGACCAGGGAGGGCAGCGGATCCTGCAGCCCGTAGCCGGCGCCGAAGGCAATGGGCAGCAGCGCACCCATGGCGACCCACGGGGCAGCGGCGGGCGGCAGGCCGATGGCAAGGACCAGCGAAAACGCGCCGAATGCCGCGAGGATGATGAAATCGCCGTGCGCCGTGTTGGTGAGGCGCATCACGCCGAAGATGAGCGACTGCCCCATGGCGAAGAGGGCGTAGAGCCCGCCGAGGAGCACGCCCTGCACGATGGTGTCGAGCCAGCCGATCACTGCGACCCCTGTTCCTGGCAGGACGCGCTCGAGGCCAAATGCACAACGCGGCGGACACGGCGGACGCGGTGTACTGCGTACAACAAGGGGACGCGACGTGTGCGGGGGTCGCCTTCCGCCGCGTCCGCCGCGTCCGCCGCGTCGTGCGTTTCAGATCGTCTCATCAGCGTGTGCTTGTCCACGACTTACACGCCAAAGTAAGCCTGCGAGATCTGCTCGCGTGTCAGCGCTTGCGAGGCCCCCGACAGGGTGACCCGCCCTTCCTGCAGGCAATAGAGCCGATTCGACACGCGCTGGGCCACGCTCACGTCTTGCTCGACGATGATCACGGTGAGGCCGCCGGCGCAGACGTTCGGCAGTGCGTCGTAGATTTCCTTCACGACGATCGGGGCGAGTCCGAGCGAGATCTCGTCGCAGATGAGCAGTTTCGGATTGCTCATGAGTGCTCGCCCGATCGCGACCATCTGCTGTTGCCCGCCGGAAAGGGCAGTGCCGGGATTGCGGCGCTTCTCCGCGAGGATCGGAAACAGGGCGTACACCGACTCGAGATTCCAGGGGCCGGGGCGCCG
>LNDQ01000123.1 GCA_001464695.1 Betaproteobacteria bacterium Ga0077523 | reverse complement strand
ATTTAACGCACCAAGACCTGCTCCAGGCTCTCGCCGGGTTCGACGAAACCCGCCAGCGCGCTGAACATGCCGGGGGCGAAGTGCGGCGAGCGTGCGAGCAGCAGTTCGTCGCCGCGATGGACCAAAGCCATGGCCACTGGTGCCAGCCGCGGGTAGTGCACCTGCCCGCACTTCGGGCAGGCGCGCGAGCGCTCCGCCAGCTTGCGCTCCGTCGGCGTGCCGCAGCGACCGCAGAACTGGTGCGAGCGGTCCCAATCCATGATCTGGATCGCGCGCCCGGCAAGTGCGAAGGTGTCGTCATCGATTGCGCCGAACAGGCTGCGCAATCCGGCCCAGGTCATGTCGGCAGGCGGTTCGACCGACTCGTCGCATTCCGCGGAGTAGACGTGCGCTGCGCCGACCACACCGAGGAACTGCGAGCGCACCGGTGCCAGCCCGAGTTCGTCGAGACTCTCGATGAATGGCACGTGCGCCCGACCC
Organism: Betaproteobacteria bacterium Ga0077523; assembly: GCA_001464695.1. Taxonomy (GTDB): domain Bacteria; phylum Pseudomonadota; class Gammaproteobacteria; order Burkholderiales. The sequence goes on along the minus strand of LNDQ01000123.1, from coordinate 11,908 downwards.
TCGGCCTTGCGCACGAGCAGGTTGGCGCCGCGGAACACGAACCACCAGGCCTCGCCCCGCTGCGCCTGCGGTGGTGCCAGCAGCGGGATGAATGTCTCGCCGCGCATCAGCGCTTGGGCATGTAGAGGTCGGTGATGCTGCCCTCGGCGATCTCGGCGGCGAAGAACACCGTTTCCGACAGCGTGGGATGCGGGTGGATGGTGAGGCCGATGTCCTCGGCGTCTGCCCCCATCTCGAGCGCGAGCACGGTCTCGGCGATCAACTCGCCGGCATTGGGGCCGACCATGGCGGCACCGAGCAGGCGCCGCGTGCTCTTCTCGAACAGCAACTTGGTCATGCCTTCGTCGCGTCCGGTCGCGAGCGCGCGGCCGCTGGCGGCCCATGGGAAGGTCGCCTTCTCGTACTCGACACCCTGAGCCTTCGCCTGGGTTTCGGTGAGCCCCATCCACGCCACTTCCGGATCGGTGTATGCCACCGACGGGATGGTGCGCGCATCGAAGGCGCCCTTGTGACCGGCGATGATCTCGGCCGCGAGCTTGCCTTCGTGGGTGGCCTTGTGCGCGAGCATCGGTTCGCCGCACACGTCGCCGATGGCATAGATGTGGGGCACGTTGGTGCGCTGGTGCTGGTCGGCCGGGATGTAGCCGCGCTCGTTCACCGTCACGCCGGCCTTGCCGGCATCGATGTCTCGCCCGTTCGGCCTGCGGCCCACTGCCATCAGCACGCGATCGTAGACCTGCGGCACCGGCGCACCTTCACCTTCGAAGGTCGCTTCCAGTCCGGCCTTGGTGGCGGCGAGTTTCGCGACCTTGGTCTTGAGCAGAATCGCCTCGTACTTCTTCTCGATGATCTTGGTGAGCGGCTTGACGATGTCGCGGTCGGCGCCTGGGATCAAGCCGTCCGCGAGCTCCACCACCGTGACCTTCGAGCCGAGTGCGTGGTACACGCAGGCCATTTCGAGGCCGATGATGCCGCCGCCGATCACCAGCAGGCGCTTCGGAATCTCCTGCAGTTCGAGCGCACCGGTGGAGTCCATGAGCCGGACGTCGTCGTAGGGAAAACCGGGGATGCGCGCCACCGACGAGCCGGCCGCGATGATGCAGTGGTCGAAGGAGACGGTCTTGCGTCCACCTTCGGGTGTTGCGACTTCGATCATGTGGGGGGAGGTGAACTTGCCCACTCCCGTCACCACTTCGACCTTGCGCTGCTTGGCAAGGCCGCCGAGGCCCTTGGTGAGACGGGTGACGATGCTGTTCTTCCAGCCGCGCAGTTGCTCGATGTCGATCGCGGGCTTCGCGAACTTCACCCCGAAATGCGACATCTCCTCGGCCTCGGAAACCACGCGCGCCGCGTGCAGCAACGCCTTCGACGGAATGCAGCCGACGTTGAGGCACACCCCACCCAAGGTCGCATAGCGCTCGATCAGCACTACTTTCTTGCCGAGATCCGCTGCCCGGAAGGCGGCGGTGTAGCCGCCGGGTCCCGAGCCCAGCACGACCACTTCGGCATGCACGTCGCCTTTCGCCACTGACGAAGGTGCTGCCGTTGCCGGTGCCGGCGTTGTTGCGGCGGCGGGTGCGGCCGCTGCAGGCGGGGGCGCGGCGGGTACGGCGGCCGCGGCTGCGCCGGAGGCTTCCAGCATCAGGATCAATGTCCCTTGCGCTACCTTGTCGCCCACCTTGACCTTCAATTCCTTCACCACTCCAGCCGTGGGGGCAGGCACTTCCATGGTCGCCTTGTCGGACTCGAGCGTGATGAGCGAATCTTCCGCCGCGACCGTGTCGCCGGGTTTCACCAGCAGTTCGATGACGGGAACATCCTTGAAGTCGCCGATGTCCGGCACGCGGACTTCGATCACGTTAGGCAAGAGAACACTCCCGGGTTGTGGTTCGGTTTCATCGCATCCAGGCGACGATCACTGCGATCACGGCCACGACGAGCGCGGCGCCGGCGATCCAGGTCAGCATGCGCATGCGCGCCGAGATCGCGTTGAAGCTGTCGGTGAGCGCCTTCGACTGCGCGTCCACGGTGGCCGCGTGGGATTCGGCGTAACTGCGCAGGCGCTCGACGTTTGATTTCACCACCTCGATCTCGAACTTGAGTTGCTCCGCGCCCGGTACCGGCGTCGAAGTGGTCGGGGGAACCGGATCGTTGTTGGCCGGGGCCTTGCGGATATCGCGCACGAACTCCGGCACGCGCGACGCCGCCTTGGCGATCTCGCCCCAGGGTGCATGCTTGAGAACACCCCACCAGGCCATGGGGCTAGGGCCTGTTAACACTTAGAACGGACCTGCGCTGGGGGCTGAGAAGGCGCAGGGCTACGCGCGAGCGACGACGTGTAGTTGGCCTACATGAGGAGCTCGTAACAACGCCCTGCGCCTTCTCAGCCTCCAGCCCTCCGGGTGATCCTCCATGACAAGCGCACTCCGCGTTATAAATGCTCGCTGGGGGTCCTGCCCCAGCTGTGCTTTGCGCCTTGATTGCGCTCGTCATGGAGGTCACGCAGGTCCGTTCTAAGTGTCAACAGGCCCTAGGTGCGGATCTGACCGTCGCCGAGGACGATGTACTTGAGGGAGGTCAGGCCGTCCAGACCCACGGGGCCGCGGGCGTGCAGCTTGTCGGTGGAGATGCCGATTTCCGCGCCGAGGCCGTACTCGAATCCGTCGGCGAAGCGCGTCGACGCGTTTACCATCACCGAGCTCGAGTCCACTTCGCGCAGAAAGCGCCGGGCGCGCGAATAGTCTTCGGTGACGATGGCATCGGTGTGCTGGGAGCCGTAGACCGCGATGTGCTCCATGGCCGCGTCGAGATGGTCCACCACGCGCACGCTCAAGATCGGCGCCAGGTACTCGGCGTACCAGTCTTCCTCGGTGGCGGGCTTCATGGTCTGCACGATGGCGCGGGCGCGCTCGCAACCGCGCAGCTCCACGCCCTTGTCGCCATAGATGCGCGCGAGCGGCGGCAGCGCAAGAGGCGCGATGGCGACGTGCACCAGCAGCGTCTCCATGGTGTTGCAGGTGCCGAAACGCTGGGTCTTGGCGTTGTCGGCGATGCGGATGGCCTTGTCGAGGTCGGCCCGATCGTCGATGTAGACGTGGCACACGCCGTCCAGGTGCTTGATGACGGGGATTCGCGATTCGGCGCTGATGCGCTCGATGAGGCCCTTGCCGCCGCGCGGCACGATCACGTCGACGTAGTCGCGCATGGTGATGAGCTCGCCCACGGCCGCGCGGTCGGTGGTTTCGATCACCTGGACTGCCGCTTCCGGCAACCCGGCGGCCTCGAGGCCCTCGCGCACGCACCGGGCGATCGCCTGGTTTGCCCGACTTGAGGCACAGCCCGGCCGCGTCGGCCGTCACGTTGGGGCGCGCTTCGTAGATGATGCCGATCACGCCCAGCGGCACGCGCATGCGGCCCACCTGGATGCCGCTCGGCCGATAGGCCATGCCGGAGACCTCGCCGATCGGGTCGGGCAGCTGCGCGATCTCGCGCAGGCCCTGCGCCATGGAGGCGACACCCTTGGCGGTGAGCACCAGCCGGTCTAGCAGAGCGGGCTCCAGGCCTTTGCGCTGCGCTTCGGCCACGTCTTCCGTGTTGGCCGCGAGCAGGCGGTCGCGGTCGCGCTCGATGGCGGCGGCCATCGCTTCGAGCGCACTGTTCTTGGCGGCGGTGTCAGCGCGCGCGAGCTCGCGCGCTGCCGCGCGAGCGGCCCGACCGACACCATGCATGTACGACTGGACGTCCATGGGCTTCCTTTGCACCGAGGGACGGATTTTAGCGCGGTTCCGGCGTCGCTCCCGCGAGTGCGAGCCCCAGCGCCCGCAGTTCGTCCCATACCGTACCCGGAGCCACCCCCTTGGCGATGCGATCGATGCGGGCCGCGTGGGCGAGCATGCGTTCGAGTGCCGGAACGTCCAGCCGGCGCAGCGCCCGCTGGATCGGCCCCTGGCGTTCGCCCCAGACTCGCGCGTCCCGCAGCGCCTGCTGAACGGGCACACCGCGTGCGGTGGCGGCACGGATCGTGAGCAGTGCGCGCGCCTCCTCCGCCAGGGCCCACAGCACCAGCGGCGGCCCCGCGCCTTCCGCCTGGAGGCCATCGAGCATCCGCGCGACATGGGCGCCTTCACCTTTCAGCACTGCCGGCCCCAGGTCGAAGGCGTCGTACCGCGCCACGTCGAGTACGGCGTTCTTCACGTCTTCCAGTGCGATGGGGCCGGGCGGGAACAGCAATGCGAGCTTCTGCACTTCCTGGTGCGCCGCCATCAGATTGCCCTCGACGCGCGCGGCGAGAAACTCGAGCGTGGCCTCGTCCGCCTGGTGGCCCTGAAGACCGAGACGTCCGGCCAGCCATTGGGGCAGCCGGTCGGTGGTCACCTTCTGCGCGTGCACCGCGGCACCGGCCGCTTCGAGCGCGCTGAACCAGGCACTCTTGCGCGTGCGGCCATCGAGCTTGCCGACGGTGACTAGCGTGAGGGTGTCCGGCGGCAGGTTGGCGGCGTGTGTGCTCAACGCCTCGGCCCCTTCGACGCCGGGTCCGCTGCCGGGGATGCGCAGTTCGATCAGGCGCAGCGTCGCGAACAGCGACAGGCTGGCGCCGCTCGCCTGCAACCGGCGCCATTCGAAGCCGGGCTCCGCGATCAGCACTTCGCGCTCCGAATAACCCTTGCGGCGCGCGGCCGCCCGAATGCGATCCGCCGCTTCCAATGCGAGCAATGCCTCCTCGCCATACACCAGGTACAGCGGCGCCAACTGGCGCTCGAGATGCCGGGCGAGCTGTTCGGAGTCGAGGTTCACGCTTCGTTGAGCTTGGCGAGCAGCGCGTAGAGCTTCTCGGGCTCTTCGGCGCGCAGCATGCGACGTGCGAGATTCGCGACTTCCACCAGGTCGGACTTCAGCACGATCTGTTTCACCGACAGCAGGTTGGCCGGGTGCATGGAGAACTGCCGCAGGCCGAAGCCCAGCAGCAGCCGCGTCAACGTCGTGTCGCCAGCCATTTCTCCGCACACGGCCACGGGTTTGCCGGCCTTCGCTGCACCCTGGATGATGCTCGATACCAGCTGCAACACCGCGGGATGCAGCGGGTCGTATAGGTGCGCGACGGCGTCGTCGGTGCGGTCGATGGCAAGCGTGTACTGGATCAGGTCGTTGGTGCCGATCGACAGGAAATCCAGCTTGCGCGTGAAGATGCCGAGCGACAACGCGGCGGCCGGGATCTCGATCATGCCGCCGATCGGGATCGCCGGGTCGTAGCGGATGCCGTCCTGGTCGAGGCTGCGCTTGGCTTCGTCGATCAGGTGCAGGGTCTGGTTGAGTTCGTGCACGCCGGAGAGCATCGGCACGAGAATCTTCACCTTGCCGTAGGCCGAGGCGCGCAGGATTGCTCGCAGCTGCCCGAAGAACATCAGCGGTTCCGCGAGGCAGAGGCGGATGGCGCGCAAACCCAGCGCCGGATTGGTGGAGACACGCTCGGTGTCGAGCAGCGCCTTGTCGGCACCCAGATCGAAGGTCCGGACCGTCACCGGCAGCCCTTCCATCTCCTCGGCGACCCGGCGGTAGGCTTCGAACTGTTCATCCTCGGTCGGCAGGTCGCGCCGATTGAGGTACAGGAACTCGGTGCGGAACAGGCCCACGCCGGCCGCGCCGTTGTCCTTGGCCTGGGCCACGTCGTCGGGCAGCTCGATGTTCGCCTGCAGCTCGATGCGCGTGCCGTCGAGTGTGGCCGAACGTGTGGTCTTGAGGCGCCGCAACTTCTGGCGTTCGAGATCCCACTCCTCCTGGCGCAGGCGGTACTCGGCGAGCGTGGTCTCGTCGGGATTGACGATGACCACACCGTGCGAGCCGTCGACGATCAGCAACTCATCCTCGCGCACCAGGCGACGCGCGTGGTGCAGCGCCACGATCGAAGGAATGCCCAGGCTGCGCGCGACGATCGCGGTGTGCGACGTGGTGCCGCCCACGTCGGTGATGAAGCTCGCGAACTTGTGCTGCTTGAACAGGATCACGTCCGCGGGCGACAGGTCATGGGCCACCAGGATGCTGCCGTCCTCCGGTGTGGCCACGGTTGCCGCACTCGTGGTGTCGAGCAGCAGGGCGGCGAGCACGCGTTCAACCACCTGGACCACGTCGGTCTTGCGGCTGCGCAGGTACGGGTCGTCGATCTCGTCGAACTGGGCGAGCAGCGCGTCCATCTGCTGCTTCAAGGCCCATTCGGCGTTGCAGCGCTGGCTCGCGATCAGGGTCTTGGGGGCCACGGCGAGCGTTTCGTCGCCGAGGATCATCAGGTGGACGTTGAGGAACGCCTCGAACTCCGGCGGCGCATTGTCCGGAATGTCGCCGGCGAGATCGGACAGCTCGCGCCGGACCCGGGTGAGCGCCGTGTCGAAGCGCGCCTGCTCCTGCTCGATGCGGTTCGCGGGAATCTCGAGGTGCGGCACCTCGAGCTGCGCGTGCGACACCAGATGTGCTCGCCCGATGGCGATGCCGCTGGAGACCGCGATACCGTGGAGAGTGAAGGACATTTCAGGGTTCAGGGATCAGATGTCAGGGATCAGATGCTGGGAATCGATCGTGGGCGCCGGCACGGCGAGTGTGCCTCGGATCCGCGGATGGCTCTACTTGATTGGTTTCTGATCCCTGATTCCCGATTCCTGAACCCTGGTTACTCGCTCTCCCCGAACTTGTCCGCGATCAGTTCCACCAATGCGGCCATGGCATCGGCTTCGTCGGTGCCGTCAGTCTCGATCTCGATCTTCGAGCCCTTCGCCGCCGCCAGCATCATGACGCCCATGATGCTCTTCGCGTTCACGCGGCGACCATTGCGCGACAGCCAGACTTCGCACTGATACTTGCCGGCGAGCTGCGTCAGCTTCGCCGAAGCGCGTGCGTGCAGTCCCAGCTTGTTGACGATCTCAACTTCCCGTTGCTGCATTCTCGATCGCCGGCGGCATGCGGAACACCCCTTCGACGCCGCCTGACATGGCCTTGGCGACGACGGTCTTGAGCGGCTCGTTGCGGGCCACGCCCTCGACCCGGTTCGGGATCAGGAGCCGCGCAGCGATGTTGCCGGGGGTCGCGCCGTAGACGTCGGTCAGCACGAGCACGCCGGCGCCGCGATCGAGCTGCTTCACCAGCCGCAGGGCCTGGGGCAGGATCTGCGCCGGATCGTCGTGCACGGTGACCCCGATCTGCATCAGCTGCGGCGGGCGCGTGCCCATGACGTGGCTGGCGCAGTGGATCAGGCTCTCGCCCAGGGTGCCGTGGGCGACGATGAGGATGCCGACCATGATCTCAGTAGCGCCGGGCCGCCCCCAAGCTACTGACGCCCCCCCTCGGGGGGCAGCAACTGAAAGGAGCGTGGGGGCACATTGAACCGTGACGGACAGGACGGATGGATTCTACGCCCGGCGCTCCAGGGCATCCATCACCAGAGCAGGGGTATCGAAACCGGTCTGGTCGAGGATCTCGCGCATGCAGGTCGGGCTGGTGACGTTGACCTCGGTGAGGCAGTCGCCGATCACGTCCAGGCCGACGATCAGCAGGCCATGGGCCTTCGCCACCGGCCCGACGCCTTCGGCGATCTCCCGATCCCGCGCGGACAGCGGTTGCGCGACTCCGGTACCGCCGGCGGCCAGGTTGCCCCGGGTTTCGCCGGCCTTGGGGATGCGCGCCAGCGCGTAGGGCACGGGCACGCCGTCGATCAGCAGAATACGTTTGTCGCCACGAACGATGTCGGGGATGAAACGCTGCGCCATGGCAGTCCGCCGGCCATGCAGGGTCAGCGTCTCGATGATCACGCCGACGTTCGGGTCATCGGCGCGGATTCGGAACACCGATGCACCCCCCATGCCGTCCAACGGCTTCAGGACGATGTCGCCGTGCTCCGCAAGGAAAGCGCGGATGGCGGCCTCCTGGCGCGTCACCAGGGTCGGTGCGGTGAACTGGGGAAAGCGCGCGATGGCGAGCTTCTCGTTGAAGTCGCGCAGGCTTCGCGGGCTGTTGTGGACCCGCGCGCCGCGCGCCTCGGCAAGTTCAAGCAGGTAGGTGCTGTAGAGATACTCGGTGTCGAAGGGCGGATCCTTGCGCATCAACACCGCATCGAAACGCGCGAGTTCGCCGGTCGATTCGCCGACGCTACGGTACCAGTCGTCCTCGCTGCCGGTGAGCTGCAGCTCGGTCGCGCGCGCCTCCACCTGGTGGCCGATCCAGGTGAGGTCCTCCTGGAACAGCACGAACAGACGATGTCCGCGTGCGGCCGCGGCACGCATCATCGCGAAGGATGAATCCTTGTACGGCTTGATCGACTCGAGTGGATCGACGACGAAGGCGATGTTCACGCGTTGACCTCAGCCCGCGCCGGCCTCAGCCCACAAGCGAGCTGGCCCCCTGGGGGGAGAAGCCGCAGGCCTAACGGGGGGGTAGTCATCTCAGCCCGCGCCGGGCCGCCCCAAGCGAGCTGGCCCCCTTGGGGGGAGAGGCCGCAGGCCTATCGGGGGGGTAGTCACTTCTATGCGGCGGCTTCCAGCGCCGGTTCGGTACGCTCCAGTTCGAGCGAGGCGGCGAGCAAAGCGAGCCGTGCGACGACCCCGTAGGAGTAGAAGCGGTTCGGCGGCGCGTGCGGCGACACGTCGAAATCGGGCTGGGAACAGTGCGTATCGAAGGCAAGCGGCACGAAGTGCATCCCCGGCGCGTTCAGGTTCTCCTCGGGGCCGCGGTCGGTGTGTACCCGGTAGAAGCCGCCCACCACGAAGTGGTCGATCATGTAGACCACCGGCTCGGCCACTGCCTCGTTCACATTCTCGAAGGTCGGCACCCCTTCCTGGACCATCACGTTGGACACCTCGAGGCCTTCCTTGACCACGGCCATCTTGTTGCGCTGCTTGCGGTTGAGGCCCTTCACGTCGTCCGGACTCTTCACCGACATGATGCCCATGCCATAGGTGCCGGCATCGGCCTTCACGATCACGAACGGTTGCTGGGCGATGCCGTACTCGCGGTACTTGGCGGCGGTGCGCTTCAGGATGTCGTCGACCCAGCCTGACAGACATTCCTCGCCGGTGCGTTCCTGGAAGTTGATCTCGCCGCACACACCGAAATACGGATCGATCAACCACGGATCGATGCCGATCAGCTCGGCGAACTGCTTCGCGACTTCGCTGTAGGCGGCGAAGTGATTCGACTTCAGCCGCGTCGACCAGCCGGCATGCAACGGCGGGATGATCGGCTGGTCGATGCCTTCGAGGATCTTCGGAATCCCGGCCGACAGATCGTTGTTGAGCAGGATCGTGCACGGATCGAACTCGGCGAGCTCCACGCGACGTCCGGAACGAACGATCGGTTCGAGCAGCAGCTTGCGGCCGTCGGGCAGTGCGAGCTCCGTGGGTGCGGTGATCTCCGGAATCAGCGAGCCGACCCGCACCTTCATGCCGGCCTGACGCAGGATCGATTGCAGCGTCGCCACGTTCTGCAGGTAGAACGTATTGCGCGTGTGGTTCTCGGGCACGAGCAGCACCCCGCGCGCATCGGGACAGATCTTTTCCACTGCGACCATGATGGCCTGCACGCACAACGGCATGAACTCCGGCGCGAGGTTGTTGAAGCCGCCGGGGAAGAGATTGGTGTCGACCGGTGCCAGCTTGAACCCGGCATTGCGCAGGTCCACCGAGGCGTAGAAAGGTGCTGCATGCTCGAGCCATTGCGAGCGCAGCCAGTGTTCGATGGCCGGTTGAGCGTCGAGGATCTGCCGCTCGAGTTCGAGCAGCGGACCGGTGAGGGCGGTGACGAGAATGAGTCGGCGGAGTATAGCCCACGGGTTTTTTCGACAACCCCGATCGAATCATGGTTTGCGGTCGCAGCATGAACGGTGCTTGACAGCCGAAAACGACGGGGAGTACAAAGCCACTCGCACGAAACAAAGGTTCGCCGCAGTTATCAGCGTGCCGTAGGGCTTTTGCCCCGCGAGCGGTGGACGACCTATAACGAGATCTACACAGTCACGGGAGGAGTCGATGGCGGAGTCACTCGCCTCACGCATCGACCGCATGTTCGCGCGCGACCGGATCATGGCGCTGCTGTTCGTGGCCCTGCTCTGGCTGGTCACGGGTTTCGTCTACTTCGCGGTGGACGCGCTCGTCACGAACGGCGGCATACGCATAGCACTCGCCATTGCGGCGCTGTTCCTGCTCGCCTTCAACACCGCCTCGATCCTCGCGATGATCCGTCACTATCGCGAGGACAAGGAACACATCTACGGTCTGGACATCCGCCACCTGGACGAGAACCGCTCGCGCTAGGTGGCGCAATCGCGCTCCGATGAACTGGGGTCCGGTGCGATCCGATTCGGTGGTCAGGGGTTACGAGAGGAGGGGAACATGGCGCAGCACTACGCGCCCCCGAAGCAAGGGGGCATGGGTCAGTTCATCGACAGCATCCTGCTCATGGTGCTGGTGTTCATCTGCCTGCTGGCACCGGTCTACCTGAAGGCCGACCACAGCGCGGCACCGCCCGAGGAGGCGAAGGAGGCAGCGACCACGGTCGAGGCGACCTGGCAGGCGCTCGGGCAGACGCCGGTACAGGCTCAGCAGTGGGAAAAGCTCGGCCACACACCCGAGACCGCGAAGCCGATCATCGAGAACCGCTTCGACTACACCGTCGACCCGATCGCGTTGATCGTCACGATCGCCGTCATCGTCGGCTACTTCGTGTTCGTGTTCCGCATCTCCGACCGGGAGTACCGCGAGGTGGTGCGCGAGCATTTCGGCGACGGCGGCAAATAGAGGACCGGAGGAACGGTATGGATGCCTGGGATCTGTTGAGCTACGCGGCATGGGCGGTGTCGGTCCTGCTGTTCGTATGGATGCTGGTGGACGCGTGGGGTGTCGGCCGCAAGTTTGACGAGGATTTCCTGCTGTCTTCGCGCGAAGGCGAGGAATAGCGGGTCTTCGCATCAGGGGAGAGACGATGAGTCAGGCAACGACGGCAGCGGGCAGCGCATCCGGACAACCGACGCGCATTGCCTTGCTCAAGGTGCTGGGCCCGGTGCACGTGTGGGCCCTCGGCGTGGGTATCGTGCTGGTGGGCGAGTTCATGGGGTGGAACTTTTCCGTCGGCAAGGGCGGAGCCTACGGGTCGCTCATCGCGTGCTGGGTGGTCGGTCTGCTCTACACCTGTGTCGCGATGATCGACTCCGAAGTCACGTCCACGGTGGCGGCGGCGGGTGGGCAATACACGCAGGCGAAGCACATCGTGGGGCCGTTGATGGCCTTCAACGTGGGCCTGTATCTGGTGATGGCGTACACCATGCTGGAAGCCGGTGATGCGCTCGTGGTCGGCGACCTCATGAAGGCAGTGGCCGGCGAACTCGGCCACGCCGATCTCGATCCCCGGCCGTTCGTGGTGCTGTCGATCGCGCTGCTCGCGTGGCTCAACTACCGCGGCGTGTTCATGACCCTCACCGTGAACTTCGTGATCACGGCGGCGGCGTTCCTCGCGATCGTCATCCTGTTCATCGGCGTGTCGCCGTGGGAGCCCGCCAAGGTACTGCTGCACAAGGACCTCCTGGTCGATCTGCCCTACGGCTGGATCGGCGTGATCGCGGCCATGCAGTTCGCCATGTGGTACTACCTCGGCATCGAGGGCACGTGCCAGGCGGCAGAGGAAGTGCGCTCCGCCGGTCGCTCGATTCCGCTCGGCACCATGAGCGGCATGATCACGCTGCTGATCGCCGCGTCGCTCACGTGGTACGTCGCCGCCGGACTGATGCCGTGGGAGTACCTCGGGCAGGCGATCACGCCGCTGTATGACGCGGCCAAGCTCACAGGCAGCGGCACGCTGCAGGTGATCCTGTTCGTGGGCACGATCTTCTCGGCCATCGCATCGGCCAACGGTTGCATCAACGACGCGTCGCGCGCGT
>LNDQ01000122.1 GCA_001464695.1 Betaproteobacteria bacterium Ga0077523 | reverse complement strand
TTGCAGGCGTTGGGATGCTCGGAGGACTTCAGGATGTCCTTCACCGTGATGAGGCCCTTCAATTCCCAGTCGCCGTTGATCACGAGCACGCGTTCCAGCCGATGCCGGTGCAGGAGCGTCATCGCCTCTTCGAGGCTAGCGCCTTCCTTCACCGTCACCAGCCTCTCGCGCGGCGTCATGATGTTGCTGGCCGGCTGGTCGAGATTGTTCTCGAAGCGCAGGTCGCGGTTGGTGACGATACCGACGACGCGGTTCGATTCCACCACCGGCAGCCCGGAGATGCGGTACTGCCGCGTGAGCTTCAGCACATCGCGGACCGTCATGTCCGGCGAGATGGTGATCGGGTCTTTCACCACCCCGCTCTCGAAGCGCTTGACCTTGGCCACTTCGGCCGCCTGGGCCTTGGGCGGCATGTTCTTGTGCAGGATGCCGAGCCCCCCTTCCTGGGCAATCGCGATGGCCAGCCGGGACTCGGTGACCGTGTCCATGGCGGCGGACAGCAGGGGGATGTTGAGCTGGATGCTGCGGGTGAGGCGGGTGTGGAGGCTGACGTCCTTGGGGAGGACCTCCGAATGCGCCGGGACGAGCAGGACGTCGTCGAAGGTCAGCGCCTTCTGGATCACTTGCATGTTTCTGATCCTTCACGCAAAAAGCTATTATACAGAAACGACTTTCCGAGCGGAACGACGCGCGTCACAGCGCTGTCGTCCGGTCAGGCCCGATGGAATCCCGACACCGAAACCCCGATTCAACGCCTCGCGCGTTCAAGCGTTACTCCCTGGCGACACTGCTGTGCGCTGGCATATTGCTAGCTTCGACAGGGACTTGCGCTGACGCCTCCGCGGAAGCGGCGGAGGCAGCGTTGGCTGAAGCCGAAGTCGCCGTGGCCAAGGCCCGCGTGCGCGGCGCCCTGTGGTCAACCGCCTGGAGCGCATTGCTGGAAGCACGCCGTACCCGGAATTCGCAGGACTACGCAGTATCGATGCGCTGGAGCGCGCGCACCGCAGAACTCGCCGGCCTGGGAATCACCCAGGCGGAACACGAAGCGCAAGCCCCTCAAGGGGTCCGCGCCGGCAACACCGGAGGAAATCCATGACACCACGTCTCATCGCCGTCCAGATCGCCACCGCCCTGCTGCTGTGCAGCGCGGGGCAGGCGTTTGCCATCTGCAAGTGGAAAGACGCGAACGGACGCACGCAATACTCCGACGCGCCGCCGCCTGGCGTTCAATGCGAAGGTACGATCAAGGCCCCGCCGCCGGCGAGCTCGGGTGCTGCGCCCGCCGCCCCGCAGAGCTACCAGGAAAAGGAAATGGAGTTTCGCAAGCGCCGCGTGGAAAAGCAGGAAGCGGAAAAGAAGGCGCTCGAGGACAAGCAGAACGACGATGCCAAGCGTCAGAACTGCGAGAACGCCCGCAACCGCGCAGCCGGCCTTGCGGCCGGCGGTCGCGTCGCACGCTTTGACGCGAACGGCCAGCGTTACTACCTAGGCGAGGAAGAGTTGGCGAAGGAGCTGGCCGAAGCCAAGAGGCAGGCCGAGCAGGCGTGCAAGTAGCCTACCTGGCGCGTGCGCGACGGCGCCGCGCCTCTTTCGGATCCGCCGTCAGCGGCCGGTAGATCTCGATCCGGTCGTCGGCGCGCACGGTCGCATCCAGGCTGGCGCGGCGGTTCCAGATGCCGACCTTGAGTTGGGTCGGATCAATTTCGGGATGGTCTGCGAACCACCCCGATCGCGCGATGGCCTCGCGCACGCTGGCCCCCTCGTTCAGCGCGACTCGCTTCGACCATTGCCGCTGCGGCAGCGCATAGACCACCTCGACTTCGATGGTGCCGGGTTCAGCGGGCACCGTAGATCTGTTCCGCACGCTTGACGAACGCTTCGATGAAAGTCGTCGCGATGTGCTCGAACACCGGCCCCACGAGCTTGCCCAGGATGTGGCTGGCGAATTCGTAGTTGAGCTGAAAGCCCACCTTGCAGGCGCGCTCGCCCAGCGGTTGAAAACTCCAGGTGCCGTCGAGGTGCCGAAACGGCCCCTCCACCAGCTTCATGTCGATGCGTGCCGGTCGCACCTTGGCGTTCTCGGTGGAGAAGCGCTTCTTCACGCCGTGGTAGTCGATCAGGATGGCAGCGCGGGTACGCTGCTCGTCCCGCGCTTCCACCGTAGTGCCGCCGCACCACGGCAGGAACTCCGGATACGCTTCGATCGCATCCACCAGCGCGAACATTTCTTCCGGGGTGTAGTTCACCAGCACCGAGCGTTCGACTCGAATCACGCGACTTCGTCTTCCGTGTGGAGTGCGGTACCGGGTGGTACGCGCCATCGGGTTGGTAGAATAGCGAATTGAAGTTGACCCGGCACGGCCGCAATGAGCATCGCCCAGAACAAGAAGGCCTTTCACGACTATTTCATCGAAGAGCGCTTCGAAGCCGGTCTCGCGCTCCAGGGCTGGGAAGTGAAATCGATGCGCGCCGGTCGCGTGCAGTTGCAGGAAGCCTACGTGATCGTGAAGGGTGCCGAATTGTTCCTGCTCGGGGCGCACGTGAGCCCCCTATCGACCGTTTCGACCCATGTCGAAGCCGACCCGACGCGCACCCGCAAGCTGCTCATGCACGCCGAGGAGATCGGCAAGCTGATCGGTCAGGTGGAGCGGGCAGGCTATACGTTGGTGCCGCTCGATCTACATCTGAAGAAGGGCAAGATCAAGCTCGAGATCGGGCTGGCAAAAGGCAAGAAGCAGCATGACAAGCGAGAGGTCGAGAAAGACCGCGAGTGGCAGCGGGAGCAACAGCGACTGATGCGCAACAAGCGCTAGCTTGCCCCCACCCCAACCCTCCCCCATCGGGGATGGGGGAGGGAGTGCGAGCGTTCGCGGCCGTGCCTCAATCGGAGGCACTCCTTCCCCCATCTTCGATGGGGGAAGGCTGGGATGGGGGCGAGCATCACCCCGCTCTCACCGCTTCCCGAACAACCCCCGCAACGCATCCTGCAAGTCGGCCGGCACCACAACGACCTTGGCATTGTTCGAGGTCGCCATCTTCTCCATCGCGGCGATGTACTTCTCGCCCAGCAGAAAAAGCATCGGCGCATCGCGATCCTGCACCGCGGCCGTCACCTTCTGGATCGCCTGACCCGCGGAATCGGCCAGGGTCACCTGCGCTTCGGCATCGCGCCGAGCACTTTCCAATCGGCCTTCGGACTCCAGGATCATCGCCGTCTTCTCGCCCTCGGCCTTGGTCACGGCCGCCTTCCGCTCCCGCTCCGCGCTCGCCTGCAGCTCCATCGCCCGCTGCATGGACTCGGACGGCTTGATGTCCTGGATCTCCACCGACTTGACCGTTAGCCCCCAGTCGATCGCCTCATCGGCAATGCTCTCCTTCAAGCGTGCCTTGATCTGGTCACGCGACGAGAGGGCCGAATCCAGCTCCATCTCGCCCACGATCGAACGCAAAGTGGTCTGGACGAGCTGGCGGATCGCCTCGGAGAAATCGGTCACGCCGTACACCGCCTTGACCGTATCGGTGACCTTGATGAACGCGAGCGCGTTGGTGAGGATCACCGCGTTGTCGCGCGTGATCACTTCCTGCTGCTCGATGTCGAGGATGATGTCCTTGGTGACGACCTTGTAGGCGACGCGGTCGATGTAGGGAATGATGATGTGCAGGCCGGGCTCGAGCGTCTTCTGGTACTTGCCCAGGCGCTCCACCACCCATTCCATGCCCTGCTCCACCACTCTCACGCCCTTGGCGATGGTGATGGCCGCGAAGATGAACAACGCGATGACGACGACGGTGACGGCTGTCATGAGCTCCCCCGGATGACGACTGACGGCTACGGCCGGGCGACGCGCACGATGTGACCTTCCACGGCCAGAACCCTCGCGCGATCGCCCACGTTCAATTCCTCGTCGGACCGGCACTCCCATGTGTCGGCCCCGAGGATCGGCTTCTGGAACTTGATGCGGCCCATCTGGAACGGCACCGTGCGCTCGGTCACGAGGCCGACCTCACCGACCAGCTGGCCGGTGGACATGCCCACCTTGGTCTTGAACACGCTGGTCTTGAAGACCTTGAACCAGAGCCAGACGAAGACCAGCGAGGCAACGGTCCACAGGAACACCTGCGCTGCCACCGACATCGTCGGAACGAGCGCCAGGCAGACGCCGGTGATAAGCGCACCCAGGCCGAACCAGATCACGAAGAACGCCGGAATGGCGAGCTCGGCGACCACGAGCACCAGACCGAGCACTACCCAATGCCACCAGACTATCTCCATCGCCATCACCCCTGAAGGCGGGACCATCCCGCCGCGATTAGAGCATGGACCTGCGAATTAGTGCCAGGCAGCTTCAGCCGTAGCGCAATCCCATCGCCTCGCGTACTTCGCGCATGGTCTCCGAGGCGAGCTTGCGGGCACGTTCGCAACCGTCGGCGATGATGTTGCGCACCAGCGTCGGGTCTTCGACGTACATTTCTGCGCGCTCGCGCATCGGCTTCTGCTCTTCGAGCACGGCGTCGATGACCGGTTGCTTGCATTCGAGACAGGCGATGCTGCCGCTGCGACAGCCCTGCTGCACCCATTCCTTGGTCTTGTCGTTCGAATACACCTGGTGCAGCTGCCACACCGGGCATTTCTCCGGATCCCCCGGATCGGTGCGGCGCACACGCGCCGGGTCGGTCGGCATGGTGCGGATCTTCCGGGTCACGCTGTCGGCATCTTCGCGCAGCGTGATGGTGTTGTTGTAGGACTTCGACATCTTCTGGCCATTGAGGCCGGGCATCTTCGAAGCCTCGGTGAGCAACGCCTGCGGCTCGGACAGGATCATCTTGCCGCCGCCCTCGATGAAGCCGAACAGCCGCTCACGATCACCGATCGAGAGGTTCTGCGCCTCTTCGATCAGCGCGCGCGCGGCGGCGAGGGCCTCCTCGTTCCCCTGTTCCTGGAATTTCTTGCGCAGTTCCACGTAAAGCTTGCTGCGCTTGGACCCGAGCTTCTTGATCGCGGCCTCGGCCTTTTCCTGGAATCCGGGTTCTCGACCAAAGATGTGATTGAAGCGGCGCGCGATCTCGCGGGTGAATTCGATGTGCGGCACCTGGTCCTCGCCCACCGGTACCAGATTGGCGCGGTAGATGAGGATGTCGGCGCTCTGCAGCAACGGATACCCGAGGAAACCGTAGGTCGAGAGGTCCTTCTCGACCAGCTTCTCCTGCTGATCCTTGTAGGTCGGCACGCGCTCGAGCCAGCCGAGCGGCGTGATCATCGACAACAGCAGGTGCAGCTCCGCATGCTCGGGAAGCTGCGACTGGATGAAGAGTGTGGCTTGCGCCGGATCGACGCCGGCCGCGAGCCAGTCGATCACCATGTCCCACACGTTCGCCTCGATCACCTCGGGGGAGTCGTAGTGGGTGGTGAGCGCGTGCCAGTCGGCCACGAAGAACAGGCACTCGTACTCGTTCTGCAATTGCACCCAGTTCTTGAGCACGCCGTGATAGTGGCCCAGGTGCAGGCTGCCCGTGGGGCGCATCCCCGACAGTACGCGATCGACGAACATGTGGCTTTCCCGAATTCGAATGCGTGAAGTTACGACCGTGGCGCGCCGCTCATGCTACAGGCGCCAGACCGAATATGCCCGGATCACCCTTGCCGACGCGCGTCACCACCGGCACCTCGCCGGTCAGATCGACCACCGTCGTGGGCTCGACCCCGCAGGACCCCGAATCGAGGATCAGGTCCACGCGGCGTTCCAGTCGCGCCCGGATTTCGGCGGCATCGTTGAGCGGCAGCGCGTCTTCGGGCAGCACCATGGTGGCGGATATCAGCGGCTCGTCGAGCGCTGCCAGCAGCGCCTGCGCCACCGGGTGATCCGGAATTCGCAAGCCGATGGTGGCGCGTTTGGGATGCTGCAACCGGCGCGGCACTTCGCGCGTGGCCTGGAGGATGAACGTGTAGCTGCCCGGCGTTGCGCTCTTCAGCAGGCGAAACTGACGATTGTCCACCCGAGCGTATTGCGAGATCTCGGACAGGTCGCGACACACCAGAGTCAGGTGATGCTGGTCGTCCACCTGCCGGATGTCCCGGATGCGCTGCACCGCCGCCTTGTCGCCGAGATGACAGCCCAGGGCATAACACGAGTCCGTCGGATAGACGATGACCGCGCCCGTGCGCACCTGCTCGGCCGCCTGTTCGATCAGCCGGCGCTGCGGATTCTGCGGGTGAACCGAGAAAAGCTGTGCCATGCCCGGGGGCGCTCTGGGTCGATGGGCAGGAACTCATCCGGCGATCCGACGGGATCGTGGTGCGCGAGGCACGGCAGGCGCGAACAGAGTCGGAAGCGGCACGAGGTCGGCGGCTGGAGGGGAAGCGGCGGATGATAGCAAATGGCACCCGAGACTTCCGAGTGACGAATCCGGCGGCGGCGCGCGCTCGTATTTCGCAGGATCGAGCGGAAGGAGCCCTCATGCAAACACGTGGATCTGGTTTGGTCCTGGCGGGAACACTGGCGGTGCTCGTGGCCACCGAGGCTGCGGGGGTCGATTGCTCTGCGCGGAGCGGCCCGCTGCGCACGGTTCTGCTGGAACTCTACACTTCGGAAGGCTGCTCGAGCTGCCCGCCGGCGGATCGGTGGCTGTCGGGTCTGCGGGCAGCCGGCATCGGCGCCGATGCGGCGATTCCGCTCGCCTTTCACGTGGACTACTGGAACAAGCTCGGCTGGCCCGACCGCTTCTCGCAACCCGCCTACAGCGAGCGCCAGCGCCTGTCGGCACAGCGCAATCGGCTCGACTTCGTCTACACGCCACAGTTCATCATCGACGGCAGGGACACCCGCTCGCCTGGCACCTACGACGCTCTGAAGCGGCAGATCGCGCAACCGGGCCGCGAGCGGGCGTCGATTGAGCTGTCGGCGAGCACCTCGACCAACCGTCTGGAGATAGCTGCTTCGGCAGGCCTCGCAACGGGCGAACGCAGCCGGGGCCCGGAACTGTTCGTGGCCGTCACCGAGGATGGGCTGTCCACGCAGGTAGCAGCCGGCGAAAACTCGGGCCGGCGCCTGCGCCACGACGCCGTGGTGCGCACCCTGCTGGGCCCCGTGGCAGTGACACCCGACGGCCGCACCAGACTGGAGCACAACCTCTCCATCGGCTCCGACTGGAACGCGAGCCAACTGTCGCTCATCGCCTTCGTCCAGGACCGCTCCACCGGTGAGGTGCTGCAGGCGCTCGCCCTGCCCGTCTGTCGCTGAACTGCCGGGCCTGTGAAACAATAACCCCACCATTCGACAAGAAAGTGGGGAGGAGATGGGCCGGATCGTGCGCGCCCCGGGAGATTTCCTGGCCGGCGTCATCTTCGTTGCGGTCGGTGTCGCGTCGCTCATCATCGGGCGCGGGTACCGGCTGGGCAGCCTGCTCAGCATGGGGCCGGGCTACTTTCCGCGGATCATCGGCGCGCTGTTCACGGCGCTCGGCCTCGCCGTTGCCATCGCCGCTCTGCGCAGCGACGGCGAACGCCTCGAGGCCTGGCGCCCGCGTCCGATCGTCCTGATCACGGCCTCGATCCTGGCCTTCGGGTTCTGCCTCGAGCGCTTTGGCCTGATTGCAGCATCGATGGTGATGCTGGTGATGGCGAGCTTTGCGCAACAGGGGCGCAAGGTACCCGAAGCCATCGGCCTTGCCGCACTGCTGACCCTGATCGCGTGGGTCGTGTTCGTGAAAGGCCTCGAGATGCCGCTGCTGGTCTGGCCCGAATTCGGCAGCGATAGGTGATGGACCTCCTCACCAATCTGGGGCTCGGCCTGCAGGTCGCGCTGACCGCCGACAACATCCTGTACTGCTTCGTGGGAGTCGCGCTGGGCACGCTGATCGGCGTGCTGCCCGGCATCGGTCCGGTGGCGACCATCTCGATGCTGCTGCCGATCACGTTCAAGCTCGAACCGACGTCGTCGCTCATCATGCTGGCCGGCATCTACTACGGCGCGCAGTATGGCGGCTCGACCACGGCGATTCTGGTGAACCTGCCAGGCGAAGCTTCGTCCGTGGTCACTTGCCTGGACGGCTACGCGATGGCGCGGAAGGGCCGGGCCGGTCACGCGCTCGCTGTCGCGGCGATCGGGTCGTTCATCGCCGGCTGCGTCGCGACCCTGGTGCTGGCGGGATTTGCCCCGCCGCTATCGGAACTCGCGCTCAAATTCGGTGCGCCCGAGTATTTCTCGCTGATGGTGCTGGGTCTGGTCGCGGCCGTGGTGCTCGCGCAAGGCTCGATACTGAAGGCACTCGCCATGATCGCCTTCGGCATCCTGCTGGGGCTCGTCGGCATGGACACCACCACCGGCGACCAGCGCTTCACGTTCGGCCTGCCGGAACTCTCGGACGGCATCGGCTTCGTCGTGGTGGCCATGGGGCTGTTCGGCTTCGGACCGATCATCGCCAATCTGGAAGCCGTCGGCGGCCGCGACATCTTCACCAAGGCGATCGGCAAGCTCTGGCCACCACGCGACGAGATGCGCCGCGCCTGGGGTGCCATCGCTCGCGGCACAGGTGTCGGATCGCTGCTCGGCATCCTGCCGGGCGGCGGGGCGGTACTCGGGTCGTCCGTCGCGCTTCGGCCAGGGCGCCATCGAAGGTGTGGCCGCGCCCGAGTCGGCCAACAACGCCGCGGCCCAGACCTCGTTCATTCCGATGCTGACGCTGGGTCTGCCCACCAATCCCGTGATGGCCCTGATGGTGGGCGCCATGATCATCCAGGGCATCCAGCCCGGCCCCATGGTGATCACGAAGCAACCGGAACTGTTCTGGGGCATCGTCGCCAGCATGTGGCTGGGCAACCTGTTTCTGGTGATCCTCAACCTGCCGCTGATCGGCCTCTGGGTGCGGTTGCTGTCGGTGAGCTACCGGCTCCTGTACCCCGCCATCCTCATCTTCTGCTGCATCGGCATCTACAGCCTGCAGTCGAGCGTGATGGACGTCTACATCGCCGCGGGCTTCGGCCTCCTGGGCTACATCTTCATCAAGTTGAAGTGCGAGCCGGCACCGCTGCTGATCGCCTTCGTGCTCGGCCCCATGATGGAGGACAATTTCCGTCGGGCCCTCACCATCGCCAAAGGCAACCCGGCGGTCTTCGTGAGCCGGCCGATCTCGGCGACGATCCTGGTGATCGCGGCGATCCTGCTGCTCATCGTGATCGCACCGTCGGTGCGCAAGCGGCGCGAAGAAGTGTTCAAGGAACCTTAACTGCTCATGGCCGCCTTCGATTGGGATTTCCCGTACGCCTCTCGCCGCATGCCGGTGCTTGCGGCCAACGTGGTCGCCACGTCGCAACCACTCGCCGCGCAGGCTGGCCTGCGCATGCTGCTGAAGGGTGGCAATGCGGTCGATGCCATCATCGCCACGGCGGCCGCGCTGACGGTGGTCGAACCGGTGATGAACGGCCTCGGCTCGGACGCATTCGCCCTCGTGTGGGACGGTCAGCGGTTGCGCGGCCTGAACGCATCCGGGCGTGCCCCCACCGCCTGGAAGCCCGATCGTTTCGCCGGCCGCGGTTCGATGCCCGTGAAGGGTTGGGACACTGTCACCGTTCCAGGTGCTGTGTCCGCCTGGGCAGCATTGTGGAAGGCACACGGCAAGCTCCCTTTCGAAGAGCTGCTGGCACCCGCCATCGAATACGCGCAGGATGGTTATCTCGTGTCGCCCACCATCGCGCGCCAATGGCAAGGGCAAGTGGGTGCGTTTCGCGATCAGCCGGGCTTCGCCGACGCGTTCACGCGCGGTGGCCGTGCGCCACAAGCCGGCGAGCGTTTCAGCTTTCCGGATCAGGCCGCCACCTTGCGCGAAATCGCGAGCAGCACCGGCGAGTCGTTCTATCGCGGGCGGCTGGCGCGCGCCATGGTGGACTTCAGTGATGCCACGGCAGGCAGTTTCACGCTCGGGGATCTGGCTGCTCACTCGGCCGATTGGGTGGAGCCGATCGCGCAGGCCTACCGCGACTACACGCTGCACGAGATTCCGCCGAACGGCCAGGGCATAGCGGCACTGATCGCGCTCGGCCTGCTCAAGCATTTCGACCTCGCGTCGACACCGGTGGACTCGGCCGCGAGTGTGCATCTGCAAGTGGAAGCGATGAAGCTCGGCTTTGCCGACACCTATGCCCACGTGGCTGATCCGGCTGCAATGCAGGTGAGCGCGGCACAGATGCTGGACCCGACCTATCTCGCACAACGGGCCCGGTCGATCGATCCATCGCGCGCCCAGGATTTCGGGCCGGGCGTCCCGCCGCAGTCGGGCACCGTCTACCTCACGGCTGCCGACAAGGACGGGATGATGGTGTCCTACATCCAGTCCAATTACATGGGGTTCGGTTCCGGCGTGGTCGTGCAAGGTACCGGCATCAGCCTGCAGAACCGCGGCGCCTGCTTCACCCTGGAACCGGGCCACCCGAACGAGGTCGGACCGCACAAGCGGCCGTTCCACACCATCATCCCGGCATTCGTGACCCGTGCGGGCGTTCCGGTCATGAGTTTCGGTGTCATGGGCGGCGACATGCAGGCGCAAGGTCACCTGCAGATGCTGGTGCGCCTTGCCGACTACCACCAGAACCCGCAGGCGGCCGCCGACGCACCGCGCTGGAAGGTGTCGAAGGATGGCTCACTGCAGGTGGAACAGGCGATGCCCGTGGAAACCGTGCACGGGCTCGAAGCGCTCGGGCATCGCGTGGTGGTGATGCCGTGCGACAGCCTCGACTTCGGCTCGGCCCAGTTGATCCACCGCCTCGAAGGTGGCTACCTCGCCGCCTCCGAACCGCGTCGCGACGGTCAGGCCGTGGGCTTCTGATCCTCTGCCGTCGCCGCGGCCTTCTGCGCTTCGAGCGATTTCGCGCGGATCGCCGACAGGGTGGTGCGCGTGGTGATGACGTCCGGATCGATTCGCAGTTCGATCACCGCGGGTTTGTTCGCCGCGATCGCGCGCTGGAACGCCGGCACGAACTCGGCGTTGGTGGTGACCGTTTCACCGTGGGCTCCGTAGGCGCGGGCGAGCGCGGCGAAATCGGGATTGCGCAGCTCGGTGCCATGCACGCGATCGGGGAAGTCGCGTTCCTGGTGCATGCGGATGGTGCCGTACATGCCGTTGTTCACGACGAAGATGACGACGGGCAAATCGTACTGAACGGCGGTGGCGAGCTCCTGCCCGTTCATCATGTAGTCGCCATCGCCTGCGAACACGACGACGGTGCGACCCGGATAGGTCGCCTTCGCCGCGATGCCCGCGGGCACGCCGTACCCCATGGCGCCGTTGGTCGGCGCGAGCTGGGTGCGATAGGTCTTGTACTGGAAGAAGCGATGCACCCAGCCGCTGAAGTTGCCGGCACCATTCGCCACGATCGCGTCCTCGGGAAGCGTCTGGGACAGCCAGGTCACCACTTCGCTCATGTTGAGGGTGCCGGGCATCGCGACGGGTGCCACGTTGTTGACGTAGTCGGCGCGTGCGGCGCGCGTCCACGCTTCCCAGTTCTGCGTTTCCACCGGGCCGAGGATCGCCGACCATTCCGCGAACTCCGGCATGCCGGAGTTGATGTAGAGATCGGCCTGGTACACGCGACCCAGTTCTTCGATGCCCGGATGGATGTGGATACGCCGTTGCTCGGAATGAGGGAGTTCGAACAGCGAGTAACCGCCGCTCGTCATCTCACCCAACCGCGCACCGGCCACGATCAGCAGATCGGCCTGCTTCACGCGCTGTTGCAACGCCGGGGCGATGCCGATGCCGATCTCGCCGACGTAGAGATCATGGCGGTTGTCGAAGAGATCCTGCCGTCGGAAGGTGCACGCGACCGGCAGGAGGTTGCGCTCGGCGAAGCGCTGGACCTGCTTGCACGCATCCGCCGTCCAACCGCCTCCGCCCAGGATCAGCAGCGGCTTGGTACCCGCGATCAGCATGTTGCGGATCTGCGCCATATCGCGCGAGCCGGGGTTCGCGGCGATGCGCCGGTACGGGAACGCCACGGGTGCCGCGACTTCGCTCATCAGCATGTCTTCGGGCAACGCCAGCACCACCGGACCGGGACGACCCGACACCGCCAGATGGAATGCGTGACTCACCATTTCCGGAATGCGCTCGGCGCGATCGATCTGCGCGACCCACTTCACCATGGAACCGAACATGCGGCGATAGTCCACTTCCTGGAACGCTTCGCGCTCGACCACGTCGCCGCCGATCTGGCCGACGAACAGGATCATCGGGGTCGAGTCCTGCTGAGCCGTGTGCACGCCGATCGCGGCGTTGGTGGCACCGGGCCCGCGGGTCACGAAGCAGATGCCGGGCTTGCCGGTCAGCTTGCCGTAGGCTTCCGCCATGAACGCGGCGCCGCCTTCCTGCCGGCAGACGATCAGTTCGAGCTGGTCGCGCACGTCGTAGAGCGCGTCGAGCACAGCAAGGTAGCTCTCGCCGGGGACACAGAAGGCACGATCGACGCCATGGGTGACCAATGCATCGACGAGGAGCTTGCCGCCGCGGGCGGCACCGGATGTTGCGGTCATGGAGGAGATCCCCGAAAAGCTTGTTGGAAGCCCACCGGCGGCGGGCGCGCGGAATTATAGGGGGCCTCGGCAAGGGAGCATGCCGCTATAATCCGCACCCGTCGCGTCGGTGCCGACCTCGAGCCCACGACGACACCGAAAAGACCGGGGACTGGGGAGGGGAATCGAGATGATCTGGTCGCAAGTGTACGACCCGCTGGGCAGCGCCATACTTTCGACGCTGTGCGCAGCGATACCGATCGTGGTCCTGCTTGGCGGGCTCGCGTTCTTCCGCCTCTCGGCGCACGTGGCAGCATTCGCGGGGCTGATTGCCGCCTTGCTGGTGGCCGTAGTGGTCTACGGCATGCCGGCTTCCATGGCGGGCATGTCGGCTGTCAACGGTGCGCTGTTCGGCCTGCTGCCCATCGGCTGGATCGTGCTCAATATCATCTTTCTGTACCAGCTCACCAAGGACAAGGGCTACTTCAAGGTCCTGCAGGACAGCATCGCCAACATCACCGACGATCGCCGCCTGCAGCTGCTGCTGATCGCCTTCGCGTTCGGCGCGTTCTTCGAGGGTGCGGCGGGATTCGGCACACCGGTGGCGGTGACGGGCGCCATCCTGATCGGGCTGGGGTTCTCGCCGCTGGCAGCATCCGGGCTCTCGCTGATCGCGAACACGGCACCCGTGGCCTACGGCGCCTTGGGTACCCCGATCATCACGCTGGCAAAGGTGACCGGGCTCGACGAAATGGCACTTTCAGCGATGGTCGGCCGGCAACTGCCGTTCTTCTCGTTGCTGGTGCCGTTCTGGCTGATCTGGGCGTTCGCCGGATGGAAGGGCGTGAAGGGCATCTGGCCTGCCATTCTCGTGACGGGCGTCAGCTTCGCGATTCCGCAGTACCTCATCTCCAATTTCCACGGCCCGATGCTGGTGGACGTGGGCGCCGCGATGGTGTCGATGGCATGCCTGACGATGTTCCTCAAGGTGTGGAAACCGAAGGACGTCTGGCACACCACGAAGCTGAAGGGTCACGAATCCGACGGCGGCGAGGAAGCGCAACCGACCGCGTTCACCAAGCACGACTCCGGTCTGGTGCTGCGTGCGTGGATTCCGTGGTTCATCCTGACGGTGTTCGTGTTCGCGTGGGGATTCCCGACGGTCAAGGATTTCCTGAACGGCGTGTCGCAGGAGAAACGCGTCGTGGTCGTCGACGGCAAGGAGAAAACCGAGCAAGTGCCTTACGCCTGGAAGGGCGTCACCAAGCTCGACTTTCCGCTGAACGGACTGAACGAACTGATCGAGAAGGTGCCGCCGGTGGTCGCCAAGCCGATCAAGGAGAAGGCGGTCTATACCCTCAACTGGCTCTCGGCCACGGGTAGCGGCATCTTCCTGGCGGCCATCCTCGCCGGGCTGTTCATGGGGTACTCGCTCGGAGCCTTGTTCAAGAAGTACTGGGACACGATCGTCCTCGTGCGCTATTCGCTGATGACGATCTCGGCGATGCTGGCACTGGGCTTCGTGACGCGCTACTCGGGGACGGATGCGACCCTGGGCCTCGCCTTCGCCCACACCGGCGTGCTCTACCCCTTCTTCGGCACCATGCTGGGCTGGCTCGGCGTGGCGTTGACGGGCTCGGATACGGCATCGAACGTGCTGTTCGGCGGCCTGCAGCGGGTCACCGCCGAGCAGTTGAACCTGAGCCCCGAACTGATGGCAGCGGCCAACAGTTCCGGCGGCGTAATGGGCAAGATGATCGATGCGCAGAGCATCGTGGTGGCCTCCACTGCGACACGCTGGTACGGACACGAAGGCGACATCCTGCGCTATGTGTTCTGGCACAGCATCGTGCTGGCGGCGCTGGTCGGTGTCGTGGTGACGCTGCAGGCATATGTGCCGCCGTTCACGGAAATGGTCGTGCACGGCGTGGCGTCCGCAACGACGCACTAGAACCGTAACTCAAGAACAGCGCAAAGCGCGGAGGACGCGGGAGACGCGGTGCAAGGCGACTCCCAAGCCCGCGTGGCCCTGGGGTTTACTCCGCGTCCCCCGCGTCCTCCGCGTTGAGAGCTTCATTCAATTCGGTACGACAAACAAAAAGCCCACCGATTGGTGGGCTTTTTCTCGAACTGAGGTCGATCAGCCTTCGGCTTCAGCCGCAGCCTTCATCGACAGGCGCAGGCGACCCTTCTCGTCGGCCTCCAGCACCTTCACGCGCACGGCCTGGCCTTCCTTGAGATGATCGGCCACGCTGGCGACACGCTCGTTGGCGATCTGCGAGATGTGCAGCAGGCCGTCCTTGCCCGGCAGCACACTCACGATGGCACCGAAGTCGAGCAGCTTCAGCACGACGCCGTCGTACACACGACCGACTTCGACTTCCGCCGTGATCTCCTCGATGCGCTTGCGTGCGGCCTCACCGCCTTCGGAAGACACAGATGCGATCGTGACGGTGCCATCGTCCTGGATATCGATGGTCGTTCCCGTCTCTTCGGTCAGAGCGCGGATGACCGCACCGCCCTTGCCGATCACGTCGCGGATCTTCTCGGGCTTTATCTTGAGCGTGATCATGCGCGGCGCGAAGGTGGAGATCTCCTGGCGCGGCGTCGCGAGCGCATTCTTCATGAAGCCCAGGATGTGGAGCCGCCCTTCGCGCGCCTGGCTGAGCGCCACGTGCATGATCTCCTTGGTGATGCCCTGGATCTTGATGTCCATCTGCAGCGCGGTGATACCGTTCTCGGTACCGGCCACCTTGAAGTCCATGTCGCCCAGGTGATCCTCGTCACCGAGGATATCGGACAGCACGGCAAAGCGATTGCCTTCCTTGATGAGCCCCATCGCGACACCAGCCACGTGATCCTTGAGCGGCACGCCGGCGTCCATCATGGCGAGACTGCCGCCGCAGACCGAGGCCATGGAACTGGAACCGTTCGATTCGGTGACTTCCGACACCACGCGAAACGAGTAACCGAACTCTTCCGGTGTCGGCAACACTGCGATGAGCGAGCGCTTCGCGAGGCGGCCGTGGCCGATCTCGCGGCGCTTGGGCGTGCCGACGCGGCCGGTTTCACCGGTTGCGTACGGCGGCATGCTGTAATGGAGCATGAAGCGGTCGCGGTACTCGCCCTGTAGCGCGTCGATGATCTGTTCGTCGCGGGCGGTACCGAGGGTCGCCACCACCAGCGCCTGCGTCTCGCCGCGGGTGAAAAGCGCCGAGCCATGGGCACGCGGCAGCACGCCGGTGCGGATTGTGATCGGGCGTATGGTGCGGGTGTCGCGACCGTCGATGCGCGGTTCGCCATCGAGGATCTGGGTACGGACGATCTTCGCTTCGAGGTCACTGAACAGGTTCTTGACCGTACGGTCATCCGCCGGCGTCGCTGCGTTCGTTACCAATTCGCCCACGACGCGGCCACGCAACTCATCCACCTTGTGTGAGCGGCTCTGCTTCTGCTTGATGCGATAGGCATCGCGCAGATCGGCTTCGACGATGGCAGAGACGCGGCTCACGAGGGCTTCGTCACGAGCAGGCGGCTGCCAGTCCCACAGCGGCTTGCCGGCTTCATCGACCAACTCGTTGATCATGTTGATCACGGCCTGCATCTGCTGGTGGCCGAACACCACGGAACCCAGCATGACGTCCTCGGAGAGCTCCTGGGCTTCCGATTCGACCATCAGTACCGCTTGCGCCGTGCCGGCGACGACCAGGTTGAGCTTGGATGTCTTGAGCTCGGTCGCGGTCGGATTGAGGATGTACTGGCCGTCCTGATAACCCACGCGAGCGGCGCCGATGGGGCCGTTGAACGGGATGCCGGAAAGTGCCAGCGCGGCGGAAGCACCGATCAGGGCGCAGATGTCGGAATCCACTTCCGGATTCGACGACATCACCGTCGCTATCACCTGCACTTCGTTGTAGAAGCCGTCGGGAAACAGCGGCCGGATCGGACGGTCGATGAGGCGCGAGGTGAGCGTTTCTTTCTCCGACGGGCGGCCTTCACGCTTGAAGAAGCCGCCGGGGATCTTGCCCGCGGCGTAGGTGCGCTCCTGGTAGTCGACGGTCAGGGGAAAGAAATCCTGACCCGGGGCGGCGTCCTTCTTGCCGACGACGGTCACGAGGACGACGGTGTCGTCCATGTTGACCATCACGGCGCCGGAGGCCTGCCGCGCGATCTCGCCGGTCTCGAGCGTGAGCTGATGCCGGCCGTACTGGATGGTTTTCCTGACGAGATTCAAGGGGAGGATCCTTCGTGGAGGCGGACACCCAAACACGACGGCCGCATTTCGCGGCCGTGTGCTCTCGTCGGGAGATGACGCTGCGCTACTCGCAGGGGCGTCCAGGTTGGACGGTGATGACGGTCGTCCACGGAAGTTGCGGACGAACTCAGAATCAAGGGCGAGTTACTTGCGCAGGCCGAGCCGGTCGATCAACTTGCGGTAGCCGGCGGTATCGCGGGAACGCAGGTAATCGAGCAGCTTGCGGCGACGGCTGACCATCCGCAGCAGACCCCGGCGCGAATGGTGATCCTTGAGGTGCGACTTGAAGTGGTCGGTGAGACCATTGATGCGTGCCGTGAGCAGCGCGATCTGCACTTCGGGCGAGCCGGTATCGGCCTTGGCGCGCTGATAGTCGCTCACGATCTGCGCTTTTTGCGTGACGGGCAGAGCCATTTCGGCAATTTCTCCTTTTCGAAAGGCGGGCATTGTACTCTGCGACCGCCTGCAATCCAAGTCGATTGAGAGGCTTAAACCAAGGGCATCCACTCTACGAGCCAAAGGCTGCCTGCCGGGGAGCACAGGCTCCCTGACCTCAATCCGGCGGGTGGGCTAAAAGCGATGATCGGCCTTGGCCGCGGCCTGTCCGGTGGCCATCAGGCGTACCGGCACCAGGCGGCCATCGGCGGTCACTTCGGCAACCCCCAGGAATTGGCCGGAGCGCTCGTAGATCTTTGATTTTCCAACGGACTGACCCACGGGAGCACCAGTGCGCCGGCCATGGAGCAGGTCTGCGACAGTACTGTCGTCCAACTCCAGGCGCGGCAGGCCGTACAGCATCGTGTCCGGTGGCAGCAGTGCAGCGAGCCGCTGTACGTCGGTCAGGGTCTCCAGCGTGTCATAGCGCACGGCCATCTGCTCCGTCAGGGGCCCGGAAGCCACGCGCCGCAACTCTGCGAGATGGGCACCGCATCCGATCGACCGGCCAATGTCTTCGGCGAGCGAACGAATGTACGTGCCGCCGCCGCAAGTCACCGCGAAGCGCAGCCGATCCGGCGCCTCGAACGCCAGCCGCAGCTGTTCGATTCGCACCTGCCTCGGTTTCGCGGAGACAGCCGCACCTTCACGGGCATAGGCGTAGAGCGGCCGTCCGTCGACCTTGATCGCGCTGTAGTTGGGCGGCGTCTGCGTGATCTCGCCGGTGAACCGGTGGCACAGCCCGGCGACGTCGATCGCACCGGCGTCCACCCTGTGGCGCTCGGTCACTGCACCTTCGGCATCGCCCGTGGTCGTCGTCACTCCGAGCTGGATGACACCCGTGTAAGTCTTGTCGCCTTCGAGCAGTGCGGAAGAAAACTTGGCAGCTTCACCGAACACGATCGCGAGCAGGCCGGAGGCCATCGGATCGAGTGTGCCGCCGTGCCCTGCCTTCGCCGCGTTGTACAGACGCTTCACGCGCTGCAGCACCGCATTCGACGTGGGGCCGGCGGGCTTGTCGACCAGCAGCAATCCGTCCACCCGGCGAGGCGGCACACGCTCGGCCATGGGCCGCGTCTTCAGCCTGCGCCGGGCCGCCCCAAGCGGGCTGGCCCCCTCGGGGGGAAGGGCCGCAGGCCCATCGGGGGGGGCGTCACCTTCAGCCTGCGCCGGGCCGCCCCAAGCGGGCTGGCCCCCTCGGGGGGAAGGGCCGTGAGGCCCATCGGGGGGGGCGTCACCTTCAGCCTGCGCCGGGCCGCCCCAAGCGGGCTGGCCCCCTCGGGGGGAAGCCCATCGGTGGGGAGGTCATGCTAGTCGGGCTCGTGCCGATCGGAGGCCACGGCCTCGTCGATCAAACGCGAGAGCCTCGACCCGCGTTCGACGGATTCGTCGTACTCGAAATGCAGCTGCGGCACGGTACGCGTCTTCAACGCGTGTGCCAGTTGCGAGCGCAGGAAGCCGGCCGCATGGTCCAGCGCAATCTTCGTATGCTTGCGCGCGCCTTCGTCGCCCAATGTGGTGTAGAACACCTTCGCATGAGATTGATCGGGACTCAGCTCGACACCCGTCAACGTGATCATGCCGACACGCTGGTCCTTCAACTCCAACCGGACGATCTGCGCGAGATCGCGCTGGATCTGTTCGGCGAGCCGCGAAGCCCTGGGTCCCGAGCGTGCCATCGAAACGGGCGAAGGCCGTATCGCCCTACAACGTGCGCGCGACCTCGACCACTTCGTAGGTCTCGATCTGGTCGCCGACGCGGACATCGTCGAAATTCTTGATCGACAGACCGCACTCGAACCCTGCCTTGACTTCGCGCACGTCATCCTTGAAGCGCTTCAGCGAATCGAGCTCGCCGGTGTGGATCACAACGTTGTCGCGCAGGATGCGAACCAGCGAGCTGCGCCGCGCCAGGCCTTCGAGCACGTAGCAACCGGCGACGGTACCGACCTTCGAGATCTTGAAGACCTGGCGCACGTCGATGAGGCCGGTGATGTTCTCCTTGCGCTCGGGAACGAGCATGCCGGAGAGGGCCGCCTTCACTTCGTCGACGGCATCGTAGATCACGTTGTAGTAGCGCACGTCGATGCCGTGCGCAGTAATCAGCTTCTTCGAGGTCGCGTCGGCACGGGTGTTGAAACCGATCACCACCGCATTGGAGGCGAGAGCTAGGTTGATGTCGGACTCGGTGATGGCCCCCACACCGCTGTGGATGATATTGACCTTGACCTCGTCGGTCGACAGCTTCTCGAGCGCATTGGCAAGTGCTTCGTACGAACCCTGCACGTCGGCCTTGATGATGAGCGAAAGCGACTTGATGCCGCTGGCTGCCATCTGGTCGAACATGTTGTCGAGTTTCGCGGCCTGCTGGCGCGCGAGCTTGACGTCGCGGTACTTGCCCTGGCGGAACAGCGCGATCTCGCGCGCCTTGCGTTCGTCCGTGACGACCAGCACTTCTTCGCCCGCGAGCGGAATTTCAGATAGGCCGAGGACCTCGACCGGAATCGAAGGACCGGCCTCCTGCACGGTGCGGCCGGCTTCGTCGATCAACGCGCGCACGCGACCGAACACGGCACCAGCCAATACCACGTCGCCACGCTTCAACGTTCCGGACTGCACCAGCACCGTTGCCACCGGACCGCGGCCCTTGTCGAGCCGGGATTCGATCACGATGCCCTTGGCCGGCGCGTCCTTCGGCGCCTTCAGCTCCAGCACTTCGGCCTGCAGCAGGATGGCGTCGATCAACGCATCGATGCCCTGTCCGGACTTGGCGGACACCTCGATGAACATCGTGTCACCACCCCAGTCATCGGGTACCACCCCGTGCGAGACCAACTCCTGCCGCACCCGCTCGGTATTGGCTTCCGGTTTGTCGATCTTGTTCATCGCCACGAGTACGGGCACATTGGCCGCCTTCGCGTGATTGATCGCCTCGATGGTCTGTGGCATGACACCGTCGTCGGCCGCGACCACCAGGATCACGAGGTCGGTCACCTTGGCACCGCGCGCGCGCATGGCCGTGAACGCTTCGTGGCCCGGGGTGTCGAGGAACGTCACGGTGCCCTTCGCAGTATCCACGTGATACGCGCCGATGTGCTGCGTGATGCCGCCGGCTTCGCCGCTCGCGACGCGCGTGCGGCGGATGTAGTCGAGCAGCGAAGTCTTGCCGTGGTCGACGTGGCCCATGACGGTCACGACCGGCGCGCGATGCTCGGCCACCACTTCGGCCTGCTGCGGCCCCGCTTCCACCAGGTAGGCTTCCGGATCATCGAGCTTGGCACGCTTCGCGACGTGCCCCATCTCCTCGACGATGATCATGGC
>LNDQ01000121.1 GCA_001464695.1 Betaproteobacteria bacterium Ga0077523 | reverse complement strand
CCGATCCCAGCCTTCCCCCATCTTCGACGGGGGAAGGAGTGCCACTGGTTGCGGCGACGCGATGATGCGCGCGCGGTACATTCCTTCCCCCGGCTTTGCCGGGGGAAGGTGGGGATGGGGGCAAGCAATGCTTACGGTAACCGCGGCCCCAGATCCTTCGCTGCTTCCTGCGCCGCCATGCGCATGGTCACCGTCGATTCGCGCGTGGTCTCGAACGAGTACGACAGCTCGTCGATTCCTTCCCAGGCCACGCTGCCATCCTCGCTGTCCCAGATCTGCAGGAACATGCGCATGATCGCGTACTGGGTCTGAGAGACGTTGAGGCCGAAGATGCCGAAGCGCGACTTCGCGCCCTGTTCGAAGCGCGCGAGCTTGATCTGTGCGAGATAGCGGGCTCCGGTGGCCTCTGCGACCTGGCGCAGGATTTCGCGATTGAACACGCCGGTCAGCCGATAGTCGGCGTACATGTGCTGATAGTCGTCGATCAGGTGCGCGCGGTTCACGGCGGAGAGCACTTCGGGCAACGGTACGAGCCGCAGGTCGGGCCGTTCCTTGGCGAGCGCCTCGGTGAACAGCAGCGCGAGAGTCTGCCGGTCCTCCTCCTGGCCGGTGACCGTGGAGGGCGTGAGGAACGCGAGCCCGCCCGACTTGAGATCGCCGTTGCGCAGCGTGTTGATGCGGGTTTCGGGCGTGGAGTAGCGCTGGGTCACGCCGGTGCAGCCGGCCAGCATCAGGACAGCTGCCGCAACGAAGACGCGGCGACGGGAGTTCGAGGTCACGAGTTTCAATCCTTGCAGGGGGAATTCAGAGAGCAGATCAGGTCGGAATCGGCACGCCGGCGGCGACGTAGCTCGCTTCCATCAGTTCGAGGGTGTGAATGTTGTCGAGGCGGTCGGTGCCGAACGCCTCGCCGGTGCGCAAGCCGTGCACGAAATCCTGCACGGCCGCGGTGAAGCAGATCTGGTAGTTCTTCGCGAGGTCGAACAGTGCGGGTGCCTCCGGCGAACCTTCGAAATACAACCGGTCGCGATCGTAGACGAGCGTGCCGAGAGTGCCCATCACTTCGAAGCGGTCCACGGGCAAGGGTGGATAGCCCGGTGCGGAAATGTTGCCGTCCAGCACCACGGTCATGCCGTTGCGCCCGGCGAGCGTCACCACCGCGACATCCTCGCCGGCCAGTTCGCGATTGACCTGGGCGACCTGCGCGCTCTGCACCTGCAAGGGGCCGAGGATCACGCGCATCGCATCGAGTTGATGGATCAGCACTTCGAACAGCAGCAGCCGCTTGAACTGCCGCAGGTACGGCTGGCGCTTCAGGAGGAACGGCTCGCTGCCATCGGCGGTGAAGCATGACGCCGAGCGCACCACCATGCGGGCGTGCAGCACTTCGCCGATGCGGCCTTCCTCGATCCAGCGCCGCATCAGCGCGTAGTGGGGTCGGTACCGGTAGTTCTCGTGCACCATGAAGCGCACGCGCTCGCCCACGTAGTCGATCAGCGCTCGCGCTTCGGCCACCGTCGCGCACAGCGGCTTCTGGCAGCAGACGTGGACGCCGGCGTCGGCCGCAAGGCGCGTGAGCGGCGCATGGGTGCCCACCGGCGTGATGATGTCCACGGCATCCGGCTTCTCGGCCGCCAGCATCTGCGCGAAGTCGGTGTAGGTCCGTGCGATGCCGTACTCGCGCGCTTTCACCTGGGCTTTCTCCGGCACCGGATCACAGATGGCGGTGAGTTCCACGCCCTCCATCTGCTTCCAGCCCGCCAGGTGGTACTGGCTGATGGCGCCCGCGCCGGCGATGGCCACCTTGAGCGGGCGATTCGACACCGTTGCGCTCATCGTTGGCCGGGGGTGCAGGGATACAGTTCCGTCAGGGCGCTGCGCACCGTGATGGCCGCGTTGTCGTCCCATTTGCCGAGGTTCTCGCGCATCCACTTGCGCACATCCATCAGCAAGCGCCGGTCGCGCACGTTGTCCGGGGCACAGATCTCGGTCCCGTCCAGCAGGTCGTTCACGGCCGCCACGTAGCCCAGTGCAATGGTGGTGTCCTTGAACGACCCGGTGGTGCTGGCGGCGGAGTCGAGCCAGCCGGACAGCGTCTTGGACGAAACGAACTCGGCGTGGGCGCCGGTCGCGGTCAGCGCGAAAACGGCACAGGTGAAGAGTCGACGCATGGGACCTCCTGCGAGCCAGGATGCAGGGCTGCGCCACAGGGCCGAAGTGCCGCCGTCCGACGACGGCCGTGCGACCTTTGGCGAGCAGCGGTTGTCGAAGCCGATCTCGACGCGAATGGTTTTCCGGATCATGGATTTGCGTGTTACTTCGCACCGAAGTTTACCGCACGGCCCGGCAGCCTCCGGTGCGAGCCTCCCCGACCCCCCCAAAAACTTGTACAGAAATTGCGGAATAGCCCTTGCGCGCCGCGAAAAGACGCTTAACATCCGCCCTCGCGTTTCGCGGACCCCAGGGTCGCGACGCGTGAACGGAGCAACAACACGGGACCACCGATGGCAACCGCTACCAAGAAACCCCTGACCGAAGCTCAACTCCTCGCCGCCCCGGCGAAGGACTACATGAACGAGGACCAGCTCGCGTTCTTCCGCCAGCGTCTCCTCGACCTCAAGCGGGAACTCTTGGCGAACGTCCGCGACACCAGCGAGCACCTGCGCGAAACCGAGGCCGCCAGCGACCCGTCCGACCGCGCGACCCAGGAAGAGGAACAGGCGATCGAACTGCGCACCCGTGACCGCGAGCGCAAGCTCCTGAAGAAGATCGAAGAGGCGCTCGGGCGCATCGACGACGGCAGCTATGGCTTCTGCAGCGAATCGGGCGAACCGATCGGTGTGCGCCGCCTGCTGGCCCGCCCGACTGCGACCCTGACCATCGAGGCCCAGGAACGGCGCGAGCGCATGCAGCGCATGTTCGGGGACTGAGGAATTCCCCCCGATGGTCCTGCGGCCCATTCCCGCGGGCCCAGCCCTCTTGGGGCGGCCCGGCGAGGGCTGACCCTTCGGGCACACCCCGGCAGACGCTGTTTGACAGGCGCTGGCGCACCTCACAAAATAAGAATAATTCCTATTTGTAGACCACCCACCGGTGGGTTCGCGGGCGCTGCGAGCGCCGCCCCGGCCGGTGCGGCGCCCGAACTGCCCGCCTGCCGGGTCCCGGTCCGCCGTTTCCCGGAGGAGAACCCGCATGCATGACCCCCAGCCGTTCGGCTTCAGTTCCTTCCTGCAGCAGACCGATGCCGTCGGCTTGTTCGTGCTGCTGCTGCTGCTCGGCATGTCGGTGGCGAGCTGGGCGGTGATCGTCTTCAAGGGGCTGCGCATCATGAGCGTCCGCAAGAGCGCGCGCACCATCATGGACGACTTCTGGTCGGCGCCGAACGTGTCGCACGTCGTGTACGGGTTGCGCGACAAGGCCAACAATCCGTTCGCCACGCTGGTGCTCTCGGGCGTCAACGCCGCTGCCCACCACCAGCGCCATCAGGGCGGCCGACTGGGCGATGCGCTCACGCTGTCGGAGTTCGTGACCCGCGCGCTGCGCCAGGGCATCAACACCGCGCAGTCCCGCCTCGAAACCGGCTTGTCGCTGCTCGCGTCCGTGGGCAGTACCGCCCCGTTCGTCGGTCTGTTCGGCACCGTCTGGGGCATCTATCACGCCCTGATCGCCATCGGCTCCAGCGGCCAGGCGACCATCGACAAGGTGGCCGGCCCGGTGGGCGAGGCGCTCATCATGACGGCACTCGGCATTGCCGTGGCCGTGCCGGCGGTGCTGGGCTACAACGCCCTGACCCGGACCAACCGCGTGATCCTCGCGCAACTCGATGCCTTCGCGCACGATCTGCACGGTTTCCTCGCAACCGGCGCCCGCGTGGACGTCGGTGCCGCCCCGCCGGAAGCGCCGCGCCCCGCGGCCACGCGCCCCCAGACCGCCTGACACTGGCGAGAACCCATCATGGCCTTCGGCAGCTTCGACCAGCAGGGCGGCAACCAGCCCATGTCCGAGATCAACGTGACACCGTTGGTGGACGTGATGCTGGTGCTCGTGATCATCTTCATCATCACCGCGCCGCTGCTGACCCACGGCATCAAGATCGATCTGCCCAAGGCGGCCAGCACCGCCAACCCCGAGAAGCCCGAGACCGTGACCCTGTCGCTCGATGCGAAGGGCAACGTGTTCTGGAACGACCAGCCGGTGGCCGACGAGCAACTCGCCGCCAAGATGACGGAGGCGGCAGCGAAGGAGCCACAACCGGAGCTGCATCTGCGCGCCGATCACAACACGCGGTACCAGAAGCTCGCCGAGATCATGTCGGCCGCCCGCAATGCGGGCCTGACCAAGCTCGGCTTCGTGACCGACCCCTCGCCCGCCGCCGCTGCGGCGCAGTGACATTCCCGGGGTGCGGCGGGCGTGACGCCACGCGACCTGCCTGCCGAGGTGCGCCGGGCGCGACCGCTGCTCGGCACGCTGGTCGAGATCGCCGTCCGCGCGGTCGTTGCGCCGGAGCAGGCCATTGCAGCGGCATTCGATGCGATCGCACAGGTCCACGCGCGCATGAGCTACCACGAGCGTGCGAGCGACATATCGCGCCTCAACCGGCAGGCGGATCGGCGGCCGGTCGCCGTGCATGCCGACACGTACCGGGTACTGCGCGCCGCGCTCACGCTGTCGGCGCGGACGGGCGGTGCATTCGACGTCAGCATCGCGCCGCAGCTCGAACGGCAGGGCCTGTTGCCGCGGCGGCGATTCGGTAGCGTCGGCGGCACCTGGCGCGACATCGAGCTGCTGCCCGGCCGGCGGGTGCGATTCCGGCGCCCGATGCGCATCGACCTGGGCGGGATCGCCAAGGGCTACGCGGTCGATCGCGCCTGCGCGGTGCTGCTTGCCTACGGAGTCCGCAGTGCCCTGGTGAATGCGGGCGGCGATCTGCGCGTCATCGGCTCGACGCCCTGGCCGATCGCCGTGCGCCACCCGGCTGACCCGGCCCTGCGGCTGCCGTTGTGCGAACTTGCCGACGGTGCGATCGCCACGAGCGCCGGTTACTTCCTGCGGCTGCCGGACCACCCCGGCGGCGCCCGCGCCCTCGTGGATGGGCGCACCCGCGCGCTGCGTCACTGGCCAGGCAGCGTGTCCGTGACGGCGGCGACCTGTCTCACCGCCGACGCCCTCACCAAAGTCGTCGGTCTCCTCGGTCGGCGGGCGACCCCGATCCTGGTGCGAGAGCGCGCCGCAGCCTGCCTCATTGCTGCCGACGGAACCAGCCGCTTTCTTGCCGCGGCGTCCGCGCAGTCCTGATCGGGCAGGGTTTGCTCGGGGCCGTCGCGGGTCTGCTCGTTACAAAATGAAATCTACCGATCTGGAGGATTCCGGGCGTATAAGCCGTTTGTTCGGATCCCGGTAGCGATCGGCGGGATACGGGTGGGATCGGTATTGGTAGTGGGACAGGGCGTGTGGCCCCGGTGTATCGGCTGCGCAGCAAAAAGCAGGACGATCGCTCAAGGAGACTACCCATGCACAAGCGCACGGCGACACCGTCGGCCCCGCCTGTCGGACTGCTCTCGTTGGCGCTGTGCTGGTCCAGACCTCGATCCCACGGTTCGTCGGCACTTGCGACTCTGCTGCTGTGCGTGCTTGCAGAGTCGGCAGTCGCCGCCGAATCCGGCGCGATCGTCGCCGACAGTGCGCTGTGGTTCCGCAGCACGCAGCAGAGCGTCTGGGGCGCCGACGAAGCTTCCTTCACGATTCCGATCGCGCTCCAGACGAGCAACATCAACCTGCCGAACATCAACGTCGGCGGTATCGTCACGCGACCGGTCAACAACCCGCTGCACGATGCCTGGACGGTGCTCTACGACACGACGTATGCGACGACGTACGGGGCGGTCTACGCCGCCAACTATCCCGTGTGCCTGGTCGCGGCCTTCGGGAACACTTCGCAAGCGAACGCGTGTGCGAGTGCCGAAGCGCGGTCGCTTGCAACCACGGCCGCCCGGGCCACGGCGGGGCCGGAGCCGGCGGAAACCTACCCCGAGAAGAACGGCGGACGCCTGACCGGCGATACCAAGCTCATCTCCGGCCTGACGGGAGGCATCACGGCCGACGGCGGGTCGGTGTTCGTCGAGTACCTGCCCAACGTCAGGACAACGCTCGGCAACACCGATGCCGCACCCGGCGAGCGCATGACGCTGCGGTCCGTCGTGGTGGGCGACGACGCCCGCATTCACACCACCGATATCGGCCTGGGGATATCACTCGCTGCGTACGAGGATTTCGCGTCGCACCTCAAGTTGGAGGCATACCTGCTCAATGTCGGCGGGCCGGTCCAGCTCACGAACTTCGGTAACGGTCGCGACGTGCAACCCCTGTTCGAGCTAACCGCCAGCGGTGGCGGAATCACGCTCGATCCTCTGGATCTGGGTGCGATCACGGTGGCCCAATCGCTCACCAAGCAGTTCGGTGTGTCGCTCCAGCCGCCCGATTCCAGTGTCGAGATCACGGCCCCCGTCTTCGAGATCACGGCCGGTCCGCCGGACACGTCGGTCAATCCGGACGAGACGACGCGCGTCGGTGCCGCGTGGCGCAACGGCGTCGAGCCCGAGGATCGCACCGGCGGGTCGATTCTCGGCATCGGCAACTCGACCCCGCTGCAAGGCACCGAGTTCGCACGGGTAGCGGTCGACCTCGACAGTGTTTCCCTGATGTTCGGTCTGCCCCTTGGCGCGCGGGCAGCGGTGAACACCCCGCCGCTCGGCATCCCCACCATCATGGGGGCCGAGGGCAACCTGCTCGACTTCGACCTGGATACCTACTGGGCACTCCAGGCGAGCTACGAGTTTCTGCCCAGGTTGCAGGTGACCTACCGTTTCAGCGAAACGGTGGAAATCGAAAGGGAAAACGGCGATCGCATGCTCGCCGCAGCGGTCACCGTCACGCCCGGCGAAGTCATCACGTTCTTCCGCCCGGCAGGGGGCGTGGATGTCGTATCCGAGTTCTCGCTCGGCGGCGACTTCACCAATCTGACGGACTTCGAGGTCCAGTTCGGGCTCTCGCTCGCGTTGCTGGAGTTGTACTTCGACGGTGTGCTGTTCAGCACGGTGGACGGCCTGTTGACCTGGTCGGAGATCGTCGATCTTCCCAATCGCATCGTCGTCGCCACGGGCGAGCTCGCCATCGGTGACCCGATCCATCTCGGGCGCGCCGGTTCGCCGAACGGTGTGAAGTTCGCGCTCGACGGCTTCGTGATCCAGGACGGTCCGTCGTTCCGGGTCGTCGCGGTCCCGGAACCTTCAACCTGGTTCATGCTGATCGCGGGGCTCCTGATCCTTGGGGCGGCTGCGCGTCGCAAGCACCGCGCGTAGCCGCCCCGGCGCTGCCGGGGCCGGCCCGGTCGCGGTACCATCCGCCATCGAACTCCGTGGTCCCGATGGCCCTACCGTCGTTGAATCCGCTCGAACTCACCGGTCGCGCGCGCACCCACATCGTGCAACTCGAGCAGCCGCGCGTTGCGCTCCATCGCGATGCCGCGGATGACTTCCAGGCGATGTGCGCCGCTGCGCGCACCGATGGCATCGAGATCGCGGTGTTCAGCGGCTTTCGCGATTTCGACTCGCAGCTCGCCATCTGGAACCGCAAGTTCCGCGGTGAACGCGTGCTGCTCGACGAGCATGGCCAACCGCTCGACCACGCGAGCTTGAGCGAAGAGGAGATCGTCGGCCATATCCTGCGGTGGTCGGCGCTGCCGGGTGCCAGCCGGCATCACTGGGGCAGCGAGCTGGACCTGTACGATGCCGCGGCGTTGCCGGCGGACTATCGCATCCAGCTCGTGCCGGCCGAGTATGCGGCGGACGGCGTGTTCGCGCGGCTCGCGGCATGGCTTGCGGACAACGCGATGCGCTACGGCTTCTTTCGCCCGTACCTCGAGTTTCTCGGGGGTGTGTATCCGGAACCGTGGCACTGGAGTTACGCGCCGGTGTCGGTCCCGGCACTGGCTGCGCTGACCCCGGACGTGATCACCGAGGCGGTGGCCGGCAGCGAACTGCTCGGCAAGGAGCGCGTGCTCGCGCGCCTCGCCGACGTCTATGGCCGCTACGTGCTGGCGGTGGCGCCGGCACCGGCCGGCATCGCACTCGCGTAAGTTTAGGTTCCCCCCGATGGGCCTGCGGCCCTTCCCCCCAAGGGGCCAGCCCTCTTGGGGCGGCCCGGCGAGGGCTGAGCTGCGAGCGCGCCGTCGAGGCGCGGCAGGAACGAGTCGAGGCTGCTCGCGGCCGCGCTGGTTCGCAGTGCCTGCAGCTCGGCGCGCAGTTCCGCCGACCGCTCGCCGTCGACGTGCCGTGCGAGGGTGCGGCCTTGCAGGACCACCAGGTCGATGAGCGCGAGTGGTTCGCGCGCGGCGTACTCCTCGAGCGCGCCGGCATAGCGCCGGGCCAGCGCGGCGTCGCCGCTGTCGATCGCGATCTCGATGCCCATCTTGTAGAAATGAAAGTAGCAGTGGCTCACGCAATCGCCCGCGAGCAGGCGTTCGCCCTCCGCCAGCGCCCACGCGCGGCGCTCCGGATCGTTCGTCACCTGCGCGAGGCAGACCAGGATCGTCGGGCCGAAATAGTTCACCGAGGTCGCCTGCGCGATCTCCCACGCGCGCTCCAGCAGCGGCAATGCCTCGGCGTCGTTGCCCTGTGCATGCAGGTAGATCGCCTTGAACATGAGACCGTCGGCTTCGAAGCGCCGCGATCCCATGCGTCGCGACAGGCTGATGGCCCGCTCCGCCGTGTTCAATGCTTCGTTCCACTGACCGGCGAGCACGTGGATCTCGGCCAGCGCCACGTCGGCGAGTGCGTCGGCACGCCGATCGCCCAGGTTGCGCGCGATCGACTTCGCCTGCTCGGCGAGCGTGCGCGCGGCCGGCAACTCCGCGCGGGCGAGATGGGTGAGGGCCAGCATGGGCAGGTTCGACACTTCCACGCGCACCAGCCGGCGTTCGCGTGCCAGCGCGACGCACGCGGTGAACATGCGATGGGCGCTCTGCAACCGGCCGCGCTGGTAGTGCGCATCGCCGAGCCCGCCTTGCGCACGAGCCTGCAGATCGGCCGCGCCGGCCCGCTCCGCGAGCTGGAGCGCGCGCTCGTACGCATGCAGGCAATCGTCGAACCGACCGATCGGAAAACAAGCGCTGCCGCGCAGGATCTCCACCTGCGCCTGGGTGCGCACGTCTTCGATCCGTGCCGCGAGCGGCCCGGCCTCGGCCAGCACTTCCAGCGCCTCGACCTGCCGGTCGAGCACCCGTAGCGCGGCGGCGAGCCCCAGCAGGCAGCGGCAGCGCGCGGCATCGGTACGCGCCAGCGCGAGTGCGGCGTGGTAGTGCTCCACCGATTCGCGAACCGCACCGGAATCCGCCATGGCATCGGCCGACAGGCACAGCAGGTCCACGCGCAGCGTCTCGTCGGGTCCGCAATCGAGCCCGCGCTGCGCGAGTCGCAGCGCCCGCTCCATGTGATTGCGGGCGGCTTCGCGTTTCGCTGCTTCGAGAAAGGCGCGTGCCGCGCCCGCATCGCCGGCCGCTGCGAGATGCTCGGCCGCGAGCGCGCCATCGCGACCGGCGAAGTGCTCCGCGGCGCGCAGGTGCAGCGATACCCTGGCATCGCGCAGCAGGGAGGCCGCGACCGCTTCCTGGATCAGTGCATGGGTGAACGCGTAACCCTCCGGATCCTCGCGCAGCAGCGACTGCGCGATCAACATGTCGGGCCGGTAGTCCGGATCGTTCAGCAACACCGCGAGCGCGGCACCGGTGAAGCGCTGGCCCAGCACCGCGGCGGCCTGCAGCGCGCGCCGTTCGTTGGCGGCCAGAGAGTCGAGGCGGGCGAGCACCACGTTCTGGATCGAGCCCGGCACGGCGACGCCGCGGGCGCCATAGCGCAGCAGCTGGTCGAGAAACAGCGGGTGGCCCTGCGCTCGTGCCACGCAATCTTCGAGGAACTCGGCGTCGTCGACCCCGTAGCCCCAGGCGAGCCGCAGCGCTTCCTCGGGCGCGAACGGTTGCAGTTTCAGGACCGTGTGGGCTTCGTCGCCCATCAGCTCGGCCCAGCGGCTCGCGGGATGCTCGGCCAGGGGCCGGGTGCAGATCACCAGCAGTACCGGCTGGTCGCGCGTGCCGCGCGCCACCGCGTCGAGCATGCGGCGCGTGCCGGCTTCGGCCCAATGCAGGTCGTCGATCGCCAGCACCAGCGGCCTCTGGCGCGCTGCTGCGGCCACGGCCCGGATCGCCGCGAGTTGCCGCGCACGGTCGCGCGCGGCGTCGTCCATGGCATCCCACATGGCGGCGTCGCGACCGCGCGGCGGCAGGTCGAGCATGTCCCCTAGCGGCGCGTGCAGCGACGGTGTCAGCACCAGGCGTTCGACACCTTCTTCCAGCCGACGAGCTCGCAGGACGACGTCGCCGCCCGCGGGCACACCGAGGATGTCCGACAGCAGGGCGCGCATCGGTTCCGCCGCAAGGCCGCCGCCGAAGTCGAGAGTGCGTGCGAGATGCACGGCGAAGCCACGCGCCGAAGCCTGCTGCAGCAGATGCGCCAGCAGGCGGCTCTTGCCGATGCCAGCCTCGCCTTCGATCAGCAGCAGGTGCCCGTTGCGGCGATCGATGACGCGCGCGAGCGCGCCGGCGGCGGTGCGCACTTCGGCCGTTCGGCCCGTGAACGCGATCACCCGCGCGCGGCTCACGTGGCCGATGCCGCGCACCCGCCACAACCGCAGCGGACCGCCGAGCGCGGCGATACCCACGTCGGGCAGGGGTTCGGCGTCCACGCGTTCGCCCATCGCCTGCACCACCGGATCGGCCACCCACACTTCGCCGGCGGGTGTCTGTTCCATGATGCGCGCCGCAAGGCTCACCGGTGCCCCGGTGACCGTGACCTGACCCTCTTCGCGGCTCGCGATCACGCGGCCGCTGGCGACCCCCGCTTTCACCGCGAGACTGACTTCCCCCGACGGGCGGACACGTTCGAGTTCGGAGCCCAGGGCCAGGGCCGCGCGCAACGCGCGTGAGGCGTCGTTGCCGTGCGCGACCGGGGCGCCGAACACCATCATGACGCGGGCGCCGATGAAGTTCGTCAGCAGCCCGCCGCTGTCGCGTACCACCCGCCGTACGCCGTCGCGGTAGCGGGT
Organism: Betaproteobacteria bacterium Ga0077523; assembly: GCA_001464695.1. GTDB lineage: Bacteria > Pseudomonadota > Gammaproteobacteria > Burkholderiales. Next base: position 14,480 of record LNDQ01000121.1, on the reverse strand, counting down.
CAGGAACTCATGCACGCTCTCGACGTCCTGGGTCGCGACATAGGCCGTGAAACCGGTCAGGTCGGCGATGGCGACCACGGCTTCGCGTGCGCCGGAGGCGACCTCGGCGGTGTCCGCGCGCGGTGCTTCCAGCGGTTCGGCCGGGACTTCGACCGGCGGTGCCGCCATGCTGCCCGACGCGGTGCCGGGCTGCCGGCGCTGTTCGACGATCGAGCGGTGCAGCGCCTCGGTCTCCGGGTCCGGCTGCACGCCCAGTTCGGTCGCGAGCAACGTGCGGCAGCGACGATACTGGCGCAGCGCATCCGCGGGCCGGCCGAGGCGCACGTACAACTGCATCAGGTGCCGGTGGATGTCTTCCCGCAGCGGCTCCATGGCGAGCAGTCGTGCGGCGTTTTCGGCCGCCCGCGCGAACTCGCCGCGATCACCCAGCCGACGCGTCAGGACGGTGCCGGCACCGGCCGCGACACCCCGCAACCGTTCCGCCTCGGCGGTGCGCCAGTCGTCGAACTCCGGGGCGTCGACGCGCAGGCCCGCGAGCAGTTCGCCGCGGTACAGGTCGAGGGCCCGTTCCAGCGCTGCGTCGTCGCCCGTCCGGGCCGCCAGGCCTTCGAGTTCCCACACGTCCACCGCCGTCACCGCCGGTGCCAGCAGGACGGTTTCGGTGTCCGCTTCCACCGCTGGCGCGGCCCGGCGGATGGCAGTGAGCGCCTGGCGCAGGCTGGCGCGGGCCTGCTCCTCCGCCGTGTCGGCCCAGAGCAACGCCGCGAGTTGCTCGCGCGGGACCGCCCGCCCACGCGCCAGCGCCACGTAGGCGAGCAGCGCGCGCGCCTTCTTCGGCAGCGGGGCCGTGGGCGAGTCGTCGGCAGCAACGAGCTCGAAAGTGCCGAGCAGCTGGAGGCGCAGGGTGCTCAACGCGGGCTTTGGATGGTGCGAAGCAACAGATTCTAGGCAGGTCGCGCCGCCAAGACCACCGTCCGAAGCAAGGATTTTCACGCAGCTTTCACGGCCTGTTCCACGAACCGCTCACGCCGGGGGCCTTGAATGGCACCCATGCCGATCCGGCAAACCCGAACAGGAGAAGAACATGGCTTTGCATGACAACCGCGGAAACCCGGTTTCCGCCACCCGCCAGCAATCGATCGACGGCTATGACGCCGCCCTGCACCTGCTGCACGGCTACTACGGCGATCCGCTGGGCGCCATCGACGCAGTGCTGGCCGAGGACCCCGAGTTCGTGATGGGACATTGTTTCCGGGCTGCATTGATGGTGATTTCCTCCGAAGCGGCCGCGGTTCCCGCCCTGGTCCAGTCGGTGGAGGCGGCCGAACGCCTGGTGAGCCGCGCCAACGACCGCGAGCGCGGCCACATCGCTGCGGCGCGTGCCTGGATCGAGGGCGACTTCGAACGGGCCGTCTGGCTCTACGGCAGCGTGCTCGCCGACCATCCGCGCGACGGCCTGGCACTGCAGGTGGCGCACCTGGGCGATTTCTACCTGGGACAGTCGCGCATGCTGCGCGACCGCGTGGCTTCGGTGCTGCCGCGCTGGCACACCGGCGTGCCGGGGTACGGCTTCGTGCTGGGCATGCACGCCTTCGGCCTGGAAGAGATGGGCGAGTACGCCCGTGCCGAAGAGACCGGCCGTGCGGCGCTGGCGCTCAATCCGCGCGATCCGTGGGCGACCCACGCCGTGGCGCATGTCATGGAGATGCAGGGTCGTCACCCCGAAGGCATCCGCTGGCTGGAGGATTCGAGCCAGGATTGGTCACCCGGCAACGGCTTCGCGTTCCATAACTGGTGGCATCTGGCGCTCCAGTACCTGGATCTCGGCGACCACCCGCGCGTCCTCAATCTGTATGACGAGGGCGTGCGTCCGCACGCATCCAACGTCGTGCTGGAACTGATCGATGCTTCGGCGCTGCTGTGGCGCCTGCACCTGCGCGGCGCGTCGCTGGGCAACCGCTGGCGGCCGCTGGCGGACACCTGGGCCGGCCGGGTCGACGAAGCCTACTACGCGTTCAACGACGTGCACGCGATGATGGCCTTCGTCGCCGATGGCCGTCAGGCCGAAGCGCAGCGCCTGCTGTCGAACCTCGAGCGCCGTGCCGGCGAAGGCGGCACCAACGCCATGATGACCAGCGAAGTGGGCATCGCGCTCAGCCGGGCGCTGCTCGCGTTCGGCCGCGAGGACTACACGACCTGCGCGCAACTGCTCCTGCCGGTGCGCTTCATCGCCCACCGCTTCGGCGGCAGCCATGCGCAGCGCGACCTGATCCATCTCACGTTGACCGAAGCCGCCACGCGCGCCGGCATGGCCCCGCTGGCCCAGGCTCTCGCCGAGGAGCGTGTGGAGATCAAGCCCACGAGCCCGCACAACTGGACGCTGCTGCAACGCGCCCGGATGGTGGCGATCAACCGTCGCGGCGCGGAAGAGGCGCAACTGCATTCGGTCCGTGCGCAACACACGGCTGTTTCGGCGCTGCGGGCGCTCACGGCCGAAGCGGCCTGAACCTCGAACCCCGACTGGAGCAACTCGATGACGACCCTCAAACTGAAACGCTCGACCATCAGCCTGACCGACGTCGGCTCCGGACCTGTAGTCGTGCTGCTGCACGGCAGTGCGAGCTCACGGCACCAATGGCGCAAGCTCGCCACCCAGCTCTCCGAGCGCTATCGCGTGCTGGTGCCGGACCTGCATGGCTACGGCGAAACCGTCCTGCACGACCGCGCGCCGCCGCGCCTGTCGGATGAACTTGGAATCGTGCTCGGCCTGGCCGATCACATCGGCGAGCCGTTCCACCTGGTGGGCCACTCGTTCGGCGGTGCGATCGCACTGGGTGCCGCGCGACGGGTGCATGACCAGCTCGCCTCGCTCACGTTGTTCGAGCCCGCGTCGTTCCATTTGCTGCGCGATGCGGGCGACACCGAGGCGTGGAGCGAGATCGACGGGATCGCCCAGCAGCACATGGGCCTCGCGTGGGAGCGCAAGCTCGAGGCCTGCGCCGACCTGTTCATGGGCTACTGGATCGGCATTCCCGCGTGGAAGTCCATGCCCGAGGAGCGGCGAGCAGCGATCATCTCCTGCATGCCCAAGATAGCGTTCGAGTGGCGCTGGATCACGCTGGTGGAGGACGCGCTCGCCCGCTATGCGCGGATCGACACGCCGACCCTGCTGCTGCGCGGATCGCAGACTCGCGTGCCGCCGCGCCGCGTCATCGACCTGCTGCGCAACACGTTGCCCAACTGCCGCTTCGAGGAGATCCAGGGCGCCGGTCACATGGCGCCGGTGTCGCACCCGGAACCGGTGAACGCGATCATTGCGGCACACCTCGACCGCCACCCGGTCGACGTCGCGAACGCCGAGGCGGCGTAGTCTTGCCATGTCAGGAGCTACGCAGAGCTTCCCTCACCCTCGGTCCCTCTCCCGGGGGGAGAGGTTGGCTGCGCCAACCTCTCCAAGGAGTAATCGTGACTCCCCCTCATCCCCATCCCTTCTCCACCAGGGAGAAGGGGGTAGTCCTCCCTCTCCCTCCGGGAGAGGGAACGAGGGTGAGGGAGCGTCGATTGCCCGGATCCGCGATTTCTACGACGGCCTCGCTGCTTCCTATCACCTGATCTACGAGGACTGGGAAGTCTCGATGGCCGAGCAGGCGCGCGCGCTGGACGTGCTGTTCCGCGAGTTCGGCGGCCGGCCGGGCGACGAAGTGCTCGACGTGGCTTGCGGCATCGGAACGCAGGCTCTGGGCCTCGCGGCGCGCGGCTACGCGGTGACAGCATCCGATCTTTCGGTGGGCGCGATCACGCGGGCGCGCCGAGAAGCGCTCCGGCGCGGGCTCGACATCGAACTGTCGGTGGCCGACATGCGTCGTGCCCACGAGCATCACGCCAGCGGCTTCGACGTGGTGCTGTGCGCCGACAACGCGCTGCCGCATCTGTTGAACGACGCCGACATCCTCGAAGCGCTCAGGCAGTTCCGGGCGTGCCTGCGCCCGGGCGGTGCCTGCGTGATCTCGGTGCGTGACTACGCCTCGGTCGAGCGCGGCGGCACCCAGGTCAAGCCCTACGGCCTGCGCCGCGACGGTACCGCCAGGTGCGTGGCATTCCAGGTGTGGGAATGGCGCGAACCGTTCTACGATCTCAGTCTGTACCTGGTACGCGACGCGCTCGGCGCCAATTGCAAGACCGAAGTGTTCCGTTCCACGTACTACGCCATCACCATCCCCGAATTGATGAATCTGATGGTGCGTGCCGGTTTCGAGCATGTCGAACGGCGCGATGACGTGCTGTTCCAGCCGGTGCTGGTCGGCATCCGTACTGCAGTCGAGCAAGGAGTCCCATGAGACGAGGTATTGGCATCCTGGTCGCGGCCATGGTCGCGATCCCGGTTGCGGTCGGTATTGCCGTGATCGCGATCAAACTGACGAGTGAACGCAAGGCCGATCGGGTCGTCGCCGTCGACGTGACGCCGGTGGCCTACGCCAGCGGGGAAGCGGCCATGGCCCGCGGCGGCTACCTGTTCCGTTCGCGCGGTTGCAGCCAGTGTCACGGGGCCGATGGCGGCGGCAAGGTGGTGATCGACGATCCCAACGGCCTCTACGTGGAATCGCCCAACATCACCATCGGTCCGGGCAGTTCGGTGAACGGCTACACCGAAGCCGACTGGGTGCGCGCCATCCGCCACGGCGTGGATCGCGCCGGTCATCCGTTGCTGATCATGCCGAGCGAAGACTACAACCGTCTCACCGACGGGGATCTGGCGGCACTGGTTGCCCACGTCCGCGCGTTGCCGCCCATCGCCGACAAGCCTGCGGTCGTCCGTTTCCCGCTGCTTGTGCAGGCGCTCTACGCGTTCGGAGTCGTCCGCGATGCCGCCGAGAAGATCGACCACGCGCTGCCGCCGGCCCAGCCGGTGCCGGCGGGTGTCACGCCCGAGCATGGCGCCTATGTCGCGAACATGTGCATCGGCTGCCATCGACGTGATCTCGCTGGCGGGCCGATCGCGGGGGCGCCGCCGTCGTGGCCGCCGGCAGCCGACCTCACGCCGAGTGCCTCCGGCGTGATGGCGCGCTACGACACAGGCGAGAAATTCGTCGCCATGATGCGTACCGGCAAGCGGCCGGACGGCAGTGCGGTCAGCGGCGTGATGCCGTTCCCCAGCCTGAGCGCCATGGACGAAACCGATCTGCTCGCCCTGCATTCCTATCTGCGCGCACTGCCGGCACCGAAAACCAACCCGTGAAGGGGCGGCGCGGCGGTGGCTGTCGCGCGAAGGCGACACCATTTCCACGCGCCGCCATGAATTTGTCGCGCTAGACTGATGTCTGAAGTTGCAGGATCCGGCAGGTTTGCGGCCGCGCGCTTCATCCTCTACCACTCGGCATCAGGAGACCAACAACATGTCCCTTCGTCCCTTCCTTCGCACCCTATCCGCCGTACTGATCGTGTCGCTGCTCAATCTCGGCATGCTGCAGACGGCGGGCGCCGCCGCCATCGACACGCAGGCCGCGATCGCGCTCGAAGACCGGGCCGCGGTGACCGCGCGCATCGACGAACGCCTCGCACGCGAGGACGTGCGCCAGGCCATGCAGAGCCTGGGCGTCGATCCCGAGCAGGCCCGCGAGCGGGTCGCCGCATTGACCGACGCGGAAGTGCTCCAGTTGGACGGCAAGCTCGCGCAACTGCCCGCGGCCGGTGATGGCGGCTGGATCCTGCTGGTGATCGTTCTCGGGGTGCTGATCTACCTGTTCGCCTCGGGCAAGCTCAGCTACCGCTGAACACGCCACGCCGCTGCGCGTGGCTGATCGCCGTCGTCCTCACGACGGCGGTCGGCTGCGCCCATCGCGGCCCCTATCTCGCGCCCGGGGTTGAAGCGGTCCGGGCCCCCGCCCGCGTCGAGTTGACGGACGTTCCGTTCTTTCCGCAACGGGACTTCCAGTGCGGACCGGCAGCACTCGCGACGGTGCTGGTGCAATCCGGCGTGGAGATTGCGCCGGCTGCGCTCGAGCCGCAGGTCTACCTTCCCGGCCGTCAGGGCAGCTTTCAGGTCGAGCTGCTCGCCGCGACGCGCCGGCAAGGGCGCATTGCCTATGTGGTGAAACCGGAACTGCGCGCGTTGATCGCGGAGCTTACGCAGCGGCCGGCGGTGGTGCTGCAGAACCTCGGACTCGAAGCGCTGCCGCGCTGGCATTTCGCCGTCGTCATCGGCTACGACGCCGCGACCGACGAGGTCATCCTGCGCTCGGGTACCGAGCGGCGTCAGGTCATGGGCGCCCACGAGTTCCTGCGCACCTGGGCCCTTGGTCGCCAGTGGGCAATGCTCACGCTGGTGCCGGGTGAACTGCCCGCCACCGACGATCCCGACGGCTACGTCCGTGCGGTCGCGGATTTCGAAACGCTGCAAGGTCCGGCCGCGGCGATACCCGCCTATGCCGCGGCCGTGCAGCGCTGGCCGGACCATCGGCTCGCCCGTCTCGGGCTCGCCAACGCACTGCGAACGGATGGGCGCATCGCGGCCGCCGTGGCGCAGTTCGATGTGCTGGCGGCGCGCGACCCGCACGATGCGGTCGCCCTCAACAATCTGGCCGACGGACTGTTGCAGCTCGGCTGCCGCGACGATGCGCTCGAAACCATCGAACGGGCATCGCGCGCGCACCCGGAGCCGGGCAGAATTCGCGCTGCGATCGAGGCGACGCGGCAGGAGATCGAGGCGAGCCCGGCGCAAGGGGGCGCGACGTGCGCGCTGACGGAGGAGCGACCATGAAGAATCTGATCGGAGCGGCGCTGATGGCGATGTCGATGGCGGCAGGATCGGGTGCAGTCGAGGCCCAGCAGAACGTGGTGGGCGTGTGGCGGCTCGTCACCTACACATCGGTCGATCCCGATTCGGGCACCGTCATCGAACCTTTCGGGCCAGCGCCGAAAGGGGTGTTGCACTACACCGCCGGCGGACGCATGTCGGCGCTGCTCACGGCGGGCGATCGCAAACGCTTCTCGGCTGGCAACCGCATCAACGCACCGATGGAGGAGCGCGCCGAGGCGTTCGCGACGTCCAGCGCCTATGCCGGCACGTACACGCTCGAAGGCGACCGTGTGACCCACCATGTCGAGATGGCGACCAATCCCGACTGGGTCGGCGGTGACCAGTTGCGCTATCCGAAGATCGAGGGCAATCGCCTCACCATCACCACGCCGCCGCTGCCCACACGGCCCGACGGCAAGCTGCGCGTTTCGACGCTCGTATGGGAGCGGGCGGAATGATGCACCGATTGCGCTAGCCCCCTTGGACCTCCAGTCGCTTCATCGCCGCATCGCGGCCAACGTCGAATCCGTGGTCCTCGGCCAGTCGGCAACCGTGCGCAAGCTGGTGGCCGCACTCGTGGCCGGCGGCCATGTGCTGCTCGAGGATTTTCCGGGGACGGGCAAGACCACGCTCGCGAAGGCGCTCGCGCGTTCCATCGCCGCGGAGTTCAAGCGCGTGCAGTTCACGCCCGATCTGCTGCCCTCGGACATCGTGGGTGTGTCGATCTACAGCCCGCAGGCCTCGCAGTTCGCATTCCACGCGGGGCCGGTGTTTACCCATCTGCTGCTGGCGGACGAGATCAACCGTGCGAGCCCGCGCACCCAGTCGGCACTGCTGGAAGCGATGGCCGAAGGCCAGGTGAGCGTCGACGGCACCCGGCACGTGCTGCCCGAACTGTTCTTCGTCGTCGCCACGCAGAACCCGGTCGAGTTCCACGGCACCTATCCGCTGCCCGAGGCTCAGATGGACCGTTTCGCGCTCAAGCTCTCACTGGGTTACGTGAGTGCTGCGCAGGAAGTGGAAATGTTGACCGCCCAGAATGCGAAGCATCCACTGGAACGCATCGCGCCGGTTGCCTCCGTGGACGACGTGCTCGCTGCGCGCCGGTCACTGGCCAACGTGCGGGTCGCGGATGCCGTGAAGCGCTACGCCGTCGATCTGGTGGCGGCAACGCGCAATGCCCCCGGCGTGACCCTGGGCGCGAGCCCGCGGGCATCGATCGCACTGATGAAGCTGGCGCAGGCGCTGGCGGCGTTCGATGGCGAGGAGTTCGTGTCGCCGGAGCACGTGCAGGAGATCGCGGTGGAGGCGATCGCGCACCGGATCGTGCTGGAGCGGAACCGGAGCTTCGCGGGTGCATCATCGGCGGCGGTGGTGGAGGAGATCGTGAAGTCGGTGGCGGTTCCGGTGTGAGCCAAGGCAAAGCGCTCAACGCGGCGGACGCGGCGCAAGTCAAAGGCCAAGCAGGTTGGGCGGCGGCAAGGAGTAAGCGATGATCGTTGCTTCCATCTCGTGGGTGTCGTGTTCTTGCAGAACTCGCCGAGAAATGCCTTTGCTTTTCCGCCGCGTCCGCCGCGATGAGCGTTTTCGCCGTTGATGTCCCCGATGCCCAGAACGCTCAAAGCCTTCGCCCGGGTCTACCGCTGGTCTCAGTGGGCCGACCGCCGCTTCACTCCAGCCGGCATCGGCGTCGTCTACCTCATGATCGCGGCGGGTGTGTTCGGTGTCGACGCCGGCCGCACCATGGGGTTCCAGATCTTCTCGATCGCGGCTGCGCTGCTGATATGCGCATGGGTCGGTGCCGGGCGCTGGCGGCCGGCACTGCAGATCGAGCGGCGCCTGCCGGATCACGCGACCGTGGGCGTTCCGCTGACGTATCGACTTCTGATTCGGTCGCAATCGTCACGAGCCACGCCGCGCCTCGTCGTGCGCGACGAGTTCGAGGATCGTCTGCCGACCCGCGAAGAGTTCTCCTCGGCCGGTCGGCGCCCGGATCCTTCGGGCAATTTCTTCGACCGGCGCGTCGGCTACCCGCGCTGGGTCGCCCTGGTGCGCCGCTTGCGCGGTGGCACCATCGATCCGGTCACCATGGCGGCGGTGCCCGCAAGTGGCGAGGCGATCGTCGACATCGGCTTCGTGCCCGAGCGCCGCGGTGTGGTCCGACTCGCGCGCACGCGCTTGCTGCGACCCGATCCGCTCGGTCTGATCAATGCCGTGACCACGCTGGTCCGGCCGCAATCGCTGCTCGTGCTGCCGAAGCTTTACGACGTGCCGGCCATCGAACTGCCCGGATCGCGCCGCCATCATCCCGGTGGATTGCAGGCGGCACAGCAGGTGGGCGAGAGCCAGGAGTTCCTGCAGTTGCGCGACTACCGTCCCGGCGATCCGATCCGACGCTTGCACTGGCCCAGCACCGCGCGCGCCGGGCGGCCGATCGTGAAGGAGACCAGCGAGGAGTTCTTCGCGCGGTACGGACTGGTGCTCGACACGTTCATCGTGAACGACGACGAGGTCGCCTTTGAAGCGGCGGTGTCGGCAGCGGCTTCGCTCGCGGCCCGTTTGACCCTGGGCGATGCCCTGCTCGACCTGATGTTCGTGGAGGATCGTGCGCTCACGGTGACGGCCGGTCGCGGCATTGCTTCGGCGCACGCCTTGCTGCGCGAGCTTGCCGAGGTGGCCCCCTGTCGCGATCGGCCCTTCGACGTGTTGGCCACTCGCGTGGACGAGCATGGGTCGCGCATGAGCGCGTGCATTCACGTGTTGCTGGCGTTCGACGGGCCGCGGCGAGAGATGATTCGTGCGCTGCAGGTGGCGGGCGTGCCGCAGATCGTGCTGGTGGTCGGGAATGCAGGCGTCGGTGATGCGGGAGTGCCTGTGCACCACATCGATCCCGAGAGGCTCGCGGTGTCTCTTGCTGCCATGCCGGTGCGATGCGGATGAACGCGACGCGCACCAGTCGTTGGTCGCGTCATGCGGGGCGCAAGTGTTTCCCTCACCCCGACCCCACTCCCGGAGGGAAAGGGGTCGGCGTTGCCGCCCCCTACGGGGTAAATGGTGGTTCCCCTCACCCCAACCCCTCTCCCGGAGGGAGAGGGGCTTGTTGCGCTGTGCATCCCTCTCCCTTCGGGAGAGGGACCGAGGGTGAGGGAAGATGTTCAGCACAGACCAGCGAGATTGGCCGGTGTTGAGACTTCCGCCGTTGTTGGTGACCCTCGGCCTCGCCTTCTGGGGCTGGGCCACCGGATTGCTGCTGCCGGCGCTGGTGCTGGCGGTGGTGATCGAGAGCCCGCGCATCGCCAAGGCCCGCTGGAGTTTCGACGCGAAGGACTTCGAACGCGTGGCGGACATGTGCAGCATCGGCTTCCTGGTGCTGATGGCGTGGCAGTGGTTCGGCAGCCGGAACGGACCGGCCGGCCTCATCGTCGTGCTGACGTGGCTGCCGTTCATTTTCATTGCCATCCTGCTCATGCAACGCTTCGACGTGCGCAATGCAACGCCGCTGTCGGCGCTGTTCTGGTCCTTGCGTCGGCGCAGAGCGGACGGCGTGCCGCGTTCGCTGCCGCTCGACTATCCGTTCTTCGGGCTATGCGTCGTGTCTGCAGCATGCGCGAACCAGCGCTCGCCCTGGTTCTTCGGCGGCCTGCTGCTGCTCGCCGGCTACGCGCTTTATCCGCTGCGGGCCGAAGGTCGGCGACTGGGCGCATGGGGTCTCGCCCTCGGGTGCGCGCTCGCGCTGGCCTACGGGCTTCAGATCGGCATCCTGCGCGCACAGGAACAAGTCGAGTCGTTCGTGATGGATTACCTGCGCGATCGCGTCTTCGGCCGCGCCGATCCGTTCCGCGCTCACACCGCCATCGGCGACGTCGGTCGCGTGAAGCTCTCCGATCGCATCCTGTTCCGCGTGGCAGGCGCGCAGGCACTACCACTCAAGCTGCGCGACGGCACGTTCAACGTCTATGCCCACGACAGCTGGTTCGCGCAGGGCGCGAGTTTCCGGTCGGTGCCGCCGCAGGGCACGTCGAGCTGGGTGATGAGCGAGGGTGATGGGCCGGCGTTGCAGATATCCGCGTGGCTCACCCGAGGACGAGCCATGCTGCCGTTGCCGCCGAGCGTGTACCGGCTCGATGGTCTCAACGTGGGGCGCGTCGAGGCCAATGCATTCGGCTCGGTGCGCGTTTCGGACGGACCGAGCCTCATCCTGTTCTCGGCACGGATGGATGGTTCGCGCGAACGCGACGGACCGCCGGAGGGTGCCGATCTGCAAGTGCCGAAACGGCTCGAAGCGGCGCTCATGCAAGTGCTTACCGAAGCTGGCGGGCCGGGACTGGCGCCGGCAGAAGTGGCCAACACCATCACGCGCTTCTTCCAGGAGCGGTTCGCCTACACGCTGAAGCTCCAATCGGCCGATGGCAGCCGACGCACGCTCGAACACTTCCTGCTGGACGACCGGCGCGGTCACTGCGAGTACTTCGCCTCCGCGGCGACGCTGCTGTTGCGCGCGTCGGGAATTCCCGCGCGGTACGCGACCGGTTACGTCGTCGAGGAATGGAGCCCGGTCGAGCGGCAGTTCGTCGTGCGCGCACGCCACGCGCACGCGTGGGCGCTGGCATGGATCGACGGCAGCTGGCGCGAAGTCGACGCGACGCCGGCCGGGTGGTTCGCTGCAGAAGCGGACGCGGAACCCGCATGGTGGCCAGTCGCCGATCTCTTCTCATGGCTGGGCTTCAGCTTCCAGCGCTGGCGGGTGAGCGGCGACGAATCGGATGAGGGCTTCAGCACGTTCTGGCTGCTCGCCATCATTCCTCTCGCGGCGTGGGTCGCGTGGCGGGTGACGCGGCGCAATCGAGTCAGAACGGCATCGACTGCAGCATCGGTCGGCGCAGTCGCGACGGCATCTCCGATCGAGCCGTTACTCGAGCGTCTGGAGTCACTCGGCTTCCGCCGTCCGGCGACCGTGTCGTTGCGGCCCTGGCTCCAGAGCTTGCCGCTCTCACCCACTTTGCAGACTGCAGTCGCGAGCGTTGCCCACACCTACGCCCGCTGGCGCTTCGACCCGGCAAGCATCGACACCTCCACCGAATCGACCCTCCGCACGCTAGCCCTTGATCTCGCCAAGAAGATCGAAGCCGAAGCCGTCAATCCTCGCGACGACATGACCCCAAGGCACGGTGCGGCCCTTTCGTAGGTGTTGGTTCTGTTCTCGATATCGGCGCCGGGCCGCCCCAAGCCGATTTCGCATTTCAACAATCGATGAAGCGCACGTGCGATCGGGTCAGCGCGCAGCCGCTGACCCGATCGCGTACGCTTCCTCGATCAGGGACGTTCCATGCGGCAGACAGTAGGCATCACCGTATCCTTCGCCTCCACCTTGCGGTCGACCTTGAAGCCGAACCCGGTCTTGTCGTTGTCGTATTTCACCGCCTTGTTGTCCTGCTTGGCGAAGGTGGAGATGAAGAGCGGCTGGATGAGCTGGTGGTTGTCGGCGCGGATGTAGACCTCGCCGGTGTCGACCGTGAGCTTGCCGTTCTCCAGCGCCTTGGCCACCGGCAATGGATCCGCCGACTTCGCCTGTTCGACCGCCTGCGCGAGCAACTCCAGCACGACCACCGGACCGTTGAACCAGTAGTCGTCGCTGGCGCCCTTGAAGCGCTCGCGATAGGCCGTGGTCATCTTCGCGGCGTGGGGCGTGCCGACGTTCGGTGCCCAGAAGCTCACCTGCTTCACGTGACCGACGCCGGATTCGCCGATTGCCGGGGGCGTGCCCACGATGCCGCCGTAGTAGGTGTAGTAGTCCACCTTGAGGCCTGCATCCTTGCTCGCCTTGATGAGAAGTGCCAGGTCGTTGCCCCAGTTGCCGGTGATGACTGCCTGCGCACCCGACGCTCCGATCTTGGAGACGTAGGGCGCGAAGTCCTTCACCTTGCCGAGCGGGTGCAGGTCGTCGCCCACGATCTCGATGTCGGGCCGCTTCTTGTTGAGCATCGCGCGGCCGGCGCGCGAGACTGCCTGGCCGAACGCGTAGTCCTGGTTGAGGAGATAGATCTTGGTGTAGCTCTTGTTCTCCACGATGACGTCGGTCAGCGCGGACATCTTCATGTCGGCGTCCGCGTCGAAGCGGAAGTGCCAGAAGCTGCACTTCTCGTTGGTCAGCGCCGGATCCACCGCGGCGTAGTTGAGGTACAGGACAGCCTGGTCGGGATTGCGCTTGTTGTGCTTTTCGACCGAATCCACCAGCGCGTGCGCCACGTTCGATCCGTTGCCCTGGGTGATATAGCGGATGCCCTGGTCGATGGCGGCCTTCAGCTGCAACACCGAATCCTGCGGGCTCGACTTGTTGTCGAAGGGAATGATCTCGATCTTGCGGCCCATGGCCCCGCCGCGCGCGTTGATGATCTCGGCTGCGAGCTGGAAGTGGCGCAACTCCGATTCGCCGACATTCGCGAACGGACCCGAGAACGGGTCGATCATCGCGATGCGGATGCTCTGCGCCGATGCTGCCGACGCGGCCAGGATGAGCGAAGCGGCGAATGCCGCGCGGTGCAGCCGTGAAGCCATGGTTTCCTCCCTCGTGGACGCGGGCTCTTGCGGCCCGTGTGCCCGGATAGTACCGCCGTCAGCGGCGGACCGGGCGCACCCCTCCGGGAGGGATGGCGAGCATGGCGAGCCCCACGCAGATGAAGGCCATGCCGACCAGTTCACTGTGGCTGGGTGTTTCACCGAGTTGCAGCCAGGCGGCGATCACGCCGATCACGGGTGTCGCGAGCGTGCCGAGACCGGCCACCCCAGCGGGCAGGCGGGCCAGCGCGAAATAGAAGAGCATCCACGCCGCAGCGCTGGCGAGCACCCCACTGTAGAAAAGTGTATAGCCGAACATCCATGTCCATTGCACCGGCGGCGTGTCGAACAGTGAACCCGCTGCGAAGAGGACGCTGGAGCAGATGACCATTTGCCAGAACGTCAGGGTGAGCAGATGGCTGGTGGTCTTGCCTTGGAAGTGCTTGATGATCACCACGCTGCCGCCCCACGAACAGCCGGCCGCCAGTGCCAGCAGGCTCGGGGCGAGGCCGCCGAGATGCAGCGGGTCCACGAGGATGACGAGGCCGACGGCTGCGACCAGCACGGCGATCCACTGCAGGCGCCGCATGCGCTCGTGAATGAACAGCCACGCGAAGATCGCCGTCCAGAACGGCATCGTGTAGCAGAGCACTGCCACCTTGCCGGTGCCGCCGAGCTTGAGACCCCACAGCGTGCCCGCGAAGTTGGCCGCCAGCATGAGGCCGAGCAATCCGGCGAGCCACCATTCCTTGCGCGGCACCCGTAACGAATGCCCTTGGCCGAGAACGACGGGGATCAACGCGATCGCGGCGACCACGAACCGCCATGCGGCCGAATCGGTCGGCGACGCGTAGGCGAGGCTCTGCTTCATCGCGATCCAGTTGTAGCCCCAGATGCAGGAGAGCAGCGCGAGGGCAGCGCCGGCGCGACCGGCGCCGGGATGGGGATGAGGCGAACTGCTCACGGGCGGGGGGAAGGCACCGGGTGGATACCGGGCGACAGAGGGCCGGGGATTGTCGCACGGGGTTCACGGTGGATCCGGAATTGGCCCCCATCCCAACCTTCCCCCACCGCAGGTGGGGGAAGGGGCGTACGGCTCCCTCCCCCGGCTTTGCCGGGGGAGGGTTGG
>LNDQ01000120.1 GCA_001464695.1 Betaproteobacteria bacterium Ga0077523 | reverse complement strand
ACTAGAGCCCGGCTTGCCCATATGCACTCCCTCCCCCGGCTGCGCCGGGGGAGGGCAGGGGTGGGGGCAAACGGTGTGGCGAGAAACGTCGCCCCCCTCCCTACCTTCCCCCACCACCGGTGGGCGAAGGGGGTACTTCTCCGCTCGAGCTAGTAGTACTCCGCCTTCAACGTCAGTTCCATCGTTCCACCCGCATGGTCGAATGCCGCGGCACTGAACTTCGGTGGCCCGAACCGGATGCGCGCGTCGCGGCTGAATGCGATTCCTTCCTTGGGCATGCCTATGGCGTTGGTGTCGAGCTTGCTGTTGCCGTTCGCATCCTCGTAGGCCGCGATCGCCAATGCGCCGGTGGGCACGGACTGGAACCGGCACACGCCCTTGCCGCCGGCAATGACTCCAGCGGCGGTTGCGATCGCTGCGGCCTCCGTTGGAAACCCGTCGGGTTTCCCGAACAGTGCGCAGCGGAGCTCGGCGCCATCCTTCTTCAGCCCCGTCACGGTCACCGACAGGCTCGCATCGGCCAAAGCCGGCTGGGACAGCAGCGCCAGCATCGCGGCTACGACCAGCAAAGCGTCCAGGCCGCGGGGCCGCGTCACGACATCATCGCTCTTGTGCATGCTGCTTCTCCTTCAGAGATCGTACTGCACTTCGACGAAAGCGGTGCTGAGATCGCGCAGGCTGCCGAAGAACGAATCGACGGGTCCGCGGTAGAAATCAGCGCCGAGGGTAGTCTTGAGGCGATCGGTCCACGCGTACTTCACCCGCGGTCGGACCAGTGAGTCGCCGTGAACGAACCACGTGATGGCACTTACTTCGGCTTCGAGCGTGTCGTTCCACCATTTCTGCGAAACCCGCAACGTCGCACCGATCTGCTCCGGATCGCGCTGATTCGAGATCAACGCCTGCCGGACGGCGAGCGGCTGCAGCGGACCCGACACCGCGAACGGATCTTCGTAGTTGGCGATGCGGCGGTAGAGCGCCTGCACGTTGACGTTGAGGTTGTCGAGAAACGTGCGATCGGCACCGAGCACGCCGTAGAAGAACGGGTTCTTCGTGAACGGGTCGGTGCCGGCGGGATCCGAGGTCCAGGTGTACGCTGCCTCGGTGCGTACGCCCCAGCGACCGATCGTCGTGGCGGCATCTGCGCCAAGCACGCGGATGCGCGAGTGGTACAGGCCCACCAGCACGCCACTCGCACCGGCGCCGTCGGCGCGCAGGTCCGGCGACTTGTCGTACCCGTCGAAGTATGACGCCGACCAATCGAACCGTTCCGACGAACGCTCGGCTCGCAACGCCCATTGCTGGTGCGGTCGCGCCGGATCGCGTTCCTCGAAGCGCACACCGGGCGTCGGCGGCAAGGGCAGGGTGTTCGCGCGGAACTCCGGCAGCCACAGTGCGGTGAGGCGCAGGTCGTCACGGTTGTAGGTGGCCCGAACGGACCCGACGCCGGTCTTCTGGTCTTCGTCCGTGGGCGTCAGCAGCGTGAAGTTGCGCACCGAAATGACGTCGGTCGGATTGACCGCGTCCGCCTTGCCCCAGACGATGAGCTGGCGGCCGGCACTGAGATCCCACGGGCCGAAGCTCGCGGCACCGTACGCCTCGCGAATGTCGGTTTCGCCCGGGCGACCGTCGAAGCTGCGGTCGTTGCGCGCCCAGCCGTCGAACACGAGCTTGCCGGTCGTGCCCACGCGAGCGCGGGCCGTGGCCCAAGCGCTGGCCGAGGTTACGTCGCGGTCACCGTCGAGCAGCCGTGAATGGCTCCAGTACGAGCCGCGCAGCGACAGGCCGGCTTGCGAATCGTGGATGAGTCCGGTGGCCCCGGCCTGGTCATCCGCGGACATGGCGGCCCCTTGCAGGGCGAGCATGATGCCGGCCGCCGCGACGGTGCACGACGAGTTCACGATTCGCGTTCGATGGCACGGGCAGTGAAGGCGTCGTCGGCTACGCCCTGATTGGCGTCGAAGCGGTCGAACTCGATGACGGTGCGGCGGTTCTCCTGGACGTTCCTGGCTTCGATACGCATGGCGATCCACTTGCCGTTCTTCGGGTCGACGTTGCGGTGATCGCGCAGCGTGATGACTTTGAGCAGGTTGCCGGCGAGGTCGTAGTTCTCCGCCTGCATGGCCGCAAAGCTGTCCTTGCGGATCCACCCGATGCGCTTGCTGTAGCCGCTGTCGTTGCGTACCTGGTCGGTCTTCGGGAGCGATTCGGTGACCCAGCAGTCGACGCCGTCCACTTTCTCCTCGCGCAGGATCCTGTGATTCCATTCGGCGACGCGGTAACCGATGACGTCGCCGTAGGAGAGGTCGGTGCCGACGAAGCTGTCCTTCTTGTTCGACGACACCAGCCGCCGCACCTTCTTGAGCGCCGGCAGGTACACCCAGATGTCGTCGTCCAGGCCGGGACCGCTGTTCTCCACGGTCAGCGTGACCGTGCCGCGGACATCGGCAGGTGACACGAAACGCACGAGCGAGCGGTTGTCGAGTGTGCCGGGCTTCAGTTTCGAGCGCCCGGTGGTCTTGCGCACGCGTTCCTGGCCGTTGGGCGAGTAGAGGCGGAACGTGGCTTCGGAGAGCGAGTCGGCCACTTTGCCCACCGCGAAGTTGCGCGTGGCGATCTCGTCGGCCGTGATCGCATCCGCCTGCGCGTCGTGCGTGGGCAGGAACGCCAGCACTCCGACCAGCAGCACCGCGATCGCGGCCGGCGTGGCGCTGACCGCACCGGACGGCTGCGCTCGGCCTTCGAACACGAAGCGCGGCCGGAGCGTGAAGATCAGCGCCGGCAGCAGTGTGAGTGCAGCGACCGAGCTCACCAGCATCGCCGTGGCGATGAGGAAGCCCATGTAGAAGTGGATCCAGAAGCCCCACGACAGCATCAGGAGGCCGAAGCCGCCGGCCACCGCCGACGACACGAACAGCGTCGCCTTGCCTGCGGACTGGAAGGCCCGCTGCAGTGCCTCGCGTTCGCCGCCGCCCTTGCGCAGCTCCTCGCGCATGCGATAGGTCATGTAGATGCCGTAGTCGGCACCGATGCCCACCGCCATGGCCGAGACCAGTGCCGTTCCGATGTTGAGCGGGATGCCGGTCAAGCCCATGATCCCGAAGTTGACCAGCACCGCCGCACCCACCGGCACCAGGATCAGCAGCCCGGCCACCACCGACCGGAACACCAGGCTCGTGACGATCAGCACCGCCGCCATGATCTGCACGATGTTGAGGGCCTTCTCACGGACCATGGTCTCGGTGAGGGCCACGGTGGCGGAGGTGCCGCCGCCCACGCTGACTTCGATGTCGGGGCCGAACTGCTTCGGCGCGAAATCCCGGAGGCGGGCGATCACGTCCTGCGCATAGGCCGTGCGGTCGGTCTTGACGAAGACGGAGATGAGCGCGTTGCGATATCCGGTGTCGACGTAGCTGTCGAAGTCCCCGGGATCGCCGGAGTTCGAGTACAGGAACAGATACTGCGCCACCAGATCGCTGGAGTCGGGGATGGCGTCGAACTTGACGTCGTCGCCGTTCATCGCCTTGTGCATGCGCTTCACGAAGTCCACGATGGACACGGTCTTGCCCACCATCGGATCCTCGGCGAGCTTGCGCTGGATGTTCTCGATACCGCGCAACACTTCAGGACGCTTGATCACGTCGTCCTCGCGGCCCTTCAGCAGCACGTAGACCGAGTTGGTGCCCGCCATGGCGGCGTTGAGGCGCTCGTCCTGGATCTTCTCCGGCAGCGAGCCGTAGAAGTAGGCCTTCTGCGAGTTGTCGATGCGGACCAGGAAGGTACCGAGCGAAAGGGACGCGACCAGCAGCCCGACGATCCAGTACAACCGTCGACGATGGTCGTGGGCCGCGCCGAAAGCGCGATCCACGACTCTGCTCCAGAAGCTCTCGCCCACTTCGCGCATCAACTCCTTGCGGCCGGGCACCGGGAGCATCGAGCGCAGGGCCGGAATCAGGGTCATCTCGAGCACCAGCGCACTCGCGATGCCCGCCGCCGTGAACAGGCCGAAGACCTGGATCGACTTGATGTCGAAGACGATGAGCGAGGAGAACCCGATGGCCGCGATGCCGCCCGCCACGATCATCACCGGGGCGACCTTCACCAGGGAGCGGACCACGGCGACGCGATTGCGCTCCTTCGCCGGCATGGCGGGGTGATCGAACGAGATCTCCGCGTACTCCTCGTAGTAGCGCTTGAGGATCTGCACCGCGTGGCCCGCCGCGATGGCGAGGATCAGGATCGGGGTCGAGGCATTGAAGACGTCGAAGGGTTGTTTCGAGATGCCCAGGAGGCCCAGCGCCCAGATCACCGCTAGGAGAGCCGTGACCAACGGCAACACCAGTGCCTGGACGGTGCGGAACGCCTCGTAGTGGATGAGACCGATGATCAGCAAGGCGAGCGGAAACAGGATTCCCATCCGGGCCGAGTACTGTTCTAGCAAGGCCAGGAAGACCGGCGTGCCGCCCACGTCGATCTCGACCGAGGCATCGCGATACTTGTCCACGGTCTTGTGCACCTGTTCCTCGATGGCGCGGAAGCCGCCGGGGATCTTCTTGAACTCCGCCACGATCTGGACCGTCCGCGTGTCCTTGGACACCAGGAGATTCGAGTAGACCGGGTTGGTCGCCACGCCCTGCTCCAGTTGAGCGAGCGCGGCGGCGTCCGCCGGCACCTGGTCGAGCAGCGGGCGCACCACCATGCCTTCGTCGTTGCCCGTGATGCTCTTGACCTTCCGCGCGGCGAGGCTGTTGAGATTGCCGCGCACGATGCCCGGAAGCTGCAGCAGATCGTCCGTGAGACCCTTCACCTTCTGCAGCACGCCGGCCTGGTAGACCGTGCCCTCTCGTGGCGTGATGCCGATCACCACGATGAGGTCGTTGCCGAACAGCGCCTTGATCTCGTTGGTGGTGGCGATGAGCGGGTGGCTCTGCGGCAGGATGTCGTCCGGATCCACCACGATCGACAGGTTGCGGAACTGCGTGAGGAAGAACGCCGTGAGCAGCGCGATCACCACCAGCACCGCGCCGCGCCAGCGCACGACCGCTTCGGCATAGGTCTTCATGAAAGGTCCCTTCCCGCCCGCCGGGCGCGATAAGTTGACGTCGTCTACATGACGGCGCAGATTGTTGGCGGGCGGTGTGGACGATGTCAACATGTTTTTGCGCCGGAGCGTTCATCGAGGCCGCAGGGCTTGTCAGCGGACGGCGAAGCTTCGACACTCCCGCGTTGTCCAGCCGGCTGCATCCGACCCGGGGACGATCCGCCCGAGAGGAGACCCGTGCCGTTCAAGACCCCCAGGAAGCCCGCTGCCCGACCGGCCCCGCGCAAAGGCCGGCGCAAGGCCGTGCCCGAGCCCTATCACCACGGCAACCTGCGCGAGGCGCTGCTCGCGGCCGGGATCCAGCTATTGAAGGAGCAGGGTGCCGAGGCGCTGGGGCTGCGCGAGCTTGCGCGGCAGGCCGGCGTGAGCCGCACCGCCCCCTATCGACATTTCGAGAGCCGAGATGCCCTGCTGGCCGGCATCGCGGAGCAGGGTTTCGTGAAGCTGCGCGAAGTGCTGCTGGAGGCGCGCCACCAGCATGAGAGCGATCACGAGCGCTGGTTTCTCGAAGCGGCGCGGGCGTACATCGGCTTCGCCTTCGGCTATGCCGAGCACTTCAAGCTGATGTTCGGTGGCTACATGAAGTACGAGCCGGGTCAGCACACCAGCCTGCACGACGCCGGCAACGGCGCTTTCCAGACGCTGGTCGACCTGATCGTCGCGAGTCAGGAATCCGGTCTCGTGATGAAGGGGGATCCGATGGCCGTGTCCATCGCCGCCTGGTCCACGCTGCATGGCTTTTGTTCGCTGGCGGTCCACAAGCGGCTCGACTTTCTGGTGGAGAACCCGGAGCTGCTCAGCAAGACCGCTGACCTGGTCGCGCGCACCTGCCTGGAGGGTGTGCGCGCACGCAAGTGATCGAGGCGTGGGGAAGTGACTGCTGGTTTCCACCCGCCGTTTGTCACAGGCACTCCCTCCCCCCCCCATCCCAACCTTCCCCCAGCAAAGCTGGGGGAAGGGGTGTACATCAGGTGTGCGGCTCCTTCCCCCGACTTTGTCGGGGGAAGGCGGGGGATGGGGGCAGCGACCCGCGGGAGCGGAACCTACCCCGCCAACACCTTCGCAAACACCGGCCGATCCACATTCGCCCCGCACAACACCGTCGCCACCTTCCTGCCGGCGATCTTTCCCTTCTCCCGCAACATCGCCGCCACCCCCGCAGCCCCGGCACCCTCTGCCACGGTATGGGTGGTGCTGAACACCAGCCGCATTGCGTCCGCGACGTCTGAATCCGTCACCTCGACGATCCGTGCGACGTGCGCAAGGATGATCTCCAACGCCACCGGCTCGGGCTTGCGGCATGCGAGGCCATCGGCGAGCTCGGTGCGAGCGGGGCGCTCCACGGGCTCCTTGTACTCGAATGACCGTGCATAGGCCGGCGCATCCGCCGACACCACGCCGACGATCTCGACGGGTAACCCCAGCGCCTCGCGCACCGCGACGGCACCGCAGATGCCCGAGCCGAGCCCGATGGGCACATACAGTGTGTGCAGGTCGTGCACCGCATGCATCAACTCCAGCGCCCAGCTCGCCACGCCCTGCACTAGAAACGGATGGAACGAGGGGATCATGTGCAGCTTGCGCCGCTCGGCCAACTGTGTCGCGTGCTCGCGTGCTTCCTGGAAATCCTCCCCGTGTTCGATCAGCTCCGCGCCCAGCGCACGCATCGCCGCGTTCTTCTCGCGGCTGTTGCCGTGCGGCACCACGATCGTCGAAGCAATCTCGTGCTTGCGCGCGGCGAACGCGATCGACTGCCCGTGATTGCCTCGCGTCGCGCTGATGACGCCCGCCGGCTTCGGCCCGGCCGCCACGAGCTGCTGGAAGTAGACGAGTCCGCCGCGCATCTTGAAGGCACCGAGCGGGGTCTGGTTCTCGTGCTTCAACCAGACCTGCGCACCGAGCTCGGCGTTGAGGAGCGGCCACGAATGCTGTGCCGTCGGCGTCATGGTCTGATAGACCACGTCGGCGGCGCGTTCGAGTTGTTCGAGAGTGGGCAGGCGGATGGTCATCGTGCGGTCTTCCAAGGGTTGCCCGAATTGTGCCAGCCCGCGCCGGGCCGCCCCAAGCGGGCTGGCCCCCCGGGGGGAAGGGCCGCAGGCCCATCGGGGGGGACCACATCCTTCAGCCCGCGCCGGGCCGCCCCAAGCGGGCTGGCCCCCCGGGGGGAAGGGCCGCAGGCCCATCGGGGGGACGTCCTCTCAACCGGGCCGGGCCGCTCCGAGGTAGTGGTAGCTGGCGAACTTCGGCCCGCCCTTGAGATAGGCGGTCTCGGACAACTCCACCGCGAATCCCGCCCCACGCAGCAGCGCAGGCACATCGCGAGCAAGATGGCAGCCACCGGCCAGCTTGCCCCACAAGGGCTCCATCCGCTTCTGCCAGCGCACCACGTCCGGATCGGGTGCGAGGCCGTGCTCGCAGAAAAGCAGGGTGCCGTCGCGCTTCAGCACACGCCGCATCTGGCCCAGCGCGCGTTCGACATCCGGGATGGAACACAGCGTGTAGGTCACCACGACGGTGTCGATACTTTCATCGTCGAGCGGGATGGATTCGCCTTCGAGTTCGAGAAACTCCACCGGGATGTGCGCTCGTTCCGCGCGCCGGCGTGCCATCGCCACCAGTTCCGCCCCCGGGTCGAGGCCGATGAGCGAAGTCACCTTCGACTGATCGTAGTGCGCGAGATTCAAACCGCTGCCGATCCCGACTTCCAGCACCCGCCCGCGTGCCAGCGGCACCACCTTTCGGCGTTGCCCCGTAACCGGGCCGAATCCGCAAACGCAATCGAGTATGTGCGGAAGGATGTGGCGGTCGTAGAAGCCCATCGATCTAACCCTCAGCGATTGCGAGCAGGCATTGCATCCTCCTCCCCGGGCGGGGCAGTACGCCCCTTCCCCCGCGGCCGCGGGGGAAGGTTGGGATGGGGGCCGACCTCACCCGTGCGATCGATGGACCAAGGCAGCATCCCCCACGAACGGATTGTCCCTCCGCTCCTCGCCGAACGTCGACACCGGCCCATGCCCCGGCACGAACGTCACATCATCCCCCAAAGGCCAGAGCTGTGTGGTGATCGACTCGATCAACGTATCGAAATCGCCCCGCGGAAAATCCGTCCGCCCGATCGACCCCCGAAACAGTACGTCTCCGACGAACGCCAACCGCAACGCGCGGTGAAAAAAGATCACGTGCCCCGGCGTGTGACCAGGACAGTAGCGGACTTCCATCTCGACGTTGCCGAACTTCACCGTGTCGCCCGACTCCAGCCACCGGTCGGGTGTGAAGCTCGCAAGCTGCGGAAACCCGAACCTGTGCCCCTGCTCGGGCAGCTGGTCGATCCAGAAGGCATCTTCCCGCTGCGGGCCTTCGACCGGCAGCTTCAGCCGTGCCGCCAACTCCGCTGTCCCGCCGCAATGGTCGATGTGGCCGTGGGTGAGCAGGATCTTCTCGAGCGTGGCGCCCTGTTTCTCGACCTCGGCAAGGACTACGTCGAGGTCACCGCCGGGGTCGACGACGGCGGCACGGTTGGTCTCCTCGCAGACGAGGAGGGAGCAGTTCTGCTGGAAGGGGGTGACGGGGATCAGGGTGACTTTCGTACGAGATTCTGGAAATAGCATTAGAGCAATCGGTGGGCAATCGGTAAGGCTGGACAAAGTAAGGTGGACTTCTTGCAGGAGAAACCATTACTGACGAGTCAAGAGCAAGCCATCAAGTACGTGTAGTGACATTACTCACGCCTTCGGTGGAGCATGGCGCCCATCGCGGCGACACGACCGCTCGTACTCAGGACGGGGGAAGTGATTGTTCGACAAGAGTCTCCAGACCCCAATGAGTCCCAAACTGCAGTCAAGGTGGCAGTCTGAGGGAGGTTCTTGTCAGCGTTCAGTGTGCCATGGCGTGTCTTGTACATCGCAGCGGAAGTGTAAGTTGAAGGTCACTGTAGATACGAATAGCCACGCGATCGGAGTCGGCTCCACCCGATGAATGATCAGATCAAAGCGCGATCGCACTATCTGCAAGCTGTGTCATGGGTGTCGCACGCAATACTACGGTGCAACGAGTGATCGACCGGAGGAATGGCAATGGCCAATAGCTCTATTGACACCATCGACGATGCCGAGGCGCTACGGCGGTTGAGGGAATTCTTTCGTCAGATGGATAATCTTCTAGGAGATTTCGCGGAAGGACGAATTCCTGCCATCAATCCCCGGCATCTACCGCGTATGAGAAATGCGTTTGCAGAAGTGCGACCAAAGTTTGATCTCGTTATTGAGTCTCTGAAGGAACCGCAGGCGTCAAATGCGCTCTCCGACCTGCGGGACGTTGGCCTGACTGGCGCACAACTTGTCTTCAAGCTCTCCGTATTTGACCATGCACACGACGAGCTCGTGGATCACCTCGCGATACAAGGAAGACGGAGAGAAAAGGGCACTTGGTGGAAGAGATTGTTTCGACTGGTCACGCCTACCCTGAAGGCTGCCGACGTGATTCTCGGAAGTGCAGCAATTGCCTTGAAGCCTATAGAAGTTATCAAAGAAATCAAAGAGTCCATCGAGTCCGGTGTCGACATTGGACGGGAGTATTACAGGATGAAGAAGTAGGCTAACGCCGCGCGTCCAATCGCCTGGTTCTGCTGCATGTTTGGGACGCGTCTCTTCTTCCATCGCTTGTCTTGAGGTTGACCATGAACTTGAAAGAAGCTGCGTCGCAGATCATTCATGACAAAAATGCAGAATGCCCGGCTGCCCAGTTTGTCAGATGTCTCCCGGCAGGATGGTGTTTGGCCGAGGAGACGCTACAGGATCTGAAAGTTCGTGATGCAGAGAAAGCGTGGATCTACCTTGCACTTGCCGTGCGCAATCCTGACAACGCGCCAGCCTTCGCGCATGCGGTTTCTCGGAGTTGCTCTAGTATCTCCGACTTGTTTGCGAGAGCCTTAGACTTCAGTGGTCATGACTATCTAGGCTTCAGAAACGAGGATGGTTTGAGGTACTACCGAGTGCCCGCTCTGAAGCAGAGGCTCGGGCTAGTGCCGACCGAAGGCATACTTGCAACGTGGTTCGAGCACGATTCCATCTGTATAGGGGTCGGAAGTGCGGGATGGATGTGGGTGCGTTCCGAACGCGAGGAGTGGAAGGTGATTGCAGCAAGGTCCTCACCAACCTGCCGCCAGAGTGACCTTGTAGGGATCGCAGTTCAGAGGTTACCTCTAGACTGGTTGCGAGCCATGCGTGGCGCCTCGCAGGCAACTGCCAACAGTCTGGGTGAAATTGATCTTGTTGCAAGTCTCCGCAACGGACCCAGCGCGTGGAAGGCCTTGTTGAATTTCGACCTAGTGATCAGTTCCGTGGTCCAATCCTTGGACCAGGAAATCGAGCAACTTGAGGCCCTCCTCGCAAACCCGTGTCCAATAGTGGGCCTCGATGAATTGGCCGCGCTCGCCAAGCAGATCAGAGCTTCGGAATAGGTAAAGCCTTTCACCGAGCGTTGGAATCTGCGTTCCTTGGTACATTTTGTTGCCGAGTGAGCCATCGTTGGATCGGGACGCAAGTTCGATCTGTCTAGAAGCTGGGGCGACCTCAGACGTGCCTGTGGCCGAACCGCATATCCACCACGTACTCGCCGTGGCGCCCTTGGCACCGCCTTCACGAGCAGACCGATTGGGCAGCATAATCACTGCACAATGCGATTGGCGCTGAGACATCGAGGAGACCTGAAGCATGGACAGCAAAGGTTTGCTGATCGTCATGGCCCGCGTCAAACCCGAGGACGAGGAGGCCTTCAACAAGTGGTACAACGAGGACCACCTGCCGAAGGCGATCGAGCGGTTTCCCGGGGTGCTCAGCGGGCGCCGCTACAAGATCCTGGAAGGGGAGGACGAGTATCAGTATCTCGCCCTGTATGAGTTCGAGAGCTACGCGACGATGCATGCCACCGCCGGCTCGGAAATCATGCGGGAACTGGCTCGGGAGTTCGACGAGGCGTTCGGCAAGGGCGGACGCAAGCGGCTCCTGGCCGAGCAAGTGAAGGCACTGACGGTCGGCTGAACGGGATCGGCATCGCAGAGGCAACCGAGCACGTTTCGAGGTTGCTCTCGTAGCAGTTGGTTGCGCCCGGGTTGATGGCAAACTGCGATCCAGACGCTTTCGAGCACCGCCGATCCGAGCGCCGCGCAGCGCAGCCACAACCCTGGAGAGACTCATGCTTCCCATTCGTCGACGCACTCTGACTGCCCTGTTGGTCGGCTTCATCAGCGCGTCGTGCTACGCGGCCGACAGCGCAGCACCATCCGGCAAGGCCGCCGAACCCGTCAACGTCGGCAACTTCGCTCGGGCCGAAAGCGATCTCTACTTCGGCCGGACCGTGAAGGGGGGCGGTTTCGGCAAGCTGGTGCACAACCGTCAGATGACGCCCATCGACAAGCAGGACGTGGTGCGGATGAATCGCGACACGCTCTATTCCGCCGGCGTGTTCGATCTCGATGCTGCGCCATTGACGATCGATCTGCCCGACACCGGCAAGCGTTTCATGTCGATGCAGGTGATCTCGCAGGATCACTACACCGTCGAGGTGGCCTATGCACCGGGCCAGCACACCTTCACGAAGGACGACGTCGGCACGCGGTACGTGTTCGTGATCATCCGCACTCTGGCAGATCCGGACAACAAGGCTGACCTGAAGGCCGCCACTGCGCTGCAGGATACGATTACCGTGGAGCAGGCGAGTACCGGAACCTACGAAGCGCAGCAGTGGGACAAAGCTTCGCAGGACAAGGTCCGCAACGCTCTCGTGGCACTGGGTGCGCTCGGCGGGACATCGGTCCGGTTCGGCAAGCGCGAGGAGGTGGATCCGGTCAGCCACCTGATCGGCACGGCCATCGGATGGGGCGGCAATCCGGAGGAGGCCGCGGTCTACGATATCGTGGTGCCGAGGTTCAACGATGGGAAGACCGTGCACAGGCTCACGGTCACCGACGTTCCGGTGGACGGCTTCTGGTCGCTCAGCGTCTACAACGCGAAGGGCTATTTCGAGAAGAACGCGCTCAATGCTTATTCGATCAACAGCCTCACCGCGCGACCCAATGCAGACGGGTCCGTCACCGTGCAGTTCGGCGGCTGCCGCGAACCGCTGCCGAACTGCCTGCCGATCGTGAAGGGCTGGAACTACACGGTGCGGCTGTACCGGCCGCGCCCGGAGGTCGTCGACGGGTCGTGGGATTTCCCGCAGGCCCAGCCGGTGCAGTGACCGTCTGCCCCTAGAATAACGACATTCGTCATTTCGCCCTCTCCTCCATGCACAAGCTCAACGGCAAACGCGCGCTGGTCACGGCCGGCGCACAAGGCATCGGCCTCGCCATCAGTCGTCAGTTGCTGCTGGGTGGATGTGATGTCTTCGTCCACTATCGAAGCAGCGCCGCGGCGGCGAAGGAGTTGGAGGCCGAAGCCCGAAAGCTCAACCGACGCTATGCTCACTGCGCAGCCGACCTCACCAAGCTGGAGGAGTGTGATCGCCTCGTCGCCGAAGCCTTGCGGTTTCTTGGCGGGCTGGATGTGCTCGTCAACAATGCCGGGTCGCTCGTGGCGCGCAAGACGCTGGCCGAGGCCGACGATGCATTCTGGACCGAGGTGATGACCCTCAACGTCGACAGTGCCCGTCGGGTCACGCGCGCCGCTGCGCCGCACCTGATCGCCGCCGCCAAGGCCGGCGGTGGCGCCAGTATCGTCAACCTGTCTTCGCTGGCGGGTCGCAAGGGCGGTCATCCCGGCTCGCTGGTCTACTCCACGGCGAAGGGCGCCATCCTCACGTTCACGCGCGCCCTGGCCAACGAGATGGGCCCGCAAGGCGTGCGCGTCAACGCCATCGCGCCGGGCATGATCCTGGGGACGAGTTTCCACAACACGCATACGACGCTCGAGTCCGCCCAGGCGACGGTGGCCGGCATTCCGCTCGGACGCGGCGGCAATGCTGACGATGTCGCACGAGCCGCCGTGTTCCTCGCGAGCGAGTACGACGGATTCATCACGGGCGCCACGTTGGACGTGAACGGTGGCGTCTACAGCGCCTGATCACGACTACCCAGGGACGCGGAATCGGCGATGACGACGATACGGCCGAGCGAGCCCGCAGATGTCGAGGGCATGTTCGATGTCGTGAACGCCGCCGCCGTGGCCTACAAGGGCGTCATCCCGGCCGATCGTTGGCACGAACCCTACATGCCGCGCGACGAGCTGCAGCACGAGATCGAAGCCGGCGTCGCGTTCTGGGTGGCGGAGGAAGATGGTCGCCTGCTGGGCATCATGGGCATCCAGGACAGGGGCGATGTCGCCCTGGTGCGCCACGCCTACGTCGCACCGAACCTGCAGAGAAAAGGTGTCGGCACGATGCTTCTGCATCACGTACAGGCGCTCGTGAACAAACCGGTGCTGATCGGCACCTGGGCCGATGCGTCGTGGGCGATCGCCTTCTATCGACGCAACGGGTTCTTGCTCGTCCCGGACGAGATCAAGAACGCCTTGCTTCGCAAGTACTGGTCGATCCCGGCGCGACAGGTGGAAACTTCCGTCGTCCTTGCGGACGGGCGGTGGATGAAGGATCACGGGTCCGCTCCTTCGGCCGGATGATTCCAGGCACCGGAGAGCACGGTCTGACCTCCCGGGCGGCGGGCCGTTCCTTGGACAGGAGAGCGCAATGACCATTCACCTCGATCACCTCCTGGTGCCGTCCCGCAACAAGGTGGCCGGCGCGAAGCTGCTGGCCGAGCTGCTCGGCGTGCCCTGGTCGGAGACGGGCGTGGGGCCGTTTGCGCCCGTATACGTGAACGACGGTCTCACCTTCGATTTCGACGAATGGACCGAGCCGTTTCCTCTGATCCACTTCTGTTTCAGGGTGAGCGAGGATGCGTTCGAGACGATCCTCGGACGGATCGCGACGGCGAGGATCCCTTACCGCAGCAACGTCCATGGCCCCGTGGACTATCGCGTCAACGTGGATCATGGCGGCCGGATCGTCTACTGGAACGAACCGGATGGTCACCAATGGGAGATGCTGACAGTGAGCTACGCCCGCCAGCGGACGTGATTCCACAGGCGCGATGCAGCCAGGCAGCACGAATCTGCACGACAAAGGTCCGCAAGTACATCGGACCGTTCGAGGGGTGGTGCTACAAAGCGTGTGACAGTGTGGCGAACGTCGCCACGCCCCGGCTAGTCCGGTCGCACACACCAGGGAGATTGAAATGGCACACATTCCGACCGAAGAGACCTTCGAGCGGCCCGGCGGCATCAGGATCTTCTTTCGAACGTGGAAGCCGGCGGACAAACCGCGTGCGGTGGTCGTCATCAATCACGGCGTCAATTCACACAGTGGGCAGTACCTCTGGGCCGGCGAGCAGCTCGCGGCGAAGGGCTTCGCCGTATACGCGATCGACATGCGCGGGCGTGGCAAGTCGACGGGAGCGCGGTTGTACATCGATGACGCGGCCGAGTACGTTGGCGACCTGGCTGCATTCATCAAGCTCGCAAAGTCGCGCGAGCCCGGTCTGCCGGTCTATCTGCTCGGCCATAGCGCGGGGGGCGTGGTCGGATGCACGTACGCCCTCGACAATCAGGCGGAACTCGCGGGGTTCATCTGCGAGAGCTTCGCGTTCCGCGTGTATGCGCCCGCCTTCGCGCTCGCCATACTCAAGGGACTCAGCGCCATCGCGCCGAAGCTCCCCGTTCTCAAGCTCAAGATGGATGATTTCACGCGCGACCCCAAGGCGCTCGCCGCGTTGAAGGCGGACCCGCTCACGTTGAACGAGACGCAGCCGGTGAAGACCGTTGTCGCGCTGGTGCGAGCCACCGAGCGGATGGAGCGCGAATTCCCGACGATCAAGCTGCCCGTGTTCATTCTGCACGGCACCAAGGACAAGGCGACCGTTCCGGGCGGCAGCCAGTTCTTCCACGACACGGTCGGCTCGCAGGACAAGACGCTGAAGCTCTACGAGGGCCACTATCACGATCTCCTCAACGACCTCGGCAAGGAAGGTGTCATGGCGGATATTGTGGGCTGGATCGACCAGCGATTGCCCGCGTAACGGGCCTTGCGCCCGGTTCCAGGGTGCGAGGTGAAGGGACCGATCGGAAACCTTCGCACCAGGCCGGGCAGAAACCCTCTAGGCATCACGCGCTCCGGCCACTAGACTCGAAGCCTTCGAAAAGTGGGCGGATGGCGATGAGAAAGCGACTGGAGGTGATGCTGTTTGTTTCGGTGGTGGCTTTGGCTGCGGCGTTGCCATGGCGCACTGCACAAGCGGCCGGGTCCGTGGCCATGCAGGTGGAGCACCTGGTCAAGCAGGCCGTGGCGGAATACAACACGGCCATGGAAGCCGGCGACAGCACGAGCTTCGTCAAGTATTTCGCGTCGAACGCTACGCGCGAGAGCCCGTTGTCGCGGCAGTCCGGCCGGGCCGAGTTGACCCGGTATTTCGAGGCGGAATTCAAGGCCTACAAGGCCACCTACCAGGTCAAGAAGATGTTCGTGCAGGAAAGCTCTGCGGCCATCGTGTTCACCTGGGAGGCCGAGGACCGCAATAGCGGCGGCACGCTCAAGATCGACATGGTCGGCCTGTTCGAGGTGGGGTCGAGCGGACAGTTCAGTTCGGCGACCTACTATTTCGACTCGGCCAAGGCGCGGGCCCTCGCCGATCTGGGCAAGTGAAAGAGTGAGTGAAGCGATGAACATCGTCGTGAGCGCATTGGCAATCTTGCTGCTCCTGGTGGTGGCCGTCGGGGCTGGTCCTGCGAGCGCTGCCGAAGAGGCGGCGCAGGACGCCTTCGTCTGCATGGAAGAGACGCAGGAGAAGTGCGATTACGAAAACAAGAACATGGAGCTCTTCATCAAGGGCCGGGATGCCTTCGACCGGGGACGCGAAACCGGGGACTTCCGCGAAGCGCACGGCTATGCCGCGGAACTCCTGGCCCGGGAGGACCTCAAGCACGGCAAGGGGCTGATGAAGTTCATCTACCTGCAGTTGGCCCAGGGTGCCCACAAGAATCTCGTGGAGGCCTATCGCTGGGTGGCCGCTGACATTGCCGCCGGCATGACCTACCCTCGACTCGATCTCGAGCGGGTGCTGGCGCAGGTGGCGGCGAAGATGACGCCGGAGCAACTGGCCGAAGCGAAGCGGTAGCCTCCGCACCGCCGTCTTGGCGCGAGCGTTACCTTGTCGGCGTCCAGCGGCGACTCGCTCGACCGTCGATCCCCGGCTTTGAGCCGGGCCCCCGCGCCCGAAATCGGACTTGCCCTGAGAGATCTTCCGGCGATCCGCGCTACTTCAGGCGCAGTTCCACCTTGATGTACTTCGCGAGAACGCCCAGGGTTTCATCATCGATCAGGCCCTTGAAGGGCGGCATGCCCTTGCCGGCACGCCCGTTGGCGATCGTCTGAACCAGCTCCTCTTCGGTGAGCTTCGTGATCCGCAGGTCCGCGCCGTAGCCGCCTTCGTTCTGGCCGCCGCGGCCGTCGCCCAGGTGGCAGGTGATGCAGCCGAACTTCTCGAACGCGGCGCGGCCACCAGCCCGCGGCACGATGATCTCGGGGCGATCACCGGTTTCCGTTTCTGCCGATGCGGGCTCCGGCTGGAGTGACAGCGCACCCACTCCACAAAGTCCAGCGCCGAGCAGGAACAGTGTTGAATTACGAAAGCCTTTCATTCACGTCTACCTTGATATCTGTGTCCGGACTCGGAGGTTCGAGCCCGACGGGTCACACGTTGCGGGTTCCAGACGTCACAGGGCCGGCTCGCAGCCGGCCCTGTGCGCAATTCACGCGATGATGCTCAGTCCTCGACCGAGAACACGTACAGCATGTTGCTGGGCACCTGCGACTTCAGCTCCGGCGTGGCGCTGACGAACCACTGGGGCCAGGCACCACCGAGACCGACTTCGATCGCGATGTACTGCTTGCCATCGGCCATGTAGCTCATGGGCGGCGCGTTGATCGCTGAGCCGGTCTCGAACTTCCACAGTTCGGTAAGCGATTCGGCATCCAGCGCCACCACCTGGCCTTCGGCGTAGCCGGCAAACACCAGACCGCCGGCGGTCGACAGCAGGCCACCCAGTTGCGGGTGCTTGGTGGTGTGCTTCTTCACCACCTTGCCGGTACCCACGTCGATCGCGGTGATCGAACCCCAGATGCGGCCGCACTCCTGATCCTCGAAGGTCGAGAACGGCGCGCCGCCCAGGAACAGCTGGCGATGCTTGAACTCGCCCGGCACGGCCACTTCGGCGAAGGCCTTGTTGCAGCCGTCGATGGTCGGGATGTAGTAGAGGTTGGTTTGCGGGCTGTACGTGGTGGGCGGCCAGTTCTTGCCCCCCATGTGGCCCGGCTTCAGCACGCCTTCCACGGTGCCGCGACCCTTGGTGGCGGTGCCGCGGCCTGCGGCCGTACCCGGCACGTAGGTCTGCACGTCCTTTTTCGGATCGTAGGTCTTCGGCTTGCACTTGGCGTCCAGGCCGCCGGACCAGTTGAGCTCCGCTACGAACTGAGTACACCAGAGCGGTTCACCGGTCTTGCGATCCAGGGCGTAGGCGTAGCCGTTGCGGTTGGCATGCAGGGTCGCGCGCCGGAACGCGCCGTTGATCTGCGTATCGACGAAGGTGTTCTCGTTGATCGAGTCGTAGTCGTACGGATCGTTCGGCGTGTGCTGGAAGCCCCACTTGATCTTGCCCGTATCGGCATCGAGCGCGATGGTCGAGTCGGTCCACAGGTTGTCACCGGGACGGTAGGCATTGTCCCAGTCCGGACCCGGATTCGCGGTACCCCAGACGATGATGTTGAGCTCCGGATCGTAGGAGCCGGTCACCCAGGTGGTGCCGCCGCCGGTCTTCCAGGCGCCGTGCTTGTCCTTCCAGGTTTCGCTGCCGGGCTCTCCAGGTGCCGGAATCGTGTAGGTCCGCCAGCGGCGCTTCCCGGTCTTCATGTCCAGGGCTTCGATCCAGCCGCGCACGCCGTACTCGGCGCCCGCCATCCCGGTGACGACCATGTCCTTGACGATCAGCGGAGCGCCCGTGATGGTCTCGCTCTTGCCCGGATCGGCGACCTGCGCCTCCCACACCTTCGTGCCGTCAGTCTTGTTCAGCGCGACGATGCGGCCGTCGATGACGGGCGAGATCACCATGTTGCCGGCCAGCACGGCGCCGCGATTGTTGATGCCGCAACAGGCCACCGTGGTCGCGTAGTCGGGATCTGGGGCCGGGTTGTACTGCCACACCATCTTGGGGACGCCGCCGCGCGTATCCAGCTTCGTCACGACACCCCAGCCTGTGGTGATGTAGAGGAAGCCGTTCTCGGCGACCGGGGTGCCTTCCAGGCCGGCAAAGGGCCACTTGATGATCTCCTTGCCGCCCCCCTGCGTGCCGCCCATCGCCCAGGTGAAGGCGACCTTGAGCTTCTTGACGTTCTTGGTGTTGATCTGGTCCAGGGCCGAGAAGCGATGCGCTTCCAGGTTGCCGTGGTGGTTGAGCCAGTTGCCCGGTTCGCGCTCGCTGTTGACGAGCCGATCCGGCGTCACATCCCCGGCGAACGCCGCGGCGGCACAGATTACACCCACCGCCAACGCCGTCAGTCTCCCTGCGTGTTGCCTCGTACGCATCGCTTCCTCCCAGCTTCTGGTTGATTGTCTTGCGACGTCTCGACAACCCGTGCAGCCCGGTCGTCTCAAGCGCCGTTGCTTCTGGAATGCGTTCCCAGTACCTCCCGAGACGCGCAGGCCGAAGGCCCTTGCGTCACCGCAAATGTATGCCTGAGTGCAACTGGCGGCAAACGCAAAATGAGAAGTCTGCGTTCGCAATTGGCGAAGGGTGCCTTCTGCGCTGCAACAGAACCGCGGGTGGCATCTGGCAGTCTGGGTACACTGGTGAATTCCGAACTCAGGATGCCATTGCCACGGGGGGCTGCAGCCATGACCGAAGTCGTCGGCATCGATCACGTCTACCTCACCGTATCCGACCTGAATCGGTCCGAGGCGTTCTACGACCATGTCCTCGCAGGCGCGCTCGGATTTCGCAAGAACGCGTTCACTCTGGGCGGCGATCCGCACGTCCAGTTCTACAACCGGCATTTCGGGATCGTGCTGCGGCCGTCCCGCGTGGAGCGGCCGCACGACGCCTATGCCCCCGGCATGCACCATCTTTGCCTGCGGGTGGATTCGATAGACGAGGTGCGCGCGCTGGCGCGACAACTGCACGCGGCCGGCATCGAAGCGTCTGACGCGGAGCACCATCCGGAATACGCACCTGACTACTGGGCCGTGTTCTTCGAAGATCCGGACGGCCTGCGGCTGGAGGTGACCAACTATCGGCAGGAGCGTCGCGACCGGCACGATCGCTGGATCGCCTGACGCCGGTCAGAACGAGCGGGGCAGGTCCAGGATGTGTTCTGCCACGTACGACAGGATCAGGTTGGTGGAGATGGGCGCCACCTGATACAGCCGCGTCTCGCGGAATTTGCGCTCCACGTCGTACTCGGCCGCGAAGCCGAAGCCGCCGTGGAACTGAAGGCAGGCGTTGGCAGCCTCCCACGAGGCCTTGGCGGCAAGGTACTTCGCCATGTTGGCTTCTGCACCGCACTCCTGGTGGGCGTCGAAGAGGCGACAGGCTTTCCAGCGCATCAGGTTGGCCGCTTCCACCTCGATGTAGCTTTCGGCGATGGGGAACTGCACGCCCTGGTTCTGGCCGATGGGCCGGTCGAACACGTGGCGCTCCTTGGCGTAGCGCGTGACCCGGTCGATGAACCAGTAGCCGTCGCCGATGCACTCGGCCGCGATCAGCGTGCGCTCGGCGTTCAAACCGTCGAGAATGTAGCGAAAGCCCTTGCCCTCTTCCCCGATCAGATTCTCCGCGGGAATCTCGAGATCGTCGAAGAACAGTTCGTTGGTCTCGTGGTTGACCATGTTCGGGATCTGCCGGACGGTCATGCCGCTTCGCAGCGCCTGATTGAGATCCACCAGGAAGATCGACATGCCCTCCGACTTCTTCTTGACGTCCGCGAGCGGCGTGGTGCGCGCAAGCAGGATCATGAGGTCCGAATGCTGCACGCGCGAGATCCACACCTTCTGGCCGTTCACGACGTACCGATCGCCCTTGCGAACCGCCACGGTCTTGATCTTCGTCGTGTCGGTGCCGGTGGTGGGTTCGGTCACGCCCATGGACTGCAGGCGCAGCTCACCGCTCGCGATCTTCGGCAGGTAGTGCCGCTTCTGTTCCTCGGAACCGTGCCGCAGCAGTGTGCCCATGTTGTACATCTGTCCATGGCACGCACCGGAGTTACCGCCGGAGCGGTTGATCTCTTCCATGATCACCGAGGCTTCGGTGAGTCCGAGCCCGGAACCGCCGTACGCCTGAGGGATCATGGCCGCGAGCCAGCCGGCCTTGGTCAGCGCGTCGACGAAGGCTTCGGGGTAGCCGCGCTCGGCGTCGATGCGGCGGTGGTACTCGTCCGGGTACTCGGCGCAGAGTGCACGAACGGCGTCGCGGATTTCCTGGTGTTCGTCGGGCTGGGGCAGGTTCATGGTCGTCTCAAGTCGCGTGCCTCCCTCACCCCAACCCCTCTCCCGGAGGGCGAGGGGTCTTGCATCCCTCTCCCTTCGGGAGAGGGACCGAGGGTGAGGGGAGGCCGCGACGGCTCCACATGTTCAGGCGAGTTGCGCATCGGCTTCCATGGTCAGCATGCCTTCGTGGTCGCGCGTCCAAAGCGCGACGCTGCGGTCGGTGCCGGGCTTTCCGCACACGGTGAAGCGATGGATGTCGAACACCGGCCGCACCGCGCGGAAGCTGAAGCGGGCGACTCTTGCCGCCGGCAGACTGCGGTGCAGGAGATCCAGCAACAAGGTCGCGATCAAGGGTCCGTGCACGATCAGGCCGGGGTAACCCTCGACTTCCGTGACGTAAGGGCGGTCGTAGTGGATGCGATGTCCGTTGAAGGTGAGCGCGGAGTAGCGGAACAGCAGCACCGGGTCCGGCGCTATCTCGCGGCGGAACGCTTCGTCCGTAGCCGCACGTTGAGGTTGCGGCGCTGCTGCTCCCGGTTGCGGATTCTCGCGGTAGACGATGTCGTGCTCTTCGTGGATCGCGACGCCCGCACCATCGGAGATTTCGTGGTCGACCGTCACGAAGACCAGAGTGCCGCTGCGCCCCGGCTTGATGCTCACGTCGCGGATGCGCGAGACGCGCGTGATTTCGGCGCCGATCGTGAGCGGGCGGCGGAACTCCAGCCGGCCGCCGGCCCACATGCGCCGCGGCAGCGGCACGGGCGGCAGGAAGCCGCCGCGCTTCGGATGGCCGTCGGGCCCGATCTCGCTCGCGCGGGCGAGGGGGATGAAGTACAACCAATGCCACAGCGGCGGCACCTCGGCACCCGGGGTCGTGTTGACGCCATCGAGATCGAGCGTGGCGCCGAGGGCGGCGATCGGTGTCGGCGTGATGCGATCGATGCGCTCTTCGGTGCGGCCGATCCAGTCGCGCAGGTGATCGAGGCCGGCCGCCGGGGCGTTCACAGGGCGATGACGATCTTGCCGAAGTGCTTGCCGGCTCGCATGTGGCGGAACGCGTCTGCAGCCTGCTCGAGCGGGTAAGTCGAATCCACCACCGGCCGCAGGCCGTGCTGCGAGATGGCGCGATTCATCGCCTCGAACCGCGCGCGCGAGCCCACAGCGATGCCCTGGATGCGCACCATCGGGCCAATCACCGCGCGCAACGGAATCTCGGCCTTGTAGCCGCCGACGAAGCCGACCACGCCGATGAAGCCGCCGAACGCGAGCGCGGCGAGCGACTGGTGCAAAGTGCTGCCTGCCGTCTCCACCACGATGTCCACACCTCGGCCGCCGGTGGCTTCCTTCACCGGACCTTCCCAGGCCGGCGTGGTGCGGTAGTTGATGCCTGCGTCGGCGCCGAGCTGCTTCGCACGGGCGAGCTTCTCGTCACTGGACGAAAGCGCGATGACCTTGGCCCCTGCGAGCTTGGCGAACTGCAGCGCGAACAGTGCCACGCCACCGGTGCCCTGCACCAGTACCGTACTCCCGGGACGGAGCCCTCCCTCCTGCAACGTCGACCAGGCGGTCAGCGCAGCGATGGGTAACGTCGCGGATTCGCCATCGGTCAGGTGCGTCGGCGTGAGCACGGCGTCTTCGGCCGGCACGGCGATGTAGTCTTGCAGCACCCCTGACAGCGGTGCGCCGAGCGTGCGCCTGGTTCTCAGTTCGAGCGTCGGATAGCCGTCGTGCCAGCCTTGCGTGTAGATCGGATTGACGCGATCACCGACCTTGAAGCGCGTCACGTCCTCGCCGAGTTCCACCACTTCCCCGCACGCGTCCGATGCCGGTACGTACGGCAGCGGCAGCGTGGGCAGGTAGCTCTCGACGAGCACCGCGAGGTCGCGATAGTTGAGGCTCGCGGCCTTGATGCGCACGAGAATTTCGCCGCGGCGCGGCTTCGGTACCGGGCGCTCCGCGAGTGACAGGCTGTCAATGGAGAATGCGCGCGCTTCCATCGCGCGCATGGAGGTCTTGAGAGTCATGACACCTGTTCCGTGGTGCGACTCTCGCACCTTCCCTCACCCTCGGTCCCTCTCCCGGGGGGAGAGGGAGGACAAGCCCCTCTCCCCCCGGGAGAGGGGTTGGGGTGAGGGAACACGCCGCGTCCTGTCAGACGATGCGAGCGGGCGGGTGGCGTCATCCTGTGTAGTCTAAATTGCGCGTCCGCCATCGACCGGCAGTTCGACGCCCGTGACGAAGTCCGACAGGTCGGAGGCGAGATACAGCGCGGCCTTGGCGATGTCGTTGGGTGTCGCAAGACGTCCCAGCGGAATGTTGCCGATGAACTTGGCACGGTTTTCCGGCGTGTTGGCCATGCCCATGAACGATTCGATCATGCCCGTGGGGGCCATCACCGGGCAGATGGCGTTGACGCGGATGTTGTCCGGTCCGAGTTCGGCTGCCATGGCCTTCGACACGAAATTCGCTGCGGCCTTCGAAGCGGCGTACCAGACCAGACCCGGGCGCGGGCGGATGCCGGAGACGGATCCGATGTTGATGATGCAACCGGATTTCTTCTGCCGCATGAGCGGCACCACCGCTTGCGCCATCAGGTAGATGGCCTTCACGTTGACGTCGAAGCAGCGGTCGAAGGTGGCTTCGTCCACCTCGAGCATGGGCGAGTTGCGGTGGGTGTAGCCGGCGTTGTTCACCACGATGTCCACGGTGCCGAAGGCCTTGGCCGTGGCGGCGACGAGGTTGTCGACATCGGAGCGCCTGGCCACGTCGCACTTCACTGCGATGGCGGCAGCGCCGAGGCCCGCGGCGACCTTCTGCGCGCCTTCTTCGTTGAGGTCGGCCACCGCGACCTTCGCACCTTCGGCCACGTACAGCCGCGCGATCTCCGCGCCAAATCCGCTCGCGGCGCCCGTGACGATCGCCACCTTGTTAGACAGCATGCCCATCTTCTCTCCTCAGCCCGGTTGTTCGTCGCCATGATGGCGACGGTTGTGTTGCGATACCCGAAAACCCTCGATGCTACCCTCTTCTCGGGGCGCCGCGGCCTCGAAGCGGCTCAGCCCTCGCCGGGCCGCCCCAAGAGGGCTGGCCCCCTGGGGGGAGAGGCTGCAGGCCTATCGGGGGGGCTCCACCTCACACGACGCCGTCGGTGCGCAGATGTGCGATCGCGGCCGCGTCGTAGCCCAGCTCGCCGAGGATCGCGTCGGTATGCTCGCCGATGGCAGGGATCGGATCCATGCGCGGATCGAAACTCTCCGGCACGCCCGGCGGCAACAATGCCTTGATCGGCCCCTTCGGCGTGCCCACCTCCACCCAGCGCCGGCGAGCCCGCAGTTGCGCGTGCTCCCACAGGTCGTGCATGTCGTTCATCTGCGCATTGCCGATCTGGGCGGCGTCGAGCCGCTCCACGATCTGCGCGGCCGTGAGGGTCGAGAACGCCTCGGCGATGATGGGATACAGTTCCTTGCGAGCCTTCGAACGCAACGGATTCGACGAGAAACGCGGATCGGTCTTGAGTTCCGGCTGCAACAGCACCTTGTCGCAGAACACCGCCCACTCGCGCTCGTTCTGGAGCCCCAGCATCACGGTCTTGCCGTCGCCGGAGGGGAAGGGACCATAGGGATAGATCGTGGCGTGCGATGCCCCGGCACGCACCGGCGGCGACGCGCCATCGTAGGCGTAGTAGAGCGGAAAGCTCATCCACTCGGCCATGCTCTCCAGCATCGAGATGTCGATGCGACAGCCGGTGCCGGTGCGGCCGCGCTGGATCAACGCGGCAAGGATGTTGGTGTAGGCATACATGCCCGAGGCGATGTCGACGATGGAGCAGCCGGCCTTCGACGGCGTTTCCGGCGTGCCGGTGACCGACAGCAACCCAGACTCGCTCTGGATCAGCAGGTCGTAGGCCTTCTTGTCGCGATAGGGCCCGTCGGCGCCGTAACCCGAGATATCGCAGACGATGAGGCGCGGGTACTGCGGTGCCAGCGCCTCGTACGAGAAGCCCATCCGGGCCGCGGCGCCAGGGGCGAGGTTCTGCACCAGCACATCCGCATCCGCCAGCAACTCGTGCACGATCTTGCGTGCTTCCTCGCGCTTGAGATCGAGGGTGATGCTTTCCTTGGACCGGTTGGTCCAGACGAAGTGGGACGCCAGGCCGTGCACGCGTTCGTCGTAGACCCGAGCGGGATCGCCCACTTCCGGCCGCTCGATCTTGATGATGCGCGCCCCCAGGTCTGCCAGCTGGCGCGTGCAGAACGGGCCGGCGATGACGTGTTCGAGAGCAACGACGGTCACTCCTTCCAGCGGGCGCATGTTCCCTTTCCGTTGAGTCGATCTGATCGAGAATGAATCACGCGCGGACGTGGCGCCATTGGCAATCGGTCAACCGGGCCTCGCCGAATGCGAAGACCCCCTCACAATGCCAGATAGCGGCTCTTGACCGCATCGTCCTGGCGGAGCGCCTCGATCGAATTGCGGTAAACGATCTGGCCCTTGTCGATGATCACGGCGTGGCTCGCGATGCCGAGACAGAAGTGCATGTTCTGCTCGGCCAGCAGCACCGTCACGCCCATGTCGCGCAGCTTGCGCAGCAGTTCGCCGATGCTCTCGACGATCACCGGCGCCAACCCTTCGCTCGGTTCGTCGAGCAGCAGGCCGGTGGGATTGCCCATCAGCGTGCGCGCGATGGTGAGCATCTGCTGCTCGCCACCGGACAGGCGGCCTGCCATCCGGTCCTTCAGCGGCGCCAGACGCGGAAACATCTCGTAGACGCGTGCGGCGTTCCAGTAGTCCTGACCCTGGGGGCCCTTCTTGGCGCCGATCACGAGATTGTCGTCGACGGTGTGCTCGGGGAAGACCTGCCGGTCTTCCGGGACGAAGCCGATGCCCGCGCGGGCGATGGTGTGCGGCTTTCTGCCCTGGACTTCCGCGCCTGCGACGCGCACGCGGCCCTTGGCAGGAGGCGCAATTCCGGCGATGGCCTTCAGGGTGGTGGACTTGCCGGCGCCGTTGCGGCCGAGGAGCGCCAGGGTCTGGCCCTCGGTGACCGCGATGCTGACGCCGAACAGGATCTGGCTGCTGCCGTAGTAGACGTCGATGCCGTCGGCTTCGAAGATGATCGGGGTGGTCATGGCCAGTCTCTGTGCAGGAGCTGTCCAGATGCGAGCGCGGTTTGCCCCCATCCCAGCCTTCCCCCGGCAAAGCCGGGGGAAGGAGCGGTACACCCCTTCCCCCACCTTCGGTGGGGGAAGGTCGGGATGGGGGCCGCGTGCCGACCATCCACGATTATCACCATCTCTCTCACCCCCGCCCCTTCTCATACGCCGTCCCGAGATACGCCTCGATCACTTTCGGGTGATTGCGGATCTCCTCTGACGTGCCCTCAGCCAGCACGGTGCCGTAGCTCAGCACCCGGATCGTCTGCGCGTACTTGAACACGATGTCCATGTCGTGCTCGATGAAGATGAGCGTCATCCGCTTGCGTTGCCAGAGCTTGTGGACCGTGTCGATCATCTGCCAGCGTTCTTCCGGGCCCATGCCGGCGGTCGGTTCGTCGAGCAGCAGCACGCGCGGCTCGAGCGCCAACGCGAGCGCGATGTCGAGCAGCTTCTGGTCACCGTGTGAGAGATTGCCGGAGAGTTTCTCGGCCTTCGCCGTGAGTCCGACGAGCTCCAACACTTCGTCGGCCTGCGCGTTCGCCTCTCCCAGCGGGAAGCGGCGACGCAGTTTCGTGTGCCAGCCGCGGTGGGTGTTCACCGCCCCGAGGATCGTTTCGCGCACCGTCAGCGACGGAAAAATGCTGGCGATCTGGAAGGCGCGCCCGATGCCGCGCTTCACGATGTCGGGTGACGAAAGGCCGGCGATGTCGTCGGTCCCGAGGAGGATGCGGCCCCGATCCGGTGCGAAGGCGCCGGTGATCAGATTGAAGAACGACGTCTTGCCAGCCCCGTTCGGGCCGATCACGGCGGTGAGAGTGCCTTCGCCGAACTCGAGATCGATGCCGTTGATGGCGTTCACGCCACCGAAGGACTTGTGCAGATTCTCGACGGTCAGCATCTCAATTGGCAGTCGCTCGCCGGCGTGCCCATGCCCACAACACGAAACCGAGCAGGCCCTTGCGCAAGCCCAGCGCGAAGCACAGGATGATGATCCCGAGCATCAGGCTGTAGTGCTCGGTCACCCGGGTCACCACGTCGTTCAGCAGCAGCAGCATGACGGCACCCACCAGTGGGCCGAAGAACACGCTGATGCCGCCCATCAGGATCATGAACACCGCTTCGCCCGAGACCGTCCAGTACGCGAAGTCCGGATAGGCGCTCGAGACGAACAGGCTCATCAACAAACCACCGACCGACCCGAACACGCCGGCCACCACGAAGGCGAGCAGCCGCACGCGCCACACGTGCACGCCGAGAAACTCTGCGCGGCGCGGGTTGTCGCGGATCATGCGCATGGTGTAGCCGAACGGCGATCGCACCAGGTGCCACATGATGAAGAGCGACACCACCAGGACAGCGCAGCAGAAGATGTACAGGTGCTGCGGATCGTCGAGACGGATACCGAGAAACGGCGGTCGCGGCACGCCTCCGGTCAGCCCCTGGTCACCGCCGGTGAGCGGCGTCCACGCGATGATGATGCTGTGCAGGAGCATCTGGAACGCCAGCGTCAGGAACGAGAAGTAGATCTCCTTCAGCCGGATGCAGATGGCGCCGACGACGGTTGCGACCACTGCACTCACCCCCACTGTGGCAACGAAGGCCACGGGAATCGAAGTGCCGAGCTTCTGCATCATCAGGGCGAAGCTGTAGGCCCCGAGGCCGTAGAACAGGCCGTGGCCGAAGGATACGAGCCCGGTGTAGCCCACCAGCAGGTTGAGCGAGGTGGCGAAGATCGCGAAGGCGGACAGGCGGATCATGAAATCCGAGAATGCCTTGCCTGGAAACACCAGCGGCAGCAGCAGGAGCACCGCCATCGCCGCCACGGCGATCACGATATCGAGCCATACCGTGGAGCGCATCGGCTACTGCTCCTTGCCGAACAGGCCGCTCGGCTTGGTGATGAGCACCAGCGTCATGAACAGGAACATGACGCCTTCGGTGAACAGGGGAAAGCCGATGGTGCCGAAACTGCGCACCAGGCCGATCAGGAGCGCACCCACCAGCGCGCCGCCGATGGAACCCATGCCGCCGATGACCGTGACGATGAAGGACTCGATCAGGATCGAGAAGCCCATGCCCGCCACCATCGACCGCACGGGCGCCGCGAGCGCGCCCGACAGGCCGGCAAGCAATCCGCCCAGCGCGAACACGCCGCCGAACACCAGCGCCGTGTTGATCCCGAGCGCGGCAGTCATGGTCGGGTTCACCGCGGCGGCGCGCACGATCTTGCCGACCCGTGTCCTGGTGAGCAGCAGCCCCAGCAGCAGCGCGACGCCGAGCGTGACCCCGATCAGGAACAGGTAGTACACCGGCAGGATGCCGCCGGCGATCATGATCGGCGGGCGCTGGAAGGCGGCGGGCATGCCCATGGACAGGAACTCCGCGCCCCAGATGATCTTGACCGCGTCGTCGAGGATCAGGATGAAGCCGTAGCACACCAGGAGCTGCATCAGTACGTCGGTGTTGTAGACGCGGCTCATGAACAGGCGCTCGAAGACGAGGCCGAAGAGCCCCACGCCGATCGCTGACCCGACCACCGCGATGGTGAAGCTGCCGGTGGCGGTGTACAGCGTGTAGGCGAAGTAGGCCCCCAGCATGTACAGCGACCCGTGCATGAAGTTGACCACCTTCAGCGTGCCGAAGATGAGCGACAACCCCGCGGCCACCAGGAACAGCAGCATGCCGCTGATGAGTCCGCCGGTCGTCTGCGTGATCACGCACGACGCGGTCGACAGGCACGTCAGGAGGGCTTGGGGATCCAAGGTCGG
The DNA here is from genome assembly GCA_001464695.1 of Betaproteobacteria bacterium Ga0077523. Taxonomy (GTDB): domain Bacteria; phylum Pseudomonadota; class Gammaproteobacteria; order Burkholderiales. Next base: position 144,193 of record LNDQ01000120.1, on the reverse strand, counting down.
TTTCTAGACGGATACGGAGGGGGGCAGCCGCCGTCCGGGGCGGCCGCGTCGAACCCGTCGGGCGTTATGCGAACCCCATCTTCTTCTTCCACTCCGCTTCGTGTTCGAGGATCGACTTCCAGTCGCCCGGTGTCACGGTCGGCACATAGGGTTCTTTCGGAATCGTCGTGCCCCAACCGATGGCGTAGCCGATGGTGGTCTGATCCTCGGCGCGCATCGTGACGGTCCCGTCGGCGCCGAACGGCGACTTGACCTTCATGCCGCGCATCGCGTCCGCCAGCTTGGCGCCGTCGGTGGAGTTCGTCTTCTTGAGCGCGGTGGTGAGGAACGTCATCGCGAGCGAGTTCTCCCAGGACCAGTTGGTCGGAAAGTCGCCGAACTTCGCCTTGTACGCATCGCCCCACGCCGCGTTCTCCGGCACGGCCGGGAAGGTCTTGAGATAACGCGAGGACGAATGGATGCCGGCCGGCAGATTCTTGACGGCCGTCAGCGTCGTGTAGTCCGCCATGTTGATGGCGAACAGTGTCGTCTGCGCGAACAGGTTGTAGATGCCGGACTGGTCGAGGAACGACACCAGGTCGCCGGCCCACAGGCAGGAGTAAAGCGCCTGCGGCTTCGCCTGCAGGATCTTGGTGATGTTCTCGGTGTAGTCGGCCTGGAACAGCTTCGGCCACGCTTCGCCCACCAGCTCGATTTCGGGGTGGAAGCGCTTCATGTACTCGAGGAAGAGCGAAGTGTTGTCGCGGCCGTAGGCGTAGTCCGGCGAGCAGCTCATCCACGTCTTGAGGCCCTTCGCCTTGGCGACGCTGCCGGCGTAGGCGGCGCTCACGATGGCGTCGTGGATGCCCTGGCGCGCGGTGCGGAAGGCGGTCGGTACGCGGATCTTCGGATCGGCCGAGAGCGAGGAGGTCTCCGAGTTGGTATGGATGCAGAGCACCTTAAGTTCGCGGATCACTTCCTGCACTGCGAACGCACCGGCGGAGGATTCGGCGCTGATGATGATCTCGCAGCCGTCGCCGTTGATGAGCTGGCGGGTGTTGTTGGCCGCTTCATCCGGCTTGCCCTTGGAGTCGCGCGTGATGAGTTCGAGCTTGCGGCCACCGAGGCCACCTGCGGCGTTGAACTTGTCCACGTCGATCTGCAGTGCATTGCGCGACGAGATGCCGAGTTGCGCCACTCTGCCCGACAGAATGGTCGGAACGCCGACGCGGATCGGCTTGTCCTGTGCCCGGGAGACGTAGGGGAACGCCAATCCGCTCGCGGTGAGTGCGCCGGCTGCCTTGATGAAGCCGCGACGAGTCCGGCGGGGCCGTTGCGTATCGGTCATAGTCTCCTCCTCGATGTGGTTGCCGTCGCCCATGGTCGCGACGCGCCTTGCTGCTGCGGTCTCCCGGGTCTTGGCGCCCGACGACGCGCGGATGCTCGTGGGTCTTGACTGCCCACGAGGCACGAAGTACAGCCTAACCCACTTCGCGGGAAACCAACACAGCCGCGGGAGTGCAAATCGGGCAAGGTGACTTCGCCGTCTGCGAAGGCCGCGCCCCTTGCGGCGGTGCGGCAACAGCTACTTGCGGCCGGTCAGGTGATCCACCAGCTTGCGGGCGATGGGCGGCAGTGCGCCGTACTCCCGCACGCACACGTACATGCGACGCTTGGCCCAGGCATCGCTCAGGCGCACGAGCCTGAGCTGCATGGCCGACACGAAGGGCTTCGCGGCCCCTTCCGGCAGGACACCGATGCCGAGCCCGGATTCGATCATCTTGCACAGCGCCGCGAAGCTGTGCACCTGGATGCGATTGCGCAGCGGACGCCGTGCAACCGCCGCCTGGTCGCTGAGGAGCCGCGTGATGGCCGTGCCGCTCTCGAGCGACACGAAATCGTAGTCGAGCAACGCCGAGAAGACGACGCTGCGACTGCGCAGCGGGTGTCCTTTCGGTACCACGGCCACGAGCTGGTCGCCCTTGTAGTCGAACCATTCGAGGCCGTCCATGGGCGTGCCTTCCATGAGGACGCCGACGTCGGTAGCACCTTCGCGCAGCGCCTGTGCGATCTCGCCGCTGAAGCGCTCTTCCAGTGCGATCACCACTTGCGGCGCCGCAGCAGAAAAGCTCGCGAGGTCTGCCGGCAGGAACTGCGAGATCGCCGAGGCGCTCGCCTGGATGCGCACGTGGCCCTTGCCGCCGGAAGCGTACTCGGTGAGCTCCGATTTCAGTTGATCGACCTGATTGAGAATCTGTCGTGCGCGGTGGAGAACGGCCCGACCTGCCGCGGTGAGTTCCGCCCCACGCGCCGTGCGTTCGAGCAGCTTCACGCCGAACTGGTGCTCGAGCAACGTCATGCGCCGGCTCGCCGCGGCCAGGGCGATGTGGCTCGCTTCCGCTGCCTTGGTGATGCTGCGCGTCTCGGCGACGCGCACGAACAGGGCGAGCGAGACGAGGTCGGGGAGCACGGTCAGCCCTCGCCGGCCTCAGCCCACGAGAGGGTTGGCCCCCTCGGCGGGAAGGGCCGCAGGCCCATCGGGGGGGACGTCACGGCAAATCCTTGGCGGTCTCCGGCCTCAAGGCCAATCGCCGCGGACGCGCGGGTAGCTTGCCCATGATTGCGCCACCAGCCAGCCGCCGTCCACGGGGATGTCGATGCCGGTGATCCCGGCGGCCTCGTCGGACAGCAGGAACGCCATGGCGTAGGCGGACTCCTCCGGCTCCATCAACCGGCGCAGTGCCGTCGCGCGTTTGAGCGCCAACGCGTCGCGTTCGCCGGAATCGAGTTTGGCCTGCAGCGCCGGCGAGCGCGTGAACCCGGGCGACACGGAGTTGACGCGCACCCCGCTGGGCCCCCACTCGGCAGCGAGGTTCCGGGTGATGGAGACGATGGCGGCCTTGGTCGCGGCATAGCTGTGCAAGGGCACCGAGCGCCAGGCGGTGATCGAGGCGATGTTGACGATGGCGCCGGCGCGCCGCGCCTTCATGCGCAGTCCGAAAGCGAGCGAGGTCACGTAGGTGCCGCGCTGGTTGATGTGCACGACGCGATCCCATTCCGCGATCGGCAGTTCCTCCGGCGGCACCGGGCTCGACAGGATGCCGGCGGAGTTGACGAGACCGAAGACCGGACCGATTTCCTTTTCCACTTGGGCGGCAACCGTTTCCACCGCCTTTTCGTCGCCGACATCCAGGGTGTAGGCGTCGCCGCCGATGCGTGCCGCGACTTCCTTGGCCCCTTCGGCATTCACGTCGAGCACCACCACCTTCCAACCCTTGGCGGCCAGCACCTCGCAGGCGGCCCGGCCGATGCCGCTGGCGCCTCCGGTCACGGCGACTATTCTCATTCCTTCTCCCTCGTGGACATGTGTGTGCGATCGACGCGCCGTGACTGGATCATGCCGCCCTGGCATCGACGGCCCAGTTTCGCATACCCGGTGCGCCCGGCGCAGGTCCGTTCCAAGTGTTGACAGGCCCTAGAACCGATAGGCCCACCACATGGTGAAGTAGGTGACGTTCTCGCCCGGTGGCGTCTCGCGCAGGAAGCGGCCGGTCCTGAAGTACGACAGCGTCGTGAATATGGTCACGTGCCGCGTCGGCGTCCAGGTGACCTGGAGCGTCGGTTGCGTGCCGACATGGCGGGCATCGCTCGATCCCGGTGGGCGCAACATGTCACTGGCGATGTCGTAGATGCCGTCGGATCGCGACTGGCGCCAGAACACGCTGGTGCCGGCTGTGAGCAGGACTGCTTCGCTCAGCTGGAAACGCAGCGACGGTGCGAGATTGACGCTGTTGGACGGCCCGACCAGGCCCGCCAGCCCGGAATAGGCGGTGGCGGCGAACAGCGGACTGAACGTGCCGAGCACGCCGTCGCCCGGCGTGCCGTCGCCGCTGCCGATCGAGAAGCGGATGCCGAGGCGCGGGCGCCAGGTGACTTCCGGCCAGGTCCACCCGTTGTCGGTGTTCACATACCAGGCGCGGATGTCGCTGCCGCCCAACCGTCCGCGTTGGATGCCGGTTTCGAAGCTGTAGTCCCACTGCTCGCCGCGGCCCCACCAGCGCGTGCCGGCGGTGATGCGCTCCTCCGCCCCGGTGGCATCGGCGTAGACGCCGTTCGATCGCGTGCGCCGGCTGGCATAGCCGACGCCGTTGCCGTCGGGCAGCAGCGTGTGCGAGCGCGCGAGGTAGAAGCCCGACATCGTCGCGTCGGGACCGGACGCGTCGTCGAAGGGACCGGGATTGACCGGAACGACGCGCGTTGCCATCGCATGGAAGCGCCAGGTCGCGATCTCGCCCAGGGCACGGATGCCGTCGAAACTCAGGCGATCGTTCAAGCCGTCGCGGGCCGAGGTGAACTGGGCCGAACCGAGCTCCACCTCCTGGCGGCCGGCACGAACGGCGACCCAGTCGTGCTCGCGCAGCGGCGTGCGCCATTCGACGAACATCTGGTTCACGTCGATGCGGTTCTCGTCGGTCGGGCGCGGACCCGCGCGCCGTCCGTCCACCAACGCGGATTCGAGTTGACCGAAGAAGCGCAGGCGCGGACCGAGGTGCAGGTCGCCGTGGAACAGGTAGCGCTGCAGGAGATAACCGTTGCGATCATCCACGCCCTGGCCGAAGCCCGGATTCTCGAACCGCTCGTAGCGGATGCGTGCATCGCCGCCAAGCGAGAGGTAACGCTCGGGTCCGAGGTCGATGTATTTCACCCGATCCCAAGGGTCGGTCCGGCAGCTCGGATCCGCGAGGAAGCGCCAGTTCTCCTCGTAACGCATGGCCGGGAATGCCGGGCGCATCCGGCACGCGACCTCGGGGGCGGCAGTCTGCGCGTTCACGGCGCCTGGCGTGGCGCACAGCAGTACCGCCAGGCGAACGCAGAGTCCGGTGCGCGCGCGGATCATCGGGTTGCCGTGGTGCAGGTCCGACTAGCCGATCACGCGCAGCGTCAGAGCATCTTCCGGCTCGACAGCTCGTCCTTGAGGTAAGCGTAGTAGACCGGTGCGGCGATGACCCCGGCCACACCGAACGCCGCTTCCATGGACAGCATCGCGAGCAACAGACGAAGTATTCGAGCTTGTGGATGATCACCAGGAACGCGAGCGAGCCCACCGCAGCGCCGAGCGAGAACGACAGGCTCACGATCACGATCACCGTGTTCGAGATCAGGTTGCCGAGCACCGGCAGGAGCCCGGCGATGAACGTGACCGCGATCATGGTCTTGACCAGCGGCAGCTGGATGCCGAGCAAGGGCAGCACGCCCACCAGGTAGATGCTGGTGAGGAAGGTGTTGAGCGCGGAAATGCGGATCTGCGCGAACACGATGCGGCGGAAGGCGTTGCCGAGGCGATCGGCGCGCTCGGCCAGGGCGCGGGCAAGCGGGCCGAGACCGTTGGCATCGCGCACTTCGCGCAGCGAAATCATGGCGCCGATCACCATGCCCACGAGGATGTGGGCGAAGGCGCGGCCGGCCTCCTTGCCGACGGATTGCACTTCGGTGGAGTGCTCGCGCAGCCAGTCGGTCAGGTTGACGCGCAGCTCCGTGGCGTTGTCCGGCAGGCGCGCTTCCATCCAGTCGGGCAGCTTGCTGCGCGCGCTGTCGAGGATATCGGCCATCTTGGTGAGCAGCGTGCCGATGTTGCCCAGATCGCTGCGGAAGAAGGCGATGATGCCGATGACGGCCAGGGTCAGCAGCGTCACGACGATGATGGCGAGCAGGCCCACGGCCACCACCTTGGCGCGATGCCCGCCGAGTTGCACCAGGCGCAGGCGTCGCGCGATGACATGCACCAGTTCGTAGGTGAGGAGCCCCGCGAGCAGCGCCGGCAGCAGGTGCAGCTTGAGGATCAGGAACAGGCCGACCGCCGCGAGAATCCACGCGGCGACTTCATATCGGCTGGCCGGCGAACTCATGCGCTCACCCGCGCTTTCGGCGCCGCGCGCAAGCGTTCGAGCCCCGTGACGAAGCGATCGAGACCGAGTTCGAGCCGCGGGATGTCGGTCGCGAAACACCAGCGCACGTAGCCCTCGCCTTCGGGACCGAAGGCGATGCCCGGTGCGAGGCCGAGGCCCGCTTCGAGGACCAGCCGTCGGCACAGGTCGAAGCTGTCCTCGAGCCCGGCGACGCGGAAGAATACGTACATGGCGCCGGAGGGCAGGGCGGCCTCGATGCCGTCGATGGCGTTCAGGCGTTCCACGAGGAAGTCGCGCGCCTTGCGGTAGCGCGCCACGGTGCGAGCGATGACCGGCTCACCCTCGCGCACCGCCACGAGTCCGGCGCGCTGGACGAACCCGGGGGCGCAGGAGGTGTTGTACTCGATGAGGGTGCCGAAGTCCTCGGTGAGCTCGGCAGGCCCGACGATCCAGCCCAGGCGCCAGCCGGTCATCAGCCACGATTTCGAGAAGGTATTGGTCGCCACCACGCGATCCTCCGGTGTGGCGATGTCGAGGAAGCAGGGTGCGACCGGCCCCCATTCGTCGGTGCCGTTGCCGAAGTACAGCCGTTCGTAGGCATCGTCGGCGAGGATCCAGATGCCGAGTCGCCGGCAATGTTCCAGGATCGCCTGCTGGGACGCCCGGTCGATGGTCCAGCCGGTGGGATTGTTGGGCGAGTTGAGCATCAGGAGGCGCGTGCCGGGCGTCAACGTCGCGATCAGTCGGTCGAGGTCGAGAGTCCAGGCGCCGTGCCGGAAAGTGAGGGGAAAGGTCACCGCCTGGGCGCCGACGATCTTGGGGATCTCGACCAGGTTGGGCCACACGGGCGTCACGATCACAGCGCGGTCGCCGGGTCCGACCAGCGCCTGGGTCGCGATCATCAGGGCCGACATGCCCGAGTTGGTGAGCACGATCTCGTCGGGCGTGGTCGGGCGGTGCAGGCGCGTCACGTACTCGGCCAACGCTTCGCGCAACGGCGGAATGCCGAGATTCTGCGTGTAGAAGGTGTCGCCTTCCTCCAACGCCGCCATGCCGGCCCGGCGGATGAACTCCGGCGTGACCTCGTCCGGCTCGCCGAACCAGAAGGGCAGCACGTCCTCCCGGCCCATGCCGGCGTTGGCCACCTCCCGGATCTTGGAGCTGCGCAGTTGGCGGACGGCGGGGCGGGCGCGGAGGTCGGGCTTCATGTCGTCGGTTCCAGGGCGGGGAGCGGGATTCTCGCATGGGGCGGCCTGGGTCAGCCGTGCCCCGTGGCTGGAGCACCGGCAAAACGCTTGACAGGCGTTGGTACGATTACCAATAATATTGGTACATTAACCAAATCGAACAGAACCGCATCATGGCCCGCGACATCGCCACCGACGTCAAGACCCGCATCCTCGAAGCTGCGCTCGGCCTGCTGGCCGAGCACGGCGTTACCGAACTCACCCAGCCCAAGATCGCCGCCGCGGCGGGTGTGCGGCAAAGCCACCTGACGTACTACTTTCCGACGCGGATGGACCTCCTGAAGGCCATCGCCGTGCATTCGCTGCAGTCGCTGATGGCGACGATGGCGGCCGGGATCCCTCCCGGCGGCTTCGACCTGGAAACATTCGCCCGCATGGCGGGTGAGCAGGTGGCCGACGTCCGACGCACGCGAGTCATGCTGGGCCTGGTCGTGACGGCCGACCAGGATCCGGACGTGCGCCAGTTCATGCGCGACTTCGTCGCCACGGTGCGGCATCACATGGGAAACCTGTTCCGCATGCTGGGCAAGGACCTGGACGAAGACACGATTGCCGCGTTCCACACGCTCATGGTGGGCATCGCGATTCTCAACGTGGCGCGCAACGACTCGCGCTCGCGCAAGGAGAGCGCCGCGCTCGCACGGATCGCCATCGAGAAGTTTCTGATGGACGCGCCACCCGCCGCGGGCGAGAAGTCGCCTGCACGCCGGAGCGCATCAGCCAAGACGGGGAGAGGATCATGACGAGGAAGTCCGCAATACTGATCGCGGCGAGCGCCGCGTTGCTGTCGGCCTGCGAGACGCAGAAGTCCGCGAGCTTCCTGGGCTACGCCGAGGGCGAATACGTTCTGGTGGCGGCACCTTACGGCGGCTCGCTCGAACGCCTGAGCGTCGCGCGCGGCCAGCGCATCGAGGCGGGTGCACCGCTGTTCGCACTCGAACAGGCGAACGAGACGGCGGCACGGCGCGAATCGGAACAGCGCCTGCGCGCCGCGGAAGCCAAGGTGTCGGACCTGAGCGGCGCACAGCGCACGGCACAGGTGCAGGCGCTCGAGGCCGCCGTGGAGAAGGCCATCGCTGCTCTCGACTATTCGAGGACACAGCTCGCCCGCAACGAGAAGCTGCTGCGCGACGGCTTCATCTCGCAAGCGGCCGTCGATACTTGGCGCTCGGCGGTGCAACGCAACGAGGCCGATCTGCAGGAAGCGCGGGCGCAACTGGCGTACGGGCGCCAGAGCATCGGCCGCCCGGCAGAACTCGCGTCGGCTCGCGCTGAGGCGGGTGCGGCCCAGGCGGTCGTGGCGCAGGCCGAATGGAAACTCGATCAGAAGGCGCAGAAGGCACCGGCCGCAGGCTTCGTGCAGGAGACGTTCTACGTGGTGGGCGAGTGGGTGCCTGCCGGCAAGCCGGTGGTGAGCCTGCTGCCCCCCGAGAACGTGAAAGTGCGCTTCTTCGTGCCGGAGACCGTGGTGGGCCAGTTGAAGATGGGGCACACGGTGCGCGTGCACTGCGACGGTTGCGGCGAGGACATCGCGGCGACGCTCTCCTACGTGTCGTCCCAGGCTGAGTACACCCCGCCCGTGATCTACAGCCGCGAATCGCGCGCCAAGCTGGTGTTCATGGTGGAGGCGCGGCCGGTCGCGAAGGACGCCACGCGGTTGAAGCCCGGCCAGCCCGTGGACGTGGTGCTGCAATGAACGCCGATCTCGTGGTCGACGTGCAGGGCTTGAACAAGCACTTCGGCCCGCGTCACGTGGTGAAGGACTTCTCCCTGCAGGTGCGGCGCGGCGAGATCTTCGGTTTCCTCGGGCCGAACGGCAGCGGCAAGACCACGTCGATCCGCATGCTCTGCGGCCTGCTGACGCCCGACAGCGGCAGTGGGACCTGCCTGGGTCACGACGTGATCCGCGAGACCGCGTCGATCAAGCGTGAAGTGGGCTACATGACGCAGCGCTTCTCGCTCTGGGAAGACCTGACCATCCGCGAGAACCTCGATTTCGTCGCGCGCATGTACGGCATGCGGCAACGCCGCGCGGTGGTCGACCGCGCCATCGACGCGCTCGGGCTGGGTTCGCGCCGCGACCAGCTCGCGGGATCGCTCTCCGGGGGCTGGAAACAACGGGTCGCACTGGCGTCGTGCATGCTGCACGAACCGAAGCTCCTGTTGCTGGACGAACCGACCGCCGGGGTCGACCCGAAGGCGCGGCGCGACTTCTGGGAAGAGATCCACGCGCTGGCCGCGACCGGCATCTCGGTGCTGGTCTCGACCCACTACATGGATGAGGCGGAGCGCTGCCACCGATTGGCGTATATCGCCTACGGGGCGCTCCTCACGTCCGGGACCGTCGACGAAGTAGTCGCACAGCAGGGGCTTTCCACCTGGACGGTGACCGGTTCCGGCCTGCCGCAACTGCAGGAGCAGCTCGAAAGCCTCGACGGCGTCGCCGACGTCACCCAGTTCGGCAACGCGCTGCACGTGAGCGGCGTCGATGCGGCTGCACTCGAGCGCGACACGGCCCCGTTGCGGGCGAATGGCGCACAGCGTTGGGAGCGATCGGAGCCCACCCTCGAGGACGTCTTCATTCACCTGATGCGCGACACCAAGGACAACTTCCAATGAACGCCCGTCGCTTTTCGTGGACGCGCTGGGTCTCCATCGTCATCAAGGAATTCATCCAGCTGAAGCGGGACCGCCTGACCTTCGGCATGATCGTGGGCATCCCGGTGATCCAGGTGTTGCTGTTCGGCTTCGCGATCAACTCCGATCCGAAGTCATTGCCGACGGCATTGGTGTCGCTCGACAACGGCCGTTACACCCGCACCATCGTGTCGGCGCTGGCGAATACCGGCTATTTCCGTTTCGTGCGCGAAGCGACCTCCATGGAGGAGGCCGACCTGCTGATCGAGCGCGGCCAGGTGCAGTTCGTGGTGACCATCCCGGCAGGGTTCGAGCGGGCCCTGGTGCGCGGCGATCGTCCGCAGCTGTTGATCGAAGCGGACGCGACCGATCCGTCCGCCACCGGCAATGCGCTGGCGGCGGTGAACCAGGCGCTGGCCACCGCGCTGGCGCACGACCTGCAAGGCGTCACGGCGGATCTGGCGTCGGCACCCCCGACGGTGGACGTGCGCATCCAGCGCCGCTTCAATCCGGAAGGCATCACCGCATTCAACATCGTGCCCGGGCTGCTCGGCGTGATCCTCACCATGACCATGGTGCTGATGACCGGGCTCGCGATGACGCGCGAACGCGAGCGCGGCACGTTCGAGAACCTGCTCGCGACCCCGGCGCTTCCGGTGGAAGTGATGACCGGCAAGATCGTCCCGTACATCCTGATCGGTCTCATCCAGGTCACGCTGGCGTTGCTGGCGGCGCGCTACATTTTCTCGGTGCCGATCGAAGGCAGCCTGCTGCTGCTCTATGGCGTGGTGCTGGTCTTCATCGCCGCCAACCTCACCCTAGGCATCACCTTCAGTTCCATCGCCCGCAATCAGCTGCAGGCGATGCAGATGACGTTCTTCTTCTTCCTGCCGTCGATCCTGCTGTCGGGCTTCATGTTCCCGTTCCGCGGGATGCCCGAATGGGCCCAGGTCATCGGCAGCGTGTTGCCGCTCACGCACTTCCTGGTGCTGGTGCGCGGCATCCTGCTGAAGGGTACTTCTCTGCACGAGCTGTATTCGTCCATCTGGCCCATCTTCGCGTTCATGGGCGCGATATTGTTGCTGGGGCTCAGGTTCTATCGGAAGACGCTCGATTGACGTCAGCCGCCGAGCCCCGGCAGCAACTCCCGCAACCCCTCCGCCATCGTCTGGACGGCCATGGCGGCAAGCAGCAGTCCGAGGATGCGCGTGGCGACGTTGAGCGAGGTGCGGCTGACGCGTTCCGAAATGTAGTGCGCTTTGGACAGGACGATCCACGCCACCAGGGCCACCAGTGCGATGCAGCCGATGACCACCAGTTTGTGTATCGGCCCTCCGCGTTCCGCCGCGAGGATGCAGGTGCTGATGGCGCCCGGGCCGGCAAGCAGCGGCACGGCGAGCGGCACGACGCCGCCCACTTCTCCGGCTTCCAGTTCATTTGCCTCCGCGGTGCTCTGACGCACGGAGCCCGCCTCGGCGTTCAACATGGCCAGCGCCATCAGGAGCAGCACGAGACCGCCGCCGACGCGGAAGGAGGGGAGGCTCGCCCCCATGTACTCGAGCAAGGTCTCGCCCAGGAATGTGGAACAGGCCAGCACGAAGAACACCGTGAGCGTGATGCTGCGCGCGAGCTTCAGGCTGGATTCGCGCGGGCGGCCCTGGGTGAAGGCGAGGAAGAACGGCACCGCCAGGAACGGATCGACGACCGCCGTGAGAGTCACGATGAAGCGCAGGTAGTCCGTTACGCTGGCCACGGGGAGGTGTTCAGGATTCGTGGAAGGGGGCAGATGGTACACGGTGGTTACTGCTTGCCCCCACCCCAGCCCTCCCCGGGCAAAGCCGGGGGAGGGAGCCGTACACCCCTTCCCCCAACTTGTTGGGGGAAGGTTGGGATGGGGGCATCGACATGGGGCAAGCCTGCCGACTGATGTAGCATCGCGCCTTCCTTGAGGGAGGCACACCATGAGCACGCAGCTGCACCAGAATCTCATCGCCGGCGAATGGGTCGCGGGCGCCACGACGACCCAGGACATCAACCCGTCGGATACCTCCGACGTCGTGGGCGAATACGTCCAGGCCGACGCGGCGCAGACACTGACCGCGATCGCGGCCGCCCGTGCCGCATTCCCGGCCTGGGCCGCCTGCAACACCCAGGCGCGCGCCGATCTGCTCGAGAAGGTGGGCCTGGAAATCATCGCCCGCAAGGACGAGTTGGGGAAACTGCTCTCGCGTGAAGAGGGCAAGACCCTGCCCGAAGGCATCGGCGAAGTGGTGCGCGCCGGCAACATCTTCAAGTTCTTCGCCGGCGAAGTGCTGCGGCGCGCTGGCGAACTGGTGCCCTCCGTGCGGCCCGGCATCGACGTCGAGATCACGCGCGAACCGGTCGGCGTGGTCGGCATCATCGCCCCGTGGAATTTCCCCTCGGCGATCCCGGCGTGGAAGATCGCGCCGGCGCTGGCCTACGGCAATTGCGTGATCATGAAGCCGGCCGACCTGGTGCCCGGTTCTTCGTGGGCGATTGCCGACATCATTCATCGCGCCGGCTTTCCCGCTGGTGTATTCAACCTGTGCATGGGCCGCGGCAGCATCGTCGGCGAGGCGCTGCTGACCGATCCGCGCGTCGACGCCATCACGTTCACGGGTTCCGTGGAGACCGGCAAGAAGGTGGCCGCCAAGGCGATCGCCGGCATGAAGAAGTTCCAGCTCGAGATGGGCGGCAAGAATCCGCTGGTGGTGCTGGACGACGCCGATCTCAAGACGGCGGTCGAGAGCGCGGTGAACGGGGCATTCTTCTCCACCGGGCAGCGCTGCACCGCGTCCTCGCGCATCGTCGTGACCAAGGGCATCCACGACAAGTTCATCGCCGCCATGGTCGAGCGCATGAAGGGTCTCGTGGTGGATAACGCGCTCAAGCAGGGCGTTCATATCGGTCCGGTAGTGGACAAGTCGCAGTTGAACCAGGACCTGTCCTACATCGACATTGCCAAGAAGGAAGGCGGCAAGCTCGCCTTCGGCGGCAATCAGCTGAAGCGCGAGACCGACGGGTTTTACCTGGAACCCGCGCTGTTCACCGATACCGCCAACACGATGCGCATCAACCGCGAGGAAGTGTTCGGTCCGGTGGCGAGCGTGATCGCGGTCAAGGACTACGACGAAGCGCTCGCCGTGGCCAACGACACGCCGTTCGGCCTGTGCTCCGGCATCGTGACCGGTTCGCTCAAGCACGCAGCCCACTTCCGCCGCAACGCCCAGGCGGGCATGGTGATGGTGAACCTGCCCACGGCCGGTGTGGACTATCACGTGCCCTTCGGCGGCCGCAAGGGTTCGAGCTACGGCCCGCGCGAGCAGGGTCGCTACGCTCAGGAATTCTTCACGACCGTGAAGACAGCGTACGTGGCTGCGCTCTAGATCTGAGCGCCGGGCGGCGCAACGCCCCCGGCGCGTAGACGAACGCCAATAGAGCCAGCGCCACGGCGCCCAGCGGGTAGCCCAGCGAAACGGGAGTTGGTACGCGCTGCGCCAGTGCCGACCGCCCGAGCGCGCGCGAGAGATCGTGCGCCCCGGCGCTGCCGCCGTTCAGTCGCAGGTAGGCGAGCTTCAATTCCTCCGCGACCACCTGCAGATAGCGTTCGCGCAGCGCGGACATGTGCTCGTTGCCCGAGGTGGCCCAGTCGACCGGCCCCACGTCTTCTTCGGTCTCGACGAGCTTTTCTCGCCCTATGCTGGTGGCGCGGCCCTGCGAATAGGTGTCCTGCTGCTGCACCTCGTCCGCGCGCCAATGGCCGAGACGGCGACCTTCGGGATCGAATTTCGGGATGGGCATCGGCTGCAGTCCGCCGACGCCGAGGATCAGGCCGGCGACGGTCCCGGGCTTGCCGTCGTAGTGCGGGCGATGGCGCGGATTGATGGGCGGCGCTTCGTGACCGTCGGTGACGAACACGATCGATGGTCTCGCGGGCATCACGTCGGCCTGCCGCAGCGCCCAGAACAAGCCCTTCGCGATCTCGCTGCGACCGGCCCATGACATGCGGCCGTCGATGGAGTCGAGCGTGCCGGAGAGCTCGCGGAAGTGAGCGCAGGTCTCGAGCGGTGCCAGCAGCACCAACGTCCGATACTCGGTGAATACGCCCCAGCCTACGCGGCTGCCGCACGGCAACGCCTGCAGGGCTTCGTGCAGGGCGACCCTCGCAGCGTCCAGCCGGCTTTGCGGGCGCTCGTCGGCGAGGTAATCCTCGACGTTCATGCTCTGGGTGACGTCGAGCACGATGATCCCGTGGAAGCGGGCCAGCGGAAGAGTCACCGTCGGACCCCACGCGGCGAGCGCCAGCAGGATCGTGGCGAGCATCAGCGCTCGGCGTGGCGCGAGCCTGAAGGCGAACCCCGTCTTCATGGCAAGCCGAGAGTGAAGGCGCGCATGGTGGTGAGCGCGCGCTCGGAGTCTGCCGGGATCGAAGCGCCTTCGTCGTCGCGCGCTTCATCCTCGGGAGCGAGGCGCAACGCGCGGTCGAGGTTGTAGCGCGCCGACCACAGCGACGAATCGCGGCGCAGGACTTCGCGGTAGGTTTCCTTCGCGAGTTCCAGCAGCGGCAATGCGCCGGCGCGGTTGTCCGCCGCAGCGAGCCTTCGTCCTTCGCGGTGCAGGGTGTTGGCGGCGTTGACGAGCGCCGCGGGGGCCAGGTCCGCGCGGGACTCCGCGACCTGGCGATAGAGCGCTACCGCGCGGGTGACGTGGCCTTCGCGGGCGACGACGGACGCGGCGGCGAAACGGACTTCGGCAGGGGAACGTTCGGTGAGCTGCGGTGCGATCGGGTTCTCGCCTGCGGTCGAACGTTGGATTGCGGCGTTGTCCTGCTCTGCTTTCCACCATCGAATGCCATCCCATGTGGCCAGCACGGCAAGAGCCGTGAAGGCGAGGAGGGTGCGGCGGGTGCGGGGGCGCATCATGGGGCCGGTCTCGGATCAGGGTGGCGGGGCGTGGCTGCGGACGGCTGGCCCCCATCCCCGCCTTCCCCCACGACTTCGTCGCGGGGGAAGGAGCGAACTTCTCCCTCCCCCGGCTTTGCCGGGGGAGGGTTGGGGTGGGGGCAACAGTTCACGCAGCTCCCCAGGCTTCCCGCTGCCGCAGTCGCGCGACCGTAAGCAGTCCCGCACAACCGGCCGCCACCGCAAACAACCATCCAGCCAATTCGCGCCGCGGCGCGATCGCTGTAGTGACGATCGTGTGCTTCTCCAGCTTGTCGATGTCCTCGATGGCCCGTCCCAACTCCTTCGGATCTTCCGCCTCGAAGGCGCGATAGGGCACCCCGGTACTTTCGAGGAAGCGGTGCAACGCCACTTCCGGTATCGCATCGGAAAGTTCCATCTCACCCGAGTCGCGGATAGTGGCGCTGCCGATCGAGCGGATGTAGAGCCAATAGATGCGAGCGCGAATGCGCTGAAGGCCTGCCGTCAACCGGTGGCGCACATCCGGATCCAGGCGGGCGCCGCCATCGGACACGAGCAGGATCACCCGTGCACCGAGGTAGGGCCGCGATTCGAAGGCTGCCACGCCTGCCTCGAGCGCGGACCCGATGTCGGTTTCGCCGAGCCCGCGGCCGACATCGTTGGCGGTGATGGCGGCGCGAATCGCGTCCGGTGCACTGGTGAAGTCGAGCGCGCGCATCGGTCGCGCACTGAAGATGAACATCGCGAACTCGTCGAACGGTCGTGCGGCGGTGAAACGCAGGAGCAGCTCGCGCGCGACGCGACCCTTGGAATCCCCGGTGGTCTCGGCACGGTTGCCGATGCTCGAGTTGTTGGTGAAGGGCAGATCCATGCTGCGGCTGCGATCGAACAGGATGGCGATCTCCGCGCCTTCGCCGACCCGGGTGACCGTCGTGGGGCCGCGGTAGGGTCCGGCGAGCCCGACGATGGCTGCTGCGAGCGCGAGCGTCGCCACGAGGCGAAGCGCGAGGTCGATCGCATCCGACAGGTGATCCCGCGGCAGCAGCGCGATCCACGCATGGCGCGGCAGATCCCTGGAGCGCGACCACCAGGGCAGCAGGGCCAGCGGCAACAGCAGCAGCGCCCATGGCGCCGAGAACTCGATATCGCTCATCGCGCCTTGCGTCCGGTCGCGTACTCGCATTCGGCGAGTTGCCCGACGAGATGGTGCAGCGCATCGGCTGACGGCAGTGCCGAACGATTCTCGGCGAAGAAATACCGATTCGATGCGGCGAAGAACGACTGGACGTCGGTGCGTGCGGCCGCGAATCCGGGTCGAAGTGCGAAGAATCGATCGAGCGTCTCGTCCGTCACCGCAAAGCCGGCGCTCTCGTCGAAGGCGCGATGAATCCGGCGCGCCTGCTCGGCGCGTGCATCGGCATCGCTGCCGAGCCGCGCGATCGTTGCGCGAGCGCGGGCGAACGGCCGCCGGACGAGGAGGTTCGACGGTACCCAGCCTTGCGCCCAGGCGAACCACGCCGCGAGCAACGCAGCGCTTGCCGCGAGGGCGAGCAGACGGATGCGAATCCATGTGGTCGTGATCCGCGGTACCGCGACGTCGGGTTGGAGTTCCTCCAGGCCGTCGCGGGCCAGCACGGCGCTCGGCGTGAGCGGCGAGACCGTCACGGGAATCCCGGGCAGCGCGATGGCGAGGTCCGGGGCGCCGGCCTTGCGGTAGCGGATCGCGAGGGGCGGTGTTTCGACGGTGCGCACCTCGGCCGCGCTGTTGACGACGAGGAACCGCGCGCGGAAGCGGTGCTCGTTGCGGGAGCCGGTTTCGAGCGTACCCTCGCGCAGTTCGAGCAGCGCACCGCGGCGCCCGGGTTTGGGAATGCTGTCCGCGTCGGCGACGTAGCCCTGCGGCATGGGAGCCGCGCCTTCGATGACGAACTCGTCGCCGATTACGTAGCCGTACTGCCGCAGCGGTGCGACGGCAAATGTGGTTGCATCGGCCGCCACGGCACCGCTCGATGCCCACAGGCTCAGCAGGCCGAGCGCAGACTCAAGCCACCGCCGTCGCATCGTCGGTGCCGCCGAGGAAGTGATGCGTCAGATGGTCGGGGTCGAACCCGTCGTCGATGAAGATCGCCCGCAGGCCGAACTGGGCGAAGGTTGCGATGAGATCGGTACGGCGCTGTCGCAACGCCGAACGGATGCGTTCCGCGAGGCGGGGTCGCAGCCACAGGAAGCGGCGGGCCGCATTCTCGCTGTCGGCAAGATCCACCAGACCTCGATCGGGCACGTTGGCCACGGATTCCGCCGCGCCCCAGACGACCACCGGTACGACGAAGTGTCCGGCCAGCGATGCGAGCAGCGTTCGAAGGGTACCGAGATCGAAATGGAAGTCGGAGGCGAGCAGCACGAGCGTTCGGCGCTTGCCCAGATGCCGGACCGCATCGAGCAGACCCGCGGCGTTGCCACCGTCGAAGGCCGCACTTCGAAGCAACTCCGCCAGCCGGGAACCCGCGCCCCGCGCGTGCGTGGCCGGACGAAACCATTCGGTGCGGACTGTCCGATCCGCTCCGACGAAGCCGAACGGATCACCCGTGCGCCAGGCCGACAACCCGGCGCTCTCGACCAGGCACGCGATCGCTTCGCGCTTGTCGTCGGTGGCCATGGAGGCTGACATATCGGCAACGACGTACAGCGGCACCGAAACCCGTTCGCTCATGTTGCGCACCAGCCATTGACCGTAAGGATCGGTGAGGCTGCGGCGCAGGTCGATGCGGCGAGGATTGGGGCGCGAGAGCAGGGGCTGCAATCCGAGAAAGACCCCGGACCCGCCATCGAGGCGGCTCGAATGCGCGCCGGGGCGCAGGCTCGCCGGCCGTCCGGGGATGCGGTACAGGAACTCTCCGGCACGGGATGCGGTCACGGTGCGGGCGTGCGCGCGAACGCCTGGGCGAAGAGCTCGCGCACGATACCCGCACGTCGCAATTCGTACGCGGGTTCGAAGAACACGCGGTGTGCCATGGTTTCGAAGAAGACCGCATGGAGATCGCGCGGTTCGACGTGCCCACGGCCATCGAGCCAGGCGTGGGCACGGGCCGCACGCACGGCGAGGCTCATGCCGCGCGGACTGGCACCACCCAGAATGAGGGCCGCGGAATCCACGCCGTCGATGACCACACCGTGTTCGTGCGGCCGTGCGATCGTTTGCCACAGGCGATGGGCGTAGCGGCGCAGGGCGTCGCCCACCTGGATGGAACTCTGGATGGTGGCGGCGATCTGGTTCAACGCCCGATAGTCCACCAGCGCCTCCGGCACGCGCGCGATGAGCGTGTCGACATCGTGGAACGCGGTATCGAACATGAGTGCGAGCTGATCGCCTTCGTCACGCGGCGCCTCGATGCCCACTTCCATCATGAACCGGTCCTTGGCCGCGGAGGAGATCTCGAAGGTCTCTTCGCGTTCGACCCGGTTGCGGTCGGCGAACACGGTGAGGTGAGGAAACCGGAACTCGCGGTCGAAGGCCGCAGCGCTGCGCTCGGCCATCACGCGCAGCAGCACCGAATGCACCTGGGGCCGCGCGCGGTTGATCTCGTTGAAGAACAGCACGGCGAGGTCGTCGCTGTTGCGCACCAGCGGCCCGGGATCGACGCGCGGCCGGCCATCCTCGCCGATATAGGTGTAATAGAGGAGGTCGGCCGGCATCAGGTCCACCGTGCCCTCGATGCGGCTGAAGCTGCCGCCCACGGCGCGCGCGAACGCCCGCAGCAGCGTGGTCTTGCCTACCCCCACGTCGCCTTCCAGCAGCACGTGGCCGCGTGCGAACAGCGCGACGTCGATCAGGCGTACCGCGCGCCGCTGCCCGATGACGACGGTATTGACCGCCGACTCGATGGCGAGTGCGCTGGCGCGCCAATCCGCGAGTGCGTTCTCCTCCTGGCTCATTGTCGTTCTCGGGTCATGCGCGGCCTACGCCCGGGGGATGCTGGCACGGAGCCTTCGCGAGGGTCAAGCGACCGGGCTACAATCGGGCAGGTTTCACTGGTGGAGTGGTCCCATGGTGCGGTGGTGCGCGTCGCTGGCCCTGGCGCTTTCGAGCGGCGCAGCCCCTGCGTTCGACGCTGGCGGCTTCGAGAGCGGGATGAGCCGGGAGGACGTCATCCGGCTCGCCGCGGCGCGCTACGACCAGGTCGGCAACGCGCGCGAGTTCCTGCTCGCGGCCGGTCCGCGCGACGCCGATGGCCCCCGATCGATCCAGTTCTGGTTCTGCGAGGACCGCCTGATCCTGGTCAACGCCAAGCCGCGGGTGGATCTTTCGGTGCGCAACATCCTGGCACTCGCC
The DNA here is from genome assembly GCA_001464695.1 of Betaproteobacteria bacterium Ga0077523. Classification (GTDB taxonomy): domain Bacteria; phylum Pseudomonadota; class Gammaproteobacteria; order Burkholderiales. The sequence goes on along the minus strand of LNDQ01000120.1, from coordinate 125,151 downwards.
AACGAGGAAATCGCGGTGCGCGGCCAACCCCTGCGCGTCGAGACCCGCGCCCTGATGCACGGGGGCCTGGGCGAATCGCGTGAACTCACTTTCATCTGGAAGACTTCCCCGGACTATTTCAACGTGACATTCGAATATCTGGAAAATCATCCCGGCCACGTGTCGCACGCGTGGTTCGCGGAGAACGCCTGCATGCGTCCGCACTGGATGCACGACATCGAAGGCGGCAGCGGCGAAGCGCGTGCCGCCACGGCAGTGGAAGGTGGCTGACGTGACTACGCCTATCCGTATCGAACCTCTGTCGGACCAGAGCCCGGTCCGCTTGCCGGACCCGCTGCCCTTCGGCCGCATCTTCACGCGCCGCATGTTCCTGCAACGATGGGACGAAACGCGTGGCTGGCACGACGCCACGATCGGGCCGCGACGCCCGCTCGATCTCGACCCCGGTGCGCAGATCCTGCACGCCGGTCAGGCGATCTTCGAGGGTACGAAGGCCTACGCGCGACCGGACGGGCGCGTGAACCTGTTCCGGCCCGATGCCAATGCGCTGCGCTTCAATCGTTCGGCGGAGCGCATGGCGATGCCGGCGTTGCCGGTGGAGAGCTTCGTGGAGGCGATCGAGACCCTGGTGCGCCTCGAACACGAATGGGTGCCCACGGGTGAGGGCTCCTCGCTCTACGTGCGGCCGGTGATGGCGGCCACCGAACCGACTTTCGAAGTGCGTGCCGCACGCGAGTTCATTCACTATGTGGTGCTGAGCCCTGCCGGGCCGTTCTTCGCCTCGGGTTTTCAGCCGGTGGGCGTGCAGGTGGCGGAGGAACACATCCGTGCTGCACGCGGCGGCACCGGTGCCGCAAAGACACCAGGCAACTATGCGGCGAGCCTCGCGGCCAGCGAACGGGCGCGCGCCAACGGCTACCAACAAGTCCTGTGGCTCGATGCCGTGGAACGCCGCTACATCGAGGAGGCGGGTGCGATGAACGTGGCGTTCGTCTACGACGGCCGCGAGATCGTGACGCCCGCGCTCTCCGGCAGCATCCTGCCGGGCATCACGCGCGATTCCATCCTGCGATTGGCGCCCGATCTTGGTTATCCGGTGCGCGAGGCGCGGCTAGATGTGGAGGGAATCGTCGCCGACATCGACGCGGGTCGCATCAGCGAGGCGTTCTGCATGGGCACCGCGGCGGTGATCGTGCCGATCGGCCGTATCGGTCATCGTGGCGCGGACCACGCGGTCGGCGACGGCCGCGCGGGACCGGTGGCTCAGACTCTCTACCGGGCGCTGACCGATATCCAGTACGGCCGCGCCGCCGATCCGTACGGGTGGACGCGCATCATCGACGTGCAGGTTCCGGCGCGCGCTCGCGCTGTCGCATAGGAATCCTATGACCCCCTCGACAGGCCTGCGGCCTCTCCCCCCAGGGGGCAGGCCCAGCGCGGGCTGACCGCATGCATCGGCGCGCGGTGATCGGGACGGTTGGCGCGGCGGTGTTGAGTGCCGCGCTCGGTGCTGCCGAAGCGCCGTCGCTCGATCCTGCTGCGTTGCTCGGTGGCGAGGCTACCGTGCTGGATGCAAGTCCGCGCGCTTACCTGCAACCGATCGCCGCGCTCGATGCGGAGCAGCGCAAGCGCTTCAAGACCGGTCACGAGCTCTTCGACACGCGCTGGGTCATCTTCTGGTTCGAGCAAGGCGAGTGGGGCGCGGGACCGACGTTCAACGCGCGTGGGTGCGGTGACTGTCACGTACGCAATGGTCGCGGTGCACCGATCGCCGGCGGCGCGGATGCTCATCCGATGGTGGTGCGCCTCAGCCTGCCGGGGACCAACGAGTATGGCGGTCCGGAGCCCGATCCCAACTACGGCGACCAGTTGCAGACGCAGGGCGTCGAACGCGTCGTGCCGGAAGAGGGTAGCGTCGACGTGCGCTGGATCGAGTCGACAGCCGCGTTCGCCGATGGGGAGACCGTGGCGTTGCGCCGACCCGAGGTGTCGTTCCGCAATCTCAACTTCGGCCCGTTCGGCGATGGACTGCTGATCTCGCCGCGGACGCCACCCGCGCTCGTGGGGTCGGGTCTCATCGATGCGGTCCCTGACAGTGTGATTCTCGCGCTCGCCGAGCGTGCACCGGTCGACGGCATTCGCGGCCGTCCGAACATGGTCTGGGACTACGCCCAGAAGCGGGCAGGCATCGGTCGCTTCGGCCACAAGGCCACACACTCCACCTTGCGCCAGCAGATTGCCGCGGCGTTCTCGGCCGACATCGGTGTCAGCAGCGACTATTTTCCGCAGCAGAACTGTCCCGGGCCACAAGGGGCGTGCCGCGACCTGATGCCCGCCGGCAAGCCGGAACTGGGGCAGGTGCGCTGGGCGGCCGTCGAGACGCATCTCAAGTCGACTGCGGTCCCGGCGCGCCGCGACGTGAAGGATCCGAATGTGAAACGCGGCGAACAGGTGTTTTCGGAGGCGCGTTGCGCGGTCTGTCACGTGCCGGAATTGAAGACGGCGGAGGTACCGGGCTATGCGTCGCTATCGAATCAGACGATCCGTCCCTACACCGATCTGCTGCTGCACGATCTGGGTGAGGGGCTCGCGGACCGTCGCCCTGATTTCGTCGCGAGCGGCAGCGAATGGCGCACCACGCCTTTGTGGGGGATCGGACTCACGCAGACGGTCAACGGTGTCGCAACCTATCTGCACGACGGACGCGCCCGCACTCTTGCCGAGGCCATCTTCTGGCACGGCGGCGAGGCGACGGTATCGCGTGAGGCGTTTCGCACGATGGCGAAGGAGGACCGCGCGGCGTTGCTGCGGTTTCTGGAATCGCTCTAGGGCCGTTCTACGTGTCAAAGGGCCCTGGTCCACCAGGGCTAGCAGTCGGCTTCGCTGATCCAGCCCGCAGCCTTGCCGTTGATGTCGAGCACCTGCGTCGCCGTCTTGCAGCCTGGCGGGGCCTTCGCGCCGAGGTGGTAGACCGGGCCTGAGGGCGGCAACTCTTCCTGCGGATCGCGCGCTTCGAAGCGGTACACCTTGTGACCGTCGGCGTGGGCCACGCAGACCCACTCCTTGAGATTCCAGTCCACCAGGCGCGTCCCCACTGAGGATTCGTCGTCGCCCGTCGGCCAGGCTACCAGGACCTTCCCGATTGCCACGGCGGCTTCCTCGCGGCACGCGCGCAGCGCGCGCTGGTACTTCGACAGTTCGCGGGTCCAGCCGCGACCGGCATTGGCGATCGATTCCGGGGGCAGTTCGACGTTCTTCGCGACCGCTTCGCCCGGATAGTCCGGACGCGATTCGAGCGTGGTGATCTGCCGTTCATAACGGCCTTCGAGGCACGCGATCGGCTCACTCGCCTTGCGGCAGTCGTTGCGGCTCGCCCACCAGGTGCGCTGCTCCGCTTCGAGCGACTTGCGGCCAGGCCCGCTCACCACCTTCAGCAGGCGCGCGTAGGCGACGGCAAGCTGCAGGTCGAGTTCGGACAGCCGCTCCGAACCGCAGACGGTGATTTCGACCCAGCTCTTCGCCTTGGTGCACACGAAGCTCGGCGTGGCGGCTTGCGCCATGCCGCATGCGAACCAGGCTGCGATCACGCTCGCTACGACAGCGATTCGATGCATCGAAAGGGTCTCCTTCAGGGTGCGTGGACGCGATCGTTGCGAACGTACCAGCGGCCGCCAAAGCGCATGCCGAGTGGTTCACCGTCCAGCGGCAGGATGCCGCGGCCCGGTCGCTGCGCATGCACGTGCAGGTGAGGCTCGTCCGTGTTGCCGGAGTTCCCGACGGCGCCGACGATAGCGCCGGCAGCGACTCTTTGTCCGCCTGTCACCGTGACGCTGCCGCGCTTGAGATGGGCCAGCAGCACGGTGAAGCCGCCGCAATCGATGATCACACGATTGCCGGCCGGATTGCGAGCGTCCGTGTGCGGTGGCGACAGGTCGGGCAAGGTGTTCTCGATCTGCGACACCACGCCTGCGCAAGGAGCATGCACCGGCCGACCGAAGATGACGTAGCGCGCCGGATCGCTCGGTAGCGGAACCGACGCCCGCACGCCGAACGCGTTCACCTCGACGATGTCGAGCGCATAGGATTGCCCGCGCACCGGCGCGAAGCGGGGATCGTGAAGTGTGTCCAGGTGCGCGTTGACGAGGGCCGTGCTGCCGCCATTGGCCACCAGGAAGCGACCGTCGCGCAGCGGAAAGTCGAGGTCAACCAGGTCCGTACCCGGGGCGCGTCGACCCGTCAGCGCTTCAGCGCACAACGCGACGCAGGCCAGTGTTGCCAGGGCGATGAAGACGGTACGCACACGCGCCGTGTTCTTCACCGGCCAGATAACCTGGCGACGGGTGCGAGTCCACGCTCTCGTGCTGACGAACGCCCACGCGAGACCGTACACCCACAGCAACCAGCGCGGCAGGACGAACCAGAAACCGGCAAGGGCGATGGCGATCAGCCAGGCGCCGGCGAGACATGCCAGCGCGACCGTTTCGGATCGGCTCGTGAAGTTCGTGCGACCGAGCCACACCAGGGCAGCGATCGGCAGCGCCACCTGCATTACCGCGACCAGGATCACCACGATCATGCCGGTGGCGCCCGACGTATGATCGGGTCATGCAGGACCGACTTTCCGCGAGATCCCCGGGCTCGGGCGAACCGGACGTTCGTCCGTATGCCGGCGTGGACGGCTGCCGTGGCGGCTGGCTGGTCGTGCTCGCCCGCTACCGCAGCGAGACGCGCCACCCGGTGGCCATGGACGTGCGGCTGTGCCGGCACTTCCAGGAAGTCGTCGAACTGGACGATCAGCCCGTGATCACGGCCGTCGACATGCCGATCGGCTTGCCCGATCGTTTCGTGCCCGGCGGGCGCCGGTGCGATGGCGATGCGCGCACGCTGCTCGGGCCCGGCTGGACGTCGAGCATCTTCAGCCCTCCGGCCCGTGCTGCGCTGGACGCCCACGATCACGCCGAGGCCATGCGCCGCCAGGGCGGCGGGCTGTCGATCCAGTCGTTCAACATCCAGCCGCGCATCCGCGAAGTGGACGCGATGCTGACCCCTGCGGTGCAGGACCGCATCTGCGAAGCCCATCCCGAATTGGCGTTTCGCCACCTGAATAGCGGGCGCCCGCTCACGTCGCGCAAGCACACCGAAGCCGGTCGACAGGAACGCGTGCGCCTGCTGCGGGAAGTGTTCGGCGAGCGCCTGCCCGACGCGATGACGGCGCGGTACGTCCTCGGCGGCACGGCGGTGGGTGTCGACGACATCCTCGACGCATGCGTGCTCGCTCACGTCGCGTGGCTCATCCATCGGCGCGAGGCGTACCGCGTCCCCGCGACGGAGCCGCCGCGCGATGCGCGTCGCCTGCGGATGGAGATCTGGTTCTGAGCAGCGTCGGTTTCGGTTGTTTTGCGGCATCGTCGGATCCAGCCACCACCCGGGCCCGGACTGCGCCGAATCCTTCCGGTTCGGGAGGTTCGCCGCGGGTACCTTGCGGCAATCACGAGTCCGAACAATGGCATGTTCCAAGGGCCGGTGAAACGTCATCGTGCCGATCTCGTCTGGCCCGGTTTTCGCACCCCGGACCGCATCGCATCCGTTGGGCGGGCACATGAACAAGGTACTCATCGGCATCGGACTGGTCATCGCTGCGGCCGGAACCTCCTGGGCCGGCGTCACGTGGTGGGGCGCGTCGCACACCGAAGCGAGCTTCCGCGAGTATGCGGCGCAGGTGTCGGCCGACCCCGCGATGCCGTTCGACCTCAGCGTCGTGACCTACGAACGTGGCACCTTGAAGTCGCACGCCATCACGCGCGTGGCGGTGCGGGGTTCGCAGCGGCTCGCATTCGAACTGGAGCACAGCATCGATCACGGTCCGAGCCTCGCGTTCGGCATGAGTCGCATCGTCACCACGGTGCGCTGGCCGGAAGCGGCGCGTCCCGCCATCGCCTACTATTTCGAGGGCCGCCCGCCGCTCTCGCTGGTGACCGTCGTCGGTTTCGACGGCACTTCGCATACGGATGTGGCGTCGCCTGCATTCGAGAAGTCGCCTCAGGACCAATCGAGCGGCAAGGTGGTCTGGGGCGGCCTTTCGGGCAGTATCGGGCATCCGGCCGCGGATCAGGTGCGTGGCATGGTGACGATGCCGCGGCTGGCTCTCGACACGCCCGCGGGCAGCGGTCACCTGGACGGTCTCAACATCAACGTCGACTGGAAGACCACCGGACCGAACAGCCTGTACTGGACCGGCGCGTCGTCGCTCTCGATTGCCGAAGCGGGCCTCATCTCGCCCTTGGGCAGCTATGCGGTGCGCGACGTGGCGTTCGGCGGCTACCAGAAGGACCAGGGCAAGACGCTGCTCGCCGGTTACACCGTGCGTGCGGCCAGCGGCGAAATGATGACCGGAGAACAGCGCCAGCCGGTGTTCCGCAACGCCAATCTGGACGTGGAATTGTCCGGCCTCGATCGCAAGGCATTGTCCGACTTGTTCGACGGCACCACGCGACTGGCCCCGGACATGCCTGCCGCCGAACGCAACGAGAAGACGATGGTGTTGGTGACCCAGGCGCTGGCAGCGATCGCCGCGCACTCACCGTCGCTCGCACTGAAACAGATGGATGTCGAAACGCCGCACGGTGCATTTGCGGCCACGGGCGATCTGGGGCTCGGGCCTGCCGGTGCGGGCGGCGCACCGCAATCGCCGAGTGCCTGGGTCGAACGATTGCAGGGCACGTTCACGATCGAGGTTGCGCCGGGCCTGGCCCGCCTGGCGCTCGCGAAACAGTCGATGCCGAAGGCGTATGCGGCGCTGTCGAAGCCCGGCGAGAAAATCGACCAGGAAGCGGTGAAGGCGCTCGCCGACCATTTCGCCGATCGCCGGTTGAAGCAGATGGCCCAGCACGGAGCGCTGCGGTTGAAGGGTGCCAACTACCTCATCGAGATCGACGTGAAGCGCGGCGAGTTGCTGTTGAACGGCCTCACGCGCGAGCAGTTCATGGTGGCGCTCGCGGATCAGGGCACGCAATCCGTGGCGGGCATCGCGGCAGGTGCGACGCCGCCGCGATGAAATCGCGCCCGGGAGCGCAGGCCCTAGCTGATGGACCGTTCGACGTCCCGCAGGAAAGCCCCCACCACCTGCAGATAGCGTTCGGTTTCCTCCAGATGGGCGGTGTGTCCGCTTTGCTCGAACACGACCACGCGTGAGCCGGCGATGCCGCGGCACATGGTGTCCGCGCAGACCGGCGGGATCTCGTCGAACCGCCCCACGGTGATGAGAGTCGGCACGCGGATCTCGGCCAGGCGCGCGATGCGATCCCACTCGCGCAGGTTGCCGATCACGATGAACTCGTTCGGGCCGTTCATCGTTTCGTAGACGGCGTTCGCGTCGAGATTGCGCACGCTGCGCAGCAGCGCGTCGGGCCATGGATCGAGACGGCAGAGGTGGCGTCGATAGAATTCCATGACCGCCGCTTCGTATTGCGGGTTGCGCCAGTCGCCGGCCGCTTCGCAGCGCTGCATCACCGCCACCATCTCCGGCGGCAGTTGCGCCTTGAGGCGGTTCGCTTCGGCCACGAACTGCGGGATGCTGGCCGAGGTGCTGGCAAGGGTCGCGCTGACGATGCCGCGCGGCTGCGAGAGCAGGTACTCGATGCCGAGCCAGCCGCCCCACGATTGCCCGAGCAGATGGATGCGCTCGAGGCCGAGCGCGGCGCGCACGGTGTCGATTTCGCGCACGAAACGCTCGATGCGCCAGAGGGAACGGTCGTCGGGTCGGTCGGAGCGGCCGCAACCCAGTTGATCGAAGAAGACGACCTCGCGTTCGCGCGCGAGCCCTTCGAGCGGCTCGAGGTAGTCGTGACCGGCACCGGGTCCACCGTGGAGCAGGAGCAGCGGCGTGCCACCGCTGCCGACACGGCGGTACCAAACACGATGACCGTCGACCGGGATGTAGCCTTGTTCGTCACGCAAGTTCACCGCTCCCGTGGCCGTGATCACTCCTTCCCCCGCGACGGCGGGGGAAGGCCGGGATGGGGGCGAAGAAACTCGCGACTAACCTCCCGAAACACGTCGGAACCCGCCCGATGCAACCACTCGAACGCCACCATCTCGCGCGAAACCACGTCGATGCCGTGCTGGCGGAAGCGGGCGAGCGCCAGCTCTCGATCTTCCGCGCGCCGCGAGCCGACGGCGTCGGCGACGACGAAGACCTGGGTGCCGAGAGCGGCGAGATCGAGTGCAGTCTGCAATACGCAGACGTGCGCTTCGGTGCCCGCGATCACGATCTGGGGCCTCCGGATCACTCCGACGTCGTCGAAGCAGCCATCGGCGACGCAGGAGAAGTGAATCTTGGTCCGGATGCTGTCCGCCGGCAGCACCGCTGCAAGTTCGGGGGCCGTGTGACCGAGGCCCTGCGGATACTGCTCGGAAGCGATGACCGGCACTTCGAGTCTTCGGGCAACCTCCACGAGCCAGATGCAGTTGGCGAGCACCCGCGGCCCCTCGTGGATCGCCGGCAGCAGCCGTGCCTGCACGTCCACGATCAGCAGCGTCGATGCCCCCGCGTTGATGAGCGGGCTCACTTGCCGAGGAACGGCGTCATCAGTTCGCGCATGCGCGGCAGCGTCTTCGCGCCCCACAGCTTGGCGCGCACGACGCCTTCGCGGTCGATGACGAAGGCGGTGGGCGTGGGATAGGTGCGTTCGAAGCCGCTTTCCTCGAGCTCGGCCGCCATTGCGCCCTGGAGGTTGTAGGTGCTCAACGCGTGGGCGACACGGTCCTTGTCTGCGGCGCGGTCGATCGCGATCACGAGCACTTCGAATCCGCGATCCTTCATGTCGTCGCGATAGGTCTCGATCGATCCGATCTCCAGCGCGCAATGGCGGCAGTAGCTCGAGTAGAAGTTCACGAGCACCACCTTGCCCTTGTAGGCGGCGAGATCGAATCTGTCACCCGACAGCAGCGTGCCCCTGAGCGGTGGGGCGGGCTCGTCGATCTCGACGATCGCGCGTGCATCGACCGCGACCAGTGCGACCAGTGCGGCCAGCAGTGCGCGCGCCAGATACGCTCTCACGCGATGCTTGCCGGATCGAGTTGCCCACGCGCGACGAGCGCGCGAAAGCTGGCCAGGGTGTCGCGCATGCCGGTTTCCAGTTCGACGCGGCCGTAGTCGCCGAGATACGCGCGCAGCGGATCGTCGGAGAGATCCATGGGGTAGGGCAGGGCCTTGCCGGAGCAGGTGACTTGCATTCCCGGCTCGATCTTCTTCAGCAGCGCGATCGAATTCTCCACCGTTTCGGAAACGCCGTTGATATCGAACACCGGTGCACCTTCGCGCTCGCGCGACACGGCTTTCAGGAACGCGCTCGCGACTTCGCCCGCGTGCAGCCACGACACCGGACCGATGAACGGAATGTCGTAGGGTTTGCCGCCGACGGTGGCCAGCAGGGCCACGGTGGTTTTCGACGTCTGGCCCTGATCGCGGCCGATGCCGTACACGACGCCGGGACGGAAGCCCACGCTCGGCACCTTCCAATCCTGCCAGTAGACCTTGGCGGTCTGCTCGTTGCAGTACTTGTAGGCGCCGTAGAGGGTTGCACCCCAGGGACTGTCGGGAATGGCACCGAGGGCGCCGATCGAACTCGCGTAGGCGACGCGCTTGATGCCGAGAGCGCGCGCCGCCTCGAAGATGTTCACGGTACCGACCACGTTCACCTGCGCGCCCGCCACCGGATCAGCCTTGCAGAAGGGCACCTGCAATCCCGCGAGGTGCACGATGGCCCGCGCGCCGGTGGTCTCGATCACTTCGCGAACGCGCTTCGTGTCGGCGATGTCGCCGGTCAGCCAGCGCACCTTCGCAAGCTCGGCATCGGACATGATGAGCTTCGGCCGGCGCGTGTCTTCCTTCAGGTCGAACGCGAAAGTCGGCACGCCCGCGCGCACCAGCAGCGCCAGTGCCCAGCTGCCGATGCAGCCGCCGGCACCGGTGACGAGAACGGGGCCGTCGTAGTCGGCGGACCGGACAGGGAATTGCTCGAACATGAGATCACGTCTCCATGGGTAGCGATGGGTCGATTGCCCACTCCGACATCGACGCGTCGTAGACGCGCACGTCCGGATGACCGAACATCGTCAGCACCAGCGTCGTGCTGGTGGCGGCGATGCCGCCGCCGCAGTAGGTGATGACTCGTGGCTTGGCGAGCGGTCCTTCGAACATTCTGCGCAGCTCGGCCGCCGGCTTGAACAGGTTGTCCGCATCGACCACGTTGACCGCGGGCACGTTCACGCTGCCCTTGATGTGCCCGAGGCGGCCGTAGACGGTACCGCCGGTACCGGCGTGCTGCTCGGGCCGCAGCGCGTTCAGCGTGCAGACGTCGCCTGCGCCGATGGCGGTCAGCACGTCTTGCTTGTCGGCGACCAGTTCCGGCCGGAACCGCGCCCTGAACGTCGTGGCCGCGCGTGGCTTGCCGGGTCCGGTCTCGACCGGCCGGTGCTCCGCCTGCCAGTGCTGGAAGCCGCCATTCAGGACTGCGGCCCGGTCGTGACCGAACACGCGCAGCGTCCACCACAGGCGGGTGGCCCACCAGTGGTTCGCCGTGGCGTAGCAGACCACCATGGTGTCGTTCGCAATGCCGAGCCGGCCCATGGCGGCGGCGAACCGTTCCGCGGAGGGCAGCATGAAGTGCAGGCCCGGCGCCTGATCCGGGTCGGAGAGCTCGTTGTCGATGTCCACGAACTGCGCCCCGGGAATGTGGCCGCGCTCGAAGTCGGCCCGTCCCGAGACCACGTTGTACGGGGTGGGCGGGGGCGGCATCAGGTGGGTCGTGCCATCCAGCACGACCACGCCGTGGTCGGTCAGGCGGTCGGCAAGCCAGGTGGTTTCGACGATGAATTCGGGGTGTTTGAAGCTGGCGGTCATGTCAGTTTTTCCACCGCGCGGTGCGCGACCTGCGTGGCACGAAACGTCTCCCTCCGGGAGAGGGACCGAGGGTGAGGGAAAACGCCGCTCGCCTGTGTCGCCGCTCTCCCTCACCCCAACCCCTCTCCCGGGGGGAGAGGGGCTCTGAGAAGCGGGCCCCTGTGGACCAGCGACAGCGGCGAGCATGGGGGTCGTTTCATCTTTGGGATCCGAAGGCGAGCCGGCATTCTGGGCTGTCGGGACCGGGCGCTGCAACCGGTCGAGCCGGCCCGGGGTCACCCCGGAGGCGAGCGCCCACCCACCGAATCGGCCATGAAAGGCCCCCGCTATTCCCCTAATTATTCAGGGTTTTCGAACGGCGGAGTGGACAGCCCCCCGGGCTATTGGGTTCAATAACGCCTTTGCGATGACGCCAAGGCAGCGCGCCCGAGCAGCGCGACTGCCGCAGTTCTATAAGAATTCGAGGGGATCCGGGCCATGGACGATCAAACCGCCGTATTCGAGAAGCGCTATAACAATCGCGCGGCGGTGACCGATTTCGCGCAGTATTTCGATCGGTGGGGCCGCCTGTCCAAGATCGCCCGCGACGAACTCGACTGCGACCTCGACGTCGCCTACGGCGACCACCCGATGGAGAAGGTGGACATCTTCCGGGCCGAAGGGCGCTCGCGGGCGCTGCTCATGTTCATCCATGGCGGCTACTGGCGGTCGCTGGACAAGCGCGATCATTCGTTCATCGCCAACGAGTTCGTGAAGCTGGGCGTCACGGTCGCCATGCCCAATTACGCCCTCTGCCCTTCGGTCAAGCTGGAAGAGATCGTCCGGCAGATGCTGAAGGCCACCGCCTGGTCGTACCGCACCGCCAGCCGGTACGGCGCTTCGGGCAACTCCCTGTATGTCGCCGGCCATTCGGCGGGCGGGCACCTGACGGCCATGATGCTGGCCGCCCAGTGGCCACGCTACGGCACGGACCTGCCCGACCAGATCGTCCAGGGCGGTCTGTCGGTGAGCGGCATCTACGACCTCACCGAGATCATGCGGGTGCCTTCGGTCAACGCCGATACGCGCCTCGACGAGGCCGCGGCGCTCAAGGCGAGCCCGGCGTTCATGCCGCCGGCCACTTCGTCGCCGCTGTACCTGACGGTCGGGGGCAAGGAGATCGACGGCTTCCATTACCAGCACCAGCTGCTGAAATCGCGCTGGGGCTCGGTCATCGCCGAGGACGTGCCCTGTCCCGAAGACAATCATTTCAGCATCCTGGAGACCTTCGGTGACGGCAAGTCGGACCTCTTCAGGGCCGCGTGCCGGATGATGAAGCTCGGCTGAGCCCGCGCTGCTGCAGTGTTTCCGAAGCCCCGCCCGTGCGGGGCTTCGTCGTTTCCGGTGCTTGCGTTCAGGCGTTCCACTGTGTATTAATACAGTATGTCGCTCAGAACCCACGATGGCAGTGCCGCCCGCCTCGCCAAAGGCCGGGGGGCCGCACTCAATCCGGAGGGCCGTTTCGAATCGGTCCGGCGCGAGGTGGTGGACGACGGCTGGTTGCCTCAGGAGCCGGAGGCAGAGCTGCCGCGGCTCGATACCCAGGTGACGGAGGAGCGCGCGCGCTCCATCCTGACCCGCAACGAATCGCCCGACCTGCCGTTCACGACCTCGATCAATCCCTATCGGGGTTGCGAACACGGGTGCATCTACTGTTATGCCCGGCCGAGCCACGCCTACCTCGACCTGTCGCCCGGCCTCGATTTCGAGACGCGCCTGTTCGCCAAGGTGAACGCGGCGGAGCTGTTGCGCCAGGAACTCGCGAAGCCCGGGTACCGCTGCGAGTCGATCTCGATCGGCGCCAACACCGATCCGTATCAACCGGTGGAGCGCGACTACCGCATCACCCGTTCCGTCATCGAGGTGCTGGCGGCCTGCGATCACCCGTTCGCGATCATCACCAAGAATGCACTGGTGCTGCGCGATCTCGACCTGCTGGTGCCCATGGCGCGGAAGAAGCTCGTGAAGGTGTTCGTGAGCGTGACCACCCTCGACCATGGCATCGCCCGCCGCCTGGAGCCGAGGGCGAGCAGCCCGACGCGGCGCATCGAGGCGATCCGCGCCCTGGCCGATGCCGGCGTGCCGACCGGCGTGATGGTGGCACCCATCATTCCGTTCCTAACCGATGATGGCCTCGAGCGCATTCTCGAAACCGCAGCCGAGGCGGGGGCCCGCCATGCGGGGTATGTGCTGCTGCGCCTGCCCTACGAGATCAAGGAGCTGTTCAAGGATTGGCTGCAGAACCACTATCCGCTCAAGGCCGAGCACGTGATGAGCCGCGTGCGGCAGATGCGCGCCGGCCGCGAGAACGATCCGGAGTTCGGATCGCGCTTGCGCGGTCAAGGCCTGCTCGCCGAATTGCTTGCCCAGCGGTTCGAGAAAGCGTGCAAGCGTCTCGATCTGAACGGCGAGCGCATGGGGCTCGACACCTCGCAGTTCCGGGCGCAGAAACTCGCGGGGCAGATGGCGCTGTTCTGAGCGGGCCCGCGGGAGTGCCTCCCGGCCGGTGCGTGCGTAGAATCCTCGCATGCTGCGCCTTTACTCCGCCGCCACGTTACCCGACGCTCATCTGCTGCGACAGTTGCTCGCGCATGCCGGCATCGAGGCCCACGTATTCAACGAGAACGCGCAAAGCGGCATGGGCGAGATTCCGTTCACGCACGCCTGGCCCGAAGTCTGGATCGAGCGGGCCGCCGACATGGTGCGGGCGCGTGAGATCGTGGGGTCGTTCGAGCATCCCGTGGCGGTCGGGGCCGATGTCTTCTGTGCTGCCTGCCGGGAACGCAATCCCGGCAACTTCGAGCTGTGCTGGAACTGTGGCGCACCCCTCTGAAGCCGTTCTGCAGTCGAGGCGCCGCCGCGAACTGCTGCGCGGCACTGTTGCTCTATGCACGACCGGATTCGGAATTGGGCGTACCTTCGCAGCGGAGGATGCACGCGTGAACCTCTACGTCGGTGAAGTGCTCGGCCGCTACGGATTTCTCGACGGCCATCCGCTCGGCATGGATCGCCAGGGCGCATTCTTCCGCGAGACTCAGGCGCGCGGCCTGGACAAGCGTGCGAAGGTCGGTGCCCCGACCCAGCCGGCAGCGCGCGACGCGATCGAACGTTTCCACACGCGCGCCTTCGTCGACAAGGTGGCGAATGCCGAACGCGACGGGTTGAAGCTGCTCGACAGCGGCGACACGCCCGTTTTCCCCGCCGTGTACGCCACCAGCGCTACCGTCGTGGCTGCAGCCCTGGATGGCCTCGACACCATCATGCGCGGCGATGCGCTTCGCACCTTCCAGCCGATCGGCGGCCTGCATCACGCGGGGCGCAACCATGCTGCGGGCTTCTGCGTCTTCAACGATCTGGGCGTGGTCATCGAGACGCTGCGGCGCACCTATGGCGTGCGGCGCGTGGCCTACATCGACATCGACGTGCATCACGGCGACGGGGTCTTCTACGCTTTCGAGGACGACCCCGACCTGATCTTCGCCGACATCCACCAGGACGGGCGGTCGCTGTATCCGGGCACCGGGCACGCGCATGAGACAGGCAAGGGCGCAGCGGCGGGAACGAAGCTCAACCTGCCGCTGCCCGCCGGTGCGGGGGATCTGGAGTTCTTCACGGCCTGGCGCCGGGTGGAGGCGCATTTCGAGCAGCATCCGGCGGAGTTCTATGTCTTCCAGTGCGGGGCCGACGGACTCAAGGGCGACCCGCTCGCGAGCCTGGAGTACTCGCCGGCCGTGCATGCTCACGCGGCGCGCAGCCTGCGGCGGCTCGCGGACGCCCAGGCGCACGGCCGCCTGATGGCCTTCGGCGGTGGCGGTTACAGCCGACCCAACCTGGCGGCGGCCTGGAACAACGTGGTCGCCGAACTACTCGTACGTTGACATGACGTCCGCCCGACGGGCCTGTGGCCCTTCCCCCTGGGGGCAGCCCGCGCCAGGCCGATCCGGCAAGCGAAGCCGCACCAACTTAGGGCGGTAGCACCGCGGTCTGCACCGGGGCTTGGCGTGACCGGGTCACGATCGCGCGTGTCCAGACTCAACTCGTTGATGTGCAACGCGATGACCATTGGCACATCGGTTGCTGACACACCGTGCAAGCGTTTGGTTGTCCAGTGGCGATTCGATCGGGGGCGAAGCGCAAGAACAACACTTTTCGAGGAGGCGTGGCCGACGGTCGGCCGCACTGCGCACACGATGTCCTTCACCCAGTACCTCAAGACCATCGTCGCAGGCGGCGATCAGCATCCGGGACTCACCGAAGCCGAGGCGCACGATCTGTTCTCGGCGATGCTGGACGGCGGGGTTCCCGACGTGGAACTCGGCGCGATCTTCGCGGCCCTGTCGATGCGCCAGGCATCCGCGGAAGAGTTGATCGGTTTCCAGCGCGCCTGCGCCGAGCGCGTCTATGCGCTCGACATCGCGGCGGAGCGACTGCGCCCCGTGGTGATTCCGGCCTACGGGGGGGCGCGCGAAAGTCCGAACCTGCTGCCTTTGCTGGCGCTGCTGCTGCAACGGCTGGGCATTCCAGTCCTCGTGCATGGCACGCTGGAAGGTGGAGGACGCGTGGCGGCTGCGTACATCCTGCGCGAGCTCGGGATCATGCCTTCGGGGAATCTGCGTGCGGCTCGCACTGCCCTGTCGGAGGAAGGACTCGCCTTCGTTCCCACCGCGGTGTTGTGCCCCGGCCTCGCCGAGATGCTCGCGTTGAAGGGCCGCCTCGGCATCCGCTCCAGTCCGCACCTGGTGGCGAAGCTCATCGATCCGTTCGGAGGCGAAGCGGTGCAACTGGTCGGTGCTGCCACGGCCGATCGTCTCGAGGTGCTCGCCGAGGTCCTCGTATCGACCGGCGCGCATGCCTTGCTGCTGCGCAGTGCCGAAGGCGAGCCGGTGGCGAACGCGCTGCATCGGCCGCAGATCGACCGGATCTCCGACGGCACGCGCACCGCGTTGTTCGAGGAAGAGATGGGGCCGGGCAAGGCGGTGCATGGACTCCTGACGGCGGTGGATGCCCATGCGACAGCAGCATGGATCCGGCGCGCGCTGGCGGCGGAGACGCCACTGCCGCATCCGATCGTGAACCAGCTCGCGTGCTGCCTCTACGCGTGCGGCTACACCGATAACATGAATCAGGCGAAGGCCATCGCCGCGGTGGAGGCCGGCGGCCTTTCGACGGGGCGCGCCCCGCGTCGTGGTGGCCGCAGCATCGGGACGGAGCCGCGGCATGGCGAGGCCCGATGACACCGTGACGGCCACGGTCGCGTTGCGCTCGGTACCGGTGCCCGCACAGAGTTCGACCCGGCCGCTGCTGCTCGGGCCCATTCGACTCGGCAACGCGGTCGGTGCAGCGGGTCTGCAGGTGCGCGTGGGTCATGCATCGCGAGGTGCCGGCAAGGCGAACGAAGACTTCTACGGCATCGCCAATCCGGGCACGGCAGCGATCGCCGCGCG
The DNA here is from genome assembly GCA_001464695.1 of Betaproteobacteria bacterium Ga0077523. Classification (GTDB taxonomy): domain Bacteria; phylum Pseudomonadota; class Gammaproteobacteria; order Burkholderiales. Next base: position 108,765 of record LNDQ01000120.1, on the reverse strand, counting down.
CGGGCTGGCCATTGCCGTGGCGGACGGCGTGAGCGGCGACGCCGGTGCGCGCACTGCTGCCGAAGCGACGGTGCGCTCGCTGCTCGAGGACTACTACGACACTCCCGCGCACTGGAACATCGGCCGTGCGCTGGACCAGGTACTGCGTGCGATCAACGACTGGCTCGTGGGCGAGAACCTGCGCCGGCCAGACGGCGAGGGCATGGTGAGCACGGTGTCCTTGCTGCTGTTCAAGGATGCGCACTACTACGTAGCGCACGTCGGCGACACGCGTGTGTATCGCCGGCGCGCGGCGGTACTGCGACAGCTCACCACCGACCACACCTGGCCGCGGCGCGACATGCGTCACGTGCTGCGGCGAGCGGTCGGGCTCGACACGCATCTGGTCGCCCAGTTCGGCGAAGGCGAACTTCAGGTCGACGACCGGTTCCTGATCGTTTCCGACGGGGTCTGGGAGGTGCTCGGCGAGCGCGCGCTGCACGATGCGCTCGACCGCGGTGTCGATCCCCAGGCCGGGGCGGACCAGCTCGCGAAGAGCTCCATCGATCGTCAGCTCCAGTACATGGGGCGCAACGACGCGACTGCCGTGATCGTGCACGTGGAGTCCGCCGAGTAGATTGGGGCGATGTCGGCCGCCGTCGGGCGTGAGGTCGATGCGCTACAATCCGCGCCTGCCTGCACATCCCGCCTGGAGACCTCCCGATGGAACATACCCTGCCTCCGCTGCCGTACGCGATGGACGCGCTTGCCCCCAGCATCTCCAAGGAAACCTTCGAGTTCCACTACGGCAAGCATCACCAGACCTACGTCACCAATCTCAACAACCTCATCAAGGGTACCGAGTTCGAGAACCTCGGCCTCGAGGACATCGTGAAGAAGTCCTCGGGCGGCGTGTTCAACAACTCCGCGCAGGTCTGGAACCACACGTTCTTCTGGAACAGCATGAAGCCCGGCGGCGGCGGCAAGCCCGCGGGCGCGCTCGCGGCGGCGATCGACAAGAAGTGGGGCTCGTTCGATGCCTTCAAGGAAGCATTCTCGAAGAGCGCGGTGGGCAACTTCGGTTCCGGCTGGACCTGGCTCGTGAAGAAGGCCGACGGCTCGGTCGACATCGTCAACACGTCCAACGCCGCTACGCCGCTCACCACCGCCGACAAGGCGCTCGTCACCATCGACGTGTGGGAGCACGCGTACTACATCGACTACCGCAATGCGCGCGCGAAGTTCGTGGAGACGTTCCTGAACGCGCTGGTCAACTGGGACTTCGCGGCGAAGAATTTCGCCTGATCCCGCTCTGCGCCGCACCGTAGGGCTGCCTCGTGGCAGCCCTTTTCATTGGTATCCGCTGTTCCGGCGCTACTTCGGAATCGACTTGAGGCCCTCGAGGCGATCGCCCGGCCGGATGCCGCGCTTCGCGAACCAGCCGCGGTTCATCTCGAGCGAATAGGAGGCTTCGGCCGCGGCGCCGTGCGCATCGAGCGTCTGCGGTTCCATGTCCTCGATGTTGATGATGCGCCCGTCACCGTCGAGGAACGCCACGGACAGCGGAATCAGGGTGTTCTTCATCCACATGGCGTGCAATCCAGGCTGTTCGTAGACGAACAGCATCCCCTGGTTCTCGCCCATGGAGCGGCGGTGCATGAGGCCGGTGCGGCGTGTCTCTTCCGTGTTCGCGAGCTCGACCCGCAGGGAATGACCCTTGATGCGCAAGGGGAAGGTGAGCAGGGGGTCGGCTACCGCCGGGCCGGGTGCCAACAGCAGGGCGGCGGCGAGCCCCAAGCCGATTAAAGCCCTGCGGGGCGGCGACGTTAACGGTGGATTGGAATCCTGGCGCTTCAAGCTCAAGTTCATGGTCCCGTGGTTTTCCTCGATGCGCCGGCCGGGTCACGGCGGGCCGGCGGTGCCGGCCTGGATGCGGGCGCCCACCCCCTGGATCGTCCTCGCCCTCGGTCTGGCGGTGACCATCGGCTGGTGGGGGGTCGAAACCGACCGGCAACGGGAGCATAACCGGGAGCGCCTCGCACGGCAGGCGGACGCGGCGCGCCGCAGCCTGGACGCGGCGCTGGCGGCCTACGAGCAGACGCTGCGCGCGGCGACCGCCTGGATGGCGACGCGCGAGGGCGCTTCACCGCAGGAATGGCGCGATTTCGTCGGCGAACTGGACGCTTTCGGGGCACTGCCCGGGTTGGTGTCCCTCGAATTCCTGCCCCAGGTGCCGGCCGCCGCCGTGCCGGTCCACAAGCACCGCATGCGGCTCGCCGGGGTGGCGGACTACACCGTCTGGCCGCGGTCGGGCGCCCGGGTCACCTACCCCGCGGCGCTGGTCGCGGTACCGCCCGGCCACGCGCAACCCATGCTCGGCTTCGACCGGTTCGCGGAGGCGGTACGCCGGGAAGCGATGATGCGCGCGCTCTGGACCGGCCGGCCGGCCTATTCGTCGCGGGTGCAACTCGTGACCGACCCTGATCCGGTCAGCGGCGCCGGCGTGGTCGTGTTCCAGCCGGTGATGCCGCCCGGACTGCACGACGCCGGCCCGGCGTTGCGCGAAGTGCGCCATCGGGGCTTCGTCGCGGCGGTCGTGAGTCTCGACGCGCTCGCGCGCGAAGTCCTCGGACCGTTCGCCGACGTGCGCGTCGAACTCGTCGAGGGCAGCAACGTGGACTCGTTGCCCGCGATCGCATCCACCGGGCGCGGTGCTCGGGCCGGCCTGAACCTGCTGGCAACGCGTCTGGTCGTGCGCGGGGAAACGACCTGGGGCCTGCGGGTCACTCCCGGTGCCCATTTCGACACCGGTCGCGCGATGAGCGGGCCGCGCATACTCGCCCTGGGCTCGGCCGCGTCGTTGATACTCTTCCTCGTGGCCGGCGCGGCGATCCGCAGCCGCGATCGCGCCGGCGCGATGCACGCCCTGACCGGCGCGACGGCGACCGACGCAGGCGACTATCTCGGGATCGTTCTCGATGCCATTCCCGCACCGCTCGCTGCCAAGGATCCGCAGCACCGCTTCCGCTACGTAAATGCTGCCTACAGCGAGTGGATCGGCATGGGCCGCGAGAAGATCATCGGCCGTACCGACCAGGAGCTCTTCCCCGGGCAGGACGTAAGTCGCTACATTGCTTCCGACGACCGCGTGCTCGCGACTGGTGTCGCGGAGCAGTACGAAGGTTCATACCTGATTCGCGGTCGGCCGCGCCACATGACGGTGAGCAAGTGCCGTCTGGTCGCGCAGAACGGTGAGTCGCTGGTGTTGCTCAACATGCTGGACACGGGCGAGGCGCGCGGTTTGCGCGAGGAACTTCAGCGCCAGCGCGACTTCCTCGAGACCGTGCTCGACGCGATCCCGTTCCTCATATTCGTGAAGGACCGGGACCATCGCTGGGTCGTCTTCAACAAGGCGGCGCTCGCCGAGCATGGCTGGACGCGCGAGCACGTGATCGGGCACTCCGATTTCGATCGTCACCCGCCCGAAGTGGCGGCCGCGTACGCCGCCCAGGATACAGCCGCATTTGCGTCCGACGAGACCCAGACGAACGAGGAGAGCTTCCGCTTCCCGGACGGACGCGAGGGCTGGTATCTCAAGTCGAAGAAGGCGGTGACGCTGCCCAACGGCGAACGGTTCATCATCGGCGCCAAGGTGGACATCACGGAGCGCAAGCGCGCCGAGTTCGAGGCCGAGGAGAACCGGCGCTTCCTCGAGGCGATACTCGATGCCTCGCCCATGCCGCTGGTCGTGAAGGACGAGGACCATCGCTTCGTCATGGCGAACCATGCCGTGCTCGCCTTCCACGGCATCGAGGGGCAGGCCCTCATCGGCAAGACCGACCGTGACATCTTCGGGGCCGAGCAGGCCGAAATCAACTGGGAGCAGGACGAACGCCTGTTCGCGAGCGGCGGCAGCTTCACCGCCGAGGAGCGTTTCGTCACCGCCGCAGGCGAAGCGCGCTGGGTGGTGAAGGTGAAGCGCGTCGTGGACATGCCGAGCGGCAAGCGCTATCTGCTCGCGAAGCTGCTCGACGTGACCGCGCTCAAGAACGCAGAGCAGGATGCATTGCGGGCCCGGGCGTTCCTCGACGCGGTGCTCGACGCGGTGCCGGCCGGTGTGTACGCGAAGGATCGCGAGCATCGCTGGCTGTTCATCAACGAAGCCGGCCGCCGATTCATCGGGCGGCCCGACGCGACCTTCGTCGGCAAGACCGATGCCGAATTCCGTCCGCCGGACGAGGTCGCTCGGGTGTGGGCCGAGGACGATGAAGTCTTCGCAACCGGGCGCACGCTCGACGAGGAAGACACCTTCGCGGTCGACGGTGCGACGGTGCACGCGATCAAGCGCAAGCGCCTCGTGACGCTGCCGACCGGCGAGTCCTTCGTGGTGGGGGCGACGGTCGACATCACGGCGCGACGCGAAGCCGAAGAGCGGCTGCGCGAGATCGCCCGCCACGTACCGGGGATGATCTACCAGTACCGGGTACGCAGCGACGGATCCTCGCACTTTCCGTTCGCCAGTGACGGCGTGCGCGACATCTACGGGGTGACCCCCGAGCAGGTGATGGCAGATGCCGGTTGCGTCCTGCAATCCATCCATGCCGACGACATCGTCCCGACGGTGACCTCGATTCAGCGCTCGCGCGAAACGCTCGAACCGTGGCGACACGAGTACCGTGTGGTCCAGCCGGGCGGGCGCACCCTGTGGATCGAAGGTTACGCCACCCCGCGCCGCGAGCCGGACGGCTCGACCATCTGGAACGGCTACATCTCCGACGTCTCGGAACGCAAGCAGCGCGAGCTCGACATCGATGAGACGCGGGCACTGCTCGCCGCGGTGCTCGAATCGGTGCCGATGGGTGTGGCGCTGAAGGACGAGCATTTCCGCATGGTGATCGTCGGTCAGGGTTGTCTGGACATCTGGGGTCAGCCACCGGAGTATTTCCTCAACAGGACCGACTTCGATGTCTACCCGGCCAGCGAGGCTGCGCAGATACGGGCCGAAGACGAAGGGGTGCTCGCTTCAGCCGATGGCAAGGTCGATTCCGAGATGCAGATGACGCGGCCGGACGGACGCAAGATCTGGGTGATGAAACGCAAGCGGGCAGTGACCTTGCCCGGGGGCAAGCGCGGGATCGTGTCCGCGGTCTACGACGTGACGCCGCTGCGCGAAGCGGTATTGGAGGCAGAGCGAGCCCGACAGTTCCTCGACTCGGTGGTACGCGCCATGCCGGCCATGGTGTTTGCGAAGGATCGCGAGCATCGATGGGTGATGATGAACGAGGCAGGAGGTGCGTTCCTGGGCCGCCCGGAAACGGATTTCATCGGCCGTACCGACTTCGACTTCTTTCCGGAAGAGCAGGCTCGGGAATTCTGGGCCCAGGACGACCGCGTGCTCGAGCACGGTGAAGTCCTTTCGCTCGAGGAGGAGTACATCACGGCGGTCGGTGCGCGGCGCTGGGTCCTCAAGAACAAGCAGGCAGTCACGCTCCCGGGCGGCGAGAAACTGCTGCTCGGTTCGCTGTGGGACATCACCGCGCAGAAGCAGGCCGAACGCGCGTTGCTGGAGAGCAAGCAGTTTCTCGATGCGGTGGTCGATGCCATTCCGCAAGGCGTCTATGTCAAGGACGCGTCGCACCGGTGGCTCGTCGCCAACAAGGCGATGTCGCGCATACTCGGCTTCGAGCGGGACTTCGCCGTGGGCAAGACCAACTCGGAGATCTTCGGTCCCGAGAAAGCGCGCATGTTCGACCGCCAGGACGACCTCGCGCTGGACGGGGCGCGCCCGGTCATCTTCGAAGGCCCACCGGTCAACGCGAGCCTCGCGGACGCATGGCTGCTCAAGACCAAGGCGAGCGTTACGCTGCCGGATCGCAGCCGCTATGTGGTGTGCGTTTCGACCGACATGACCGACTGGAAGCGCGTGTCCCGCGAGGTCGAGCGCAGCCGGGAATTCCTGGACGCGATGATCAACACACTGCCCAATCCGACCTACGTCAAGGATCGCGCGCATCGTTGGGTGATGGTGAACGACGCCTTCTGTACCCTGTTCGGCGAGGCGCGCACGACGCTGCTCGGCAAGTCCGACTTCGACATGTTCCCGCGCGAGTTCGCCGAGGCCGCATGGGCCGAGGACGATCGCCTGTTCGCGTCCGGCGCTTCGGCGCGATCGGAGATCTACCTGCGCAAACTGGGCGACACCGACGGTCGCTGGCTCCTCAAGACCAAGGCCGCCGTGCGCCTCGCCGACGGTACCGAGTACGTGATCGGCAGCACGATCGACATCCACGAACGCAAACTCGCCGAACAGGAACTCATCACGACACAGGCACGCCTGCGGGTGTTGAACGAGCTGGCGGCCGCCATGGCCCGTGGCGCTGCGCTGTCCGAAGTGCTGCACCTCGCGGTGGATCTGCTGCGCGAGTGCTTTCCGGACAAGCGCATCGTGCATGCCGACGTGGATGCGAGCGGACACCTGGTCGTGAGCTATGCCGGTGTCGCGCCCTCGGGCCCGCCGCTGCCGGGATTCGAGGCGGACCTTGCAGTCCATCCCGAGCATCTTGCCGTGTTGCGCAACGGTTCCATCGCACCGGTCGATGACGTGAGCTCGCGCTCCGGCGCTCGCACGGCCGCAGTGGAGACGGGAGGAATCGGTGCCGTGCTGGACATCCCGATCCTGAAGGGCGGGCGGTTGGTGGGCGTGATCTCGCTGCTGGACGCGCACTCGCACAGCTGGACCGGCCACGAGATCGCGACCGCGCAGGAAATCGGCGAGTACCTGGCACTTGCCGCGCTCAACGCCGAAACCGAGAACGCCCGGCGCGTGGCGGAGAACGCGCTGCGTGAAAGCGAGTCGTTCCTGCAAGCCGCAGTCCTGGCGGCCGACGTGGGTCTGTGGTCGTGGGACGTCCGCACCAACGCGGTCCTGATCTCGCCCCAGAACAAGCGCCAGCTCGGCTACGCCGAGCACGAGATGCAAAGCTCGTGGGATGCCTGGCAGTCGCGTGTGCATCCGGACGATCTGCCCGGAGCAATGCGTCGCATCGAGCAATGTCTGGTATCGGCCTCCACCTTCGAGGCGGAATTCCGCATGCAGCACCGCGACGGCCACTGGATCTGGATCCTGTCGCGGGCCAACATTGAGCGCGACGCCGGCGGGCACGCGCTGCGGATGCTGGGCGGGCACGTCGATATCACCGTCCTCAAGAATGCGCAGGAGGCCCTGCAGGTGCATCGCGACGAACTCGAGCGGCTGGTCCTCGAGCGGACCGCCGAGCTGCTCGCCGCGAAGAACGCCGCGGAAGCGGCAAACCGGTCGAAGTCGGAGTTCCTTGCGAACATGTCCCACGAGTTGCGCACCCCGATGCACGCGATCCTGTCGTTCTCGCGCCTGGGCTTGAAGCGCACCGCCGACAGCGGCGAGGCCGCCGACAAGCTGAAGCAGTACTTCGGTCGCATCGATCAGAGCGGCGAGCGCCTCCTCGCGCTGTTGAACGACCTGCTCGACTTGTCCAAGATGGATGCGGGAGCGATGCACTACGATTTCGAACATGCCGACCTGCGCGCGACGACCCAGGCGGTGCTGCACGAGATCGATCCGCTGTCGCGCGAACGGGGTGTGCAACTGGAGTTCAGCGCCGACATGGTCGACCACCGGGCGTGGTTCGACCCGACGCGCATCGGCCAGGTCGTGCGCAACCTCGTGTGGAACGCCGTCAAGTTCACGCCCCCCGGACGCCGTGTGCGGGTGCGGATCGAGGCGACGGATCTGCCTGCGGGCCGCCGCCAGGACGATGCGGGGACGCTGGCGGGCTGGCGTCTCACGGTGACCGACGAGGGTGTCGGCATCCCGGAATCGGAACTCGATGCGGTATTCGAGAAGTTCGTCCAGAGCAGCAAGACCAAGAGCGGTGCCGGCGGCACCGGGCTCGGGCTCGCAATCTGCCGTGAAATCGTGACCGCCCACGGTGGCCGCATCTGGGCGCACAACAATTCGGCCGGAGGCGCGGACCTGATCGTGGAACTGCCGCGCGAACCGGTCGGCGCCGATGCGGCGCAAGACCACGCAAGGAGGCAAGTCGCATGAACACCAGTGCCACGAGGCTGCTCGTCGTCGACGACGAGCCTTTCAATCTCGAGATCATCGCCGAGCATCTGGAGGGCGATCACTACGCCATCGTCAACGCGACCGACGGCGAGGAGGCATGGGCCATCCTCAAGGAATCCTCCGGGGACGATTTCGACGCACTGATCCTCGATCGGATGATGCCGCGGCTCGATGGGCTGGAGCTGCTGAAGCGGGTCAAGCAGGAGGCGCGCTTCCGACACCTGCCGGTGATCATGCAGACGGCGGCAGCGGCGAAGGAGCAGGTGCTGGAGGGTATCCGCAACGGCGCCTACTACTACCTCACCAAACCGTTCGACGGCGAAGTGCTCGCCACGGTGGTGCGGGCCGCGGTGGTCGATCGTCAGGCGTGGCGCGAGATGGCGCAGGCCGCCGCGGTCGAGCCGCAGACGTTGCGGCTCATCACCGATGCGCACTTCCGGTTCCAGACTCTGGCCGAGGCCCGTCATCTGGCGGTGGCGCTGGCTGCGTGCCTGCCCGGCCGCCCGAATGCCGGCCTCGGGTTGCTCGAGATGTTCGTGAACGCCGTCGAGCACGGCAATCTCGGCATCTCGCTAGACGAGAAGGCGGAGCTGCTCAAGTCGGGCCGCTGGGAGGCCGAAGTCGCACACCGCCTCACGTTGCCCGAGTTTCGCGACAAGTGGGTCCAGGTCCACTACGGCCACAGCGGCGACGCGGTGACGGTGCACGTGCGCGACGACGGCCCGGGGTTCGACTGGCGCGCCTACCTCGATTTCGATCCCAGGCGGGCGTTCGAACCCAACGGCCGCGGCATCGCGCTCGCGCGTCAGCTCTGCTTTCCCGACCTCGAGTACATCGGGGCCGGCAACGAGGTGCGCGTGACCGTGCGCCTCGCGCAGTGACCGCGACCACGGCGGCGGTCGTGGTTGCCCGCCCCGTCGCGCCGAGCACGAGCCTGCGCATTCTCGTGGCGGACGACTCGGCTGCGGTCATCGCGTTGCTGCGCGGGTTCCTCACACGCGAAGGCCACGAAGTGGTCGTGGCCGCGGACGGCGGGGAGGCGCTCGCGCAGTTCGAGCGCGAGCGCCCCGATCTCGTGTTGATGGACGTGGTCATGCCCACCATGGACGGCATCGCGGCCACGCGCCGATTGCGCGAGATCGCCGCCGGTCGCTGGGTCCCGGTGATTCTGCTTTCGGCCCTCGACACCGAGGACGACGTGGTGCGCGCCCTCGAGGCCGGTGGCGACGACTACTTGGTCAAGCCGATCAACCTCTCGGTGCTCAAGGCGAAAATCCGATCGTTCCAGCGCATCGCTGTCATGCAGACCCAGCTGGTGGAGCAGGCCGCACGGCTCGAGCGCCTGAGCGACGAGCGCCAGGTGGAGGAGCAGGTCGCCAACGCCTTGATCGGCAACATGGTTCGTCGCCAGGGCCTGAACGATCCGCTGCTCGCGTGGGAAGTACTCCCCTCGTCGCGCTTCAGCGGCGATGCGGTGGCAGCGGCCCGGGCGCCGACCGGGCACCTCTACGCGATGCTGGGCGATGCGACCGGTCACGGCCTGACGGCGTCGGTGAGCCTGCTGCCGGCCCTGCAAGTGTTCTACGGCATGGCGCAGAAGGGGTTGCCGCTCCGCGCGATCGTGCGCGAGATCAACGCCCGCCTGCGCGACCTGCTGCCGGTCGGCCGCTATCTCGCGGCGGTGCTCATGGTGGTCGACGAGGGCGCAAGGTCCCTGGAGATCTGGAACGGCGGAATGCCGGCGGCGCTGCTGCTCGACGGAGCCGGGGCGACGCTATCGACCCACCCGGCGGCCCACGTGCCGCTCGGCATCCTGAGCGAGGCTGAGTTCGATCACCGGTGCGACGTGTTGCGGTGGGGCGATGCGGGGCAGATCGTGGTCCACTCCGACGGCGTCACGGATTGCCAGAGCGCGAGCGGCGAGCCCTTCGGGCCCGAGCGGCTGCACCGCAGCTTGCGCGCGGCCCCCCCGGAAGCGCGTGCCGCACGGGTCCGGGGTGACCTGAACGACCATCTCGCGGGCGGCGCGGGTTTCGACGACGCTTCGATCCTCACCGTCCTGCTTCATTGAAGGCGGTTGTGGGCAGCGGGTGGCAAGCCGATCTGTTGGACACTCGACTTGTCCAACGCGAGGCTTGTGCAACGCAATAGCGGCGCGGGTTTCCGCGGGGTCACCGAGGGTGGAACTGGTTGACAAGCCTACGGGGTTACCTTAACGTCGCGTCGCGCCGGAAGGCTTGATTCGCGCGCTTCTTCGGTCAGTTCTGCAGTTCCAAGCAATACCAAGTAATACTCAAAACCAAGGGCCACCGGTCGAACGATCGCGGGCCCGACTTCGGGAGGTACTTCAATGGTGAAGCAACTGTTGCTGAATCGTGCAGCAGTCGTCGCCGCCTTCGCGCTCGCTTCCGGCGGCGCATGGGCGCAAGGTTTGGATGAAGCTGCTGCCAAGCTCTATCCGAACTACGTGACCGACGACATGCTGCTCAACGCCGACAAGGACGCGCAGAACTGGCTCCTGTACGGCCGTGACTACCAGACCACGCGCTACAGCCCGCTGACGCAGGTCAACCAGTCGAACGTCAAAAACCTGAAGGCCGCGTGGCAGCTTTCGTTCGGCGTGCTGGACGGCCAGGACAGCCAGGCCGTGGTCGTGAACGGCACCGTGTACGTGACCTCTTCGTACAACAAGGTCTGGTCCGTCGACGGCGCGACCGGCAAGGTCAACTGGAAGTACGAGCGCGAATTGCCCGGCGACGTGTTTCCGAAGCTGTGCTGTGACGTCGTGAACCGCGGCGTCGCCGTCTACAAGAACAAGGTGTACCTCGCGACCCTCGACGCGCACATCGTTGCGCTCGACAACGCGACCGGCAAGGTGGTCTGGGACAAGAAGATGGGTGACTACACCTACGCCGAGACCTTCACGATCATGCCGATGGCTCTGCGCAACAAGATCATCTTCGGTACGGCCGGCGCCGAGTACGGCGTTCGCGGCTGGATCGCGGCGATCGACGCGGATACCGGCGCCCCCGTGTGGAAGACCTACACGATCCCGGGCCCGGGCGAGCCTGGCAACGATACGTGGGCCGGCGAGTCGTGGAAGTACGGCGGTGGTTCGGCGTGGATCACGGGTTCCTATGACAAGGACACCAACACGCTCTACTGGCCCGTCGGCAACCCCGGCCCGGACTTCGACCGCCATGTGCGCCTCGGTGACAACCTGTTCACCAACAGCAACCTGGCCATGGATCCCGACACCGGCAAGATCCGGAGCTATTTCAACTACACGCCGAACGATCCGTACGACTACGACGGCGTGAATGAAATGATTCTGGCCGACGTCGGCGGCAAGAAGCTTTGGCTCCACGGTTCGCGCAACGGTCACATCTACGGCATCGACCGCGTGAACACCGTCAAGAGCAAGGCGGGTCAAGAGCACAAGTGCGTCTGGGTCACGGCTCTGCAACGCGTGAACTGGACCAAGCCGATTACCCCGGCCAACAACTGCAAGCCCGTCTACAACTGGCCCGAGAAGGACGTCGTGTACGACAAGGTCACGACCGACATCGCCCCGTCCCTGGACGGCGGCAAGGAGTGGCACCCGATGGCGTACAGCCGCCGCACGAAGATGGTTTACGTGCCGGTGTATGACTTCGCGATGGACCTCCAGGCCAAGAAGATGGAGTGGAAGCGCGGCGAATGGTACCTCGGTGCCAAGGTGCTGAACTTCAACGCCGGTGCCGGCCACATCAAGGCGTTCGACGCCGCGACGGGTGCGCTGGTCTGGTCGAAGTCCCAGTCCGAGCCTGCGACCGGCGGCATGCTGGCCACCGGCGGCGGCCTGGTGTTCTACGGTGATCCGCAAGGGTACTTCAATGCCCTGAATGACGAGACCGGTGAGCACCTCTGGTCCTTCCAGTTGGGTTCCGGTGTCTACGGCAACCCGACCACCTACACCGCCAACGGCAAGCAGTACGTGGCGATCGTGTGGGGCGCGGGCGGCGGCGGCATCTGGCCCCTGCACTACGCTGATTGGTACAAGAAGCACTCCAAGGGCGGTGGCCTGACGGTCTTCGCGCTGGACTGATAGGGTTGAACTGCCTGGGCTGAAAAGCTCGGGCAGGCAGTCGGCAAAGAAACAGGGGAGGGCGAAGCTGCTGCCCTCCCCTGTTGTTTTTTTGGGGTCGCGCTGTTTTTCGACCCTGCTTCGAACTACAGTCTGTGAACCGGTCTGCGGGGCTATGCGTTGGATGACCGACGGCATCCGGGCAGGTTAAACCGCGCAGCTGCAGTGACGATGTGCGGTGCGGTCGAGGAGGAGTACGGTTTGAACAAGCTACGATTGGTGCGATATCTGATGTTGGTTGGGGCGGCTTTCCTTGCCGTCCAGGCGTTCGCCGCGGAAGGCGAGGCTGATCCGCTCGAGTCGAGCGACGCGCTGGTGCGTGCCAAGGCCCGCGGCATGCTGACCGCCTGTGCCGATCCCTACGAGTATCCGCACGCGCAGCAGAACAGCGATCCGCCCGGGTTCGACGTCGAGATCCTTCGGGCTGTGGCGAAGCGCGCCGGCATGCGCCTCGACCTCGTGTGGGTGAATACCGCCTCCCGCGGGGGTACCTCGCGTGCTTTCCGGCAGTCCATCCTGGCGCGCAAATGCGACGTTTTCCTGGGCATGTCGGACAACGGAGAGGACGACATGCTGATGGGCAAACTCGCGTTCACGCGCCCGTATCTCGGCATGGGGTATGTCCTGGTGACGCAGGGCAAGGCCGCGGACAAGACCACACTCGCCGAATTCAAGGAAGCAGACATCAAGGTGGGCGTGTCGATGTCCACGCCGATGGACGACTATCTGTTCATGAACAAGATTCCGCGCGAACTCTTCATGGGGAGCAAGCGCATGCTGGACGCGATGATGAAGGGCGAGGTCGACGCCGGCATGTTGTTCTCGACGACGCTCGGCACCATTCAGACCGACTATCCCAAGGCGACCTTCAAGATGGTCCCGGGGTTCGTGCCGCTGGATGGCCTGCGGTTCAATGCCGCCTGGGTGGTGCGCAAGGAAGACAAGTCGCTGCGAGCCTTCATTGATGAAGGGCTCGGCGAGTTGCTCGAAACCGGCAAGATCAAGGAAATCGTCGAGCGCTACGGCGTGCCGTTCTATCCGCCGTTCGCGTCGTAGATCATCAACGAGGAGGAGGCAACATCATGGGTACTGGCATGAAGTGGATCGCGACCGTTCTGTGCGCCTTGGCGTTCGGCGCCGGGAGCGTGACCGCCACGATCGCTGCGGAAGGCGAAGAGATCGACCGGCACGGCATGGAAAACGACATGCCGATTCCGGTGGACGATGCGAAGGCGCTCGAGAACGGCAAGGAACGCTACGGCGCCCGGTGCTCCTACTGCCACACGCCGCTCGGCCGGGGCGGCAGCAGCAGCGTGTGCCTCGCCTGTCAGAAGTACAAATGGGGCAGCAAGTCGTCCGCGATTTACGCGACGATTGCGGCCGGTCGTCCGGGCACCAAGATGGGCGCCTTCGCCACCAGTCTCAGCCAGGAAGAGATCGTGAACATCATCGCCTACATCCGGACGCTTCAGGAAAAGAAGATCCAGGACGATCTCGCGTCAGCCAAGCAGTAACGCACAGCGCGCGTTCGTCATCGCGAACGCGCTAGCTCTTGCCGGTGCTCCCGAAGCCGCCGGCACCGCGGGTCGAATCCCCGAACGATTCGACCACGCGGAAAGTTGCTTGCACCACCGGCACGATGACCATCTGAGCGAGCCGCTCCAGCGGGTTCAGCACGAAGGCCGCTGAACCCCGATTCCAGGTGGAGACGAAGAGCTGCCCCTGGTAGTCGGAATCGATGAGCCCGACCAGGTTGCCGAGCACGATGCCGTGCTTGTGACCGAGACCGCTGCGCGGAAGGATCATCGCCGCCAGCCCCGGATCGGCGATGTGAATGGCGATGCCGGTGGGCACGAGTTCCGTGGCACCGGGTGCTAGCGTGAGAGGGGCGTCGATGCACGCGCGCAAGTCCAATCCTGCCGATCCGGTCGTGGCGTAGGCGGGCAGCAGTTCGCGGATGCGTTCGTCCAGAACGCGCAGGTCGATCGAGGGCATCGGTTCAGTGGCTTGCCGGATACAGCCTGGCGATGTGCGCGATGAGCTTGCGCGCCTGTTCGAGCTTCGGTGCGCGCGGCAACGGATGGCGGCCCTGGTCGTCGAAGAGGATCAATTCGCTCTCGTCGGCCCCGATGGATTGCTGGGCGATGTTCGCCGCGAGCAGCGGCAGGTGCTTGCGTTTGCGCTTGGCCTCTGCGTATTCGTCGAGACGTTCGCTCTCGGCGGCGAAGCCGACGCAGAACGGAGGATTGGCGCGACTCGCGACGTTGGCCAGGATGTCCGGCGTTGGCGCCAGTTCGAGCGACAGGATGCGCGCATCCTTCTTCATCTTCTGCTCCTGCGGATTGAGCGGGGTGTAGTCCGCGACCGCGGCGACGCTGATGAAGATGTCGCAGGTACCGACGGCAGCCTCCACGGCCCCGAGCATCTCCTGCGCACTGGTGACCCGCTTGATCGTGATCCCGGTCGGGGCAGCGAGAGTCGTCGGCCCGCTCACGAGCGTCACTTCGGCGCCCGCTTCCTTGGCTGCACGGGCCACGGCGAACCCCATCTTGCCGGAACTGGGGTTGGTGATGCCGCGCACGGCATCGATGCGCTCGAACGTCGGACCGGCGGTGACCAGCACGCGATAGCCCGCGAACACCTTGGGCTCGAACCACGCGAGGATCTCGTCGGCGAGCGACTCCGGTTCCAGCATGCGTCCCATGCCCGATTCACCGCACGCCTGCGAGCCGCTGTCCGGCCCGAGCACCGCTATTCCGTCCGCGCGCAACTGCGCGACGTTGCGTTGCGTGGCCGGGTGTTCCCACATCTGGCGGTTCATGGCCGGTGCCACCAGCAGCGGACAATCGCGGGCGAGGCACAGGGTCGAGAGCAGGTCGTCGCACAGGCCGTGCGCAAGCTTCGCCAGGAAGTCGGCGCTGGCCGGGGCGACCGCGATCAGATCGGCACCGCGCGAGAGCTCGATGTGCGCCATGCCGTTGTCGACGCGCCCGTCCCAGAGATCCGTGTACACCGGGCCGCCCGACAGCGCCTGCATCGTCGCAGCGGAAATGAACCGCGTGGCGGCGTCGGTCATCACGACCTGCACGGTCGCGTTCTGCCCGATCAGCAGCCGCGTCAGTTCGGCGGCCTTGTAAGCGGCGATGCCGCCGGTCAAGCCGAGTACCAGGCGACGTTGTGCGGATTTGCTCATGGAGCGCGGGGAATGGGGGGGAAGCCGTGCAAGTGTAAACTGCCCGGCCGACCCTCGACACGGCCGCAGACACCGATGGCGATCAAGGATTGGCCGGAAGGCGAGCAGCCGCGTGAGAAGCTCCTGTCCCTGGGCGCCCAGGCGCTTTCGGATGCCGAGCTGATCGCGATCTTCCTGCGCACGAGCGGGGTGGCGGGGAAAAGCGCGATCGACGTCGCCCGCGAGTTGAAGGAGCGCTTCCGCAGCCTGAACGGGCTGTTCGCCGCGAGCCTCGGTGCCGTCAGCGCCGTACCCGGCATGGGGGAGGCCAAGTACGTCATGCTGCAAGCCGTCATGGAAATGGCGCGCCGGGCGCTGCGCGAGTCCATGGATCAGGCGGACGTGCTGTCGACCCCCGAGGCGGTCAAGAGCTACCTCCGGTTGAAACTCCAGAACCTGTCCCGCGAGGTCTTCGTGGTGATCTTCGTGGACGCCCAGAACCGCGTTCTGGCGCTGGAGGAACTGTTTGCGGGCACTCTCACGCAGACCAGCGTCTACCCCCGTGAAGTGGTCAAACAGGCCTTGACCCACAATGCTGCCGCGGTCATCTTCGCCCACAACCACCCCTCCGGCGTGGCCGAGCCCAGCCAGGCGGACGAGGACCTGACCCGGGTGCTCCGGCAGGCCCTGGCGCTGATCGATGTCCGGGTGCTGGATCACTTCGTCGTGGGCCGGGGTGGAGCCATGTCCTTCGCCGAGCGGGGGCTGCTCTAGCGGCGTGAGCCACCCGGCGAGGGGATCGCTGGAGCGCGGAGGACGGGCCGGCCCCGACTCTTGAGCGCCCAAGCGGGCCTGTGGTATAAAGGCCGACTTTTCTGAGCCCTTCTCTGGAGTTCTAGA
This sequence comes from Betaproteobacteria bacterium Ga0077523, assembly GCA_001464695.1. GTDB lineage: Bacteria > Pseudomonadota > Gammaproteobacteria > Burkholderiales. Next base: position 92,481 of record LNDQ01000120.1, on the reverse strand, counting down.
TCATGGCCCGCGTCTGCAAGATCACCGGCAAGAAGCCGATGGTTGGCAACAATGTTTCCCACGCCAACAACAAGACCAAGCGCCGGTTCCTGCCGAACCTGCAGTACCGCCGCATCTGGGTCGAGAGCGAGAACCGCTACATCTCGCTGCGCCTCACCAACGCCGCCCTGCGCACCATCGACAAGAACGGCATCGATGCCGTCCTGGCCGAACTGCGTGCCGCCGGCGAACGCATCTGACGGAGCCGTACCCATGCGCGACAAGATCAAGCTCGAGTCCACTGCCGGCACCGGCCATTTCTACACGACCACGAAGAACAAGCGCACGATGCCCGAGAAGATGGAGATCAAGAAGTACGATCCCAAGGCCCGCAAGCACGTGCTCTACAAGGAAACGAAGCTCAAGTAGAGCTTGCTGGTCCGGCCGCGGCCACAAAAAAAGCCCGCTCTTCAAGCGGGCTTTTTGTTTGGGCGGCTCGCCCGGTGTCAGGCGTAGCTGCGCAGCTGCCGGGAGAATTCCTGCAACGGCACGATGCCGCTGCGCTCCGCCCGGTGGCACCAGTCTTCGAGGTGCTTCACCAGCTGCTCCTTCGAGGCGGTGGAACGTTGCCACACCTGGGCGAGCTCCTGACGCATCGAATGCACTGTCGCCAGCACCTTGCTGTTGGCGAGCAGTTCGTTCAGGCGGACCCGATCCTGATGGGGCAACTGTTGTTCGTCGCTGTGCAACAGGCGCTTCGCCGATTCGCGATCGATGCGCAGCTTGTGCGCCTCTTCGGTCCACGTGGCCTTGAGCGAGCGGGCATACCGCGCGAGGACATCGTAGCGATGCGTGATGACGGCGTGCAGCGTTGCCAGATCGACGTGGGATTTGCCGAATTCCATGCGGACCTTCGGCGCCAGCTTCTTCACCTTGGCGAGCCCCAGGATCTCCATGATGCGGATGTATGCCCAGCCGATGTCGAACTCGTACCACTTGCTCGACAGGCGCGCCGAGGACGCATAGGCGTGGTGGTTGTTGTGCAGTTCTTCACCGCCGATCAGGATGCCCCAGGGCACGATATTCCGGCTGGCGTCGTCGGCCGCGAAGTTGCGATAGCCCCAGTAGTGGCCGATGCCGTTGATGACACCGGCGGCGAAGATGGGAATCCAGGCCATCTGGACGGCCCAGATGCTGAGGCCCACGGGTCCGAACAGAACGACGTTCAGGATGAGTTGCAGGCCGATGCCGAGCGTGGTGTGCCTGGAGTAGACGTTGCGTTCAACCCAGTCGTCGGGCGTGCCGTGACCGTACTTTTCCAGGGTGAGCGCATTCTTGCCTTCCTGGCGATAGAGTTCGGCGCCTTCCCACATCACCTTGTTGATGCCCAGAACCTGCGGGCTGTGGGGATCTTCAGGCGTCTCGCACTTGGCGTGGTGCTTCCGATGGATGGCGGCCCACTCCTTGGTGACCATGCCGGTCGTGAACCAGAGCCAGAAGCGGAAGAAATGGCTGGGAATCGGGTGCAGATCCAGTGCACGGTGCGCCTGATGGCGGTGCAGGAAGATCGTCACGCCGGCGATCGTCACGTGAGTGAGCCCTAACGCGACGAGCACGTAGCCCCACCAGGGAAGATCGATCAAACCATTGATTAGCATGAATACCTCGGGAAGTGGGCAGCACTGCAGATTGTACAGGAACCCCATGCGTCCGGGCCCTGCGCCAGGTCAAACCCGCCGCTGAAATATGGGGTCGTGCCCGTGACAGTCAACACCAAGCAAGATTTCAGCCGCTGTCTTGTAGGGAAACCCCGCCAAGAACCCGTACCTCCCGCTGTGGAAACGGGATCTCGATGCCCTGGGCGCGGAACGCATCGTAGATAGCGAGACTCAGGTCGGAGCGCAGGTTGGCGCGCCCGGCCTCGGGATCGGTGATCCAGACCATCAGCTCGAGATCGATGCCGCTCTCGCCGAAGTTCTTGACGAACGCGACCGGTGCCGGCTCTTTCACGACACGCGCTGCAGCCCGTGCCACGGTGAGCAGCGTCTCCAGTGCCGCCCTGAGGTCCGTTTGATAAGCCACCTGGATCGAGAGGTCGACCCGGGCCAGCCGATCGGAATACGAGTGGTTGAGCACGGTCGACGTGATGACCGACTCGTTCGGGATGATCGCCTCCGTGCCGTCACCGCTGCGTACCACCACATAGCGCGCCGTGAGGCGCGTCACTTCGCCGTGGCGATTGTCGATGGTCACCAGATCGCCCAGCTTGACGGAACGGTCGAGGAGGATCGCAAAGCCGCTGATGTAGTTCGCCGCGATCTTCTGCAGGCCGAAGCCCAGCCCTACGCCCACGGCGCCACCGAACACCGAAAGCACGGTGACGTCGATGCCCACGAGCGGCAATGCGATCAGCACTGCGAAGACCAGGAAGATGGCCTTCACTGCCTTCGCTATCACGACGCGCAGGCTTACATCCATTCGCTGGAGCGCCATCACCCGGTTTTCCACCAGGCGGCCGATCCACATGGCCACGAGGATTGTCACCGCTACGGAGAACGTGCCCTCGATGACGTTCAGCAACGAGATCCGATGGGTACCCAGCGGCAGCGCAAGTTCGTCCATCCACGCGCGGATGTGCGGCAGCAGGCCGGTGATGTGCAGCACCGCACCGATCCACATGGTCCAGGCGATCGCCCGCTCCGAATTGCGCACCCCACTGCCGGTGGGGAATGCCTGGCGCAGCAGGTACACCGCGATGCGGATGATGACGAGCGACGACGAGAGCGGGATCGCGACATTGAGAAGCTTGATCGGCAGCCCGTGGTGATGCAGCACGGCGCGCCCGATCAGCAATAGAACCCACACGACTGCCGGGTTCAGGACGCGATCGAGGCCGCCTGCACCGAACTTGAGCGCTTCATCTTCCAGGCCCGCATGGGCCCGCGCACTCTTCAACCTGGGTCGCAGAATCCTGCCCACCAGCCACGACACGCAAAGACAGACGAGAATCACGCCGAGCTGCCGGGCGATCGAGACGGTCTCGATCTCCGATACGAGCTCGAGGATCAGATTCGGCGGTGGTAGGGTGTCGGGGGCGGCCATCGAATGTCGCTGACGATCCGGCCGATTCTAGCACCCGCTCTGCGTCACGAAGGGCGCGCGAGCACGGCGGCGAAGAAGCCGTCGGTGTGGTGGTGGGATGGCGTCAATCGCAGGTAGGGACCGGACACATCGAGCGCGATCTGGGCTTGGCGCAACAGTTCGCCGACATCGAGCAGCGACCAGCCTTCGTGCTCGCCGAGGAATGCTTCGACGATCGCCTCGTTCTCCTCGGGCAGCAGGCTGCAGGTGGCGTACACGATGCGACCGCCGGGTTTGGGCAGGCGCGCCGCTGCGCGCAGGATGGACGTCTGCTTGGCGGCCAGTTCCGCAAGTGCTTCCGGGCTCATTCTCCATTTCAGATCGGGATTGCGTCGCAGGGTGCCGTTGCCGCTGCAGGGTGCATCCACCAGCACGCGATCGATCTTGCCGGCGAGTCGCTTCACGCGCGCGTCGTTCTCCGAATCGATCAATTGCGGATGCACGTTCGACAGGCCGGAGCGCCGCAGGCGCGGCTTGAGATTGGCGAGTCGCTTCTCGGACGTGTCGAAAGCGTACAAGCGACCTTCGGAGCGCATGGCAGCACCGAGCGCAAGGGTCTTGCCGCCCGCCCCTGCACAGAAGTCCACCACCATCTGGTGGCGCCGTGCATCGACCAGCAATGCCACGATCTGACTGCCTTCGTCCTGCACTTCCGCGAGGCCACCGGTCAGCAGCGCATGCCGCTCCAGCGCCGGCTTGCCCTTGACGCGCACGCCCACGGGGGAGAGCGGTGTCGCCGCTGCCTCGATGTCGCTCGCGTGCAGCGTCGCGAGAACCTCGTCGCGACGCGCGCGCAGGGTGTTGACGCGCAGGTCCATCGGGGCCGTCGACAACAGGCTGCGTGCCAGCGCGGTGCGCTCCGCATCGGGAAACGCGCTCCCGAGCCGCTCCCACAACCAGTCCGGCATCGACAACCGCACGGCGTCGGGGGCCGTGTCCTCGCGGGTCCGCAGTTCTCCGAGCCATTCGGCCTCGCCCGGCCACAGCCCCTTCTGGAGCGCCCGCAGGTTGTAACCGGCGATGCGCGTCAGGCAGGCGAGCACCAGCCGGCGCGGCCCGCGGCCGCCTGCCAGGTGCTCGAGCCAGCGCAGATGCCGCAGCGTGGCGAAGACCGTGTCCGCGACCAGGGAGCGATCGCGGGCACCGAGCTGGGGATTGTCCCTGAACCACGAACGCAGCACCGCGTCGGCCGGGCGCTCGAGCGGCAGGACGACGGATAGCGCGTCGACGACCATGCCCAGACGAGACGGCGTGAGCTCCGTCTCGGAGCGCTCGCGCACACGCGGTTCGGAGATCATTTGCCGGGGTAAGTGATCTTCGTGACGGTCGAATCGAACGCGGTGCCGTCCTTTTCCACGATGCGGATGCGCACCGGTAGCCGGTGATGTTCGAGCGCCAGCCAGAACTCGAAGCCGCGCTTGTCGTCGCCCTTCTGGACCTTGCGAAAATGGAGCGTGTCGAGTTCACCGAGATCGGTTTCGATCTTCTCGCGGCCGACCAGGGCGAGTTCGTACTCCTGCAGCTTGCGGCCGTCGGTCACATTGACTTTGAAGGTCTCGGCCTTCGGCGGCTCGGTGAACAAGAACGCGTAGGCGAGGGTGGCCTGATCGAGAGTTCCTGCCGTGAGCGGCACCTTCTCGATCTCGCCGCCCTCGTCCATGGTGAGCTCGCCCTTGTCCCAATCGAAGGACGCGGCGTTCGGGGCCTTGCCGGTACGCGATTGCTTGAACGACAGCGGACGCAGGCCGCGCTCGGTGATGAGGCCGCGACTCTCGCGCTTCTCGTCCATCTTCTTGAGCGCGCGGGCGATGCCCACCGTCCGGGCCTCCGTGCTGACGGTGTAGGTCTTGCCGTCATGTTCGAACGTGTCGCGGCCGACGCCGACGGTGAAGCCCTTCGCCTCCACCGAGACGTCCATCTCGACGCGAGTCGGAATACCGGCGGCGTGGGCAGAGGAAACCACGGCCGCCAACGTGAGCAGTGCGAGAAGGATCTTCATGCGGCCTCCGGTGCGCACAACGCGGCCAGGGGTTCGACGGGTGCATCGACACGCACGCCCATGCCATCGATCGTGAGACGGCCTTCGAGGAACCACCGCACGGCCGCGGGAAACACGCGGTGCTCCTGTGCCAGGACCCGTGCGGCGAGTGTGGCTTCATCGTCACCGGCGAGCACCGGCACGGCGGCCTGCGCGATGATCGGGCCGTGATCGAGCGCCGCCGTGACGAAGTGCACTGTGCAGCCGTGCAGTTTCACGCCCGCCTCGAGGGCGCGGCGATGGGTGTCGAGCCCGGTGAATGCCGGCAGCAGCGATGGATGGATGTTGATGAGGCGCTGCGCGTAGCGTTCGACGAAACCTGCCGTGAGGATGCGCATGAAGCCGGCCAGCACCACCAGGTCGGGACGAAAATGGTCGATCGCGGTGGCAAGCGCTGCGTCGAACGCGTCGCGGCCCGTGTATGCGCGATGGTCGACCACCGCCGTCGCGGCGCCGTGTGCGCGGGCGATGGCGAGTCCGCCCGCATCGGGCTGATTCGATATCACTGCAACCACAGGCAATCCGGCTTCGAGCAGAGCCTTGAGATTGCTGCCGCGTCCGGAGATCAGGACGACGATTCGTTTCATGTCAACGTCGCCGGGCCGCCCCAAGGCGCTGACGCGTCCCCTTGGGGGGCAGCGACCGCAGGGAGTGTGGGGGCCCGTTCCATCATGGTCCTAGACGACAATCGCCGCTGGTTCGTCGGCTGTACGCGGCGCAATCTCGCCCGCGAGCCACGCTTGCTCACCGTCGGCTGCCAGGCTTTCGAGCGCAGCCGATACGTGCTCGCGAGCGAGTACCAGGACCATGCCGATGCCGCAATTGAAGACGCGATGCATCTCTGCGTCGGCGACCTTGCCTTGCGCCTGCAGCCAGGCGAACACCGGTGGCAAGCTCCACGAGTCGCGACGGATGATTGCCTTGACGGCGTCCGGCAGCACGCGCGGCACGTTCTCGACGATGCCGCCGCCGGTGATGTGCGCGATGCCTTTCACGGGAACTTTTGCGAGCAACTGCAACACAGGTTTCACGTAGATGCGCGTCGGGGCCAGCAATGCCTCCCCTAACGGACGGTCATGGAAATTCGCTGACAGGTCGGCGTGACTCACCTCGACGATGCGTCGAACCAGCGAATAGCCGTTGCTGTGCGGTCCGCTCGAGGCGAGTGCGATGACGGCGTCGCCGGCCTGGATGGAGCGCCCGTCGATGATCGCGGATTTCTCCACCGCACCCACCGCGAAGCCCGCCAGGTCGTACTCGCCATCCGGATACATGCCGGGCATCTCGGCCGTCTCGCCGCCGATCAACGCGCAGCCCGCTTGCCGGCAGCCCTCGGCGATGCCGCTCACGACCGCAGCGGCCGTGTCGACGTGCAACCTGCCGCACGCAAAGTAGTCCAGGAAGAACAGCGGCTCGGCACCCTGCACCAGGATGTCGTTGACGCTCATCGCCACCAGGTCGATGCCGACGGTGTCGTGGCGATTCAGGTGAAACGCGAGCTTCAGTTTGGTCCCCACGCCGTCGGTGCCCGACACCAGCACCGGCTCGCGATACCGTTTGGGGATTTCGAAGAGCGCACCGAAACCGCCGATGCCGGCGAGCACTCCCTCGCGCAGCGTGGTGCGGGCGAGCGGCTTGATGCGTTCGACCAGGGCGTCGCCGGCGTCGATGTCGACACCGGCGTCACGATAGGAAAGTCCGGCTGCAGGGCGGTCGGGAGTCACGTCGGGCGAGGCGGCAAGAGGAAAGAAAGAGCGAGCGATCGGACTGCGGATTCTAACCGATCGATCCTCGCGGCAGCCTCGTTTGTATAATCCGTCGGATGAAGCAACTTGCCTTGGGGCTTGCCGATCCGCCCGCACCCGGCTTCGACAATTTCGTCGCGGGTCGCAATGCGGAGCTGCTGGATGCGTTGCGTGCGCAGTGTGTGCCGCAGTCGTCCGAGCGCATGGTCTATTGCTGGGGCGAGGCGGGCAGCGGCCGCACCCACCTCCTGCAGGCGGCGGCCGCGCATGCGTCAGCGGCGGGACGGCAGCCGATGTGGTTTCCCGAGGCAAGTGCCGATGGTTCGGCGCTCGTGCTGGTGGACGACGTGGAGCGGCTCGACGGCACGGCCCAGGGTGACCTGTTCTGCCTCTACAACGAACTGCGCGACTGCGGCGGGTGCCTGCTGGCCGCGGGCAACGCAGCACCAGCTCAACTGCCGTTGCGTGCGGATCTGGTCACCCGGCTTGCCTGGGGGCTCGTATACCAGGTGCATGCGCTGACCGACGGTGAGAAGATTGCCGCGCTCGAGCGGCACGCTCGGGCGCGAGGCTTGCGTCTGCCTGCGGAAGTCTCGGCATACTTGTTGCGCCACGGAAGGCGTGACCTCCGCTCGCTCGTGGCGACTCTCGACGCACTCGATCGGTACTCGCTCGAGACCCAACGCGCGATCACGCTGCCGCTGCTGCGCGATCTGCTGCACGATACCGCGCTACCGACATCCGACTCGTTCCAGGAAAGCACCTCTTGAAGCTCGCGCTCTTCGATCTCGACAACACCCTGCTCGCCGGCGACAGCGATTTCGAGTGGGCGCAGTTCCTGATCGAGCAAGGGGTGCTCGATCGCGAGTTGTTCGAGGCGCGCAATCAGCATTTCTATGACCAGTATCGCGCCGGGACGCTCGACATCCACGAGTTCCTGGATTTCCAGCTGAAGCCGCTGGCACGCCATCCGCGCGAACAGCTCGAGAAGTGGCATCGCGACTACATGAACCGCAAGATCATGCCGATGATCACGCAGAAGGCGCGTGACCTCGTGGAGAGCCACGCGGGCGATGCGCGCGTGGTCGTCACCGCCACCAACAGTTTCGTGACGCGCCCGATCGCGCGCGAGTTCGGCATCGAGAATCTGGTGGCCACGGATCCGGAGGAACGGCCGGACGGCGAATTCACCGGCGGCGTGCAGGGTCTTCCCGCATTTCGTGAAGGCAAGGTCGCGCGTGTGGAATCCTGGCTTGCCGGGCTGGGGCTCACCTGGGGTTCCTTCGAGGAGACCTGGTTCTACAGCGATTCGCTGAACGACCTGCCCCTGCTCAGCAAGGCGACCCATCCGGTGGCCGTGGACCCGGATGAAACGCTGAAGGAGCACGCCGTCGCCAACGGGTGGATGGTGATCAGCCTGCGTTGATGCAGGAAGAAGCTGTTCCTCCGTGTTCTGCCTGGCAACGCTGTGCCGTGGATGTGATTCTCAGCCACCATGGGCAGGTGCGGCGATCGGCGCCGGCGGGTCGCCGTGTATACTCCCTGGCTTGGTGAATCGGCCCCGCGGCTGCTCACGGCGCGCGTCGTCAATGATCAAGAAGCTGCTCGACAAAATGTTTTCCCGCGGCGCCCGCGGTGGCGCCGGGAAGACGGGCCGGGCCGGCGGTGAACCCCTGACCATCCGTCTCGACAAGCATGGCGTCGAGCGGAACCGCATCAGCTCCTGTGCGCGGCGCGTCACCGAAAGCCTGCAATCCAAGGGCTACCGGGCTTACGTCGTCGGCGGTGCCGTGCGCGATCTGTTGCTCGACCTCGAGCCGAAGGACTTCGACGTGGCGACCGACGCCACGCCCGAGGAGGTGCAGGGTGCATTTCGCCGCTCGCGCGTGATCGGGCGGCGCTTTCGCATCGTGCATTGCATGTGCGGGCAGGACACCATCGAGGTGTCGACGTTTCGCGCGCTCCAGGGCGCCGGCGACGACGATCAGGTGAAGGACGAGCACGGCCGGCTGCTGCGCGACAACGTCTTCGGGTCCCAGGCCGAGGATGCGCTGCGCCGCGACTTCACCGTCAACGCCTTGTACTACGACCCGAGCACCGAGGAGATCCTGGACTACTGCGGCGGCGTGAAGGATCTCGAGGCGCGAGTCCTGCGCATGATCGGCGACCCGCGCGAGCGCTTCCGGGAAGATCCCGTTCGCATGCTGCGGGCGGTGCGGTTGTCCGCGAAGCTCGGGCTCACCATCGAACGCGGCACGCGCGCGCCCATTGCCGAGATGGCGCCGCTGCTGCAGAACGTCCCGGCCGCGCGCCTGTTCGAAGAGATGCTGAAGCTGCTGCTGTCCGGTCATGCGGTGGAGTGCGTGGCGCGCTTGCGCGAGCAGGGCCTGCATCACGGGCTGCTGCCGATGCTCGACGTGATCCTGGAGCAGCCGCTGGGCGAGCGCTTCGTGATGCTGGCGTTGCAGCGTACCGACGAACGTATTCTCGAGGACAAGACCGTGTCGCCGGCCTTCCTGTTCGCCGCGCTGCTGTGGCACGAGGTTCTGGCAGCCTGGAAGGGAGCCCAGGATCGCGGGGTGCCGCCGATTCCGGCGTTGCACGAGGCGATGGATGAAGTGCTGTCGGTGCAGGCGGAGAAGATTTCGATCCCGCGGCGGTTCGGTACCGACATGAAGGAGATCTGGCTGCTGCAGTCGCGCTTCACCCAACGCTCGGGCAAGCGGCCCTGGCGCGTGCTCGAGAACCCGAAATTCCGCGCAGGCTACGACTTTTTGCTGCTCCGCTGCGAAAGCGGGGAGATCGACGCGGAAGTGGGGGATTGGTGGACCCGCTTCCAGGACGCCTCCCACGAAGAACGCGAGCGCATGCTGCTGGCACCGGAACAGGGCGCGGGTACGGGGCGCAAGCGCCGCCGCCGCCGCCGCGGCAAGCGCGCGGAGGGCGAAGACGCGAGCACATCGCCCGACGAACACTCGGCCGACACCGAATCGTGATCGGAGGGCTTCGCCCATGACGGGCGCGACGGTGCTGCCCGAGCGCCTGCGCTACATCGCCGTCGAAGGTCCGATCGGCGCGGGCAAGACCAGTCTCGCGCGCAAACTGGCCGACGCGGTCGGCGCCGAATTGATGCTGGAGGATCCGGACACCAATCCGTTCCTCCCGCTTTTCTACGACGACCCGGAACGGCACGCGCTCGCGACCCAGCTTTTCTTCCTGTTCCAGCGCACCGATCAGGTACGCACGTTACGCCAGACCGACCTGTTTCGGCGCGTCACGGTGGCGGACTTCTGCTTCGAGAAGGACACGCTGTTTGCGCGGCTGACCCTCGCCGACGACGAGTTCGAGCTCTATCAGAAGATCCACGCGCACCTGGCGCCCCAGGCTCCCATGCCCGACCTGGTGATCTACCTGCAGGCTTCGCCCCGGGTGCTGGCCGAGCGCGTCAAGCGGCGCGGCATCGCCTACGAGCGCGGCGTGACCGACGGCTACCTCGCGCGGCTGGCCGAGACCTACAGCCGGTTCTTCCACGACTATGCGGCTGCCCCGGTGCTGGTGGTCAACAGCGAGCGCCTCAACTTTGTTGATAGGGCCGAAGATTTTGCGTTACTGTTGCGCCGCATCACGGAGATGCGGGGCCGCCGCGAGTTCTTCAATATCGGCGGCTGACGCTTTAAGCGGAGAGAACGGATGTACACAAGTCCGTCGGGAGACAAGGCAAAACCTGCGGGTCGAGTCACGCTGGCCACCATCCAGAAGATGACCCAGGCGCGCGAGCCCATCACGATGGTGGCCTGCTACGACGCGACCGCGGCGTCGGTCGTGGAAAACGCCGGTGTCGAGATCATCCTGGTCGGCGATTCGCTCGGCATGCTGGTGCAGGGAGGTGACTCCACGCTGTCGGTCAGCATCGACGATGCGGTCTATCACACGCGCTGCGTCGCGCGCGGTGCCAAACGCGCCATCGTGCTGGGCGACATGCCCTTCGGCAGCTACCAGGGGAGTCCGCAGCAGGCGTTCGAGAACGCCGCGAAGCTGATGGCCGCCGGCGCGCACATGATCAAGCTGGAAGGCGGTGCCGTGATGGCACCGACTGTCGAGTTTCTCTCGGCGCGCGGCATCCCGGTGTGCGGTCACCTCGGGCTCACGCCGCAGGCGGTGAACGCGCTGGGCGGCTTCAAGGTGCAGGGCAAGACCGACGCAGCCGCCCAGCGGGTGATCGACGATGCCAAGGCGATCGAGGGCGCCGGTGCCGTGATGATCGTCTTCGAGGCGATCCCCACGGCGCTCGGCAAGGCGGTGACCGAGTCGCTGTCGATTCCGACCATCGGCATCGGTGCCGGGCCCGATTGTTCCGGTCAGATCCTGCTGCTCTACGACATGATCGACTTCTTCCCGGGCCGCAAGGCGAAGTTCGTGAAGAACTTCATGGCGGGTGCGGGCAGCATCCAGGAGGCGGTCGAGAACTTCGTGCGCGAGGTCAAGGCCCGTACGTTCCCCAGTCCGGAATACTGCTACTGACGCGCTCGTTCCGCGTCGCGCAAGGGATGAAACGGCCCCCACGCTCCCTGTGGTCGCTGCCCCCCGAGGGGGCGCGTCAGTGCCTTGGGGCGGCCCGGCGGCACTGACCCATGGAAATCATCCGAACCATACCCGAGTTGCGTGCCCGATTGCGGCGCGAGCCCGAGGTTGCGCTGGTACCCACCATGGGCAACATCCACGACGGGCACTTGAGCCTGGTGCGCATCGGTCTTGCGCGGGCACCGTTCGTGGTGACCAGCATCTTCGTGAACCGCCTGCAGTTCATCCAGGGCGAGGACTTCGACAAGTACCCGCGCACCTTCGAGGACGATTGCGAGAAGCTCGAGGCGGCCGGCAACAGCGTGGTGTTCGCGCCGGACGAAACGCAGATGTATCCCGAACGCCAGGTCTTCATCGTCGAGCCGCCCGCCATCGCCAACAAGCTGGAAGGCCGCTTCCGTCCCGGACATTTCCGTGGGGTTTCCACGGTCGTGCTGAAGCTCTTCAACATGGTGCAGCCGCAACTCGCGGTGTTCGGCAAGAAGGACTACCAGCAGCTCTCCATCGTTCGGCACATGGTCGATCAGCTCGCGTTGCCGCTTTCCATCATTCCCGCAGAGACTGTGCGCGCCGACGATGGGCTCGCATTGTCGTCGCGCAATCGCTACCTGAGTCCCGAGGAGCGCAATGAGGCGCCGCGCCTCAACGAGGCCCTCCGGCAAGTGAAGCAGGCGGTCGAATCCGGCGATCGAAATTTTGAAGCGCTGGAGTTCGCCGCCGATGCGTTGCTCGCGCGCCATCGCTGGCACGTGGACTACGTCGTGGTGCGCAGCCGCCGTACGCTGATGCAGCCCGACGCCGACGAGCGCGAACTCGTCGTGCTCGGTGCCGCCCGCCTCGGGCAGACGCGGCTCATCGACAATCTCGAAATTCTCGCGCCGGCCTGAAGTGTCGACGCAGCGCTCATGACGACGACATCGGTGAGCCGCCCCGCACCGTTTCCGTTTTCTGCGATCGTCGGCCAGGACGAGATGAAGCTCGCCCTGCTGATCGCCGCCGTGGACCAGAGCGTCGGCGGTGTGCTCGTGTTCGGTGATCGGGGCACGGGCAAGTCCACTGCGGTGCGAGCGCTCGCGGCGCTGCTGCCGCCGATGCGGGCTGTCGCCGGTTGTCCTTACGGCTGCGAGCCCGACAGGCCTGCCGGACTGTGCGAGGCTTGCCGCGGTGCCGGCAAGCTGAAGAGTGTGCAGGTTCCCGTGCCGGTGGTGGACTTGCCGCTGGGTGCCACCGAAGACCGGGTGGTCGGTGCTCTCGATCTCGAGCGTGCACTGGCGCACGGTGTGAAGGCGTTCGAACCCGGACTGCTGGCACGGGCCCATCGAGGCTTCCTCTACATCGACGAGGTGAACCTGCTGGAGGATCACCTGGTCGACCTGTTGCTCGACGTGGCTGCATCCGGCGAGAACGTGGTCGAACGCGAGGGGCTCTCGGTGCGGCATCCGGCACGCTTCGTCCTGGTGGGCAGCGGCAACCCCGAGGAGGGCGAGCTGCGCCCGCAGCTGCTCGACCGCTTCGGCTTGTCGCTCGAAGTGCGCACCCCCGGTGATCTCAAGGTGCGGGTCGAAGTGGTGCGGCGTCGCGATGCTTACGACCGCGACCCCGAAGCGTTTTCCGCGCGCTTCAAGGCGGAGGAGTCGAAGGTGCGGCGCCGGATCGTGGCTGCACGCGAGCGTCTGCCGTCCGTGGTGGTGTCCGATGCGGCGCTCGAGCGAGCCGCGGACCTGTGCATGCGGCTCGGCACCGACGGACTGCGCGGCGAGTTGACGCTGATGCGGGCCGCACGGGCCCTGGCAGCGCTCGACGGCGATGCGGCGGTGTCGGACGAACATCTCAAGCGCGTCGCGCCATCGGCGTTGCGCCATCGCCTGCGCCGCGATCCGCTCGACGATACCGGTTCGACCACGCGCGTCGAGCGCGCACTCGCGGAGATGTTCGCGGCGTGAACGGTCCGGGCGACGCCGGGAGCCGCGTCTGGGCCGACGCAGTGCTCGCGGCGACGCTGTGTGCGATCGATCCCGCGGGTCTCGGCGGCGTGGCGTTGCGTGCCCGCGCCGGACCGGTGCGCGACCGCTGGGTCGAAACGCTGCGCGCGCACCTGCCGGAGGATGCGCCGGTTCGCACGATCCCGTTGCACATTGCCGATGGGAGGCTGCTCGGCGGGCTCGATCTTGCCGCCACGCTGCAGGCGGGCCGGCCGGTCGCGGAGCGCGGTGTGCTGAGCGAGGTGCACGGTGGCATCGCGCTGCTGGCGATGGCGGAACGGGTGTCGGAAGCAACCGCTGCGCGCATCTCGTCAGCGCTGGATCGCGGCGAGCTCCATGTGGAACGCGACGGTCTCGCATTGCACATCCCCGCGCGGTTCGGTGTGATCGCCTTCGACGAAGGGGCCGAGCCCGACGAGCGCCCGCCATCGAGTCTGATCGATCGCCTGGCATTCCACATCGATCTCGAACGCGTGTCGATGCGTGATCTGGCCGACGCTGCGGCCGTGACGGCCGACTTGGTGGCGGCGCGGGCAGGCTTGCCGAACGTGCGTGCAAGCGACGCAGTGTTCGAGGCGCTGACGGCGACGGCGATGGCGCTCGGGATCGCGTCGTTGCGCGCCGTGCATTTCGCGTTGCGTGCCGCGTGCGTGTCGGCGGCATTGGCCGGGCGCACGATCGTGGCGGAGGAGGATGCCGTCATCGCGGGCCGACTGGTGTTCGCTGCCCGCGCCACGCAATTGCCGGCGCCACCCGCCGGGCCGGCCGACGAGCAGGAAGCGCCTACGCCGTCACAAGCCGACGAGCAAGACGGGGCCGAGCAACGTGATCCGCTCGATCGACCCCTCGACGACCTGGTACTCGAGGCTGCGAAGGCTGCGCTGCCTGCAGCACTACTAGCCCAGCTGGCGGCTGGTCAGGGGCAATCGTCTCAAGGTGGTTCCGGCGGACGTGCCGGTGCGCTGAAGCAATCGCGCCTGCGCGGCCGTCCGGCCGGGACGCGCCGCGGTGAACCTCGCGGTGGTGCGCGCTTGAACGTCGTCGAGACCTTGCGCAATGCCGCGCCCTGGCAGCCGCTGCGCAGACGCGAGCAAGGTCGCAGCGAAGCCGCTGCGCGCATCGACGTGCGGCCGGAGGATTTTCGGGTGACGCGTTTCAAGCAGCGTGCGCAGACCACCACGATCTTCGTCGTCGATGCGTCGGGATCGTCGGCCTTGCATCGCCTCGCGGAAGCGAAGGGTGCCGTGGAGTTGTTGCTGGCGCAGAGCTACGTGCGCCGCGATCAGGTCGCACTGATCGCGTTCCGCGGCGAGCGTGCGGAGTTGTTGCTGCCGCCCACGCGCTCGCTCGTGCGGGCGAAGCGCAGCCTCGCGGGCCTGCCCGGTGGCGGCGGCACGCCGCTCGCTGCAGGGCTGGATGCGGCCGCGGCACTGGTCGACGGCGTTCGCCGCAAGGGCGAGACGCCCAGCGTCATCCTGCTCACCGACGGCCGCGCCAACATCGCCCGCGACGGCAAGCCGGGTCGTCCGCAGGCGGAAGCCGACGCGCAGTCTGCAGCGCGCCGCTTCCGGGTTGCCGGTGTGGCTGCGATCGTGCTCGACACGTCACCGCGCCCGCAACCGCAAGCCGAGCAACTCGCGCGCGAGATGGGCGCCCGCTACCTGCCGCTGCCCCATGCCGATGCGAATGCGCTATCAGTGGCCGTGAGGGCGGTAGTTCCACGCCGGTCATGACCGAATCCTTGCGGTGGGAAGTGGAAGGGCGCGACTGGCCGCACCGCGAAGCGAGCAGTTTCGTGCAGTCTGCGGGCCTGCGCTGGCACGTGCAGCGCATGGGTAGCGGTCCGGTGCTGCTGCTCGCGCACGGCACCGGGTCCGCGACGCATTCCTGGCGCGGCCTGATGCCGCTGCTGGCGCAACACTTCACCGTGGTCGCGCCCGACCTGCCGGGACACGGTTTCACGCACACGCCGCGGCCCGGTGGCCTGTCGTTGCCGGGCATGGCGGAAGCCCTGGCTGCGCTGCTCGCCACCCTTGGTGTGCGGCCGGTGCTGGCCGCGGGGCACTCAGCAGGGGCGGCCATCGTCGCGCGCATGAGCCTCGACGGTCGCCTGCCGGTGGCGGGGTTGCTGAGCCTCAACGGCGCGCTGTTGCCGCTGCGCGGGCTTCCGGGCGTCGTCTTCGCGCCGCTCGCACGCCTGTTCGCCGCCACGTCGCTCGTGCCGCGCCTGTTTGCATGGCGCGCGTCGGATCCGATCGTGGTCGAACGTCTCGTGCGGGGTACCGGGTCCACCCTCGATGCCGAGGGGCTCGCCCTGTACGGCCGCTTGATCCGCAGCCCCCGCCACGCCGCCGCCGCCCTGGACATGATGGCCCAGTGGGACGTGCATCCGCTCGAACGCGATCTGCCACGCTTGCAGCCGCGGCTGCTCCAGGTGGTCGGAACCAACGACCTGACCGTGCCGCCGGCCGAGGCCCGCCGCGTCTGCGCTCTGTTGCCCGAGGCGGCCATCGTGCCGCTGGCCGGCGCTGGTCACCTGGCTCACGAGGAGCGCCCCCGGGAGGTCGCGGACCTGACCATCCGTTTTGCCGCCGAAACCGGGGTTCTGCCCGCTATCGCGTAGCCCGGAGACGCTGTTACACTCGCGTCGACCATGTTGACAGTCGATGTGTCACGTACAGTTGTCAGTCCGACCTCGGCGCGCAAGCCGCATGCGGTCGTGATCGGCAGCGGTTTCGGCGGCCTGGCGGCGGCGGTGCGCCTGGGCGCCCGTGGTTATCGGGTCACGGTCCTCGAGAAGCTCGATGCGCCGGGCGGTCGAGCCTACGTGTATCGGCAAGACGGTTTCACGTTCGATGCCGGGCCGACCATCGTGACCGCGCCCTTCCTGTTCGAAGAGCTGTGGGCGCTGTGCGGCAAGCGCTTGGGCGACGACGTCGAGTTGCGGCCGGTCGACCCGTTCTACCGGATCCGCTTCCACGACGGACAGGTGTTCGACTATTCGGGTGACCCGGCCGCCATGCGCGGGCAGGTCGCCAGGTTCTCGCCGGCCGACGTCGAGGGCTACGAGCGCTTCATGAAGCTGAGTGAGGCAACCTATCGCATCGGCTTCGAGCAACTCGGCCACGTGCCCTTCGGCTCGTGGAAGGACATGGTGAAGGTGTTGCCGGACCTGCTGCGGCTCGAGAGCTATCGCACCGTCTACGGCATGGTGGCGAAGCACATCCGCGACGAGCGGTTGCGCACCGTGCTGAGCTTCCATCCGCTGCTGGTGGGCGGCAATCCGTTCACGACCACGTCCGTGTACAGCCTGATCGCGTTCCTGGAGCGGCGCTGGGGTGTGCATTTCGCGATGGGTGGTACCGGCCGGCTCGTGCAAGGCCTGGTCGGCCTGATCGCAGGACAGGGCGGCGTGCTCCGCTGCAATTCGGAAGTGCGGGAGATCACGGTCGAACGCGGTGCGGCCACCGGTGTGAGGCTCGCGTCGGGCGAGACCCTCCGTGCGGACGTGGTGGTGTCGAACGCGGATGCCGCATGGACCTATCGGTACCTGCTGCCCAAGGCGACACGGCGTCGCTGGACCGACCGGCGCATCGAGCGGTCGCGCCATTCCATGAGCCTCTTCGTGTGGTATTTCGGCACGCGGCGCCGCTATCCTGACGTGCCGCATCACACCATCTTGCTCGGGCCACGGTATCGCGGGCTGCTCGGCGACATCTTCAAGCGCAAGGTGCTCGCCACCGATTTCAGCCTGTACCTGCATCGGCCGACGGCGACTGATCCATCGCTCGCGCCCGAGGGCTGCGATGCGTTCTACGTGCTCTCGCCTGTCCCGCATCTCGACAGCGGCACCGATTGGTCGACGCAGGGCGAGACCTATCGTCGTGCCATCGCGAAGTACCTGAGCGAGACGCTGTTGCCCGACCTCGAGGCCCAAGTCGTGACCTCGCGCCTGCTCACACCGCAGGATTTCCAGGATCGCCTGCTCTCGTTCCGCGGTGCGGCTTTCGGCATGGAGCCCGTGCTCACGCAGAGCGCGTGGTTCCGTCCTCACAATCGCAGCGAGGAGGTCGAGCGCCTCTACCTGGTCGGCGCCGGGACGCATCCGGGTGCCGGTCTGCCGGGTGTCCTCTCCTCCGCACGCGTGCTCGATACGGTGGTGCCCGATGCAGCCGTCTTCGCCTGACTCCCGGTCCGATCTCGCCCAGTGCGGCCTGCTGCTGCGGGGCGGGTCGCGCACGTTCTTCGCTGCGTCCCTGTTGTTGCCGCGAAGCATGCGCGAACCGGCCAGCGCGCTCTACGCCTTCTGTCGCCTTGCCGACGACGCGGTCGATCTGGGCGAGGATGGTCCGGGCGCACTCGATGGGCTGCGCAACAGGCTGGCGTGCATCTACGAAGGCCGCCCGCTACCGGTCGCTGCCGACCGGGCGCTGGCCGATGTCGTGGCGCGCTTCTCGATCCCGCGCGCGCTGCCCGAGGCACTGTTGCAGGGTTTCGAATGGGACGCCGCGGGCCGCCGCTACGAGACGCTGGAAGACTTGCTCGACTACGCGGCGCGGGTGGCCGGCACCGTGGGCGCGATGATGAGCGTGCTCATGGGCGGGCGCGTGCCCGAAGTCGTCGCTCGCGCCTGCGACATGGGCGTGGCGATGCAGTTGACCAACATCGCGCGCGACGTCGGTGAAGATGCCCGGTCGGGTCGCATCTATCTGCCGCTCGCGTGGCTGCGCGAGGCCGGGATCGATCCCCATGCCTGGCTACGCGCACCCGAGTATTCCGCGTCACTCGGCACGGTCGTGCAACGACTGCTCGACGTGGCCGACTGCCTGTACGAGCGGGCCGGCTCCGGCATCGCGCGCCTGCCGTTGGCGTACCGGCCCGGGATGCATGCCGCGCGCATCGTCTACGCGGAGATCGGGCGAGCGGTGGAGCGACAGGGCCTCGACTCGGTGTCGAGCCGTGCCACCGTATCGGGACAACGCAAGGTGTGGCTCGCCGGCCGTGCAGTGATCGAAGCTGGCTTGCCGCAGGGCAGCAGCGCCGGAGCGCCGCTCGCGGCGACGCGCTTTCTCGTCGAGGCTGTGGCTGCCTCGCCCGCACCGGCGGCGATGGCACGACGCAGTCTCACCGAGCACGTCGAATGGCTGATTGAACTGTTCACTCGTCTCGAGCAGCACGAGCGCCACCAGCATCTGCAGCGCCAGGCCGGCACCGGCTGACGCATGATGTCGGGCAACGTGCTGTTCCTGCTCGAGCTCTTGTTCGGTGCGGGCGTCGCGTTGGGATTCGCCGTCTGGGAGCTGGTGCAGCTGAAGCGCTATCGCGAGCGGCGCGAACGCGATGCGCGATCGGAGCGTGCCCCCGGCGCTGACTAGCCGTGCGTGCGCCTGCGCGGCATGCGAAACGGCAACAGCATCTGCACCCATCCCGATCGAAAGCGATCGAGCGACAGGCTTTCGTGCATGGCGGTGACCGGCTGTCCCAGCAGTCGTGTGGTCACGACCGACCGTGCGTAGAACGGCGTGTCCTCCAGTGTCTGCGCTACGACGGGTGCGTGACCGTGCTCCGCACGGGTGTTGCGCGCGATGCGCCAGATCAGACCGGGCGGCAGCGGTGCCCGCGGCGGTGGTTGGAAGTCCTCGATGCGGCCAGCATGGTCGCAGCGTAGCGCCAGCGAGAACGACTCGCCGCTGCGGCGCGTGACGTCATACAGAATGGCCGACCCGCCGTCGACCCGAGCGCGCGACCAGTCCCAGCGCACGAAGTCGTGCTCGAGTGGAGCATCGCCCGCATTGGAATCGAGGTAAGCCGAGCCCGACCACTGGAGGCCAGGGCGAGAGAGCGCCACTTCGACGCGCGAGCACGGTGCGAGCGGCGACCACCGCTGCCGACCCACGCCATCGAGAAAGTAGGTGTGACCAGGAGGCTCGGAAGGGTGCAGACGTACCGTACCGCGCACGCGCGCGGGCAGCGGAGCGGTGATCTCGTCGACGTGGATCACCAGGGCCGCACCATCCCATTCGATGGCGCTGGGACCGATCGCGAGCGACGTGGCGGTGCGCCGCAGTGCCGCGCGCGATCGTTCCGTGAGCGCCCAGCGCTTGCCGCCGTCGCCGTACAGCGCGACGTTGAGGGCGCAATAGTTCTCGGGATCGCCGGCGCCGCGCCGGCGCGCTCGCGCGTAGTAGGGCGAGAACACGCTGCCGACGAACGCGATGATGGTAAGCCCGTGCCTGCCGTCGTCGCTCATGGCGTCGAGGTACCACCACACGTAGCCGTTGAGGGCGACGGGCTGATCGAAGTCAAAGCGCACCGAAGTCCTCGAGGAGCGCGCGGCTCGCGAGGCGCCCCGACAGCGCGGCCATGGGCACGCCCGGCCCCGGATGCACGCTGCCGCCCGCGAGATACAAACCCGGAACACGGGTCCGTGCTCCGGGTCGCCGGAACGACGCTGCCCAGCCGTGCGATGCGCGGCCGTACAGGGCGCCGCCGGTTGCTGGGAACAGGCGTTCGAAATCGGCCGGCGTGGTCACGACCTTGTGGCGTGGTTCGACCTGCAGGCCGCAACGCGCGAGCATCGCGAACATCCGCGCTTCGCATTGCGCCGTCTCGAGAGGCTCGAAGCGGCGCACGTCGCCGCTGGGCGGGGCATTGACCAGACAGAGCAGCCGTTCGGCGCCGGTGGTCGACAGGACGCCATGGTCGTCGCGGTCCTGAGCGCAGACGTACACCGTGGGTTCCGCAGGCACCCGATCGTGGCGCAGCAGGTCCTCGAACTCGGCGGGGTAGTCGCGCGAAAAGAACACGGTGTGGCGCGTCAGAGGGAACCCGGCCGTCTTCGCCATGCAGGTCCACGTCATGGCCGACAGCGAGCGTGCGGCGCGTGGAATGGCCGGCACTGCGCGCGCGATGCCCGGACCGAGCTTGCCGGATGCCACGGCGGCTGCGTCGGCGTTCACGACGACGGCGTCCACGGCGAGGCGCTCGCCGGTGGCGAGCACGATTGCAGCGACCTTGCCGCCTTCGACGTGCACGTCGGTCACGTCGGCGCCGTAGCGGATACTGGCGCCCCGATCGACGGCCAGTCGCGCGAGCACCTGTGCGATGCGATGCATGCCGCCTTCGACGAGCCAGACACCTTCGCGTTCCACGTGCGCGACCAGCATCAACGTGGCCGGTGCGTGGAACGGCGACGAGCCGCAGTAGGTGGCGTAGCGGCCGAACAGCTGGCGCAGCCGCGGATCGCGGAAATGCTGGCCCAGGGCGCGCGCCAGCGTCGTGAAGGGCGAGATGCGCCAGAGATCGTTAAGACCGCTCCAGCCGGCACGGCGCGTCAGTTCGAGCGGGCTGGGCCGACTCGCGCGAATGAACGGACCTTCGAGGGTGCGGTAGACGCGGCGGGCGCGGTCGGCGAATGCGCGATAGGCCCGCGCTTCCGTGGCGCCCGCGAAGGTGCCGATGGCATCGATCGACTGCGACTCATCGGCATACAGATCGAGCCGTTCCGAGTCGTTCCACGCGTGGCGTGCCAGGGTATCGACGCCGCGCAGCGTCAGCGCGTCGGTCAACGACGCCCCGACGGCCTCGAACAGTTCGTCGAAGACCCAGCGCATGGTGAGCACCGTCGGTCCTGCGTCGACGCGGGCGATGCCGGCTGACGCTTCGCGCATCTTGCCGCCGGGTGCGGCGGCGCGCTCGAAGACGAGCACTTCGATGCCACGCGCCGACAGTTCCAGCGCTGTCGCCAAACCTCCGATGCCCGCCCCGATCACCGCTACGCGGTTCGCACCCATCCGCTGCCACGCCTCCGACAAGCATTCGTTGACTCGACCGGAACTGTGTGTCTATATTAACTTACAGTCCAAAGTGACAAGTAGAAATTACGATCAACGGATAACAGGAGGCACGCATGGACGGCATCACACGGGTCGAGAAAGCGCTGGCGGTGGCCATCGAGCAGCACCTCGCGGCCGCGGTGGCTCACACCGAAGCGCCCGGCTGCCCTCCACGCCTAGCAGCCGCCTTGCGTTACGCGGTGTTTCCCGGCGGTGCCCGGGTTCGTCCGAGGCTGTGTCTCGCTGTGGCGTGTGCGTGCAGCGAAGACGATCCCGGCGTGGCCGATGCGGCGGCGGCCGCAATCGAGTTGCTGCATTGCGCTTCGCTGGTTCACGACGATCTGCCCTGCTTCGATGACGCGGCCACCCGGCGCGGCAAGGCCTCGGTGCACCGTGCCTTCGGTGAACGCCTCGCCGTGCTCGCGGGGGACGCCTTGATCGTGCTGGCATTCCAGACCCTGGCCCGCGGCGTGACCACGGCGCCGCACCGGCTGGGGCCGCTCACGATGATCGTGAGTCGTGCCGTGGGGATGCCCGCCGGCATCGTGGCCGGACAAGCCTGGGAATGTGAACCCCACGTGAGCCTGGCCGACTACCAGCGGGCCAAGACCGGAGCGCTGTTCGCGGCGGCGACGGTGGCGGGTGCGACCGCTGCCGGTTACTCGGAGCCAGGCCAGTGGCGCACCCTGGGCGAGTGTCTCGGCGAGGCTTTCCAGGTGGCGGACGACCTGCGCGACGTGGTGTCGGATGCGACCGAACTGGGCAAGCCCACCGGCCGCGATGCGGTGCTCGGGCGCCCGAGCGCGGTGCGCGATCTCGGGTTGATCGGTGCGCAGGATCGCTTCGAGTATCTCGTCACGAGTGCCGTGGACTCCATACCACCATGTCCGGGGCGCGACGACCTGCGGGCCCTCATCACCATGGAGTCCGCGCACTTCCTGCCCAAGGAGCTTGCTCGGCGGGCCGCCTGAGGGCTGTCACGGCACGGCGCACTGAACAGTGTCCGTGGACGCTGCCTGGTCCCAACGCTGGCTGGCGACGCGCGACCGGCTGTTGGCGAGCCCGCGGTTTCAGCGGTGGGCGGCGGCGTTCCCGCTGACCCGACCGATCGCTCGTCGACGGGCGCGACAGCTGTTCGATCTGTGCGCGGGCTTCGTCTACACCCAGATCCTGCTCGCCTGCGTGCGCTTGCGGTTGTTCGAGATTCTCGCCGAACGCCCGCAAACTACAGCCGAACTGGCTCGTAAAATGTCGTTGTCCGGCGAAAGTGCTGATCGACTGCTCGCCGCTGCCACCGCGCTTCGTCTGGTGGAGAAGCGTGGCGACGAGCGCTATGCGCTCGGCCCGCTGGGCGCGCCGATGGTCGGGAATACCGGCCTCGCGGCCATGGTCGAGCATCACAGCGTGCTGTATGGGGATCTCGATGACCCGGTCGCGCTATTGCGAGGCGAGCGACGGGACACCGGGCTTTCGCGCTACTGGTCCTACGCGTCGTCCGATCGTCCGATCGATCTCTGCGGGGAACACGTGAGCGCCTACACGCGGCTGATGGCCGCATCGCAGCCGCTGGTTGCCGGGGAAATCCTGGACGCCTACCCGATGTACCGGCACCAATGCCTGCTCGACGTGGGCGGGGGCGACGGTTCGTTCCTGGCGAGTGCGGCGCAGCGGGCGCCGGGCCTCCGGGTGATCCTGTTCGACCTGCCACCGGTCGCGGAGCGGGCACGCTCCCGATTCGCCGCCGCCGGCCTTGCCGATCGAGCTATCGCGGTGGGTGGCGACTTCCACGTGGACCCGCTGCCGGCGGGCGCAGACGTCATCTCCCTGATCCGCGTCATCCACGACCACGATGATGCGCAAGCCCTTTCGATCCTGGTAGCGGTCCGCCGGGCGCTGCCGCCAGACGGGACGCTCTTGCTGGCCGAACCCTTGGCCGGGACCCGCGGCGCCGAACCGGTGGGAGACGCCTATTTCGGCTTCTATCTCATGGCAATGGGCCAGGGGCGGCCGCGCACCCGGGCCGCGATCGAGGCGCTACTGCGGGCGGCGGGCTTCCGGCGCCCGCGCTGGATGCGAACGCGCATCCCGCTGCAGACGTGCCTGCTGGCGGCCGAGCCGATGGTTGACGGCTCGGGGCGTTAATCCAACTTGACACTACAACATGTCCGAGTAGACTGACACTCATGGACACTCAGCATTCGATAACGAGCTGCGGTCAGCGCTCGACACAATGAGTCCTGCGATGAACACGCTGGCTGTCGTGCTCGAAGAACCCGAGCATCTCGTGCTCAGCCGTCTGGCACTCTCCCCGCCGGGCGCTGAAGACGTGGTCGTCGACATCGAGTGGAGCGGCATCAGTACCGGGACCGAGCGGTTGCTCTGGTCCGGTCGCATGCCGCCGTTCCCGGGAATGGGCTACCCGTTGGTACCTGGCTACGAGTCCGTGGGGCGGGTGAGCGCCGTAGGCGTCGGTACCACCGCCCGGTTGGGTGACCGGGTGTTCGTGCCCGGGGCGCGCTGCTTCGGCGACGTGCGCGGTCTGTTCGGGGGCGCTGCGGCGCGCGTCGTGGTGCCGCAATCGAAGGTCGTTCCCTTCGACGAACGGCTGGGCGAGCAAGGCGTGCTGCTGGCTCTGGCGGCGACAGCGCATCACGCGATCGGTGGCGCGAACGCGCACCAACCCGACCTGATCGTCGGTCACGGCGTGCTCGGACGCCTGATCGCGCGCCTGGCGGTGATCGCCGGCGCGCACCCCGTGGTGTGGGAGCGCAACGCCGATCGTGCCGAGGGTGCCGAAGGCTACAGCGTCATCGACCCGAAGGACGATCCGCGCCGTGACTACCGCACGATCTGCGACGTGAGCGGCGACTCGGCATTGCTCGATACACTGATCTCGCGGCTTGCTCCCGGAGGCGAAGTCGTGCTCGCCGGGTTCTACAGCGAGCCGTTGTCCTTCACGTTTCCGCCGGCGTTCATGCGCGAGGCGCGTATTCGTGTCGCGGCCGAGTGGCGCGAGCCGGATCTCACGACCGTGCGCGAGCTGGCCGAGTCGGGACGACTGTCGCTCGACGGACTCATCACTCACCGCCGCGATGCAGGCGATGCCCCGGAGGCCTATCGCACGGCGTTCGGCGACCCGAGCTGTCTCAAAATGATCCTCGATTGGAGAGCGTACTCATGAACGACGCCTGCGCCAGCAACGTCGCGGTACCGGTCAAGTTCAGCATGAAGGACCGCCTGCGCGCCGAAGCCGCCATCGAGCCCGATCCGGTTTCCACGGCCGCGCCCACCAAGACCACGCAGATCATCGCGATCTACGGCAAGGGCGGCATCGGCAAGAGTTTCACGCTCGCCAACCTGTCGTACATGATGGCGCAGCAGGGCAAGAAGGTGCTGCTGATCGGCTGCGATCCGAAGAGCGACACCACGAGCCTGCTGTTCGGCGGCAAGGCCTGCCCCACCATCATCGAGACCTCGTCGAAGAAGAAGCTGGCCGGCGAGCAGGTCGCCATCGGCGACGTCTGCTTCAAGCGCGACGGCGTGTTCGCCATGGAACTCGGTGGTCCCGAAGTGGGCCGCGGCTGCGGCGGTCGCGGCATCATCCATGGCTTCGAGACGCTCGAGAAACTCGGCTTCCACGAGTGGGGCTTCGATTACGTCCTGCTCGATTTTCTCGGCGATGTCGTGTGCGGCGGGTTCGGTCTGCCGATCGCGCGCGACATGTGCCAGAAGGTCATCGTGGTCGGCTCGAATGACCTGCAGTCGTTGTACGTCGCGAACAACGTGTGCTCGGCGGTGGAGTACTTCCGCAAGCTCGGCGGCAATGTCGGCGTCGCCGGCCTCGTGATCAACAAGGACGATGGCACGGGCGAGGCCCAGGCGTTCGCCAAGGCCGTCGGTGTCCCGGTATTGGCAGCGATTCCTGCCCACGAGGACATCCGTCGCAAGAGCGCCAACTACGAAATCATCGGTCGCCCCGGTGGCCAGTGGGCCTCGGTGTTCGAGGAACTCGCGACCAACGTTGCCGAAGCACCGCCATTGCGGCCGACCCCGCTGACGCAGGACGGTCTGCTGGGGCTCTTCTCCGGAGACGTGGTGGGTCGCAACGTGGTGCTGGAACCGGCGACCCTGTTCGATATGGTCGGCAAGACCGAGATCGAGCACAAGTCGCTCGAAGTGGTCTACGACGCGGCTTGATTCGACTCCAGGACGCGACTTGATTCGATGAACGCGAAGACGCCCCCAGAGTTGCTGCAACCGCCGCCCGGCGCCGAGTTGGTCTACGACGCGGCGGGCGCCGCTCCCATGACCAACGATGGGGCGGAGCCGGTGGTGGAGAAGCGCGTCATTCCGATCAACGTCGCGGCGACGGCATCCGACGGTCTGGGTTGTCATTCCGGCAAGGAGCAGTTGCGTGCCGCGGCCGCGGCTGCCGGCAACAGCGAAACCCTGCAGCGTTACGCGGCCGACTATCCCATCGGGCCGCACGACCAGCCGCAGAGCATGTGTCCCGCCTTCGGTTCCCTGCGCGTGGGCTTGCGCATGCGCCGTACCGCGACCGTGCTGTCCGGCTCGGCGTGCTGCGTCTACGGGCTCACGTTCACGTCGCACTTCTACGGGGCGAAGCGCACCGTGGGCTACGTACCGTTTAACTCGGAGACCCTGGTCACCGGCAAGCTGTTCGAGGACATCCGCGAAGCGGTGTTCAAGCTCGCCGACCCGGCGCTCTACGACGCCGTGGTCGTGACAAACCTCTGCGTGCCCTCTGCCTCAGGTGTGCCGCTTCGGCTTCTGCCCAAGGAGATCAACGGGGTGCGCATCGTCGGCATCGACGTGCCGGGCTTCGGCGTACCGACGCACGCAGAAGCGAAGGACGTGCTGGCTGGAGCGATGCTTCACTACGCCCGCACCGAAGCCGAGCAGGGTCCGGTGGCTGCGCCACGCAATGGCGTGAGCGACAAGCCGACCGTCACGTTTCTCGGCGAGATGTTTCCGGCCGACCCGGTGGGCATCGGCATGATGCTCGAACCACTCGGCCTCGCGGCCGGTCCGGTGGTGCCCACGCGCGAGTGGCGTGAGCTTTATGCCGCGCTCGACTGTGCCGTCGTGGCCGCGATCCACCCTTTCTACACCGCCTCGATGCGGGAGTTCGAGGCGGCAGGGCGCACCATCGTCGGTTCCGCCCCAGTGGGCTATGACGGCACCGCCGCCTGGCTTGACGCGATCGGGGACGCGTGCGGGATCGCCAGCGATCTGGTGGGCGCGACCAAGAACAAGATCCTGCCCGCAATTCGAAGCGCACTGGATCGAACACCGATCAAGGGCCGCGTAACTCTCTCGGGCTACGAAGGTTCGGAATTGCTGGTGGCGCGACTGCTGATCGAGAGCGGCGCGGATGTCCGATACGTGGGTACCGCCTGTCCGCGGACCCGCTGGTCCGACCCGGACAGAGAATGGCTCGAAGGGAAGGGTGTCCGCGTGCAGTACCGCGCTTCCCTGGAACAGGATCTTGCCGCGATGGCGGAATTCGAGCCCGACCTTGCGATCGGCACGACGCCGGTGGTGCAGGCCGCGAAGGAACGCGCGATTCCCGGACTCTATTTCACGAACCTCATCTCGGCGCGGCCGCTGATGGGTGTGGCCGGAGCGGGATCACTCGCCCAGGTGATTGGCGGAGCGCTTGCCAACAAGGCGCGCTTCGACACCATGAAGGAATTTTTCACCGGGGTCGGCGAGGGTCATGCAGCCGGTATCTGGGAAGACACGCCAAAGGATCGCCCCGAGTTCCGCGCGGCCTATCGCAAGCAACTGGAGAAGCTGGCGAAGAAGTCCAAGATCGAGGACCCGATCTGATGCTGGTCCTCGACCACGATCGCGCGGGCGGCTACTGGGGCGCGGTGTATGTCTTCACCGCCATCAAGGGCCTGCAGGTCATCATCGACGGCCCGGTGGGCTGCGAGAACCTGCCGGTGACTTCGGTCCTGCACTACACCGACGCGCTGCCGCCGCATGAACTGCCGATCGTGGTAACGGGCCTGGGCGAAGAAGAACTCGGCCAGCACGGCACCGAAGGCGCGATGAAACGGGCGCACAAGGTGCTCGACCCGGACCAGCCCGCGGTCGTGGTGACCGGCTCCATCGCCGAGATGATCGGCGGCGGCGTGACGCCCGAAGGCACGAACATCAAGCGCTTCCTGCCGCGCACCATCGACGAGGACCAGTGGCAGAGTGCCAATCGCGCGATGTTCTGGCTCTGGACCGAGTACGGTCTGAAGAAGATTCCGGCCCGCAAGGAGCGCAAGCTGGGTGAGAAGCCGCGCGTCAACATCATCGGGCCGAGCTACGGTTACTTCAACATGCCCTCCGACCTCGCCGAAATCCGGCGGCTCGTGGAGGGTATCGGCGCCGAGATCAACCTCGTGTTCCCGCTCGGGAGTCACCTGGCCGATGTGCCGAAGCTCATCGACGCCGACGTCAACGTCTGCATGTACCGTGAGTACGGGCGGATGCTGTGCGAAGCGCTCGAGCGACCGTACCTCCAGGCACCGATCGGACTGCACAGCACGACGAAATTCCTCCGCACGCTGGGCGAACTGCTCGGCCTCGATCCCGAGCCGTTCATCGAGCGCGAGAAGCACACCACGGTGAAGCCGCTCTGGGACCTGTGGCGGTCGGTCACCCAGGACTTCTTCGGCACCGCGAGCTTCGCCATCGTGGCCAACGAGACCTACGCACGAGGTGTGCGGCACTTTCTTGAAACGGAGATGGGCTTGCCGTGCACGTTCGCGTTCGCGCGTCGTCCGGGCGTCAAGCCCGACAACGACGCGGTGCGCCAGGCGCTCAAGGACAAGCCGCCGCTCGTGTTGTTCGGCAGCTACAACGAGCGCATGTACTCGGCGGAACTGGGCGGCCGCTCCATGTATATCCCGGCCTCGTTCCCGGGGGCGATCATCCGCCGCCATACCGGCACGCCGTTCATGGGATACGGGGGCGCTACTGCCGCTCGGCACCGATCTCGATCGGGTCGAAGCCACGCCGGCACGGGTCGGCGCGTCGAACGAGCTGCCATGGGACGCGGACGCGCACCAGTTGCTCGCGGAGGTCGTGGCGACGCAACCGGTCCTGGTTCAGATATCGGCAGCGAAGCGCATCCGCGATCGTGCCGAGCGCGATGCTCGGCGTGCAGGCGAGTTGCGCGTCACGACGGCGCGCGTGGAGCGTTCGCGCACTGCCTTGACCGAAGGGATCGCCGCGTGAGCGCTCCTTCCAAAGATTCGAAGAATCTTCGCTGCGGCGATTTCCGCCGCGCGCTGTGGGGTGCGGTAACGGTCGCAAGACCAATCTGGAGGCTTGATACATGGCTGACATGCAAAGAACAGGCTCGCTTTCCGGGCTGACGGAAGACGAAGCCAGGCAGTTTCACGGCATCTTCATGACGAGCTTCATCGTCTTCACGGTGATTGCCATCGTCGCGCACATCCTGGCGTGGAGCTGGAAGCCCTGGTTGTAACAGGTCACTACCCCGAAGGAGGGCTCGCAAATGTCTGATGAACGGAACCAGTCACCAACGGCGCTCGCGCACAACGGGTCGAACGGATTCGGCGTCATCTTCCTGTCGAGCTTCATCGTCCTGCTTCTCGTGGCACTGGTGGCGCAGACGTTCGCGCTGCAGTGGCGGACCTGGTTGCCCGGGGCCGCAGGGGAGCGATCGATGGTCGGGGGCGTGAAAACGGCGGTCTACACCTTTATGTCGCATCTCACTTAGGAGACGAGAAACATGTGGAGAATCTGGCTTCTGTTCGACCCGCGCAGGTCCTTGATCGCGTTGTTCACCTTCTTGTTCGTGCTGGCACTGCTGATCCATTTCATCCTGCTCAGCACCGACAAGTTCAACTGGATCGAGGGTTCGAAGGCGCACGGTGGCGGCACGCCGCCCGCGGTGCCGGCAGCCCAGAAGTAGCTGCGGTCGTGGAGGGACGCGGACGCGCCGGGCGGTGAAGTCCCGACGCCGTCCGCAACCCTCGAGTGCCAGGACAAGCAGCCCGCGACGGGGCGCGTTCCAAGGGAGGAAGCAGCGATGTCGATGCTCAGCTTTGAAAGGAAATACCGCGTTCGCGGTGGAACGCTGCTCGGAGGCGACCTGTTCGATTTCTGGGTAGGCCCGTTCTACGTGGGCTTTTTCGGTGTCACCACGATCTTCTTCGCCACGCTCGGTACGGCGCTGATCGTGTACGGAGCCGCCATCGGTCCGACGTGGAACCTCTGGCAGATCAATATAGCGCCGCCGGACTTGAGCTACGGGCTCCGGTTCGCGCCGCTGAAGGAGGGCGGGTTATGGCAGCTCATCACCATCTGCGCGGTCGGCTCGTTCTGCTCGTGGGCCCTGCGCGAAGTGGAGATCTGTCGCAAGCTCGGCATCGGCTACCACGTGCCCTTCGCGTTCAGTTTCGCGATCCTCGCGTACGTGACGCTGGTCGTGTTCCGCCCGCTGCTGCTCGGTGCCTGGGGCCACGGTTTTCCCTACGGCATCCTGAGCCATCTCGACTGGGTGTCGAATACCGGCTACCAGTATCTGCACTTCCACTACAACCCGGCGCACATGATCGCGGTGAGCTTCTTCTTCACCACGTGTCTCGCGCTGTCGCTGCACGGCGCGTTGATCCTCTCGGCCACCAATCCGGGCAAGGGTGAGCGCATGAAGACACCGGAGCACGAGAACACATTCTTCCGCGACACCATCGGCTACTCCATCGGACCGCTCGGCATCCATCGGCTCGGGCTGTTCCTCGCATTGAGTGCGGTGTTCTGGAGCGCGGTCTGCATCATCATCAGCGGCCCGTTCTGGACCCGTGGCTGGCCTGAATGGTGGGGGTGGTGGCTCAACCTCCCGATCTGGTAACCAGAACGACAAAAGGGGATCACCATGGCGGAGTACCAGAACATCTTCACGCGCATTCAAGTGCACGGCCCTGCGTACGCAGGCGTTGCGTTGCCGGCAGGCAGTGTCTGGCAGCGCTCGGGCAAACCGGGCTTCATGCACCTCCTCGGCAAGTTTGGCGATGCGCAGATCGGCCCCATCTATCTCGGCACCACGGGGCTGCTGTCGCTCATCTGCGGCTTCATCGCGATCGAGATCATCGGGCTCAACATGTTTGCGTCCGTCAACTGGGATCCGATCCAGTTCGTGCGCCAACTGTTCTGGCTCGGGCTCGAGCCGCCGGCGCCGGAGTACGGGCTCAAGATTCCGCCGTTGCGCCAAGGCGGGTGGTGGCTGATGGCCGGCTTCTTCCTCACCGCGGCGATCCTGCTGTGGTGGGTGCGCATGTACCGGCGCGCCAAAGCGCTCGGCATGGGGACTCACGTCGCGTGGGCCTTCGCATCCGCCATCTGGCTCTATCTCGTGCTGGGTTTCATCCGGCCGCTGCTGATGGGGAGCTGGAGCGAGGCGGTGCCGTTCGGCATCTTCCCGCACCTCGACTGGACCGCCGCATTCTCCATCCGCTATGGCAACCTGTTCTACAACCCCTTCCACATGCTATCGATCGCGTTCCTGTATGGCTCCGCGCTGCTGTTCGCGATGCACGGGGCGACGATCCTGGCGGTGAGCCGGTTCGGGGGCGATCGCGAGCTAGAACAGGTGGTGGATCGCGGCACCGCGTCCGAGCGCGCCGCGCTGTTCTGGCGCTGGACCATGGGATTCAACGCGACCATGGAATCGATCCATCGCTGGGCCTGGTGGTTCGCGGTGTTGACGCCGCTGTGCGGCGGCATCGGCATCCTGTTGACCGGCACCGTGGTCGACAACTGGTACCTGTGGGCGGTCAAGCATCACGTCGCACCGGCCTACCCGGCCGTGTTTGCGCCGGTGCTGGATCCGGCCGCAGCCGGCGGAGCGTCGCAATGAAGATCGCCGACCGCCGCAAACGCATGGTGGTGTTCGCGAGCGCGTGTGCGCTGGCGATCGGCTACGGAACGTTCGTGCCCGAGCGCGAATCGTTGCCCATGCCGCAGATCAGGCTGGCCGACGCATCCTCGTTCCTCAACCTGTTCCCGCCGGTCAAGGAACCGGCATCCAATCCGGGAGATTCGCGATGAACGCCAATACACGGAGGCTGGGCGCACTCCTCGTACTGGGGGTGTCCGCGCTGGTGGTCGGTTGCGAACGCCCACCGACGGAAACCGTGCAGCGCGGCTACCGCGGCACCGGCATGGTCGGCGTCTACAATCCGCGGACCGTCGCGGATCTGCAGGCGGCGAACAAGGTGCCCGACCCGACCCCCGCGGCGGAATCGGGCGGACCGTCGGCCGGAACCCAGTTCAAGAACGTGAAGGTGCTCAACGACCTCAGCGTGGCGGAGTTCACGCGCGTGATGGTCGCGATCACGAGCTGGGTCTCGCCGAAGGAAGGTTGCGCCTATTGCCACAAGGGCGCGGACCTCGCGGACGATTCGATGTACACCAAGGTGGTCGCACGCAAGATGCTGCAGATGACGCGCCACATCAACGCGGACTGGAAGAATCACGTGGCCGACACCGGAGTCACTTGCTACACGTGCCACCGCGGCAATCCGGTTCCGGCGAACGTCTGGTACGACGACCCTGGCGCACGCATGGCGAAGGGGTTTGCCGGAGGCCTGGGCGACCAGAACATGCCCGGGACCAAGGTGGGCCTCACGGCGATGCCGAACGATCCGTTCGGTCGCTATTTCGTGAAGGACGGACCGATCCGTGTGGTGGCGACCGAGCCGCTGCCCGGTGCCCCCGGCAAGTCGATCCAGCAGACCGAATGGACCTACTCACTGATGATGCACATGTCCGAGTCGCTCGGCGTCAACTGCACCTATTGCCACAACAGCCGGTCGTTCGCGGAGTGGGGCACCAGCAGCCCACCGCGCACCACTGCATGGCACGGCATCCGCATGGTGCGCGATCTCAACGTGGGCTTCCTCGAACCCTTGAGTGGTGTGTTCCCGAAGGAGGAGCTCGGGCCCAAGGGCGACGTGCCCAAGGTGAGTTGTGCGACCTGCCACCAGGGAGTCTACAAGCCGCTTTACGGGGCGAGCATGGCGAAGGACTATCCGGAACTGGGCGGAGCACACGCTTCCGGGAAGTAGCCGGACTCCACACCACGCATCGACTTGGTCATGCAATAGCGATCCTGACTCGCGGATCTCGAAGGGGTGGCCCGCAGGGGTCGCCCCTTTTTGTTACTCTCGTTCGACCTGCCAGGGTGTCGTGCGATCGACATCCGTCGGCTACTGTCCGCAGTCGAACCTATGAAGGAGGCCGAGTCATGAGCAGCATTCGAGCAGCCCGAACTTTCCTTGCCACGGTGGTGATTGCGGCACTCCCCTTCGCTTCGGCAGTGGCCGGCGATGTCGAAGACGTCAATGCAGCCGAGGAAGCGCGCTATGCGGTGATGATCGCGCAGGACCGCGCTGCCCTGGCGGCGATTCTCGCCGACGAGTTCATCTATCACCAGCCGAGTGGCCGGGTGCAGGACAAGGCGGGTTACATCGAACAGGTGACAGGTGGCGACGTTCGCATCAAGAAGGCCGAACGTTACGACATCAAGATCAACGTCTATGGCGAAACGGCCACCGCCACCGGTTCGACCAAGGTCGACGTCGAATTGAAGGGCGAACCAAAGCAGTTCGACCTGCGCTTTCTCGACGTGTGGGTGAAGCGCGACGGACGCTGGCAGATCGTCGCGCGGCAGTCGGCGTACAAGATACCGGCGAAGTAACCGCCGCTTCCGGACCGGGTCGCTACCTGGGGGTTCGTGACCCGAGGCCCCAGCTCCACAGCGCCGTCGTCGGCATCGGCAGCACCATGAACCAGTGCTCCAGGATGGCGAGCGACAGCAATGCTGCGGCGAGCGCCAGGCCGGTCGCATCGAATGCGGAGGCGCTGGTGGCGGTCGCTTCGGTCCACAGGATCGCCGCCAGGATCGTTGCAACGGTCACCGATATCGGGAACAGCAGGTTCATCGGCCGTTTAACGAAGAAGCTGCGCAGGTAGCGCAACCGCTCCGGCAGGAATTCCTCGCCGAGGTTGCGCACGCCGAGGAACAGATTCAGTTTGGCGCTCAACCGCATGGCCCACAGGATGAGGAAGGTCCACAACCCGACCTGATTCGGCGCTCCCGAGGACAGTAGCGCGATGCTGCCGGCGGCAAAGACGATCGCGAGTTCATGGTAGGCGATCGCCTGGATCGCGAACACGAAGCGGCGCCATTCGCTGCAACCGACGGGTGCGGCCGACGTCCGCGGCCCGGTGACGAAGCCCATCAAAAACGAGATCTCGACCCAGCCCCAGATGATGATGGCGCACGTGAACGCGCAGTAGGCGCCGGCGACCGTGGTGCTTTCGCAGCTGCGATCGAGGCCGATCAGGGCAAGCAGGGCCAACGCGGTGGCGGCGAACATGCTCCACCGGAAGGTGTGCCGCGGCAGGCCGTCGAGATACAGGATCGCACCGGTGGTGAACCACCAGACGAACAGTGCGTAGAGCGCCGGCAGTCCGTATGCGGCCATGATCGTTGCCCGCGGCCCTCCTACCAGGCCGGTGCCATCAGCACGCGTTGCGGAATCTCGTTGCGCTTCATCGGCAGCAAGTAAAGGCGTGCGAATGTCGCGACCGCGCCGATGGCGAGCGCACCGCGCCTTGCCATCCCCGGCAAGCCGCCGCGCGCTTTCGCCGCCTCCGTGGCCACCGCGATGCGGCGCAGCCGCTCGAGGCCGGCCCGGAACTTGGGGTTGTCGATGTCGAGTTCCACGGGGAACACCTGGCGCGCGATCTCCGACGTGATGCGGAAGACCTGGTAGTCGTACGCCGTCGAGTCGAGGCCGAGAGCGGTGTGCAGCTCCGGACGCGTGTGGTCGCGCACGTACATGGTCGCGTACACCGCGAGCAGGAAGAAGCGGATCCAGAGTTTGTTGTGGCCAGCCAGCAGCTTCGGGTCGGCTCGCATCAGCAGGGCCAGGGCTTCCCCGTGGCGGAACTCGTCGTTGCACCAGCGCTGGAACCACTTGAAGATCGGATGAAAGCGATGCTCCGGATGGCGCTCGAGCTGGCGGTAGATCGAGATGTAGCGCGCGTAGCCGATCTTCTCCGAGAGGTACGTGGCGTACAGGATGAACTTCGGCTTGAAGTAGGTGTACTTCTTCGCGCGCTTCAGGAACCCCAGGTCCACCGCCACGCCGAAATCGCGCAGCGACTGGTTGATGAAGCCTGCGTGGCGCGACTCGTCGCGCGCCATGAAGCCCATCAGCTTCTTGATGTCCGGATTGGTGACGTGCTTCTCGATCTCCTTGTAAAGCACGCAGCCGGAGAACTCCGAGGTGACCGACGAGATCAGGAAATCCAGGAACTCGCGTCGCAGCGCCGGCGGGAGCTCGCGGATCTCGGACGTGAACTCGGGCGTGCGTTTGAAGTGATCGTGGTTGTTGTCGCCTTCGAACTCGAGCAGGAGCGCGTCCCACTCCTCGCGCACGAGACTCACGTCCATGCGATCCATCGCATCGAAATCGGTCGTGTAGAAGCGCGGCGTCAGCATCGTCTCCTGGTTGGCGAGGCTGGTGGCTTCTGCGGATGAGGCGACGACGTCGGCGGTGGTTTCCATGGTGCGGGTTCTCCTGTGCGGATGCGCTAGCTGTTGCCGCCCTCAAGGTGGAGCAGGCGGACGAAGACGGCGGCGTTGGTCGGGCCGAACGCTTCCAGATTGACCTGGCGGCCGGTCGCCGGATCGGTCAGCGTCAGGCGGCCGTCCGCGTGACCGACGAGTTGGAACGGTTGCTCCTGGCCGATGCCCTGGCGGTGGCGCTCACGCGCCAATCCCCGCAAGGTGCCGCGCAGGAATCCATTCGTGCCCGGGGCGACGGTGTCGACCACGCCACCGTCGCGGCCCGACAACACGAGAATGCTGCCGTTGGGCTGGTCTTCGAAGCGCAATGCCGCCTGGCTCACGACCGGGGACTCGGTGACGCGGGTGGTTTCAAGGCCGCTTGCGCGAAACGCCGCAACGCCGCCCAGAGCGATGAGCACCAGCATCGAGGCCCCGATGAGGGGTGCGATCGGAAACGACGTGGCGCGAAACGCGGTGTTCATGGTCGTTGCTCCGGGCTCAAGCGGCGGCGATGGAACGCGAACGCACGCGCACACGCCTGCCGATGCAGCCAGCGCCTGCGACAGGATGCTCGCCACGCGCTCGGCTTCAGGAATGCCGCGCAGCATCGGCTGCGGCTGCTTCACCTGCCACGGCCGGGCGTGCGGCCAGAGGTTGAGATAGGCGATCCGGTCCGAGCCGGTCAACGCGAGCGGGATGTCGCCGCTGCCGTCGCGCCGGAGCTTGAGCCCGGCGGAACCGATGGCCTTGAAGGGCAGATTGAACGTCACCGTCAACACGATGCCGATGCGCATCACGACGCGCTCGGTCGTGATGGCGTAGCGTGCGGTCCGCGCGGTGAACCAGGCGATGAGGCACAGCAATCCCACGGCGAGCACGCCCAATGCCGTGAGCGCGATGGAACCGACCAGCGCACTGGCAAGGGCCGTTCCGTCGGACACGTTCGCGGCGATCCGCCAAGCGAGCAGCACCAAGAAGTAAAACGCGACCTTGCGGGCGTGGAATACGTGGATCGCAAGTTGGCGCCAGTCCGGACCGCCCTCCCACAGCACGCGTTCACCGCTTGGCAGCGGCTCCGGCAGGCCGCCGCGCTCCAGTTGTGCCATCTCTTCTTCGTGGTGGTTCACAGGAAGGGCTCCGCACGGTCCGGGTCGGCGTACAGCGTGCCGGCGCCGTAGTAGGCAGCGATCTTCTCTTCCTCGAGGAAGGTGACCTGGTCCGGACTCTTGGTGCCGGGCACGTTCTGGAAATGCCGCGCGTGGATCGAGCGCACCGTTATCGCGGCGTTGCGGCCCGTGCTGATCTTGGCGAACGTGTTCGGGATGAGAACCTTGCGGCCGTTCACGTCCGCCTCGAAGTAGCGGATCAGCGTCTCGGAGGTATCGACCCACACGTCGGTGACCTTGCCCGCGACATTGCCGTCACCGCCCACCACCGGCATGCCGCGCGGATCGGGATCGGCGGCAGCGAGCGCGAAGCCGGTTGCTCGCCGCAGCGGCACGATCTTCGGTTGGCCGTCGACGGTCAGGTCGGGCGTGTCGGCGCGCTCGGCGTAGGCGCCGGGGCCCACTTCCGCCAGCATCGGGTCTCCCACGGGCTCGAGCGGCGCGCCCAGCCACGGACCAATGGGCCGGGCGTTGATCGTGCGCGCGTCGCGCTTGTCGTTCGGCGCGCTGAACGTCCCGCCGTGGGGTAGCAGGAAGGTCTTGGGCTTCGGAATCGACGGGAAGCCCTGGACCCGGATGCTGCCCGAGCGATCCGATTCGAGCGGATAGCCTTCGCGCTTGTTCTCGCGGTGCAGGTAGAAGATCAGGCCAGCGAAGAAGATCCAGAACGCGTACAGCGCGAGCTGGGCGACGTCGATGTACTGGGTAATGGCACCGGTTTGCATAGCGTGACCTCCCTTGATGGAATTGTTCTCAGCCTGGAAATTCCGCCAGGCCGAATCGCGACGACGATTGCGGCCGGGTCTCGTGGTTCGGGCGAACCAGCGGCCCGATCGCGACCAGCGTTGCGAACAGCAACGCGATTTCGATGTGGTAGACGACGCTGTAGCCCACCGACGGGCCGGTGAGCGCCGGACCCAGCATGCCGTGCGCGGCGAGGCTCGAGATGCCGTCGCGCAGTGCGCCGCCGAGAAAGATGGACAACCCGGCGGCGGAGGCCTGTACCGCTCCCCAGGCGCCGAGCGCCAGACCGTTGTGCCCATCGTGGCGCAGCGCCATCGCTGCGGTCAGCGTGCCGACCGCGAACAGGCCGCCACCAAAACCGATCAGCACGGTTCCGATCCGGAACAGGAATGCGGATTCCAACGGGTCGGCGAAGACCACTCCCGCGAACGCGAAGATGCCCACCAGCGCACCCATGGCTGCCAACCGGTGGGCATCCGTGCCCTCGCCGAGCTTGTGAGCGGCTATGGTAAAACCGCCCAGGCTCCCGGCCGCCAGCAGCGCGGTGAGGAGACTCGTGGCGCCGACGCCAAGATGCAGAATCTGTCCGCCATAGGGCTCCAGCAGGATGTCCTGCATGCTGAAGCCCGCGGTACCGAGGCCGACCGCGACCAGCAGGCGCACCGGCTTGCCGGCGCGAGTGAATTTGCGCCAGGCCTCGCGGAAGTTCGCGCGTGGCTCGTCCGGCGTCGCAACCCTTGACGTCCTCCGGGGCTCTTGCTTCCAGAGAGCGAGCAGGTTGAGCCCCATGGTCACCATCGCCGCACCCTGGATCACCTGGATCAGGCGGACGTTGGAAAAATCGGCGAGCAGCACACCGAAAACCAGCGAGCTGAGAGCCATTCCGAGTAGAAGCATGACGTAGAGCAGTGCGACCACGCGCGGCCGGGATGCGGCGGGCGCCAGGTCGGTCGCGAGTGCCAAGCCCGCGGTCTGTGTCGTGTGCAGGCCGGCGCCGACGAGCAGGAAGGCGAGTGCCGCGCCGGCGTGCCCGACCTCGGCGGGCGCGTGGCCCTTGCCGGTCAGCACGAGCAGGGCGAAGGGCATGATGGCGAGTCCGCCGAACTGCAGCAGTGTTCCCATCCAGATGAACGGCACGCGGCGCCAGCCGAGTACCGAGCGATAGGTGTCCGAGCGAAAACCGATAAGCGCGCGAAATGGCGCGAACAGCAGCGGCAGCGAGACCATCAGCGCCACGAGCCAGGCGGCGACGCCGAGTTCCACGATCATGACCCGGTTCAGAGTGCCGTTGAGCAACGCCGCGGCCATGCCGACGGATACCTGGAACAGCGACAGCCGCAGCAACCGACCGAGGGGCAGCTCCGGCGTGGCGGCATCCGCGAACGGCAGGAACCGGGGGCCTACCCGGGTCCACGTGCGTGCGAGGGTCGCGTTGATATCCATTCCTGGTCAGGCGTGCATGTGAGTCCACTGCGCGCAGGTATCAGACAGTTCCACAGCCTGCGATGTGTAGAAGCCGCTCGCGATCCGCTGGGTACGGCCAGGCTGCCATGTTGCCAGTCCGGTCTCGCGGGCGAGCAGGAACTCGAGCTTGGCGAAGCTCACCGGCTCGATCGCCGGGGCGCGATCGCCACGCGGAAACAACCGGCCGACTGCATGCATCAGCGCCAGCGCCGGTGTCTTCGGTGCAAAGGTGAACAGGATCGACTCGCGCGTGCGCGCGGCCAGGTCGGCGAGCACTCGAACCACATCGGGCGCGCGATAGTGAATCAGCGAGTCCATCGCCACGACATAGTCGAACGACCCGAGCGCCGGATCGAGCATGTCGCCGACGCGAAAATCGACGCACCCCTTACCCAGGTCGTTGGGCAGCCGCTCGCGTGCGAGCTGTACCAGCGTGGGCGACAGATCGATCGCCACCACATCGGCACCGCGCTTCGCCGCTTCCACCGACAACGCTCCCGTGCCGCATCCGGCATCGAGCAGGCGGCATCCGGCGAGGGCGCATGCGATCGCGTCCGGCGCGGACCGTCGCGCGGATCCCGCTCACCGGCGCATCGGAAGTGAGGCGCTTCCACGCATCGACCGCCGTGCGGTCGAAGTAGGTCTGGAGTTGTCCGCGGCGCTGCAGGTAGGAGGTGCTCATGGCGTCAGTCGAATCCGAGGAGGTCGAAGATTTCGCGGTCCTTCATGGGCGTCACTTCGAGCGGATCGGTGCCGGCCCACAGACGTGCCGCGAGTTGCAGATACTCCTTCTGCAGCGCTTCCAGCTCGGGCGAGGGTTCCATCTCGAACAGCGTCGCCTTCTTGAGGCGGCTGCGGCGGACCACGTCCAGGTCGGGAAAGCGCGCCATGGTCTTGAGACCCACCACCTCGTTGAACTTGTCGAGCTGGTCCGTGGCGGAACTGCGGTTGGCGATCACGCCGCCGACCCGCACCTTGTAGTTCTTCGCTTTCGCCTGGATGGCCGCGATGATGCGGTTCATGGCGAAGATGGAATCGAAATCGTTGGCGGTGACGATCAGCGCGCGGTCGGCGTGCTGCAAGGGCGCTGCGAAGCCGCCGCAGACCACGTCGCCAAGCACGTCGAAGATCACCACGTCGGTCTCTTCGAGCAGGTGGTGTTCCTTCAGCAGCTTGACCGTCTGGCCGACGACGTAGCCACCACAGCCCGTGCCGGCCGGAGGTCCGCCGGCTTCCACACACATCACGCCGTTGTAGCCCGGGTAGACGAAGTCCTCGACCCGCAACTCCTCGGGGTGGAAGTCGACCGACTCCAGTACGTCGATCACGGTGGGCACCAGCTTCTTGGTGAGCGTGAAGGTGGAGTCGTGCTTCGGATCGCAGCCGATCTGCAGCACGCGCTTGCCGAGCTTCGAGAAAGCGACCGACAGATTCGACGACGTCGTGCTCTTGCCGATACCGCCCTTGCCGTAGACCGCGAAGACCTTGGCGGTGCCGATGCTCACCGCCGGGTCGAGCGCGACCTGCACGCTGCCTTCGCCGTCGGGCCGTTTCGGGGGCGTCCGGACGCTGGACAGCGGAACGAAGGTGGTGGTGGTCATCTACTCTTTCTCCTTGGGTGAGGCGTCAGGCGGCAGAGGCCGCATACACGCCTTCGATACGGTCTTCCAGTTCGTCGCTCGCGCGGCGCAGCGCCTCGAGCATGCCGGCGTCGGGCTTCCAGTACTGGCGCTCCGAGGCTTCGAGCAGGCGGTTGGCCACCTTCGCCGAAGCTGTCGGGTTGAGTTCGGCCAGGCGCCGGCGCATGTCGTCGTCCAGCACGAAGGTCTGCGTGAGCTGCTGGTAGACCCAGGGCGCGACCTGACCGGTGGTGGCCGACCAGCCCATGGTGTTCTTCACGTGCTCTTCGATCTGCCGCACGCCTTCGTAGCCGTGCTGCAGCATGCCTTCGTACCACTTCGGGTTCAGCATCCGGGTGCGCGTCTCGAGGGCGACCTGCTCCGCGAGCGAACGTACCTTGCCCTCACCGGTGGTCTGGTCACCGATGTAGACCGGCACCGTCGCGCCCTTGGCGCGTCCCACTGCGCGGCTGATCCCGCCCAGCGTGTCGAAATAATGGTCGACGGTCGTGACGCCGATCTCGACCGAGTCCAGGTTCTGGTATGCGAGGTCGACGTCCGACAGCACGCTCGCCAGCAACGCGGCCTGCTGCATGGGTTTTCCGCTGCGACCGTAGGCGAAGCACTTGCGCCGCGAATAGGTCTCCGCAATCTCGTCCTCCTGGTCCCAGCGGCTGCTGTCGATCAGGTGATTCACGTTCGAGCCGTAGGCGCCATCGGCGTTGCTGAAGACGCGCAGCGCCGCGGTTTCGAGGTCGCAGCCTTGCTCTTGCTGGTAGGCGAGCGCATGTTTGCGCACGAAATTCAGATCCAGCGGTTCGTCGGCACTGGCGGCCAGGAATGAAGCTTCGGCGAGCAGGCGCGTCTGCAGCGGCAGCAGGTCGCGGAAGATGCCCGACAAGGTCACCACGACGTCGATGCGCGGCCGGCCCAGTTCCTCGAGCGGAATGAGCACCGCACCGCACAGGCGGCCGTAGGTATCGAAGCGGGGTTTGGCACCAATCAGCGCGAGCGCCTGTCCGATCGGCGCGCCTTCGGTCTTCAGGTTGTCGGTGCCCCAGAGCACGAGTGCGATGGACTCGGGTAATGCATGGCCGTCGGCGCGATGGCGCTCCAGCAAGCGTACTGTCTGGCGTGCCCCGTCGGCGACTGCGTACGCGCTGGGTATGCGGAATGGGTCGAAGCCGTGCAGGTTGCGTCCGGTGGGCAGGATCTCGGGCGTGCGCAGCAGGTCGCCGCCGGGTGCCGGTCGCACGAAGCGCCCGTCGAGTGCCGCGATCAGGGCAGGAAGTTCGTGATCTTCGCGCAGCAGGTGGTCGGTCCTGGCGAGCGCTTCGAAGATGACGCGGGTCGCATCGTCGTCGATATGCCCGGCGGCAAGCGCCGCTTCCGGCGTTGCACCGTCCACCAACGCCTCGATGGCGGTGCGGGACGGGCGAATGCCGTGCGACGCTTCGGCGATGGACAGCAGCAGATCGACACGCTCCGCGGCCGAGGGTGCCTTGCCCACGATGTGCATGCCGTGGGGAATCATCGTGTATTCGAGCTCGACGATCGCATCCGCGAGTTTCGCGATCTCCGGCGCGGCGGTCGCACCCCAGGCAGGCTCGGCAGCCACGAGATCGAGCGTCGCAGCCTGCGCCTGAATCAGCACGGCGAGTTCCGGCTGAGCCGTCTGCTCGTCCGGCGTCATGCCGCGCCAGCGGTCCAGCGAAGTCTTGAGTTCGACCAGGCCGCGATACAAGCCCGCGTGGGCCACGGGCGGCGTGAGATAGCTCACCAGGGTGGCGGCAGCGCGGCGCTTGGCGATGGCGCCTTCGGACGGATTGTTCGCCGCGTACAGATAGAAGTTGGGCAGGTCGCCGATCAGTCGATCCGGCCAGTCGGCCGCCGTGAGTCCGGTCTGGCGGCCGGGCATGAACTCGAGGGCGCCGTGGGTGCCGAAGTGCAACACGGCGTGCGCACCGAAGTCTTCGCGCAGCCACCGATAGAAGGCCGAGAACGCGTGCGTCGGCGCGAAACCCTTCTCGAACAGCAGGCGCATCGGATCGCCTTCGTAGCCGAACGCGGGCTGGATGCCGACAAACACGTTGCCGAATTGGGCGCCGAGCACGAACAGCGACCGGCCATCGCTCTGATGGCGACCGGGTGCCGGACCCCATTGCGCCTCGATCTCGTTCAGCCAGCGTTCGCGCCGCACGTGGTCGTCGGCCGGAATGCGCGCATGCACGTTGGCGGCGGCGCCGTGGCGGGCCGCGTTGCCGTCGATGATCTGCCGACGCAGGGTGTCGACGTCAGTGGGCACGTCGACCGCGTACCCGGCGGCCTTCAGGCCGACGAGGGTGCGGTGCAGCGATTCGAAGACGGAGAGATACGCTGCGGTTCCGGTGGCACCGGCGTTCGGCGGGAAATTGAAGATGACCAGCGCCAGCTTGCGCTGCGACCGCTGCGAGCGGCGCAGTGCCACGAGCTTGCTCACGCGCGCGGCCAGCATGTCGGCGCGCTCCACGCAGCTGCTCATGTCCCGTCGGTGGCTTCCGCCTTCGAACGTGCAGCGCCGTGCGCAGCCCGTGCATGCGACGCCGGACCCGCCAGCGCGGCCGCCGTACACCATGGGCCCGGTCGCGCCATCGAGTTCGGGAATCGCGACCATCATGGTGCTTTCGACCGGCATCAGGCCGCGGCTCGAGGCGCCCCACTGCTCGATGGTCTGGAACTCCACCGGATGCGCGGCGATGTAGGGCACGTCGAGGCGCGCCAGGATCTCCTCGGCGGCCTTGGCATCGTTGTAGGCCGGGCCGCCCACGAGCGAGAAGCCGGTCAGCGAAACCACGGCATCCACGGTCGGCACGCCATCGGCCAGGAAGAAGCGCTCGACGGCCGGACGCGCGTCGAGGCCGGTCGCGAAGGCCGGTATGACGCGCAGTCCGCGCGTTTCGAGCGCAGCGATCACGCCGTCGTAGTGCCCGGCGTTGCCGGCGAGCACGTACGAACGCATGACCAGCAGTCCGACCGTGCCTTCCTTGCCGACGGCAGGCAGGCGATCGAGGCGATCGGCGATGCGGCCTTTCATGCGCGGGTGATAGACGCCGATCTCCGGATACTCGGTGGGCGGCGCGGTCTTGAGGCTGCCTCGCAGCGCCCGGCGCACCCCGTCGGCGTAGCGGTCGATCAGGTAGCGCACTAGGTTCGCGACGTTCTCGTCGGAACCGGCGAGCCAGTACTGCAACGTGAGGAAGTACGCGCGGACATCCTGTGCCGTACCGGGAATGAAACGCAGGATCTTGGGCAGCCGCCGCAGCATCCGGATCTGGCGCTCGCCGGCGCCGCCGTTCGCGGTCGTGCCGGGGCCGGTCTCCTTGCGGCCGCCACGCAACTTCTTCAACAGGGTCATGGCGCCGCTTTGCGTGCCGTCCATGCTGAACTTGCCCATGCGCGTGAGCCGCATCACCTCGCCCGAGGACATGCACGCGATCATCGCGTCGCAGTGATCGCGCCGTGCCTGTAGTGCCGGGAGCACGGCCTGGATGTGTTCTTCCATGAACAGCATGGTCGCGACGATGATGTCGCCCTGGGCGATGTCGGCACGGCAGCGCTCGAGCGCACCGTCGTCGTTGCCCCATTCCGCCACGGCGTGCAGCGTGAGGACGAGGCCGGGGATGTCCTTGGCGAGCGCGTGCTGTGCGCGTTCGGCGGCACTCGCGAGATGGCTGTCGAGTGTGACGATCACCACGCGAATCGGCGTGACGCCGCCGGTGCTAGCGTCCGAAGTGCGCCTTGGCATCGTAGAGCGTCTCCACCGTGATTTCGCGCAGGCCCCGCTCGCGCGCATAGGTCTCCGTGTTGCGGCGAGCCTTGCCGCGCACGAAGAACGGGATCTTCCGGAGTTCCTTCTCGCCGTCGGGGGTCCAGGGTGGCGCTCCCGGCTCGGACGCCGCTGGCGCGGGTTCCGGTGTCGGGTTCTGGGGGTGTGCCGACTTGCCGGCGTGGGACAGGTGCGAGGCCGGTGCGTCGTCCCCGAACTCGAAATCGCCCCGGAACATCTGCAGCAGGTGTTCCTCGAGACCCATCACGAGCGGATGCACCCAGGTGTCGAACAGCACGTTCGCACCTTCAAAACCATAGACCGGGCTGTAGCGTGCCGGTACGTCCTGTACGTGGATCGGCACCGAGATCACGGCGCAGGCAATGCCGAGGCGCTTCGCGATGTGCCGTTCCATCTGGGTGCCTAGCACCAGTTCCGGCGTGGCGGCGGCGATGGCCTGCTCCACTTCCAGGTAATCGTCGGCGATCAGCGGGTCGACCCCGTAGCGTTGCGCCGCTTCGCGCACGTCGCGCGCGAACTCGCGGCTGTAGGTGCCGAGGCCGACGACGGTGAAACCCATTTCCTCCGTCGCGATGCGCGCCGCAGCGATGGCGTGCGTGGCATCGCCGAAGATGAAGACGCGCTTGCCGGTGAGATAAGTGGAGTCGACCGAGCGCGCATACCACTGCATGCGCGACTGCGAACCGTCGAGACGGGCGACGCCGGGTCGCTCGCGGCCGAGCACCGGCGCCGGATCGACCCCCGCGAGCCGGGCGACTTCCGCGATGAAGTCACGGGTCGCCCCGAGGCCCATCGGAACGGTCGTCGTGTACGGCATGCCGAAACTGCGCTGCAGCCATGATGCGGTGCTGCGCGCGACTTCCGGGTAGAGGTCGACGTTGAAATCCGCTTCGGGCAAGC
Source organism: Betaproteobacteria bacterium Ga0077523 (assembly GCA_001464695.1). Taxonomy (GTDB): domain Bacteria; phylum Pseudomonadota; class Gammaproteobacteria; order Burkholderiales. Next base: position 47,834 of record LNDQ01000120.1, on the reverse strand, counting down.
GCCGGATGTCGTCCGGTGCGGCACCCAGCGGCGCCACCACGTGCACGTCGATGCCGAGCTGCTCGAGGAGGCTCGTTATTTCCACCACGTCGTCGCGGCAGCGGAAACCCAGCACCGTGGGGCCGAGGAGGTTGGCCCGAGGACGGCGTTCGGCCGGGCGCTGTGGGCGAATCGTCCCGGGCGCAGGGATGCGATCGGACAACAGCGTGCGCGTGAGCTGGTAGAACGTTTCGGCCGCGCCCCAGTTTTCCTTCTTGGTGTAGGCGGGCAGATCGAGCGGGATCACCGGGACCGGCAGCTTCATCCCCAGCGCCAGAGCGCCGGGTTGATCCTGGATCAACTCGGCCGTGCAGGATTCGCCGACCAGCAGGGCCTTGGGTTGATGCCGCTCGTAGGCTTCGGCGATGGTCCGCGTGACCAGTCCCGCCGTGTCACCGCCCAGGTCGCGCGCCTGGAACGTGGTGTACGTGACCGGCGGGCGTCGATCGCGCCGCTCGATCATGGTGAACAGCAAGTCGGCGTAGGTGTCCCCTTGCGGCGCGTGCAGGACATAGTGCACGTCGCGCATGGACGTCGCGATGCGCATGGCGCCGACGTGGGGTGGTCCTTCGTAGGTCCAGAGCGTCAGTTGCATCGCGTCGCCGCTACACTCGCAAGCGCGCGCGTCGCTCGGACGGTCGCGCGAAGATTTCGGCCAGGTCACCGGCCTGCTCGTAGCCGTGGATCGGCGTGAACACCAGTTCGATCGACCACTTGGTGGCGAAGCCCTCGGCTTCGAGCGGATTGGCGAGCCCCAGGCCGCAGACGACGAGGTCCGGTGCAGTGGCGCGGACGCGATCGAGTTGGCGCTCGAGGTGCTGGCCCTCGGACAGCGTGGCGGTTGCGGGCAGCAACGGCAGCTCGGCCGCGATCATCTGCCGATCGAGATAGGGGGTGCCGATCTCCACCGGGTCCATACCCATTTCCCGGTGCAGGAAGCGCGCGAGCGGAATCTCCAATTGGGAGTCCGGCAGCATGAACAGGCGCTTGCCCGCGAGGTGCCGACGGTGGCGTTCGAGACCCTTGCGGGCGCGCTCGATCATCGGCGTGGTGACGGCGGCGAAGCGGCCGGGCGCCACGTCCCATTCGCGGGCGGCGGCGGCAAGCCAGGCGGTCGTGCCTTCCACGCCAAAGGGGTAGGGCGCCGACAGCACGGTGGTGCCGCGCGCCACCAGCGCCCGGATCGTCTCTCCGTTGAATGGCTGCGCCGGCAATACCAGGGTGTTGCGTCCGACCGGCGGCAGGTCCGACGCTCGCCGTGCGGGAAAGAAATGCACCGGGCCGATCCCGAGGGCCTCGAAGCAGCGCTGGAACTGGTCTTCCACGACGTCGGCCAGGCACCCGACGACCAGCAGTTGCTTGTCGTCCGTGGCCGGAAGCAGTGGCACCATCGCCTTCAAGGCGTTGTCCTCGCCCTGGGTGAAGGTGGTCTCGATGCCCGAACCTGAGTAGTTCAGGACGCGAACGCGCGGCAAAAGCCGTGAATTGAGGCGTTCTGCGGCCTTCGCGAGATCGAGCTTGATAACCTCGGATGGGCACGAACCCACCAGGAAGAGGGCCCTGATGTCGGGTCGGCGCTCGAGCAAAGTCACGCAGATCCGGTCGAGCTCTTCGTTGGCGTCTGCCATGCCGGCCAGGTCGCGGTCGGTCAGGATCGCCGTACCGAACCGCGGTTCGGCGAAGATCATGACGCCGGCTGCCGACTGGATGAGGTGCGCACAGGTGCGCGAACCGACCACCAGGAAGAAGGCGTCCTGCATCTTCCGATGCAGCCAGACGATGCCGGTCAACCCGCAGAACACCTCGCGCTGCCCGCGTTCCCGGAGCACCGGGATGTCGGCGCAGGCATTTGCAGGCGGCAGGGCGCTGAGATCGGTCATTTGCCCAGCACCAGTTCGCCCGCCATCGCACCAGTTCGCTCGAGGCGCGCGGCGCGCAGCTTGAGCAGGAACTGGGCGGCATTGATGAGGTAGGTCGCGTAGGCGGCCAGAGCGAGGTACATCTGCTGACGCGGCTCGAGCCAGCCGGTGAGCAGGGACGCGAGATAGGCCGTGTGCAGCGCCAGAACCAGCATGCTGAACACGTCTTCCCAGAAGAACGGGCGCGCGAACAGCCAGCGGCCGAAGACCTCCTTCTCCCAGATGGAGCCGGTGACCATGATGGTGTAGAGCACCAGGGTCTTGGCCACCACAGACAGTGTCGCGGCGCCCAGACCGGTACCGGTACCGAGGTAGCGCAGCACCAGGCCGAGGCTCACCAGGAACACGACGAACTGAACCGGCGCGAGGACACCCTGCACCAGAGTCCAGCGGGACGCGTCACGGCGCCGGCGTTCGGCCGGCGTGTACAGCGTGTGCGACCCATGCTCCTCGGTTCGACGCTGCTGATTCATCCCGATCGTCTCCTCGCGCCCCGTCTTGTGTCAGCAATCTAAGACGCGGCCTCGGATGTGTCAACTATGCGGTACGTAAATGTAACTTGACATCCCATCCCGGCCGGGTCTACACATGCGCTAACGTCGCCGATTCGACGGTCAAGTTGCACCTAACAGTTCCGGAGCCGACAATGCACGCACACAAAGTGTCAGCGTCAGGCAGGCTGGGTAGTGTCGGACGCATGGAACACAATCGCGCCCGGGGCAAAGTCCCTTGTTCTCGTTTGGGAGGAAGAGAACCGATGGATAGGCTGAATCGGCTTACCGGTAGTTGGGATACGTTGAGCGGGTCCGAAGGGGTCCACCTCGAACGAACCGGACGACCGGGCTCCTGCGAGGGCTCGCACGAGCACGTTTCGCATCTCTTCAAGACCATCGAGACGGAGATCATCCCCCGTCTCATGCTCGCCCACGGCCAGGGAGCCGATTGTCCTGTCATCCCGGACGTCGGCAGCGATGGCCCGGACGCGCGCACGGTGGTCGAGTTCACCCGGATGGTGGTGGAACAGGACGGCGAGGTTGCTGCGGCCTACGTCGAGGCACTGCGCGCGCAAGGCACCCCGCTCGAGGCCTTGTATCTCAAGCTGATCACGCCTACCGCCCGGCGCCTGGGCGAGCTCTGGGAGGCCGACCTCTGCGATTTCACCGAAGTGACGGTGGGACTGTGGCGCCTGCAGCAGGTATTGAGAGGCTTGAGCCCGGCGTTTCGCGAAGAGGATCACGCGGCGCCCACCGGACGGCGCATCCTTCTGGTCCCGGCCCCTGGAGAGCAGCACGTGTTGGGCCTTATAATAGTCGGCGATTACTTTCGCCGGGGCGGCTGGGATGTCTGGGGTGAACCACCTGCCACGAGCGATGACTTGCCCGGTGTCGTCCGCAACGAGAGCTTCGACGTTGTGGGCTTGTCGGTGGGTTGCGAGGTCCGGGTGGACGTCCTCGCGGAAGAGATTCGTGCCATTCGCAAGGCGTCGCGCAATAGCGGCCTGGTGGTGATGGTCGGTGGGCCCTTGTTCACCAAGTACCCGGAGCTGGTTGCGGCGGTGGGTGCCGATGCCACGGCGCGGGATGGTCGGGATGCAGTGCAGCAGGCGCAACGCCTGATGGATGAACGGGGAGCAACGCGCAGTTGAAGCCACGGCAGGGTGGGGATGCCGAAGTCGTACGGCGGGACGCCGATCTCGGAGCGTCTCCCGTGAAGCACTTTGACGCGCCGAAGAAGTCGCTGGGTGGCCTCGATCCCGAGGCCGCCGCGACTCTCATCGCCGCGACCACCGATGTCGCTCTCGTGCTCGACCGCCAGGGAATCATCCGCGACCTGTCGTTCGGCAGCGCGGAGATGTCCGCCGAGGGGTACGGTAGCTGGATCGGCCAGCCGTGGGTGGACGTCGTCACGGTGGAGAGCCGGCCGAAGGTCGAGGCGCTGTTGCGCGAAGCCGCGGCCAATTCGGCCACGCGCTGGCGGCACGTGAACCACCCGTCGGCCAAGGGTGCCGACGTGCCCGTGCTCTATTCCGCCATTCGCGTGGGCAAGGATGGCGGGATGGTCGTGGTCGGGCGCGACCTGCGGTCCGTGGCGGCGTTGCAGCAGCGCCTGGTCGCTGCGCAGCAATCCATGGAGCGCGACTACTGGCGCCTGCGCCACGTCGAAACCCGCTATCGGCTGCTGTTCGAGATGGCGTCCGAGGCGGTGCTCGTCGTGGATGCCACGACGCTGCGCATCACCGAGGCGAATCCGGCCGCAGCCGACTTGCTGGGCGAGAGCGTCAAGCGCCTCGTCGGTCGCACCTTTCCCGAAGGCTTCGATGCCGACAGCATGCACGCCGTCAAGGCGCTGCTCGCGGCGGCCCGCTCGGCCGGCCGCAGCGACGACCTCCGCGTCAGGCTTGCCTCCGGCAAGCGTGAATTCCTGCTGGCGGCATCGCTCTTCCGCCAGGAGAACAATGCGTACTTCCTGGTGCGCCTGGCGCACCAGGAGGCAGGTGCCAATGCCGCCGTCGTGCCCAAGCGCAAGTCGGCACTGCTCGAACTCGTGGAGAACGCGCCGGACGGGTTCGTCGTCACCGACCTGACGGGTCGCATTCTCACCGCGAACCGCGCGTTCATCGATCTCGCGCAGATCGCCACCGAGGAACTGGTGCGCAACGAATCGCTCGAGCGCTGGCTCGGTCGTCCCGGCGTCGACCTGAAGGTGCTCATCTCCAACTTGCGGCAACACGGCTCTGTGCAGTTGTATGCGACCACCCTGCTCGGCGAGTTCGGAACGTCCACCGAAGTGGAGATCTCGGCCGTTGCCGTGCCCCATGCGGACGAGCCGTGCCTCGGTTTCACCATTCGCAACGTCGGGCGCCGGCTCATGGCCGATTCGCGCGCGGGTCGCGAGTTGCCGCGCTCCGTGGAACAGTTGACCGAACTGGTCGGCCGGGTCTCGTTGAAGGATCTCGTGCGTGAATCCACCGACCTGATCGAGCGCCTGTGCATCGAGGCGGCGCTCGAACTCACCGGCGACAATCGCGCGTCCGCGGCGGAGATGCTGGGCTTGAGCCGCCAGAGCCTGTACGTGAAGCTGCGCCGGTACGGCCTGGGCGACCTCGCGCCTGAAGAAGGAAACTAGAGGCAGGTTGCTGCGACCGGGCGGCGTCCGGCGCGGCCGGGGTGCTCGGCCCGCGGTTGCGTCGGTTTTCCAGGCAGCGAAAACTGTAATCTTTGGTTGACATCTACTGTTGTCAGCAGTAGCGTCGATCCATGGCGCGCCCTGCGATGACAGTAGCAATCGAAGCCCGTCCGTCACCCTCGGCGGTGCTGGAACTGTTGAAGCCGATCACATGGTTTCCGCCCATGTGGGCATTCCTGTGCGGGGTCGTTTCGTCAGGGGTCACACCGGCGGGCCGATGGCCGGCGATCATCGTCGGCGTCCTGCTCGCCGGCCCCTTGGTGTGCGCGACGAGTCAGGCAGTGAACGACTGGTTCGACCGGCACGTGGACGCCATCAACGAACCGAGGCGCCCCATCCCTTCCGGTCGCATCCCCGGGTCCTGGGGGTTGTGGATCGCAGTCGCGTGGACCGGATTCTCGCTCGTGGTCGCGAGTGCGCTCGGCCCCTGGGTGCTGGGTGCGGCGGCCTTCGGGCTCGCACTGGCATGGGCCTACAGCGCGCCACCGTTGCGCCTCAAGGTGAACGGCTGGTGGGGCAACGCGGCGTGCGGACTGTGTTACGAGGGTCTTGCCTGGATCACCGGTGCCGCCGTGATGATCGGCGGTGGCTTGCCCGATGCACGCATCCTCGTGCTCGCGGTGCTCTACAGCGTCGGGGCCCACGGCATCATGACTCTCAACGACTTCAAGTCGGTCGAGGGCGACCGTCGGATGGGCATCGGTTCGCTGCCGGTGCGGCTCGGCGTGCAGAACGCGGGTCGCGCCGCCTGCCTGTTCATGGCGCTGCCGCAGTGCGCGGTGGTCGTGTTGCTGTGGCAATGGGACCGGCCCTGGCACGCATGGGGTGTCGGGCTGCTGCTGGCGGTGCAGGGGGCGCTGATGCTGCGGTTCCTGCAACGCCCGAGCGAGCGCGCGCTCTGGTACAGCGCGCTCGGCATCAACTTCTTCGTGCTCGGCATGCTGGTGAGCGCTTTCGCCGTACGCACGATCGTGTCGCTGCCGTGACGGTCGGTGCACCCCTGAGCTGGATCGGCATCGTCCGTCTCGGACTGGTGCAGACGGCCCTTGGTGCGATCGTAGTGCTCACGACATCCACGTTGAATCGCGTGATGGTGGTCGAACTCGCGTTGCCGGCGATCCTGCCCGGCGTGCTGGTGGCTTTGCACTATCTCGTTCAGGTGGTGCGGCCGCGACTGGGCCACGGGTCGGACGGCGGTGCCCGGCGTACGCCGTGGATCGTCGGCGGCATGGCCGTGCTGGCGAGCGGCGGCATCGGTGCATCGGTCGCCACGGCCTGGATGGCGACCGACCCGATCGCAGGCATCGCACTCGCCGTGCTTTCCTTCGGCGCGATCGGCATCGGTGTGGGTGCGGCGGGAACGGCGCTGCTGGTGCTGCTCGCGAAGCGCGTCGCGGAGCCGCGGCGCGCGGCGGCCGCCACCATCGTGTGGATGATGATGATCGCAGGGTTCGCGGTGACCGCGACCGTGGCCGGGCATCTGCTCGATCCGTTCTCGCCGGCGCGTCTCATTGCCGTGACCACGGGCGTCGCGCTCGTCGCGTTCGCGGTCGCGGTGGCCGCGGTCTGGAACGTGGAAGGCGACGGGGCTGGCGTGGTACCGGCCGTCGAACGAACCAGGCCGCTGTTCCGCGAAGCGCTGCGCCAGGTGTGGGCGGAACCGCAGGCGCGCCGCTTCACGATCTTCGTGTTCGTGTCGATGCTGGCCTACAGCGCACAGGACCTCATCCTCGAACCGTTCGCGGGGTCGGTGTTCGGAATGACGCCGGGCGAGTCGACTCGGCTATCCGGTGTTCAGCATGGCGGTGTACTTGCCGGAATGGTTCTCGTGGCGCTTGCGGGCAGCCTCGGGCGCGGCCGTTTCGGGACGCTGCGGGCATGGACCATCGGTGGTTGCGTTGCCTCCGGCATCGCGCTCCTCGGGCTCGTGGGTGCAGCGTTCGCCGGGCCTGGCTGGCCGTTGCGCGAATCGGTGTTTGTGCTCGGCGTGGCGAATGGAGCCTTCGCTGTCGCGGCGATCGGTTCGATGATGGAGCTCGCCGGCACCGGCCGTGCAGCGCGCGAAGGCGTGCGCATGGGGATGTGGGGCGCGGCCCAGGCGGTCGCGTTCGGGCTCGGCGACCTCGTCGGTACCGCGGCGAGCGACGTCGCACGCCACCTGATCGGTTCGCCGGGTGATGCCTACGCACTGGTGTTTGCCGCGGAAGCGTTGCTCTTCGTGTTCGCTGGCTGGTTGGCGGCGAAGGTGGGCAGCGGTGCTGTGTTCGAACCGGGCGCGCGCACCGGCAATGTTCTGGTTCAGGTCGAAAGAGGGTGATCCCGATGGAAGAGACGGAAATCTTCGACGCTGTCGTGGTGGGCGGCGGTCCTGCCGGAGCGACGGCCGCGGCCGACCTGGCCCGCGCCGGCGCCGCGGTGCTGCTGCTCGATCGTGCGGGTCGCATCAAGCCGTGCGGCGGCGCGATACCGCCGGCACTGATTCGCGAGTTCGAGATTCCGGACCCGCTGCTCGTGGCGCGGGTCACGTCGGCGCGCATGGTCTCGCCCAAGGGTACCGAGGTGGACATGCCCATCGACGGCGGCTTCGTCGGCATGGTCGATCGCGAAGCGTTCGATGAATGGCTGCGGCAGCGAGCCGCGGCGGCGGGTGCGGTGCGACTCAGCGGCACCTACGATCGCCTCACGCGCGAGCACGATGGCACGGTGCGTGTCCACTATCGCATGGGCGGCACCGACCAGGAGCAATCCGCGCGAGCGCGCGTCGTCATCGGTGCCGACGGCGCCGCCTCGGCTGTCGCCCGCCAGGAGATTCGCGGTGCTGACCGCATGCGCTACGTCTACGCCTACCATGAGATCGTGCGTTCGCCGGTTGCGGGTCAAGGCAAGTTCGACCCGGCACGGTGCGACGTGATCTATCGCGGCGAGCTGTCACCGGATTTCTACGGCTGGGTCTTTCCGCACGGCGCCACGACGAGTGTCGGCACGGGTACCGCGAATCGCGGGTTCTCCATCCGTCGTGCCGCCACGGCACTGCGTGAGGCTACCGGGCTCGATGGCGCAGAGACCATCCGCCGCGAAGGTGCACCGATTCCGATGAAGCCGCTTCCCCGTTGGGACAACGGCCGCGACGTGGTGCTGGCAGGCGATGCCGCCGGCGTCGTGGCGCCGGCGTCCGGCGAGGGCATCTACTACGCCATGACCGGTGGACGTCTGGCCGCGGAAGCGACGCTGCAATACCTCGCCACCGGCGACGCTCGCGCGCTCGCAGGGGCGCGAAAACGCTTCATGAAGGCTCATGGACGCGTGTTCTGGGTGCTCGGCATCATGCAACGCTTCTGGTACGCGAGCGACCGGCGGCGCGAGCGCTTCGTCAGCATCTGCCGCGACCCGGACGTGCAGGCGCTCACCTGGCAGGCTTACATGCACAAGAAGCTCGTGCGAGCGAAACCCATGGCGCACGTGCGCATCTTCTTCAAGGACCTCGCGCACCTGGTCGGCATCGTCTCGCCCTGACACCCCGGCGTCGCACCCGCAATGGGTGACCTGTTCGCTTCGGGCCGCATCGTCGACCTGATCGTCGGCTTCGCCGTGCTCGAAGGTGCGGTGCTGGTCGCGTGGCGGCGTGCGCACGGCCATCGTGGCGCGGTCGCGGATGTGGTCAGCGTGCTGTTGCCGGGCTTGTTCCTGCTGCTGGCGTTGCGCTGCAGCATGGTGGGGGCGGATTGGCTCTGGACTGCGGCTTGCCTGCTGGCAGCACTCGTGGCGCATCTGGCGGATCTGGTGCGGCGCTGGTCGCCAGCGAATTCGTCGGAACGCCCTCCAGGTCGCTAGAATAGGGGCAGTGCGATCCTGCCGACCGCCGTGCCGCGAGACACCTCTCGCGCAGAAAATCCCCATGATAGGGATCAACGTTCCCCAACCCGACATCACGCTCCATCTCGACATGGACGGGGTGATCCAGGACGCGACCCTGTCGCATGCGCTGCCGCACGAGGATCTCGATCGGTGGATCGGTCGCCCCTGGGTCGAAACCGTCTCCGGTGTGGGTAGCGACAAGGTGAAGCGGCTCGTGGAGGATGCGCGCTGGTTGCGGGTCACCGGCTTCCGGCAGATCAACCAGCGGTTCCCCAGCGGCCGCGAGATCCTGGTGGAGTACGCCACCATCCGCCTGGGCGAGCGCGACGGCCTCATAGCCATCGGACGCAATCTCCAGGCCGTCGCCGAATTGCAGGCCCGCCTGGTCGAGGCGCAGCAGTCGATGGAGCGCAAGTACTGGAAGCTGCGCGAAGTAGAAACGCGGTACCGGCACCTGTTCGACAACGCCGATGAACCGGTCATCCTGATCCGCGCCGCGAACCTGCGCATCCTCGAAGCGAACCCGGCCGCGATCCGGGCGCTGCGCACCGAACGATCGGATGGCGGCGAAGGCCGCGCCGTCCTGGGTGACGTGGCGGCCGAGGACCGGGAGGCGTTCCAGGCGATGCTGGGCCGGGCCCGCGAGCACGGCAAATCGACCGGCATTCTCGTGCGGCTGGGTGCGCACCGCGAACTCTGGCTGGCGCGAGCGTCGCTCATGAGCTCCGACACCGGTGACCTGTTCCTGCTGCAGCTCACCCGCGCCGGGGCGGCCGGTCCGCCACAGCCCGAGGCCGATCGGGTTCCGGTGGAAGAGCTGATCGAGCGCGGTCCCGATGCGTTCGTGGTGACCGACCGGGACGGCACGGTCCTGCGCAGCAACCAGGCGTTCGCCGATCTGGTGGAGTTGGCCAGAGATCAGTCGGCGGTCGGTGCATGCATCGACCGATGGTTCGGGGCGGGGCTCGATCTTGGCGGGCTGCTCGCGGCTGTTCGGCGCGATGGACGGGTGCGACAGTTCATCGCTGTCGTGCGCGGCGCCGGCGGCCGGCAGTCGCAGGTCGAGATCTCCGCAGTGGGCAGCGCCGACGTCGATCCGCACTATTTCGGTTTCCTGCTGCGAGAACGCAGCCCGTGACGCGGCCGCCGATCCCCGGAATTCCCGTTTCGCACGCACCGGCGACACTGTTCGGGCGGGCGGACCTGTCCAACTGCGAACGCGAGCAGATCCAGTTCGCGGGCTCGATACAGCCCCATGGTGCCTTGCTGGTGGTGCGCGAACCGGGCCTCGCGATCGTCCAGGCGAGTGCCAATGCACGCAGCTTTCTCGACAGCCCCGACGAACCCGTCGGGCATCCACTCGACGACCTCGGCGGCAATCTGGCGGCGCGCTTGCGCGGGCATCTGGATGGCCCGCTCGCGCAGATTCCGATTGCGGTGCGCTGCCGCACCGGCCACCTCGTCGGCGAGGTCGACAGCCTCCTGCACCGTACCGCGGCTGGCGAACTCGTTGTCGAGCTCGAGCACGCCGGTGCTCCGGTCGACTACTCGGTTCCGTTGCAGCAGGCGCTGAACGTCATCCTCGGCGCGTCCTCGCTGCGCGAGTTGTGCGACGAGGCCGCGACGGTGTTCAAGCACGTGACCGGCTACGACCGGGTGATGATCTACCGTTTCGACGAGGAAGGGCACGGCGAGGTCTTCGCCGAGCGGCGCCAGGCCGGCCTCGAGCCGTACCTCGGCAACCACTACCCGGCTTCCGACATCCCGCAGATGGCCCGCCGCCTGTACGAGCGCAACCGCGTGCGCGTGCTGGTGGACGTCGAAGCCGCGTCCGTCCCGCTGGTGCCACGGCTCTCGTCGGTCACCGGGCAGGAACTGGACATGTCGCTGTGCATGCTGCGCAGCATGTCGCCGCTGCACATCCAGTACCTGAAGAACATGGGTGTGCGCGCGACGCTCGTGGTCTCGCTGATGGTCGGCGGCAAACTCTGGGGGCTCGTCGCCTGTCACCACTACGTGCCCCGGCAGGTGCACTACGAGGCGCGGGCCGCGTGCGACCTCCTGGCCGAAGCGCTCGCCACGCGCATCGCAGCCCTCGAGAGCTTCGCCCAGGCCCACGTGGAGTTGACGGTGCGCCGGCTGGAGCAGCGCATGGTCGAAGCCATCGCCCGCGACGGCGATTGGAAAGGGGCGTTGTTCGACGATCCGCGCTCGCTGCTGCAGCCGCTCGACGCGCATGGCGCCGCCTTGCTGTTCGAGGGCCAGGTGCTCACCATCGGCGAGGTGCCCGGCACGCCGGAGCTGCGCGACATCGGCCGCTGGTTCGACCGCAAACCGAAGGCGCCCGTGATCGCGACGGCCTCGCTCGGGCTCGACGCGCCGGAGTTCGTCCTGTTGACGCCGGTAGCTGGCGGCGTCGTGGCCGCACCGTTGTCGAGCGCTCCGGGCGACTACCTGCTGTGGTTCCGGCCCGAACGCGTGCGCACGGTCACGTGGGGCGGCAATCCATCCAAGCCGTTCGTGATGGGCAACGACCCGTCGGAGTTGTCGCCGCGCCGCTCGTTCGCGCAATGGCATCAGGTGGTTGAAGGCACCTGCGATCCCTGGACGCCGGCCGACCTAGCGGCGGCACGCCTGATCGGCGAATCGGTTTCCGACATCGTGCTGCAGTTCCGGTCGGTGCGCGTGCTGATCGCGCGCGATCAGTTGCTGCAGGTGAGCGACCAGGTCCACGTCTCCGAGCAGCCGGTCCTCGTCGCCGACCCGGACGGCAGCATCCTCATCACCAACGAATCGTTCGACGCGCTGCTGGGCGAGCGCCGAGCGGATCTGCGGTCCATCGCCGACCTGGAGGCGCTCCTCGCCTTCGACGCGAAGGCCGGTCGGCCGCTGCGCGATCTGCTCCTGCAGCGCCGACCGTGGCGCGGCGAGGTCACGCTGTCGGCCGCTTCCGAAACGAGGCCGATCCTGGTCCGCGCCGATCCGGTGTTCGCGTCCCCCGAGCGCTACCTCGGATTCGTGCTCGGTTTCATCGACCTGACCGAGCGCAAGGCCGCCGAGGCGGCGCGCCGGCGGTTCCAGGACGGCATCGTCAAGCAGTACCGGCCGGTCAGCGTGCGCCTCGATTCGGAGGCAGACGTGGTGTATCGCAATCTCCTGTCCACCATCGTCGGCAATGCGCAGCTCGCGGCGATGGAGATCACCGACGGCGTGGACATGGCCAAGATGCCCGGCATGCTGGAGAGCGTCCAGGCGTCGGTCAATCGCACCGCGGAACTGCTGGGTCAGCTGATCTGGCGTACAACCGGATCGGGCAAGCGCGCCGATTGACGGGTGGTCGGGGCGAGCGACTCAAGCGTCCTGCCGTGCGATCTCGTGCGACAAGTCGATGTTGAGACGGAACGCGTGCTCGGCTTCCGCGATGACGCTCTCCGGGTCGTGTACGGTGCGGGCGGCGCGATCGAGGTCGTGGCGGTAGCTCGTCTTGAATGCGGCGACGTCCGCGAGTTGCGGGTAGGCGTAGAAGGCAAGCTCGGACTCCTCGAGAGCCAACGATCGCGCGACGAGCTCGCGCAGGATCTGCCCGCCGCTCAGGTCGCCGAGATAGCGGACATAGACGTGGGCCAGCAGGCGCGCACCGTCACCGTTCGCAGCGTCGGCGACGGCGGACGCATACCGCTGTGCGGCCGGCAGGAAGGCAACCGTCTGACACCAATCCGGTCCACACAGGGCTTTCAGGTCGGATTCCAGCGCGGCGGACCGATATACGACGGGTTGCCGCGCGTCTCGTATGCCCGGCGTGTCCCGATGGGTTTCGAGGCCGCTTTCCAGTTCACGGTAGACCGGCCAAAGGTTGCGCAGGAGCAGCCCGTAGCCGCGCCGACCCGCCCGTCCCCGGAGCAGCGCGCCGACGACACCGGAGCGCTCCGCTTCGGTGTGCAACGCGCTCGTCCGGGCGCGGATGACGTCGAGGAGAAGCGGCTGCTGCCGGCCGTGCACGGTCATCCCACCAGCGGAAACATCGCGGCCATCGCCCAGGCGAACACGACGGCGTTGGCGATCGCGCCGGGCAACGGATGGCCGGTGCGCCGATAGGCCCAGGTGCTGAACAGGCCGTAGACGACGAAGAGCATCAGGATCACCGGCACGATGATGGCGAGGAAGTACAGCTTCTGGAGATTGAGGATGATCGCGATCATGAGCGATCCGAGGAAGCACAGCCACGCGATCACGGAAGCGCCACGCGGGGCCTCCGGACTGCCCGTGAGCCATTCGTTGGTGGTGAAGTAGGTGAGCGTGCCCACGAACAAGACCGCGAACAACGGCCAACGCGATGCGCCGGCTGCGAACGACGCGACGAACATGTCGGCCGGGATGCCGATCGCCAGTGCGGCGTACGCGGTCACGCCCGCCGCGGCGAGCACGAGTTTGCGCCGGTCGGTGACCGACGCACCACGGTCCGGGCCAAGCTTTCGCGCGAGCCAGAGGCCCACACCGGTGATGCAGCCGTACACGGTGAAGTGCACGGCGAGATAGTCGCCGAGCACGATGGGCAGGAAATCCGTCGGCGCCTTCCAGAGCACCAGCGGCGTGACCACGGCGGGCAGCACGGCGATGCTCATGAACACGCGCCGGCGCATCGGCGGGCGTGCCGGCCGGGTGCGTACCTGCGGCAGCAGGAGCGACAGCGGCCAGCCGAGTGCCACGAGTCCCGCGAACAGGAGTGCCAGCCATGGGGCGCGTGCATCCACGAAGCCGTCACCGTGGTGCCGGAAGGCCTGGTCGAACCAGGCGAGCGTCTCCACCTGGCTCTCGCGGCTGTAGAGGACTCCGATGTGCTCCACGCCGCCGGCCAGCGCGAAGCGACGGGCCGTGCCGTCGGCGAAGCTGCCGTAGGTCACGTGTTCCTCGGCCGGAGCGCGCGCGGCGAGGCTCGCGACACGGAGGCCTTCGGCCTTCAGCATCTGCGGCTCGAGTGCGCCCGCGATCACCAGCAGGTTGCGCGGCCGCGTGGCCGACGCATCGCGGGAGAAGAGCGATACGCCCACGGTGGCTGCGACCTCGGGATGCTCGATGGCATAGCGCACCACCACCTCGGAACCCATGGAGTGCCCGAGGAGCGCAAGGCGCCCGTCGGAGCATGGCAGTGTGCGTGCGTAGGCCACCACATCGCTCAACGTCGCCATGAGCGCCTCGGTGCGTCGGGCATGGTCCTCGAGCCCGCCGGGCATCGAAGCGGGATTGCGGCCGTGGCCGGGGAGATCGAACGACACGGCGCAATAGCCGTTGCGCGCCAGCGTGAGGGCGAACGGTTGCATCATCTCCTGCGAGCCGGCGAAGCCGTGCGCGATGACGACCACGGGGGCGGGTGCGGCAGCCTCGGGATGGAACACGGTGACGGGAATGACGCCCACCCGAGCGGACGTGATCTCCAGACCGGCCGAAGCGCCCACGAGCCGCCACAGTGCGATCGCGATCGCGAGGGCAGCCGCCAGCGCAACCGCCCAGGGCTGGTGAACCGACAGTGGTCGGAGGCTCAAGCGCCGGTGCCTGTGCGGACCGTGATCCTATTCGGGCAGCAGTTCGCGCGCGCGCGCCTTGGCGCGGTCGATGGCAGCACCTGCCTCGGCGGCGCGTTGTGTCATGCGTTCCAGTGCAAGATTGCGCGGACCCGAAGATCCGCCGGCCTGCATCCGGGCCTCGCCATCGATCGGGTTTCCCCGCAGGCCGTCGATCGGAGTGGCGCCTTGCGCGCCGGTTCCCGTTCGATCCGCGCGCGGCGCGGCTTTGGGTATCTTCACCACCGTGGGCTCCAGTTCGTCGCGTTTGAACTTCTTGGTCGTCGACGCGCCCTGGGCTTCGCACGGCGCGTTGGCATATGGAACCTTACCTGCGCCGTCGGTGCAACGGAATACGTCATCGGCCGCGGCAGTGCCAGCGGCGAAGATGCCCGGCAGCAGTGCCGGTACCAGCCGCACGGGAGTCAGTCGCGGCTGCGGTTCAGTGCCTTGCGCTCGGCTTCGGCTCGTTCCGCCGGGGTGCCCTGGTAGTTCGAACCCTGCGAGAAGCCGGGGTTGGCACTGCCTTCCTGGCCGCTGGGCCGCATGCGCACTTCGTTCGCCTTCAGCTCCTGGCGCGTCATCTTCTTCTCCTGCTTGGCGCCTTCCTTCTCGCAGGGCTCCTGCGAATAGATCACCGCGCCGGCCGCGTTACGGCATTTGTAGACGGCCGCATGCGCCGGGAGTGCGAAGGGCAAGGCGATCAGGAAAAGTATCGGGAGTTTCATGGCGCGGTTCTCCGGTGCGGGCGGGCGCTTGGGGGTCAGGCGCCGGGCAGCTTGTGATCCTTGAAGTCCTCCCGCAGCTTGGTCTTCAACAGCTTGCCGGTCGCCGTGTGGGGCAGCTGCTCGACGAAGACCACGTCGTCGGGGATCCACCATTTAGCGACGCGGCCCTCGAAGAACTTGAGCATTTCCTCGCGGGTGATCCGGGCCCCCTCTTTGCACTTGACGATGAGCAGCGGCCGCTCGTCCCACTTCGGGTGCGCCACGCCGATCACGGCTGCTTCAGCCACGGACGGGTGGCCCACGGCAGCGTTCTCGAGATCGATGGAACTGATCCATTCGCCGCCGGACTTGATGACGTCCTTGGACCGGTCGGTGATCTGCATGAAGCCGTCGGCATCCAGTGTCGCGACGTCGCCGGTGGGAAACCAGCCGTCGACCAGCGGATTGCCGCCCTCGCCCCTGAAGTACTCGCGACAGATCCACGGGCCGCGCACCATGAGGTTGCCGAAGGCCTTGCCGTCGCGCGGGAGCTCCGCCCCATCGTCGTCGACGATCTTCATGTCGACGCCGAAGATCACGCGCCCCTGCTTGTTCTGGATCGCGTCGCGCTCGGCCTTGGGCAATGCGAGCTGGCGGTTCTTGAACGTGTTGACCGTGCCGAGCGGGCTCATCTCCGTCATGCCCCAGGCGTGCAGCACCTGCACGCCGAAGTCGTCCTCGAAGCTGCGGATCATGGCGGGCGGGCAGGCCGAACCGCCGATCACGGTGCGCTCGAGCGTGCCGAAGTCGAGCTTGTTGCCCTTCACGTGCGCCAGCAGGCCGAGCCAGATGGTGGGTACGCCGGCGGATACCGTGACGCTTTCCTGCTTGAAGAGCTCGTGCAGGCTGGCACCGTCCAACTGGGCGCCGGGAAACACCAGCTTGGCGCCCACCAGCGGTGCGCTGTAGGGCAGCCCCCAGGCATTGACGTGGAACATCGGGACCACCGGCAGCACGACGTCGCGCGCGGAGAGATTCAGCGCATCGGGCAGGCATGCACCATAGGCGTGCAGCACGGTCGAGCGATGGGAGTACAGCACACCCTTCGGGTTGCCGGTGGTCCCGGAGGTGTAGCACAGCGACGAAGCAGCGCTCTCGTCGATCTCGGGCCAGTCGAAGCGGTCGGAGTGGCCGTTGATCAGGTCTTCGTAACAGAGAAGCGCGGGCGATGCGACGGCCGGCATGTGCGCCTTGTCGGTCATCGCGACCCAATGCCGCACGCCCTTGCAGTGGGGTGCCAGCTTCTCCACCAGCGGCAGGAACGTGAGGTCGAAGAACACGCAGCCGTCCTCTGCATGGTTGACGATGTAGCCGATCTGCTCCGGGAACAACCGCGGATTGATGGTGTGGCACACGGCACCGATGCCGGAGACGGCGTAGTAGATCTCGAAATGCCGGAAGCCGTTCCACGCGAGGGTGCCGATGCGCTCCGTCGGTTTCACGCCCAGCGCGATGAGCGCGTTGGCGAGCTGGCGGGCGCGCCGGTGCGCGTCGGCGTAGGTGTAGCGGTGGATACCGCCTTCCACGAGGCGCGACACGATCTCGGTGTCGCCGTGGTAGCGCTCGGCGTGCCGGATCAGCGAGCTGATCGTGAGCGGCATGTTCATCATGAGACCGTGCATGGAAGGAATTCCTCCGGCGTGAAGATGGGGCTGCGGAAATGCGACGAATTGTAGCGCGCGGACCTTGGCCGCCCCGGCCTTCGCTGCAGCGCAATATGGTGAAATGCCGCGGCAGATGTGCGTTTACAGAGGGGGTCCCTTGGGGCAGAATCCGCGGCCTCTCTTGCGAGGACGTGAGTGCAAGCGTCCGGCGGGGGAGCGAAATCCCGCCAGACCGGCCGATCGGTCGGGGCCGAGGCAGATCGACCCGTGGCTTGTCAGCCCGGCGCGCCTCCGACCCGTTCTAGATCCGGACCGACCGGCGAGAGGCGCCGGCGGCGATTCCGAACGATATGAGGGAGGAGTGAACATGGTGAAGTCTCGGCTGCGTGCGGCCCTGATCGGTACGGTTGCGGCGCTGGCGTTCGCAGGCCCGGCGGCTGCGCAGGGTGTGGTCAAGATCGCCTATCTCGAGGGCCTGTCGGGCCCCTTCGGCAACGTCGGCGAAGTGGGCTTGCGCCACCTGCAGTTCGCAGCGGAACGCATCAACGAGAAGGGCGGGGTCCTCGGCCAGAAGATCGAGGTCGTGCCGTTCGACACCAAGACCAGCCCGCAGGAAGCGCAGCTCGTCTTCAAGCAGCTCGTGGATCAGGGTATCCGTTACATGATGCAGGGCAACGGCTCGGCGGTGGCACTGGCGCTGTCCGAGGCGATGGGCAAGCACAACGCGCGCAACCCCGAACAGACCGTGCTGTACATGAACTACGGCGCGGTCGATCCCGCGCTCACCAACGACAAGTGCAACTTCTACCACTTCCGTTTCGACGCCGACGTGGACATGAAGATGCAGGCGCTGACCAACTACATGGCTGCGCAGAAGAGCATCAACAAGGTCTACCTGATCAACCAGGACTACTCGTTCGGCCAGTCGGTGGCGAAGGCCGCGCGCGCGATGCTCAACCAGAAGCGGCCGGACGTGCAGATCGTCGGCGACGACCTGCATCCGCTCGGCAAGGTGAAGGATTTCGCGCCGTACGTCGCGAAGATCAAGGCCTCGGGTGCGGACGCGGTGGTCACGGGCAACTGGGGCAACGACGTGGCGTTGCTCATCAAGGCCGCGAAAGACGCGGGCCTGACGGCCGACTTCTACACCTACTACGCCGGTGGACTCGGCACGCCGCCCGTGATCGGTGAAGCGGGTGTCGGGCACTTGAAGCAGGTGACGGTGTTCCATTCGAACATCGGCGGCAGCGGCACCGTCGCGAACGTCGAGGCCTATCGCAAGCGCTTCCCCGATTCGAAGGACGACTTCTACTGGACCAGCATCATCAACGCCATGACCATGCTGACCATGGCGATGGAGAAGGTGAAGTCCACTGATCCGGTCAAGGTCGCGCCGGCGCTGGAGGGCATCAAGATCGACACCATCACCGGCGAGGTCACGATGCGGGCCGACAACCACCAGGCCGTGCAACCGATCTTCGTATCGACGTTTTCCAAGGCGAACGGCAAGGACGTGAAGTTCGACGTCGAGCGTACCGGTTTCGGTTTCAGGACCGACGCGCGCATCGAGGCGAAGGACACGGCGCTGCCGACCACCTGCAAGTTCCAGCGGCCGAAGGGCTGATCGAGTACCGCCACTCCACAAGGGGCGCCCGCACGGACGCCCCTTTTGTTTAACCTGCATCCGGAGCATCGCCCGCGTGGAATTCTTCCTCGTGACCCTGTTGAACAGCCTGTCCTACGGACTGCTGCTGTTCATGCTCTCGAGCGGGCTCACGCTGATCTTCAGCATGATGGGCGTGCTCAACTTCGCGCATGCGAGCTTCTACATGCTCGGCGCGTACTTCGCCTACCAGACCAGCACGTACGTGGGCTTCTGGCCGGCCCTGGTGATAGCACCTTTGGTGGTCGCCGGCCTGGGCGCCCTCACCGAACGCTACGGGCTGCGCACGGTGCACAAGTACGGCCACGTCGCAGAACTGCTGTTCACCTTCGGCCTCGCCTACATCATCGAGGAGGTGGTTCACCTCATCTGGGGGCGGGCGCCGGTGCCCTACCGCATCCCCGAGATCCTCGATTTCTCGGCGTTCTCGATCTTCAGCACCCAGTATCCGGCGTACCGCGTGTTCATGATGCTGATCTCGGTGGCGATGCTGGTGGCGCTGTATCTGGTCCTCACGCGGACCCGCATCGGCATGATCATCCAGGCCTCGCTCTCGCACCCGGACATGGTGCAGGCGCTGGGCCACAACGTGCCCACGGTATTCATGCTCGTGTTCGCGGGCGGCGCGGCCCTCGCGGGCCTGGCGGGCGTGATCGGCGGCAATGCCTTCGTGACCGAGCCGGGCATGGCCGTCTCGGTGGGGACCATCGTGTTCGTCGTGGTGGTGTTCGGCGGCATGGGCTCGCTCGCCGGGGCATTCATCGCCTCGCTCATCATCGGAGCTGTGCAGACGTTCTCGGTGGCGTTCGACTACTCGCTGCTGTCGCTGTTCGGAACGATCGGGATCAAGGTGAATACCGAGTCGGGGTGGATGGAGTTGTGGAAGGTGACCATCGCGCAGGCAGCGCCGGTGCTGCCGTATCTGCTGATGGTGGCGATGCTGATCGTGCGGCCGAAGGGCTTGATGGGGACGCGCGAGGGTTAGCGATGATGAGAAAGTCAACAGCTGAGCTCTCAACGCGGCGGACGCGGCGGACGCGGGGGAAAACCGCGATCCGGTGGTGTTGCTTCGGGGTGGCGGCATGAGCGCCATGTTCCCCTGGCGCAGGTTGCTGGTGTGGTCCGCGATGGCGGCGGTGATGATCGTGGCACCGCTCGTCTTCACGCAGGGCTTCGCGGTATCGATGCTCTCGCAGATGGGCATCGCGATCATCTTCGCACTGTCCTACAACATGCTGCTCGGACAGACCGGCATGCTGTCCTTCGGCCATGCGGTGTACTTCGGGCTCGGGGCGTTCTTCGCGGCACACGCCCTCAACGCGATCGGTGCGAACACCCTCGGTTGGCCGGTGTCACTCCTGCCGCTCATCGGTGGGGCGGCTGGTCTCGTCTTCGGCGTGATCTTCGGTTACATCACCACCAAGCATTCCGGCACGCCGTTCGCGATGATCTCGCTCGGCATCGCCGAAATGGTGGCAGCTTGCTCGCTCATGTTCCCGAGTTTCTTCGGCGGCGAGGGCGGTATCTCGACCGACCGCGTCGTCGGCAATCCCGTCATGGGCGTCGATTTCGGGCCGTCGATCCAGGTGTACTACCTGATCGCGGCGTGGTGTTTCGTCTGCATGATCGCGATGTTCGCGCTCACCCAGACACCACTCGGCCGCATGGCCAACGCGGTGCGGGACAATCCCGAGCGTGCCCGTTTCGTGGGCTACAACCCCACACGCGTGCGCTTCTTCATGTTGTCGCTCGCTGGCTTCTTCGCGGGTATCGCCGGCGCGCTCGAAGTGATCAACTTCGGCAACGTGCTGCTGATGGCCTTCATCGGCGGCATCGGCCACTTCTACGGGCCGATCATCGGCGCGGTGCTCGTGACGTTCCTGCAATCGGCGCTGTCCAACTACACGCAGGCGTGGCTGCTCTACTTCGGCCTCTTCTTCCTGGTGATGATCCTGTTCGCGCCCGGCGGCATCGCATCGCTGCTCACGCTGCACAAGCCCGCGGTCCAGACGCGCACGTTCGGCCGGCTCCTCCTGCCCTATGCCGGGGCCGCGGCGGCTGCGGCCATTCTGATGCTCGGCCTGGTGGCGCTGGTGGAGATGCTCTATCACCTCGAGACCAAGGCCGAGCAGGTCGGCACCGTGATGTCGCTGTTCGGGCGCCAGATGGATACAGCGACGGCCCAGCCGTGGATCGTGGCGGCCGGCATCCTGCTCGTGGGTGGGGTGCTGCTCGTGTTCGTCGCGCGGTTCGTGCGTGCGGGCTGGGGCCACGTCACCGTTGCGGTCAACCGCGCCAAGGGGATCTAGCGTGCCCGCCGCCCTGGAACTGAAGGCAGTACACAAGAGCTTCGGCAAGACCGCGATCATCAACGGGGTCGATCTGGCCATCGAGAAGGGCGAGCGGCACGCCGTCATCGGCCCCAACGGCGCCGGTAAATCGACGCTGTTCAATCTCATCAGCGGCAGGTTTGCCGTCACCTCCGGCAGCATTCTGCTCAACGGCGAGCCGATCACCGGCCTGCAGCCGCAGCAGATCAACCACCGCGGCCTCGCGCGCAGCTTCCAGATCACCAATATCTTTCCGAAGCTGTCGGTCTTCGAGAACCTGCGTTGTGCCGTGTTGTGGTCGCTCGGCTACAAGTACTCGTTCTGGCAGCGCGTGGGCGGCTTGAAGGACGTGCGCGAACGGGCCGATGAGCTGGTCGGGATGATCGGGCTCCAGAAGCGCCGCGATACGGTCGCCGGCGTGCTGTCGTACGCCGAGCAGCGCGCGCTCGAGATCGGCATCACGATCGGCGGCGGTGCGGACGTGATCCTGCTCGACGAGCCCACGGCCGGCATGAGCAACACCGAAACCGCCGATGCCGTTGCGCTCATCCGCAACGTGACCGTGGGCAAGACCCTGGTCATGGTGGAGCACGACATGAGCGTCGTGTTCGGCCTGGCCGATCGGATCTCGGTGCTGGTCTACGGGCAGGTCATAGCCACCGGCACGCCGCAGGAGATCCGCGGCAACAAGGCGGTCCAGGAAGCCTACCTCGGCGCAGAGGTGGAATGATGCTGGCCGTGAGGGATCTGCACGCTTACTACGGCAAGAGCCACATCCTCCACGGCGTGCATCTGTCCGTCGGCAAGGGCGAGATCGTCAGCCTGCTCGGACGCAACGGCGTGGGCCGTTCCACCACCATCAAGGCCATCATGGGGCAGGTGGTGTCGAACGGATCGGTCAAGTTCAAGGACCGCGAGTTGATGGGAACGAAGACCCACCTGATCGCGCGCGCGGGCCTCGGCTACGTGCCCGAGAACCGCGACATCTTCCCGACGCTCACGGTGCGCCAGAACCTGATGCTCGGCATGAAGGGCCGCAAGGAGTCCGGCCGCTGGAGCATGGACGACATGTACCAGCTCTTCCCGCGCTTGCGCGAGCGGGCCGATGCGCCGGCCGGCGTGCTGTCCGGCGGCGAGCAGCAGATGCTGACCCTGTGCCGCACGCTGATGGGCGACCCGGATCTTGTGATGATCGACGAGCCCACCGAAGGCCTGGCCCCGAAGATCGTCGAACAGGTCGCGAACCTCTTCGACGAGATCGCGAAGCGCGGCATCTCCATCCTGCTGGTCGAGCAGAAGCTCACCATCGCGCTCAAGATCTCGCAGCGGCTCTATGTGATGGGCCACGGCGAGATCGTGTTCGAGGGCACGCCGGAGGATCTGCGCGCGAACGAGGCGGTGCGCAAGGAGTGGCTGGAGGTCTGACGTCGTTCCTGCTCTCGCAGCAACATCTTTCAACACGAAGGACACGAAGGAGCACGAAGGAAAAGCGGGAAGGATCGGGTCGGGGCAGCTTCGGGGCAATTCCCGGCTTTCCTTCGTGTACCTTGGTGTCCTTCGTGCCCTTCGTGTTTCACGCTTTTCAGGCTGTTTGGAGGACAACACCCCATGCCCAACATCGTCGAATACCAGGTCCAGGGCCACATCGGCGTCATCACGCTCAACAATCCGCCGGTCAACGCGCTGTCGGTCGGCAAGGGACTCCTGCAGGGCATCCTCGATGCGATCAAGACGGGTGACCACGACCCTGCCGTCCGCGCCTTTCTGCTGATCGGCGGGGGCAAGAATTTCTCCGGCGGTGCCGATATCACCGAGTTCGGCAAGCCGCCGTTTCCCGGCATGGCCACGCTGCGGGATGTGCTGCAGTACATGGACACCGTCACCAAGCCCATCGTCGCCGCGATTTCCGGGCCGACCATGGGCGGTGGCCTCGAGTTGGCCCTCGGTGCGCACTATCGTTGCGCAATCACCGGTGGGCAGATCGGTCTGCCCGAAGTGAAGCTCGGCATCCTGCCCGGTGCCGGCGGCACGCAACGCCTGCCGCGGCTGATCGGCGCGAAGACGGCAGTCGACATGATCATCTCGGGCGATCCCGTGAGCACCGAGCGCGCACTGGAACTGGGTATCGTCGACGAGATCGTCACGGGCGATCTGATGGCCGCTGCGATCAAGTACGCGAACCGCGTGGTGAAGGAAGGCAAGCCCATCCGCCGCGCCAGTGCGCTGACCGTTGCCGTCGAGGGCGATGCCGACACGTTCTTCGCCGAAGCCCGCACCCGCATCGCCAAGGAATGGCGCGGCTATCCCGCTCCACTCGAATGCCTGGCCTGCGTCGAGGCGGCGGTGAAGCGCCCCTTCGCCGAAGGGGTGAAGTTCGAGCGCGAGCGGTTCGAATACCTCGTGGGCACCGATGCATCGAAGTCGCTGCGTCACGCGTTCTTCGCCGAGCGTGCGGCCTCCAAGGTCAAGGATGTACCGGACGACACGCCGGTGCGCGAGATCCGTAGCGCTGCCGTGATCGGCGCCGGCACCATGGGCGGCGGCATCGCCATGAACTTCGTGAACGTCGGCATTCCGGTGAAGGTGCTGGAAGTTTCGCAGGACGCGATCGATCGTGGCTTCGGCATCATCCGCAAGAACTACGCGGCTACCGTAGCCAAGGGGCGCCTCACCCAGGACGCCATGGACAAGCGCATGGGCCTGCTGACCGGGGTCAACAGCTACGACGACCTGAAAGACGTCGACATCATCGTCGAAGCGGTCTTCGAGCAGATGGACGTCAAGCAGGAGGTGTTTCGCAAGATCGATGCGGTGGCGAAACCCGGCGCGATCCTCGCCACCAATACGTCGACCCTCGACATCGACCAGATCGCGGCCGTCACCAAGCGGCCGCAGGACGTGATCGGCCTGCACTTCTTCAGCCCGGCGAACGTGATGCGCCTGCTCGAGATCGTGCGCGGTGCCAAGACGGCCAAGGACGTCATTGCCACCAGCATGAAGCTCGCGCGCACGATCAAGAAGGTCGGCGTGCTGGTGGGCGTGTGCGACGGTTTCGTGGGCAACCGCATGGTGCATGCGTACTTCCGCGAAGCGGGTTTCCTGCTCGAGGAAGGTGCATTGCCGCAACAGGTGGACCGCGTGCTCGAGGAGTTCGGCTTCGCCATGGGGCCGTTCCGCGTGGGTGACCTCGCCGGTCTCGACATCGGCTGGGCCATCCGCAAGCGGCAGGCGGCCACGCGCGATCCGAACGAGCGCTACACGAAGATCGGCGATCTCATCTGCGAGCGCGGCCGCTTCGGCCAGAAGACCGGTGCCGGCTATTACAAATACGAAGCGGGCAATCGCAAGCCGATCCCCGATCCGGAGATCGAGGCGCTGATCGTGCAGGCGTCCAAGGACGGCGGTTTCACGCGCCGCGAGATCTCCGATCAGGAGATCCTCGAACGCTGCCTGTACCAGCTCGTGAACACGGGTGCCAAGATCCTCGAGGAAGGCATCGCGCAGCGTGCGAGCGACATCGACATCGTCTACCTGTTCGGCTACGGCTACCCGCGCTTCCGCGGCGGGCCCATGTTCACGGCCGACCTGATCGGATTGCCGAAGGTGCTCGAAGCCGTGCAGCGCTATGAAAAGGCGGTGGGCCCGTGGTGGAAGCCTGCGGCAATCCTGGAGAAGCTTGCGGCCGAGGGCGGGCGGTTCAACGGCTGAACCTCAGGGCTGCGCCGGCCCCGGTCCCGACAGCCACAGCTCGAGATTGCCGCCGGCGCTGTAGGGAACGGCGGCATTCCAGGCTCCCGTCGCCGGCGTTGTGTAGACCGACAGGCCGGCAAACAGTCCGCACAGGGCAGAGAACAGGCCGGCATCGGGTGCTGCCCCGACGGCCTTGCCGTCGATGTCGCACGCGACCGACTGGGTGTTCTGCACGGCGAACTCGACCGGAACCTGCACAGTCCCCCCAAGCAGCCGTGCATCGGTGAAGATCGCGAGGTAGCGCGCGTCCGGCGGTACCGGCACCTGGAATGCAGAGAACCGCCGGCCATTGCCGTTGAACATGAAGTTGGTCCGCCCATCGATAGCGTGGAACGGGTCGAAACTCGCGTCGAAAAAGACGATGCTCGGTGCGAAAAAGCGGCCACGCCAATCGTTCAGTCGCCCTTTCTCAACCACGGGAAACGAGGCCACGGTCACGAAGGCGGCGCGCGGCGCATCCGGCAAGGCGAGCGCCTTGAAGAAGCTCCGTCCATGGGGAAACGCGTACACGGGACTGCGCTCGTCGAGTGTGAACACGACGCGCTGCCCGATCGTTGCCGGGTGGAACCGGAACTCGCCTGGGCCGGCACAGCAGGTGGGCGCCCTGGCGAGCGGTTTCTCGAGGGCATCGTCCTGGACCCTCGAGGCGCAACCGGCCATCAGGACGGCGAGCGCACCAAGCGCGCACACGCTGACGTCGAACCAGGTCCACCGCTGCAGCAAGTCGTTCAGTCCTCTTCGATCAGCACTCGCGGACGATGATCCCACAGATGCTCGTTGCAGCGGATTGTCAAATCGATCGACAGGTGTGCCGAGGCACGGCTATGCCAAAGGCATCTGGACGTGTCGTTTGCGCCGCACTATTCTCGTTCCAGGTTCCGGAGCACGCATCGGGGGCCTCCGGTCATTTCCCTCAGGAGAGGACGGCGCCATGACGAATGGGATGCGGATGTTTGCGGCGGTGTGCCTGTTGCCCACCATCTTCCTCGGAGCCTGTGCCACCGCGCCGATGGACCCGGGCGCCGATCCAGGGCCGCTTGCGCTCACCATGCCGCCGGACGCGCCCACGGTAACCATCCATCCGACGCGAGTCACGGTGAAGAACGGCCGTGGCGAGGTGCTGCTGGACGGCGTACCCGACAAGGACAACCGGTTGACCGGCAACCCGGCGCCGAACCAGTTCGACGGCAAGCTCGACATCACCACGCAGTACGACAACGGAACGTCGAAGACCCAGACGCTCACGCACGATCCGGCACGCAGCATGTCGCTCGCTTGGGATGACACCACGAAGCAGTACGTGGTCCGTCAGGTGGAAGCGCCGAAGCCTGCCGACAAGTTCGTGGGCGAGCCGGGGTGGGCGATCCAGATCTTCGGCGATTACAAGCAGACGCCCTACGATTCCACGACGATCAGCTCGACCGGCTCGAGCGTCACCGGCAAACCGGACCTGAGCGACAGCATGAGCAGCCTGGGCTTCGGCGTGCGCCGGTACTTCGCGCCGCTGGCGAACGGCTTCCAGCCGTTCGCCTATGCCGGCTTCTCGGAGTATTTCGGCAACGGCGCGAAAGCCGCCGATGTGACCTACCACTTCGGGACGACACCTGACACCGGGGCCGAGATCAAGGAGCAGCGTTCCTTCCTGCTCGGGGGCGGAGGTCAGTTTCTCCTCGGGCGGAACATGGCCCTCCAACTCATGCTGGGCCTGCATGCGACGCGCATGCAGATATCCGTGTTCAGCGACGAAACGTCCGGCGGCGGACCCAACAACATCTTCTCCACCAGCAAGTGGATGTTCGGCCCGGCGGCGGGTGCCGGTCTGTCGTTCCCGCTGCTCTATTTCAGCAACGGGTCGCCGCTGCTCGGCTTCCTGCAATATCAGGCCATGATGATGGACGATGTGTCCGAGAGCGTGTCTTCGCCGTTCACGTCCAACACCTACAGCCTGCGTGCCGACGGGGGTATCCAGCACAAATTCATGTTCGGGGTGGAAAAGCGCTTCTAGCGCTCAGCGCGCGACGGTCGCACGCCGCCCGCGCAGCCACTCCAGGGCGAGCATGAGCGCCGTGGTGAACACGATGAGCAGTGTGGCCACCGCGGCGATCACCGGCGTGATGTTCTCGCGGATGCCGGTGAACATCTGCCGCGGCAGCGTCACCTGTGCCGGACCGGCCAGGAAGAGAGTCACGACGACTTCGTCGAACGACGTGGCGAAGGCGAACAACGCGCCGGAGATTACGCCCGGCGCGATCAGCGGCAAGGTCACGCGGCGGAACGTTTCCAGCGGTGCCGCACCCAGGCTCGCGCTGGCGCGGACGAGGTTGTGATCGAAGCCCTGCAGGGTCGCCGAAACGGTGGTGAGGACGAACGGCGTGCCCAGCGCGGCGTGTACCAGGATGAGTCCGGCGTAGCTGTCCGTCAGGCCGAACCGCGCGAAGAAGAGATAGGTCCCGACGCCGACCACGACGATCGGAACGATCATCGGCGCGATCAGCACCGACAGCAGCGCATCCTTGCCGCGAAAGCGGACACGCGCGAGGCCGACCGCTGCCATGGTGCCGAGGACAGTGGCGATCAGCGTCGCGGCCGGCGCGACGATGAAGCTGTTCTGCGCAGCGCGTATCCACTCGGCGGATTCGACGAGCTCGCGGTACCACCTGAGCGACCAGTCCGGCACCGGATACACGAGGAACGAACTGGACGAGAACGACAGCGGCACGATCGCGACGATCGGCAGCAGCAGGAAAGCCAGTACGCCGACACAGAGGGCGCGCACCGCGAAGTGGCCGATCCGCTCCCACGGCGCCTCGATGGCATTCGACTTCATGCGAGAGCCGGCTCCATGCGTGCGAAGCGGCGATAGACTGCATAGAGTACGAGAGTGGCAGCGAGCAGCACGCTGCCCAGTGCGCAGGCCATTCCCCAGTCGAGATGGACGTTGGCGTACTGCGCCACGCTGTAGCTCAGCATCTGATCCTCGGGGCCGCCGAGCAGCGCCGGCGTCACGTAGTAGCCGATGGCGAGAATGAACACGAGCAGGCCGCCGGCCGCGACCCCCGCGTACGTCTGTGGCACATAGACGCGCACGAACGCGGCGAGGGGATGACTGCCCAGCGAGACCGCCGCCCGGACGTATTCGCGCGGAATGCTCTTCATGACGCTGTAGAGCGGCAGGACCATGAAGGGCAGGAGGATGTGCACCATGGCGATCACCACGCCGGTGCGGTTGAACAGCAGCGCCAGCGGTTCATCGATGAGTCCGATGCCGCGCAGGGTCTGGTTCACGAGCCCACCCGACTGCAGCAGGACGATCCAGGCAGCTACCCGGACCAGGATGGAAGTCCAGAACGGCACCAGGACGATGATGAGCAACACGTTCGCTCGCCGTGGCGCCATCGTGGACAGCCACCACGCCAGCGGGTAGGCGAGCACCAGCGTGATCGCGGTGACGATCGCCGCGATGCCGAACGTGCGTGCCAGGATGCGTCGAAAGGCCGATCGATCGGCGTCCATGGTAACGATCGAACCATCCGTGGTGCGCTTCAGGTCGACGGCAGCCAGCAGATAGTCCGGCGTGAGGCGCGCTCCGTTCTTGGCGATAGCTTGCCAGATCCAGGGTTCTTCCCAGCGCGGATCGAGGGCGATCAATTGGGCGCGAACCGCGGCAGCGTCCCCGGTGGCAGGTAGCGGCTGGGCCCGCCAGGCGTTCATCACCAGCGAACGGGCGCCACCGACCTCGGTGTTGAGGCGGCGGGCCAGCATGCCGGCGTCGGTCTGTTCGCGCAGCGCCAGCAGATCCGCCACGAAGGCAGCGTAGGCTGCATCCGGCGCAGGTGATTCGGCGTCCCATCGGGCCAGGGCCGCCACCGTGCGCGGGACCGCGCGGGCGATCTCGGGATTGTCCACCGCGCGCCACAGCAACGCACCGATGGGCACAAGGAACGTCAGCAGCAGGAACAGCGCGAGCGGCAGCACGAGCAGCAGCGCGGTGGCAGTACGGCGCCGGGCGTCGCGCCGCAACGCCGCCCGCACGTCCACCATGGTGTCGGCCACGGCTTCCATGGATCAGGCGATCATTGTG
This sequence comes from Betaproteobacteria bacterium Ga0077523, assembly GCA_001464695.1. Taxonomy (GTDB): domain Bacteria; phylum Pseudomonadota; class Gammaproteobacteria; order Burkholderiales. The sequence goes on along the minus strand of LNDQ01000120.1, from coordinate 19,082 downwards.
TCACCCAGGCGTTGAAGCGCTTCTCCATCGCCTCGCCGTGATCGGACCAGAACCGGTAGTCGAACTTGAGCGCGTCCTTCGCATTGGCGGGCGCGCTGGGCAGCTGCGCGAGCGTCTTCGCGTCGAGCTTCGTCAGCGCCTTGGTCGCCGTGGGTCCATAGCTGATCAGGCGCGCGAACTCCGCTTGGGCGTCGGGCCCGACGGCGAACGCGATGTAGCGCGTCGCCAGGTCGCGGTTGGGCGTGCCTTTCGGGATCGCCCAGTAGTCGATGTCGTAGATGCCGCCGGCCCAGGCGATCGCGAGATTGCGACCCTCGCGTTGCGCCGCATCGATGCGGCCGTTGTAGGCGCTAGCCATGACGACATCCCCCGCCACGAGAAACTGTGGCGGTTGGGCACCAGCCTCCCACCATTGAAGATGCGGGCGCAGCTCGGCCAACTTGCGGAACGCGCGCTCGACCCCGTCCTTGGTCGCGAGCACCTTGTACACCTCGGCCGGCTTCACGCCATCGGCCATGAGTGCGAACTCGAGGTTGAAGCGCGCGTTCTTGCGCAGCGCGCGCTTGCCGGGGAAGCGCTTCACGTCCCAGAAATCAGCCCAGGACTTCGGCGGATCCTTGAGGCGGTTCGCATCGTAGGCGAGCACCGTGGACCACACGAAAATGCCGATACCGCAGTCGTGCACCGCCGCGGGCAGGAAATCGCTCTTCGGGCCGATCCTGTTCCAGTCGAGCTTCTCGTACAGACCCTCGTCGCAGCCGCGATCGAGGTCGGCGGATTCGGCTTCGATCACGTCCCATGTGACCTTGCCGGTTTCGACCATCGCCTTCACCTTGGCCTGCTCGCCGTTGTACTCCACGGGCAAGATCTTCACGCCGGCCAACTTCTCGAACGGCTCGTAGTAGGCCTTCTTCTGCGCGGTGCCGTTGGCGCCGCCGAAGTTGACGACCGTGAGAGTCCCCTCGGCGTGCGCATGGAGTGCGATGACGATGATGGGCAACAAGGCTGCGAGGCGTTTCATGACCGGTCTCCTTCGGGGAATCTACGGATAGATCCGCACGTGTTCTGCGGGGAATTCGAGGTGCGTGCGTGCCCCGATGGCAGGTGGCGAACCGCTGCCTACGGGATGTTTGACGGTGGCGGTGGTCCGCTCGTCGATGCCGCAACGCAGACGCAGATGATCGCCGAGATAGACGATATCCTGCACGGTTGCAGGAACCGTGTTCGGGCCGCCGCTCTCGCGCACGACCACCCGCTCCGGCCGGATCGCGACCTGCACCGCCGCGCCCGGTGCCGCGGGGCCGATCAGGCGACCGCGCAGGGTGGCGTTGCATTCCAGGGCGACGTCGGCGAAGTCCCTGTCGATGGCTGCAACGCGTCCCGCAAGAGCAGTGTTGTCGCCGACGAAGCCCGAGACGAAGCGGTTGGCGGGCTCTTCGTACAGGCGCTCCGCCGTGTCCACCTGCTGCAACGCGCCGTCGTTGAACACGGCAACGCGATCGGACATGGCCAGGGCTTCGCCCTGATCGTGCGTCACGTAGACGAACGTCACGCCGAGGCGGCGATGCAGGTCCTTCAGCTCCACCTGCATGTGCTCCCGCAGCTGCTTGTCCAGCGCGCCCAGCGGCTCGTCCATCAGCACCATGGCCGGGTCGAACACCAGCGCCCGCGCCAGGGCGACACGCTGGCGCTGGCCGCCGGAGAGCTGGTCGGGCCGGCGGGCGGTCAGTCCGCCAAGTCGCACCATCTCGAGCGCGGTCGCGACACGCTGCTCGCGTTCCGCGGCAGGCACGCGCCGCACCGTCAGCGGATAAGCGACGTTGTCGCCGACCGTGAGGTGCGGGAACAACGCGTAGTTCTGGAACACCATGCCGAAATTGCGCCGATGCGGCGGGGTTCGCGTGATCGGCCGGCCGTCGAAGAGGATCTCGCCGCCGCTGGGCGTTTCGAAGCCGGCGAGCATCATCAGCGTGGTGGTCTTGCCGGAACCGGACGGTCCCAGCAAGGTCAGGAACTCGCCGCGCCGTACGTCGAGATCGAGATCGCGGACAGCGAGCGTGATGCCGTCGTAGCTCTTCTGCACGCCGGCGAATCGCACCAGGGGCGTCTCGGCCACGGTCACGCTCCGGCGGCGGGCGAACTCAGCCCGCGCCGGGCCGCCCCAAGCGGGCTGGCCCCCTTGGGGGGAGGGGCCGCAGGCCCATCGGGGGGGTACTCATCTCAGGTTACGTCGCGATGGACCCGAGATGGCGCTCCAAGGCCTCGAGACCTGCGTGCCACGTGATGTCCGCGTGCAGCGGCGTGACCGAGATCCAGCCGCCATGTGCCACTTCGACGTCGGTACCTTGCTCGGGCGCGCCGGCTTCGTGAATGAACGACAACCAGGAATACGGGAACTGCCGCGCGTCGGTGCGCACGTCGACGTTGAGCTTGATGCGGCCCCAGCGCCCCTGGCGCGCGGACCGGATGCCGCGCACTTCGCCCGGCTCCACGTCGGGGAAATTCACATTGTGGAACACGCCCGGGGGCGATTCGAGTGCCAGCAGGCTCTCGATCACACGAGGGGCGTGGGCTTCGGCGGTGCGCCATCGCACTTCGCCGCCGAGTTCGAAGACCTGGCTCATGGCGATCGCACGGATGCCGTGCTGCGCCCCTTCCATCGCGGCGGCGACCGTGCCCGAGTAGGTCATGTCTTCCGCGAGATTGGAGCCGCGGTTGACGCCCGACAGCACCAGCGTGGGAGGGGCAGCCTTCATGATCTCGTTCAACGCCATGACCACGCAGTCGGTGGGCGTGCCGCGTAGCAACGAATAGCGCTTCTCCGTCAGCCGGTTGATGCGGATCGGTTCGGCAAGGGAGATCGAGCGCGACGCGCCGGAGCGTTCGAAGTCGGGCGCGACCACCCAGACATCGTCGCTCAAGGTGCGTGCGATGCGCTCCATGACGGCCAGGCCGGGGGCGTGGATGCCGTCGTCGTTGGCGATGAGAATGCGATGCTTCAAGGACTTGCCTCCCGGTTCGACCGTCCGCTGCCGGGTCGGATTGCCCGGCTGGCGTGCATGGCGATGGTCCTGAATCATAGCGGCCCGCTCCGGTGGGCGATACGTGGCCTGCCCCCAGTCCATGGCGAATTGATAACATCCCGTCTCTTGACCAGAACAACCTTGTCCCGGAGGACGCCATGACCGACGCCGTGATCGTTTCCACCGCCCGCACCCCTCTAGCCAAGTCCTGGCGCGGTGCCTTCAACATGACCCACGGCGCCACCCTGGGCGGTCACGTCGTGCAGCACGCCGTCGCGCGCGCCAAGCTCGACCCGGGCGAGATCGAGGACGTGATCATGGGTTGCGCGAATCCCGAAGGCGCTACCGGCTTCAACATCGCCCGCCAGATCGCGTTGCGCGCCGGATTGCCGGTGACCACGTCGGGCATGACAGTGAACCGGTTCTGCTCGTCGGGTCTGCAGACCATCGCCCTGGCGGCACAACGCGTGATTGCCGGTGAGGGTGACATCTTCGTCGCCGGCGGCGTCGAATCCATCTCGTGCGTGCAGAACGAGATGAACCAGCACATGGCGAAGGAAGGCTGGCTGAAAGAGCACAAGCCCGAGATCTACTGGACCATGCTGCAGACCGCCGAGACCGTCTCGAAGCGCTACAAGATCGGTCGCGAGGCGCAGGACCGCTACGGCGTAGAGAGCCAGAATCGTGCGGCCGCGTCGCGGGCCGCGGGCAAGTTCAACGACGAGATCGTGCCCATCACCGTCACCATGAAGGTGGTGGACAAGAACACCGGGCAGGAATCGACCAAGGAAACCACCGTGGCCCAGGACGAAGGGATCCGTGCCGACACCACCTACGAGGGCGTTTCGCAGATCAAGCCCGCGCTCGAGGGCGGTGTCATCGCCGCGGGTAACGCGAGCCAGTTCTCCGACGGCGCATCGGCGGCCGTGGTGATGAACGCGAAGATGGCGGAGAAGAAGGGCCTGAAGCCGCTCGGCGTCTTCCGTGGCTTCGCGGTGGCCGGTTGCGAGCCGGACGAGATGGGCATCGGTCCCGTCTTCGCGATTCCGAAGTTGCTGAAGAACACCGGTGTCAAGCTGGATGACGTCGGATTGTGGGAACTCAACGAAGCGTTCGCGGTGCAGGTGATCTACTGCCGCGACAAGCTCGGCATTCCGAACGACCGGCTCAATGTCGATGGGGGCGCGATCGCCGTGGGTCACCCGTATGGCACCACGGGTGCGCGCTTGGTCGGTCATGCGCTGATCGAAGGCAAGCGGCGCGGCGTGAAATACGTCGTGGTGACGATGTGCATCGGCGGCGGGATGGGCGCGGCGGGGCTGTTCGAGGTCGTCTGATCCGATCCGCTCGTTCCCGTCATGGATGTCCGCATCGTCAATCGACGCGATCTCGATTTCGTCCTCTATGAGTTGCTGGAAGCCGAGACGCTGACGCAGCGCGAACGATATCGCGACCATTCCCGCGAGACGTTCGATGCGGTGATCGACACGGCGCACAGGATCGCTGCCGAACAGTTCGCCCCCCATGCGCGCGCCGCGGACGAACACGAGCCGCGCTTCGAGAACGGGCGCGTGGTGATGATCCCGGAAGTGAAGCAGGCGCTCGAGGCGTTTCGCGAGGCCGGCTTCATTTCGGCCAGCTTCGATGCGGAACTGGGTGGGATGCAATTGCCGGTGACGGTGGCGCAGGCTGCCTTCGCGATCTTCAACGGCGCCAACATTGCGACCGCCGCTTATCCGTTCCTCACGGTCGCTAATGCCAATCTGTTGTCGGCCTTCGGTTCCGACGACCAGAAGCAGCGTTATCTCGGGCACCTGTTGTCGGGGCGCTTCTTCGGCACGATGTGCCTGTCCGAGCCGCAGGCGGGTTCATCGCTGTCGGACATCGTCACGCGCGCCGAACCGCAGGCCGACGGGACCTATCGACTCTTCGGCCAGAAGATGTGGATCTCGGGCGGCGAGCATGAACTGTCGGAGAATATCGTCCACCTCGTGCTGGCGCGCATCAAGGGGGCGCCGGCCGGGGTCAAGGGCATCTCGCTTTTCGTGGTGCCGAAGTTTCTCGTCAACGACGACGGGTCGATCGGCGCGCGCAACGACGTGCACCTGGCGGGCCTGAATCACAAGATGGGCTACCGCGGCACCACCAATTGCGTGCTGAATTTCGGTGAAGGCGCCGGCGCGATCGGTACGCTGGTCGGCGAGCCGCACAAGGGCCTCGCCTGCATGTTCCACATGATGAACGAGGCGCGGGTGGGTGTCGGGCTCGGGGCCGTGATGCTCGGGTACTCCGGCTATCTGCACGCACTCGAATACGCACGCGAGCGTTCGCAGGGGCGGCCGGTGCTGGCCAAGGATCCGACCAAGCCGCCCGTCAAGATCATCGAACACCCGGACATCCGCCGCATGCTGCTGGCGCAGAAAGCGTACGTGGAAGGTGGGCTCGCGCTGTGCCTGTACGCGGCGAGACTGGTCGACGACGAGCGCAGTGCCCCCGACGAGAAGACGCGTCGCGACGCGAAGCTGCTGCTGGAAGTGCTGACGCCGATCGTGAAGGCGTGGCCGTCGCAATGGTGTTTAGCCGCCAACGATCTCGCGATCCAGGTGCATGGCGGCTACGGCTACACCCGCGAGTATCCGGTGGAGCGGCTGTATCGCGACAATCGCCTGAATCCGATCCACGAAGGGACCAATGGCATTCAGGCGCTCGACCTGATGGGTCGCAAGGTGGGCATGGACGACGGCATGGCGATCCAGCTCCTCGCGCGCGACATCGATCGCACGGCGCGTGAGGCGAAGGGGTGCGAATCGGCCGAGTTGCGTCGCTGCGGCGAGAAGCTCACTGATGCGTTCGCGAACGTGATGGAGGTCGTGCGCAATTCGCTCTGCGCCACCGACAAGGGTCATGCCGAGATGGCGCTGGCGAACGCCCACGTCTTTCTCGAAATGACCGGGCACGTGGTGGTCGCGTGGATGTGGCTGCGGCAAGCCTTGGTCGCTGTGAAGAATGTCGGCACCGAACCCGGATCCGAGCAGGATTTCTACCAGGGCAAGTTGCAGGCGTGCAGCTACTTCTTCCGGTGGGAACTGCCGAAGACCGATCATTGGTTCCAGTTGGTGAATGATCTGGATCCGACCTGCCTGGAGATGCAGGAGGCGTGGTTCTGAGCGGCGCGATCGGGGGCGGCATGGGTGTATGAATCTGGTAGTATTGCTACCCATATGAAGACAACCATAGATATTGCTGATCCGCTTCTCGAGCAAGCCCGCCGCGTCGCGGGGCGGCGGGGCACGACCCTGAAGGCCCTGGTCGAGCAGGGACTGAAAGCAGTGCTCACCGAGGAGCGCAGCCCGCGTGCTTTTGCCTTGCGCGATGCGAGCTTCCGCGGCAAGGGTTTGCAGCCCGGCGTCAGCGGCTGGTCCTGGGAGAACCTGCGCGATTCGGCATACGAGGGCCGGGGCGGTTGATCGCGGTCGACACCAACATCCTCGTTTACGCCCATCGAGCCGATTCGCCCTGGCACGAACCAGCGCGGCTACGCGTCGCCGAACTGGCCGAAGGGCGCGCTACGTGGGGAATCCCCTGGCCTTGCGTGCACGAGTTCTTCGCCGTCGTGACTCATCCGCGAATTTTCGCGCCGCCGACGCCGACGCGTCGTGCACTGGAGCAGGTCGACGCTTGGATGGAGTCGCCCTCGCTGGAACTGCTCGGCGAGACGGATCACCATTGGGGGGTGCTGCGTCCGATGCTGGAGGCCGGGAAGATCGCCGGTCCCCAGGTTCACGATGCTCGCATTGCCGCCATCTGCAGCCAGCACGGCGTACGACACCTCTGGACGGCTGATCGCGATTTCAGCCGATTTCCGAACCTGAAGACCGCGAACCCGCTGCTCGGCTGAGATCCGGCCGAGCGGCAACGAGAGGAACGAAGCGCTTGAACCCCACCCAACTCTTCAACCTGACCGGCCGGGTCGCCCTGGTCACCGGCGGCTCTCGCGGTCTCGGCCTGCAGATGGCCGAGGCGCTCGGCGAGATGGGCGCGAAGGTCGCCATCACCGCGCGCAAGGCCAACGAGCTCGAGGCCGCTCAGGCGCACCTCAAGGGCATGGGCATCGAAGTGCTGACCCACGCCTGCGATCTTTCCGACCCGGCCGCTGCCGAGCCGTTGCTCGACAAGGTGGTCGGTCAGTGGGGCACGCTGGATGTCCTGATCAACAACGCCGGGGCCACATGGGGCGCGCCCGCAGAAGAGCATCCGCTCGACGCCTGGCAGAAGGTCATCAACTTGAACCTCACGGCGATGTTCGTGCTGTCGCAGCTTGCCGGCAAGAAGGTGATGATCCCGCGCAAGGCGGGCAAGATCATCAACATCGCTTCCATCGCCGGCTACTCGGGCACCGATCCGCACTTCATGCCCACCATTGCCTACAACACCAGCAAGGCGGGCGTGATCAACTTCACCAAGTCGCTGGCGGCCGAATGGGCGCGCCACGGCATCCACGTGAACGGCATCGCCCCCGGCGTGTTCCCGAGCAAGATGTCGAAGGGCATGATCGACCGGGCCGAGCAGTACATCCTCGACCACACGCCCATGCGGCGCATGGGGACGGATCAGGACCTGAAGGGTGTCACGGTGCTGCTGGCCTCGCGCGCTTCGGATTTCATGACCGGCGTGACCATTCCCGTCGACGGCGGCTTCTCCGCGCTCTGACCGAAGGATTGCCATGGCCCGCAGCGGCTTCGACATCGAGATTCCGTACGCCGAGTATCTCGGCATCCGGCGCATCTCCGAGGAACCGGGGCACGTGACGGCCGGGCTCACCATCCAGGCCGAGCTGCAGAACAGCTGGCACGTGGCGCACGGCGGTTCGATCATGTCGCTGCTCGACGTGACCTGCGGCATGAGCGCCAAGTCGCTCGATGCGCATGCGAACGGCGCAACGACCGTGGAACTCAAGGTGAATTTCCTCGCTTCGGCGACGGGCGAGGTGATCGCCGAAGGGTTTGCACGCAAGGCCGGTCGTTCACTCGTTTTCGTCGAAGGCGAAGTACGCGACGCGGCCGGACATGTACTCGCCAAGGCCACCGGCACCTTCAAGCTGCGCTACCCCACTTCTCACCACTGAACCGTCGTCCTGACGAAATCCACATGGCCCTCGATCCCCAGGCGAAAGCGATCCTCGATGCGGTCAAGGCGGCCGGCCTCCCGGATATGTGGCAGTTGACGCCCGACCAGGGGCGCGAGCAGTACAAGCTGCGCATCAAGAAGCTCGATGCGAAGAACGAACCGATCCACAGCGCGGAGACCATGCGCATCGACGTCGCGGATCGTGCCCTGCGCATTCGCGTCTACAAGCCACGCGAGGTGATGATCGGTGAGCGCTTGCCGGCACTGCTGTGGTTCCACGGCGGCGGGTTCGTGATCGGCGATCTCGACACCCACGATTCGGCCTGCCGGCGGATCGCGCGGCTCGCCGAGTGTATCGTCGTGGCCGTCGAATACCGGCTCGCCCCGGAGTCGAAATTCCCGGCCGCGGTTGACGATTGCACGGCGGCATTGCGCTGGGTGGCTCTGCACGGCGAGCGCCTGGGAGTCGACGCGGAGCGACTCGCGGTCGGTGGCGACAGCGCGGGCGGCAACCTCGCGGCAGTCTGTGCGCTGGTCGCGCGCAACGAAGGGTTTCCGAAGCTCAAGCTGCAACTCCTGATCTATCCGTGCGTCGCCCCGGAACCGGAAACCCCGTCGCAGCACAAGTTCGCGGAAGGCTACCTTCTGACGCGCAAGAGCATGACCTGGTTCTACGCGCAGTACCTGCGGTCGTCGAAGGACACGCAGGACTTCCGTTTCGGTCCGCTCATCGCTGACGATCTGACCAATCTCGCGCCGGCGTTCGTGCTGGTGGCCGGTTACGACCCGTTGCGGGACGAAGGCGTGCAGTACGCGTCACGCCTCATAGAAGCCGGGAATCGGGTCACGCTCGTGAACTACGAGGGCATGATCCACGGCTTCCTGTTGATGCTGGGCGCCGTGGACGCCGCGAGCCGTGCCGCGGAACAGGCGGCGAACGCGCTGAAGCGCGCGTTCGCCGCCTGAAGTATCAGCCCTCGTCGAGTCCCGCCTGTGCTCGAGCCTTGACCGCGGAGTCTTCTTCCGGTGAATAGACCAGCCTCTTGCGGCCGATGAGCGCGAAGAAGATCGTGCATGCACTATGAGCGCCCCATTCGTTTTCATGCACGCGGCAAGACCTGACCCCGTTCGTTCGTTCGTTTGACCCCGTTCGTTTGACCCCGTTCGTTCGTCAGTCGCACAATTTCGACGGTAGACCCATTTCTGCGCGCGCGCTGCAACGGCGCACCAGCAGGCCGACCATTCCCAATCCCAACAGCAAACATGTGGTCGGTTCGGGCACCGGGGTCGGGACACCGTAAATGAACTGCACGCCGGCAATGTCATCGGCTTGAGGGCCGTTTACCATGCTTCCACTGGTGTTCATCAACGAATCCGGAACGTCGGTGTGGCTGAGGCCGAGCGTATGGCCGATCTCGTGCGCGGCCAGATACGACAGGTACGCGGAGTTGGCGAAGGAAGAGGAAAGGTCCGTGTTGAAGAAGATATTGCCGGTCATCGTGCTGCCGGCGACGCCGACCCAGGCGTTTCCGTTGAAGAAGTATGCAGGCGGATAGAGGCCGACGCCGCCGGCCCCGTCATAGAAGGTACCGCTGAACGAAAGACCGCCGATGCGGATATCTCCTGAGGCGGTTGTGGCACCGGCGGCTGCACCGTCGTCTGGCACCTGCACGAAGCCCAGGTTCGCTACCGCCGACCAGGCGCCGAAAGCGTTCTGGATCGTGGTCAGGTAGGTCGAAGGCATGAAGTCGGGCAGGGCAGTGGTGGTGCATGCCATAAAGGTGAACTCGCCGCAGTCTGTGCCGCCTGGCATCAGGCTCCAAGTCACTGTCGCACCCGTGCCATAGGCTGGCTGGCCCCACTTGGCGAGGAAGCCGAGCCCGAGATCGGCAAGCTCGTAGGCGGAGGCAGCCGCGGGCATGCAAAGGGATCCGCAAAGCGTAAGGGCGGGGAGGAGCTTCTTCAATACGGTGGCCCGTTGGGTGGGCCGGGTGCCCTGATGGTGATGCACAGTTGCTCCTCGTTTGAGATTGCCGAGGGGACACGATACCTGAGGTCTGTTCAGCCCCGCCAGAATCTCCCGCGCCGTTGGCCAGGCGCTGAGACTGCCGACCACGGCTACCACGGGGTAAGCAATCACCGTCAGCGGGAGGTCGAGCTTGAACAAGGACTACAAGAAGGCATCTAGGTGGCCCACTAGCCTTGTCTCACCTCACGCCTGCATTCACAGGCTGCCGAAATCAGTCCTGTGGAAAAACGCAATGTCAGGCCGCGCGGGCACGGAAACCAAGATTACCGCGCTTGCTCACTGCATCGAGTGCAAGCCGAACATGTTGCCCTCAGAATCAATGCCCAGAGCGATGAAGCCGTACTGCCCGATAGACATTTTCTCCTTCTGTACTCGCCCGCCAGCCTCTGAAACCTTGGCAGCTTCAACTGCGCAATCTGTGCAGCTGAAGTAGACCAATACGCTATTGGCTCCCGACGAGAACCCCGGCATCCTGACGAGCGCACCAGACGCCCCGGAGCCCTCGGCACTCATTGGAAATGCCCACATCTCGATTCCTGGACTTTCGAGCTTCGAGAGCTGCACTCCAAACACAGCTTCGTAGAACGCTCTCGCGCGCGACATGTCTTCAACGTAGATCTCGAACCAGCCGACTGGATTGTTCATCGCGCTTCCTTTCACCTGCATGACGATGGTGGGCGAGTCTTGCACAAACGCATCGATGTCGTACTGCAAGACCCCATTCTTCCATTCTTCCTCCGATGGCGCGGTGCCACGCGCAAATTCGCCGCCCCGAATCGCCTTTGGTCCGTTACGTGGTCGCTCACGAGTAGTCGTCCTCGCGCTGATGTCTTACGGCAAGCACACTGACGATACCCTCCGCCTCCACCTCGAACAATGCGACGTACCCGGCACCCCCGAACGGGATCACGAGTTCGCGGAGGAACGGTGTGTCGGAGAGTGCCTTGCGACAGGAAAAGGGGGAGAACTGCAGGAACGCCACGGCTTTCCGAATCGCGTCCAGGGCACGCTCGGCTGCCGATAGGTCTTGCTCCAACAGGAATTCGTAGAGCCGCAGCAAGTCCTCTTCTGCCTCAGGCGTAAACCGGACCCGATAACGTTTCACCGCCTAGGCCGCACGCCTCCTGGCTCTTCTCAGTCTGCCCGCCAGCTTCTCGATGACCTTGGCAGCAGGAACGTACTCTCCGGTCGTCCTGGCACGATCGGCACTGGCGAGACCTCGCGCGATGAACTCCCGCCGATACTTCCGGTACTCAACACTGCGGTTTACCGCATCAACCACGAAACCGGAAAGGGTCTCGCCGGCTTCGAGCAACTGCTCGACTTCCGACCGAAGCTCGGCGGATACCCGAAGGGGTGGGATCGTCGTGGTCTTCATAGATGCTCCTGTCGCATCGCAATTGCGATGCATCCTATACTAACTCCAGCTCGTTGGCCGAGGGACACCAGCACCTTGGCGCACTCCTGGCGCTGGCGACTCGGGCAGGAGGGTGGAATAGGGGCAGGTCTTGCATTCCACCATCCTCCCAGTGAATTCCACATCCGAGCGCACCACAAGGATCATACCGAACGACTTGACGAAGGCATGATCCACGGCTTCCACATGATGCTGGGTGCCGTGGATGCTGCCAACCGTGCTGCGGAACAGGCGGCAAACGCGCTGAACCGCGCGTTCACCGCTCCGTCGAGATCAGCCTTTGTCGAGTCCCGCCTGGGCTCGCGCCTTGACCGCGAAGTCTTCTTCCGGCGAGTACACCAGGCTCTTGCGGCCGACCAGCGCGAAGTAGATCACGCCCACGGCATACCAGATTGCCACGCCGATCACGCCGCCGCGGTAGGTCGGGTCCTGGAACTGCATGAACAGCGTGACCGCGGCGATGACGACCACGATCCAGCCGCCGATTACGCCGAACGGGCTGCGGTAGGGCCGCTCGATGTTAGGCAGCCGGCTGCGCAACATGATGAACGCGATCGCCTGCAGCGCGTACGAGATCATCGCGCCGAACACCGCCATGTTGAGGAGCTGAGCGCCGATGAACGCGCCGGCACCCTCGCCCTTGATGAGATACACCGACATCATCACGGCGAAGCCGAGCACCGCACCTGCGATCAAGGCCATGTGCGGCACCTTGCGCGTGCCATGGGTTTCCGACAGCTTGGACGGGAAATAGCCGGCGCGCGACAGAGAATAGATCTGTCGGCCGAACGCGAAGATGATTGTGTGGAAACTCGCGATCAATCCGATCACGGCGCACAGCGAGAGCAGTTTCGCCGCCCCGGTGCCGTACAACGCGCGGAAGCCGTCGAGCAGCGGCTCGCCGGAACTGCCGAGGTAGAAGGCGCCGCTGGCGACGGGGTCGCCGCCCTTCACCGGGATGCTCGAGTTGAGGAAGAGCACCATGAAGGCCGAGAACAGCAGCGTGGCAATACCCAGCAGCAGGCCCTTCGGCATGTCGCGCTTCGGATCGTGCGACTCTTCCGCAGCGAGCGGCAGTTGCTCGATCGCGAGATACAGCCACACGGCGAACGGCATGGCCGCGAGAATGCCCTTCATCCCCAACGGCAGGAACGCGCCACCGCCCTCGGCGAGTTCGACGATGCTGCCATCATCCCCCACGCCGATGTTGAGTGCCCAGCGCGAGAAATCGAGCTGGCCCGAGAAGATAGCGCTGGCCCAGAAGATGGCGAGCACCGCTAGTGCCAGAAGCGTGACGATCACGGAAACCTTGAACGACAGCTCGACCCCGATGAGATTGAGGCCGACGAACAGGATGTACATGCCGATCCACCACAGCGGCTGGATCGACTCAGGCGTTTCGAAGATGCCACCCAGGTACGCACCGATGAAGAACACGATCACCGCCGGTGTCAGCACGTACTCGATGTTCTCCGCGAGCCCCGTGACGAAGCCACCCCATGGCCCCATCGCGCTGCGAGCGAACGAGTAGGCGCCGCCCGTGTGCGGCAATGCCGGCGACATCTCGGCCAGGCAGAAGCACAGGCAGACGTACATCAGCCCGATGATCATGGCGGCGAAGAACAGCCCGCCGAACCCGCCCGCCGCCAAACCGAAGTTCCAGCCCGAGAAATGGCCCGAGATCACTGCGCCCACCCCCAGGGCCCAGAGCGACCATACGCGTGCGTGTTTTCGCAGCTCGCGCTTGGCGAAGTAATCGGCGCCGGCTTCGTGATATTCGACGTTGCCTACTTTCCTCTTTTCCATTTGCCATAGTCTCCTGTATGGGTTGGAACGGGTCTTCCGTGGCGATTTCGGGCTTGTCGACTGCACCCCTTGGTGGGACCGCCCCGGAGTATGGGTGAACGAGCCGGCCCCGGGCAACCGTCCTGATGACGCGAGGGTATGATCCGGGGGAAATGTCAATAACGCCGAGGAAGGGGAGGGAATGGCCACGCTGTCGGGAAAAATCGCCTGGGTGACCGGGGCAGGGACGGGCATCGGCCTGGCCGGTGCTCAAGCATTGGCGGACGCCGGCGCTACGGTAGTGATGTCCGGCCGTCGCAAGGGCGTGCTGGAAGCCGAGGCCGCCAAGTTGCGGGCGAAGGGCGCCCGGGTCGAGACCGAAGCGCTGGACGTGAGCGATTCGGACGCCGTTGCCGGGTTGACCGATGCCATCCTCGGCCGCCATGGCCGCGTCGACATTCTCGTCAACAGCGCCGGCCTCAACGTGCCGACGCGGTTCTGGAAGAACCAGACGATCGCCGGCTGGAACGAGGTGATTCGCGTCAATCTCGATGGCAGCTACTACTGCATCGCGGCCGTGCTGCCGTCCATGCGCAGCCGCAAGGACGGCCTCGTGATCAACATCTCGTCGTGGTCGGGCCGCTTCGACACCTACATGACCGGGCCGGCCTACAACGCCGCCAAGCACGCCGTGATCGCGATGACGGCGCACCTGAATCAGGAAGAGTGCATCAACGGCATCCGTGCCTGCGCCATCTGCCCCGCCGAGGTCGCCACGCCCATCATGGACAAGCGCCCGATACCGCCCTCGGCAGAAGACCGCGCGAAGATGCTGCAGCCGGATGATCTCGGCCGCACCATCCGCTTCGTGGCGGAGATGCCGCCCCACGCCTGCGTCAACGAGATCCTGATCAGTCCCACATGGAACCGGATCTTCCTCGGTGCTTCGGACCTGAAGCGCACCTGAGCGCACGCACCCGCGCGGACCGTGATGGCCTCGCGGCGCTTCTTTGCGCGTGCTTGCTCGGCATCGCTGCGCAGGAAGCCCCGGCCAGCGACGCTGATCCTCGGCACTGGCTGCTACAGACCGGCATCTACGGGCGCCACTACGGAATACCATTGGGTCACGCGCTGGCTCGTCGGTGCCGCCACGTTTCGCAATTCTTTCGACCAGCCGAGCCAGATGCTCTACGGCGGCAAGCTCTGGCGCCCCCTCGAGGAGCGGGCGCCGCTGCTGCACGTCAAGCTGGTCGGCGGTCTCGTGCATGGATACAAGGGCGAGTACGACGACAACATCCCGTGGAACGAGTACGGCATCGCGCCGATGGTGCTGCCCACCGTGGGAGTGTCCGGCAAGCGTTTCACGTCCGACCTGGTGTTCTACTACCGTGCCGGCTTCCTGGTGACGGTAGGCGTATTCTTCTGAGTGGCGCGCCCCGGACGCGCCGACCTGACCTACGACCGGAGGAGTCATGGCTACAAGAACGCTGTTCAGGAATGTCAACGTGCTCGATTGCACCGGTGCGCCGCCCTACGCCGGTTCCGCGTTGATCGAGGGCAACCGCATCAAGGCCGTGGCGCCGCAGGGCACACCGATTGCGGCCGAAGGCGCCACCATCGTCGACGGCATGGGGGCGACCTTGATGCCGGGTCTCATCGAATCGCACTCGCACCTCACGTTCCTCGATACGTCAGACCTGGAATCGCTCGGGTTCGTGCCGCCGGAAGAACACATCCTGCGTTCGGTCAAGAACGCGAAGAAGATGCTCGATCAGGGGTTCACCGCCTGTAACAGTGCGGCAGCGGCCAAGGCCCGCCTCGATATCGTGCTGCGCAACGCCATCGATGCCGGCGACTTCCCCGGGCCGCGGACGCGCGCCGCGAGCCCCGAACTGGCGCCGACCGCCGGCCTCGGCGACGTGCGCTTGCGCCACATGCATCGCGAGACTTTCGCCATCGTCTGCGACGGGGCGGACGAGTTCCGCAAGACGGCGCGCGAAATGGTGCGGGAGGGTGTGGATACCCTGAAGATCAACCCTTCCGGTGACGAGTTCGTGCCTCACGCGCGCGCGCATCAGACCGTCATGACCGAAGCGGAGATCGCCGCCGTCTGCGAAGTGGCGCAGATGCACGACAAGCGCGTCGCGGCGCATTGCCGGAGCGCGAAGTCAGTGAAGCTCGCGTTGAAGCACGGCGTCAAGGTGATCTACCACGCGACGCTGGTCGACGACGAAGCCTGTGCGCAACTCGAAGCCGCGAAAGACTGGTGCTTCGTCGCCCCCACCCTCGGCATCAACTACACGACCCTGAACGAGGCCGGCAAGTGGGGCCTCACGACCGAGATCGCCGAGAGCATGGGCGTGCGGCGCGAGCTCGAGACCGGCATCCGCAACATGAAGGAACTGAAGCGGCGCGGCGTGCGCATCCTGCCGGGTGGCGACTACGGCTTCGCCTGGAATCCCATCGGCACCAATGCCCGTGACATCGAACACTTCGTGAACCTGCTGGGCTTTTCGCCGATGGAGGCGATCATGGCTGCGACGAAGCTGGGCGGCGAGATCATGATGCTGGAGAACGAACTCGGTCAGGTGAAGCCGGGCTTCCTCGCGGATATCATCCTGGTGGACGGCAATCCGCTCGCCAATGTGGCGATCCTGCAGGATGCGACGAAGCTGCTGGCGATCATGAAGGACGGCGCGTTCCACAAGGCGCCGGTGGCGCGGCAAGAGGCGCAGAGGCAGACGGCTTAGGAGTAGTTCTGCGACGGCCGCGGCCCCCATCCCAACCTTCCCCCACCGAAGGTGGGGGAAGGAGCCGTACATCCCCCCGGCAAAGCCGGGGGAGGGGATGTACACCCTTTCCCCCGACTTCGTCGGGGGAAGGCTGGGATCGGGGCAACGGTGCTCTGCTACAACGACCTCAGAAAATTGAGCAGATCCTGCTTCTGCCTCTCGGTCAGATTGCCGTAGTTCCGCACCACGACATTCGCTTCCGACCCATTGCTCGCATGGGCACGGACCGCCGTCTGCAGATCGCTGGTCCGGCCGTCGTGCAGGAAGAAGATGCGCTGCCCCACGCCCCACAAGGGTGCGGTGCGGAACTCGCGCGGTCCCGCTTCGCCCTGGGTGATGCCATCCGCGAGGCCTGTGCCCATATCGTGCACCAGCATGTCGGAATACAGATTCACCGCCTTCTCACTCAAGGCCGGCACCGAAGACTTCGAAGTGACGAAGCTCGGCGTGTGACAGTAGGCACAGCCTACATTGGCGAAGGCCGCGCGACCGCGTGCGATGGAAGTGGTGCCGCCGGGCGTATCGGGCGAAGGCTTCGGGGCATCCAGGAACCGCATGAAGAACGCGAACTTCTCCACGCCGCTGAAGGCATCGAGCGGTGAGGTCGCGTCGGTGTTGGTCACGTCGTTGGGCACGGTCGTGTACTGGCATTCCGGCGTCTCGTCGCGCTCGGTCTGGAACAGCTCGTTGCTGATGCCCATCTCGACGTTGTAGGCCTCGCCCGAGAACAGCAGCAGCGATTTGTTCTGTGCCTTCCAGCCGAAGCGCGAGATGGTGCCGTCGTTGCCGTTCTTGTTGCCCTGGCCCGTGATCGCGCGGCCCGCCACCTGGAAGTTCGCCCGGCCGCGGATGCCCAGGGCGCGCTTGGTCGTCTGATTCGCCGCCTGGTTCGCGAGGATGGCGCTATCCGGAACCTGTTCCATCAGTCCGGCACCGAATAGCGGTGTCGGGATACGGAAGATCACGTTGCCGTTGGCAAGCGCCTTCGCGAAGTCGGGCTGCGCCAGGCTGCAGCCGCCAGCGCCGGCGCGTCCGGTGATGGTGAACAGTGCGTGCACCCCGCCATCGGGCGTGCCGTCCGCATTGCGGATGAAGCGCGCCTCGCGGATCGGGCCATCGGCTGTGATGAACGGCGGGACATGGTCGGCACCACCGCTCGCAAAGAGCTTCTGTGGATTGATGGCCGGGCTCGTTCCGCCGATCGCGGGCTGGCTGTGACAGCCGCCGCAACTGTCGAGGTTCATGCGCGGTCCCATGCCTTCGTCGACCGTCTCCACTTCCATGAAGTCCTCGCGACCGACGTCGAAGTACTGCTGCTGCGAACGACTCGCAGTGGGCAGGATGCCGCCGGCATCTGCCAGGCCGGCGCGCACGCCGGGGTCTCGCGCTGACGGGTCACCCGAGAACGCGATGTCGATCTGCAACATCAGGACACCGGCGAACGTCGACGCCAGCAACGCTGCTGCGATCATGCTTTTCATGGTAGCCCTCCCTGACCCGATCGCGCCGTCCGGACCGGGAACGTCGCATCAGCGCTCGCCAACGCAAGTTCGCGACCATGCGGTGGAACTGTCTAATTGCATGGCATTTCGATTGCGGCATGAACGACACGGCGTAGCCAATGTGTCGTCGTGCAACGACCTGCATGCGATGGATGTGAGATGCGTGCTCCTGCGTGACGCCAGAGAGAAACGACATGGTCGTCGATGCACGACGTGGGTGGTGGGGGGAGGTGTTGCGGTGGTCTTCGACGATGGCTTGCCCCCATCCCAGCCTTCCCCCACGCGGTCGCGTGGGGGAAGGGGTGTACTGCTCCCTCCCCCGGCTATGCCGGGGGAGGGTTGGGGTGGGGGCAGGTGTCCGCCAGGGGCAGCGATGCAGGCAGAATGTTGATCTCGAGCAACCGCGATACTCCGTCACACCGTGGACCGCACCCTCTTCACCAACGTCACCATCCTCGACGGCACCGGTGCCCCGCCGTACTCGGGTAGCGTGCTCATCGAAGGTGAACGCATCGAACGCGTCTCCGCAGACGCCATCGCCGCATCAGGCGTGCGGATCGTAAATGGCCAAGGCGGCACGCTGATGCCTGGCCTCATCGAAGCCCACTCGCACCTGAGCTTCCTCGACATGGCGCGCTCCGTCGATCTCGGCTTCGTGCCGCCTGAGGAGCACATGCTGCGAACCGCCATCAACGCGCGCCGGTTGCTCGACGCGGGCTTCACGAGCTGCGCGAGCGCAGCCTCATCCAAGCCGCGCCTGGACGTGGCGCTGCGCAGCGCCATCGACAGCGGGGATGTGGTCGGACCGCGCACTCTCGCCGCCAGCCCTGAGATGACGGTTACGGCCGGGTTGGGCGATGTCCGGCTGAGCCACCTCTACCGCCAGAATTTTGCCGAGGTGCTGGACGGTCCGTCCGAGTTCCGCCGCTTCTCGCGCGAAATGGTCCGCGAGGGCGTGGACACGTTGAAGATCAACATCTCGGGCGATGCGGGTACCGCCGCTTCGCCTTCGCGCGCCACTGTGATGACCGAGGCGGAAGTCGAAGCCGTCTGCGAAGTGGCGCATGCGCACGGCAAGCGCGTCGCTGCCCATTGCCGAAATGACGCGTCGATCCGCATGGCCTTGCGGCAGGGTGTCACCATCCTGTTCCATGCGAACCTGATCGACGACGAGGCCTGCGCGGCGATCGAGGCCGAGAAGGATCGGGTCTTCGTGGCACCTACGCTCGGCCATACCTACACGACGTTGTACGAGGCTTCACCGTGGGGCATCACCACGGCCATGGGCAAAGAGCGCGGCCTCGACCATGAGCTCGAACGCGGCATCGCCAACATGAAGAATCTCCAGCGCCGCGGTGTGCGGGTGCTGCCGGGTGGCGACTACGGCTTCGCGTGGAATCCCAATGG
>LNDQ01000119.1 GCA_001464695.1 Betaproteobacteria bacterium Ga0077523 | reverse complement strand
CCACGCGATCGATCACATCGAGGATCGACTCGTTACAGGACGGGTTGATGGTTTCGTCATTGGTCGGGTGAAGCTTGCCTTTCATGGCGCTAGTCTCCGTAGGGCGTGTCGTTGATCGGGTCGGTGGACGACATCTGTGCAAACGTCGCCTGAATCTACCGATCACGTATTGCGCGCGACGGACGTGTGCCGTGGGAACTCATGCACCGATCGGACTAGACGCGACCAGGATGCTCCGACGGAACCTGTGCAAGATGCGAGCTTGCCGCCTCCGCGAATCACGTGAAGCACCACTTTCGGATCAGGCGGCCGTCACCCGGCGGTCATCGGACCGACCCTCGCCCCACCCGGGAAGACACTCCTTCCTTTGCCTGATACGGCTGAGGCAGGGGACGCCGCGATCAAGCGGCGACGATGTTCACGATGCGACCGACCGCCCAGTACGCTGCCACGCTGCCGATGGCGTAGAGCGCGGGTTGGCGCGCGACCACGGCCCGAGGCCATCTTTCGACACCGCGGTACACCGCGTAGGCGAGCCCCACCGCAGCGAGCTGCCCCAACTCGACGCCGACGTTGAACGTGAGCAACGCCACCGCCAGGTGATGCTGGGGCAGGCCGATCTCCTGCAGCGCACCGGCGAAGCCGAGCCCATGGACGAGGCCGAAGAGGAATGCCACCAACGCCGGCCACCGGCGCGACAGTGTCGGCCTTCGGTGTAACGCCTCGCCCGCGACCAGCACGATCGACAACGCGATCGTCGCTTCGACCGGCGGTCCGCGCAGCGTGAGCCAGCCCAATGCACTCAGCGCCAGCGTGAGGCTGTGGGCCAGCGTGAACGCGGTGATGGTCAGCACGAGGCGGCGGTGGAAGCCCACCAGAAACAACAGGGCGAGCACGAATGCCAGGTGATCGAAGCCGGTGAGAATGTGTTCGATGCCCAGCACCGTGTACGCCTGGGCGATCTCACCCATGCCGCGCCGGTCGTCGGCGGACCCATAGAGCTGCACCGTGGGCTGGCCCGCGGTGATCGTGTACACCCGGCTCTGGCCGTCACGCCAGAACACCTTCACCATCGCGGCGGAATAGCGCCGGCCCACGCCTTCGATCGCCAGCGTGCCGCGCATGCCGGCCTCGCCACAATGCAGCACGTTCGCCTCGGCGCGACAGCCGTCGGGCCACACCGGCGTCAGCACTTCGGCCGCCGGCCGGTTGCCGCTGACGGTCCACTGCCACAGGAACTCGCCGCGCGCCACCTCGCGCAGTTCCATTTCCGCCATCGTCATCTCGTGGGCCGCGAGCGGCGCGGCCAGCAACGCGAGTACCACGCATGCCCACACCTTCCACCAACGGTTCATCGCGCGGGCGCCTCCACCTTCACGGTGTACTTCTGCGCGAGCGCACGCACGGCAGCCGTGCGCTGTTCGGCCATCGTGGCATCGGTCCAGTCCTGCAGCACCACACCTGCCAGGTTCTCGAAGACGGCGGGCTTTGCCGCCGTGATCGCCTGGAGGCGCATCACCCGCAGGCCGCCGCTCGTGGGTAACGCGCGCCATTCGCCCACCGCCGAAGCTTCGAGAAGCTTTGCAAACTCCTCGCCGTAACTCTGCACGATGTTGGCATGCGGCCGGCCCTTGAACACGCGCAGTCCGGCATTGGCGTCTCCCGGCGTGCCGGTGTTAAGGGCCGCGACAAAGGCGCGCAGTTCGGCCTCCGAGTTCTCGCCCGCCAGCACCGCCTCCTCGAAATCGAACCGCGCCGGCTCGTCGTACTTGGTGCGGTTGCTCTCGAACCATTCACGCAACCTCTTCTCGTTGACCGGCGGCAGCTTGAGTCCGGCATCGATCACGCTCAACGCCTTGAAGATCACGCGTTCGCGGATCGCCGTGTCGCCCTTGTCCACCTGCAGCGCGATGCCCTCGCGGTACAGCACCTCGTTGTCGAGCCAGACGCGGCGCAGCGCGTAGAGCTCGTCTGCATCGGGCTCGCGTCCGCGGGCCGACTTGAATACCTGCCGGGCCTCGCCGTCCACCGCGGCATCGACGTAGATCGTGCGGGGGTCGTCGGCGCGACCGACGATGAGATAGTCGGCCGCGAAGAGCAGGACGCCCAGCAGGAGAAAGTGGAGCAGCGGCTCGCGCAGCCACGCAGGAACCTTCACGTTGCGCCCGGCACGCATGAACTGCCCGGAGCCCGATGCGGGAAATGGTGTGGACATCGTCGATCTCGACCTCACAGGAAAAGCAGCAACGACGAGGCGCCGGGCGACATCGCCCGGCGCCTCCACTGGCGGCGCGTTCAACGCACTCGCTTCGGAACTGCTACCGGACCGCTTTCCGGCGCCGTGCGACCAATCCGCCCAGGCCCGCGAGGCCGAGCGCCATGAGCGCGGTCGTGCCCGGCTCCGGCACCGCCGTGACGGTCACGTTGTCGAACGCAGCCAGGGCCGCGGCGTCACCGAAAGTGATCGACTTAGCCACCGCGCCGGAGCCGATGACGATCGACGTGAAGTTCCAGTTGCAGAACGGCGAATCGGAGCAGCCGTTGCTCTGGGCGTTGCTCGCCAGGTTGAAGGTGTGCAGGAGTGCACCGGTGCCGTCGAGGCCGGACCAGACGCGGACTTCGGCTGCTGCCGTGGAGGAGTAGGCGAACGAGACCTCGCCGCTGAAGCCGGCCGCGACGTTCATCGCGGCGGAGGCACCGACCGGCGCCATCACGCCCAGCGGTGTCGGCGCATTCGAGAAGTAGGGTCCGAGCTCGTCGTTCTGGAACGCCAGGGCATCACCGCCGAAGTCGACGCCGAGGTCGGGGCCGGATACTCCCGCCCCATCGGTGCCGCCGGCATAGTACTGGTCGATCGACGCGAAGCTGGTCGGGCCGTCGAAGTCGAGGGTGACGATCGCGGCCGATGCCGGCGCGACCGAGACGAGAGCGGCGACGGCGGCCGCGATGACTGTGGACTTCATTGTTGTAGGCTCCTTCAGGAAATTCATGCGTTGGCTCGATGACGGCGGTCCGGAAGCCAGCTCGCCGTCATCGGCCCATAGTCACTACTTGACGCCGGCGACGACCGTCGACCCAGCCACTTCGATGAAGATCGGGTTGCTGTAGAACCACAGATCCGCCCATGCGGCCACGTCGTAGCTGACGGCCTTCAGACCCGCGATCGGATTCGGATCAGCGGGCGCTGCCGCCGACGTCGCGGTCTCCATGTGCAGCGGGCAACCGTCGATCGCCGTCCCCGTGTAGGCGGGACTGGCGGGCGGAATGTTCGCGCCCACTGCCGTGCACGGAATGCGCAACCGGGTCGCGTCGCCTGCGTTGGTGTAGACATCGGACAGCGGGTTGCCGTTGGCATCGGTCTCGTACGGTACGGACGCCGGCAGGTTGGTGCCCCGCAAGCGCACGTACTGGGAGGCCGACACGGCCGGAATGCGGTAGGTCATCTTCAGGAACGGCGTGCCATCGACGGCGGATGTCACCGATGTCCAGCCCGTGCTGTTGAACATCCGGAGCACCGACGCCGACGTGTTCTTGGCGGCCGCGGGAACCCCGGCCAGCGCCAGGACGGTCGAGGCCTGGTTGTCGGCCGGCGTGGAGCCGTCCGCGCGCACCCAGTTGAGGTTGCGCGGCCACTCGCCCGCGTAGTCGGGTGCACCCGGTGTGCGAAAACCCGTCACCATGCCGCGGATCAAATCGATGTGATCCAGCACCGGGGCGTTCAACGGCTGCATCACGCCGATCTGCGCCAGCGACGGATTGGGGAACGTGTACGGCGCATAGTTGGTGCCGGCCGGATCGCGCACGACGATCGACACGACGATCTCCGCACCGGCACGTACCTTGAGCTTCTCGCCCATGGTGGCGCAGCCGGCCACGTCGATGTCGGTGTTGTTCGTGGCGGCCTTCACCGCCAGCGCTTCAACCGCCGCGTTGGTGCGGAAGCCGACCGGATACGACACGCAGGCGATGAAGGCGAGGCGGTCGATCAACTGACCGCTGGCGACCCAGGTGTTGCCCGTACGCAGACCGTCGACGATGGTCTGCGGGCGCAGCTTGTCGGCACCGTTGCGCACCATCGTGTAGTTGCGCTGATACTCGCCCGGGTAGAAGTCCTGCGTCGTGCGCCGGTCGTCCGGTCCGAAGCTGCCGCGATTGTGCCAGTCGGAACTCGCGAAGAACCACCAGTTGCGCCCTTCACCCAACAGTGCGTCCCAGACACCGCCGAGCTGCGCGGCGTACACGCCCGTGCCGCCGAAGGTGGTGCCACCGGCAGAGTCCACCTGACCCACGCCGGTACCGAAGTTGTTGCGGTTGATGGCGTACTCACCGCGCTGATCCGATGCCCCGTGGCCCGGCTGCGATTCGAAGCCGAACGCCACCTTCGGCGCGACGTTGTTCATGTTGCGCAAGTGCTCGACGTTGAACCCGTTGTTGCCGTTGGGGTTGAACGGGCCGGCGCGCTCGAGGTGCGCAGGTACGTAATAGCTCGTGTTCGGATGGAACTCGTTCATCCACTTCAGGGCTTCCAGCGTCTTGTTGTGACCGCGTTCGCCGGTGCCGGCGCCGCCGGCGGGCCGCAGTTTCTGCGCCGTGGCGTCCCAGCTCGGATCCAGCGCGTTGAGGCTGCCCGTGACCGAGCAGTTCCAGTTGTTGCCGTCGTTCGAGGGCTGCGGCAAGGCGTTACCGCGGCTGGTGTCGGAATCGTTGCGGTCGAAGCAGTACTCCCACTGCGCCAGGGCCGTGGCATTGCCCAGGGCCGCGTACGGCGCGTTGGCCGAGCCCGGCGTTGTGGGCAGGGTGGCGGTGTCGAGCGCGGAGGGAATCTGACCGGTGATGACGGACATCGACGTGTGCTCGTGTCCCGGCACCACGGTCTCGATTCCCAGGAACAACGGCAGGTTCTTGAGCGCGGCGAGGTACTCGATCAACGGGTACTGGAACTCCTGCACCGACTGCCAGCGGAACATGTTGCGGTTCGCGCCGGTTCCGGAGACGTTGCCCTTCACCGTGACACCGCTGTTGACCCAGGTCGTGGTCGGTCCGACCGCTGCGTTGTGCGGATAGACCGGTGTGCCGAGCGCCGCGTCCTCCACCAGAGTGCAATTGCGGTTGCCGGTGCCGCCATGGCCGGCCTGCACGAACCAGTCGAGACCCCACGGCGTGTCGACCTTGTCGGTCGACTTCTTCACCAGGCGCTGCATCGAGGTCGAACCGTCGGAGCAGGTGGTGTGGTTGTGGAAGTCGCCGGCCACGTACTTGCCGGCCGTCTTCGCGGCATGCACGGGCCCGGAGGCGGTTCCCATCGCGGTGGCGCCGATCGCCGCCGCGACCGCCAACGCGATCTGGCTCTTGTTGAAGTTGCGGCTCATCCAATGCTCCTTGTGACTGAACCGACGAAGGAGTCGTCGGGTCGGGTGAGGGGGACGGCGCGGAGTCGCGATCCATCACGCTCTTCGCCGTCGCACTGGATCGTAGGGATGCGGTGTGACTCGACGAACTCGCGCCGGATGATCCGTTCGTCATGTTGTGAACAAATTCTCCGAAGTGTTACCAGTGCAGAAGGCCATTTCGCCGTCACGAATCTGTCGCATATCGACACGTACCATCGCGTCCTTTCGCGTCGGCCCGCGCGTCGCGCGAAGTTCCTGTTCCGCATTCCCACCCCATGCCAGAGATCGTCGGACTCTTCCCCACGCCGTTCATGCGAGTGCCCGGCGCCCTCGGACGCACTCTCGTTGAGGGCCTGGTCGATCACTTCAGCGCGGCCGCGAACACGCAGAACAATTCGTCGCCGAACCTCGTGCATACGACCATGCTGAAGCCGGGCGACAGCCCGTTGCTGGTCGAAGCTGCCGTGCTCATCACGCCGCTGCTCGCAGAGTTCGGCGCGCTGCTTTTCGGCGAGCGCATGGGGTGGTCGCTGAAGGAGATGTGGGTGAACGTGCTCGACACCGGCGGCCGCCAGGCCATGCACAACCACGCCAACAGCTTCATCTCCGGCGTGGTCTATCTCACGCCGACGCACCCGGAAGCACGCACGGTGTTCATGAAGTCGCCCGGCGGCACCGACTTCTCGTTCAAGAACGACCACGCGGGCGTCGTGACCGGGCCGTACAACGCCGACAAGTGGATCAGCATGCAGCCCGAGCCCGGCGACGTGGTGTTCTTTCCGAGTTACCTGCTGCACGCGGTGCCGCCCAACCCGGGCGAGCGGCGCATCACGATGGCCTTCAACGCGATTCCGGCCGGACTGGACTCATGGGGCTACAAGATCGCCTTCAGCGGCTGAAGTGAACGAAGCTTCCGTCCAGGCGGGTGCTGCAGACATGAAGCGCGCGTGGAAGCACGATGCGCGGCGCCGCACCGCGTTCCTGTTGATGGTGGCATCGGGCTTTGCCGGCCTCGGCTACCAGATCGTCTGGACCCGACAGAGCGCACTGTGGCTCGGCCACGAAGCTGCGGCGGTGCTGGCTATGGTCGCTGCATTCTTCGGCGGCCTGGCAGTGGGTGCGCTGGCACTCGGCCCGCGCATCGATCGCAGCCCGCGGCCCGCCTTGTGGTACGCGGGCTGCGAAGCGATGATCGGATCGTGGAGCTTGCTGCTCGTCCTGCTGCTGGGCCCGGCCACGGGCTGGCTGCTCGGTCGCATCGGGGCGCAACCCACACCCGCATGGCAATGGTGCGTGGCCTTCTGCGGAACTTTCGTGCTGCTGCTGCCGGCGACTGCAGCCATGGGCGCCACGCTACCGGCCATGGAGCGTGCGCTGGCGCAAATGCACCGGCGCGGCGCGTCCATCGCCGGCCTGTACGCCGGCAATACCTTCGGCGCAGTGCTGGGCGTGCTCGCCGCGGCGTTTGTGCTCGTGCCCGAACTCGGCCTGGTGCGCACGGCGAGCGTGTGCGCAACGCTCAACCTCCTGTGCGCGATGGTCGCAGTGAAACTCTTCGCCGAACCAGCACCGCCCGAACCGGAGGCGGTGGCCGCGCACGGAGCGGGCGCGCTGTGGCTGCTGGCGGCCACCGGCCTGCTCGGCATCGGCTACGAAGTGCTGGTGGTGCGCGTGCTGAGCCAGGTCGCGGAGGACACCGTGTTCACCTTCGCCCTCCTGCTGGCCGTCTACCTGGTCGGCACCGCTCTCGGTGCGGCGGCATACGCTCGCTGGTGGGTCGGTGCGAGCGATCCGCAACGCCTGCGCGACCGATTGTTGCGCGCGCTGGCCGCAGCGTGCCTGCTCGGCATGGCGGGTCTGCTGGTCGCCGAACCCCTGCAGGCATTCGTGCTGCACGCACTGGGCGCCAGCATGGGAGCCGCGTTGGCCGCCGAAGCGATGCTCGCGGTGGCAGCCTTCCTGCTGCCCACCCTGGTGATGGGCGCGCTCTTCAGCCATCTCGCCATCAGCGCGCGCGCGGCTGGCGTCAGCTTCGGGCGCGCGCTCGGCGTCAACACCGCGGGCGCTGCGGTCGCGCCACTGGTCTTCGGCGTCCTGCTGCTGCCCGCCCTCGGTCCGAAGCTCGCCTTGGTGCTGGTGGTCGCCGGCTACCTCGTGTTGTCGTCGCGACGCGCGTGGGTCGCCCCTTCCCAGTGGCTGACGGCGGGCGCGGCGCTAGCACTCGCCACGTGGGCACCGCCGCTGGCGATCGTCGACGTGCCAGACGGCGGGCGCCTCGTGCGCTACGACGAAGGCGTGATGGCGACGGTCAGCGTGGTCGAGGACGCTCATGGCGTCGCGCGCCTGCACATCAACAACCGCCAACAGGAAGGCAGCAGTGCTACGCGCCTCGCCGATGCGAGGCAGGCGTTGCTGCCGCTGCTGCTGCACCCGGCGCCGCAGCGCGCGTTGTTTCTCGGGCTGGGGACGGGTGTCACTGCATCGGCGGCGGCCGACGATACCGCGCTCGAAGTGGACGTCGTCGAGCTGCTCCCGGAAGTCATCGAGGCGTCGACGTACTTCGTTGGTGAATCGCGCAACCCGCGCCTGCGTCTGATCGCCGGAGATGCGCGTCGCTTCGTGCGCGCCACCCCGAACCGCTACGACCTCATCGTTTCCGACAACTTCCATCCGGCGCGCAGCGGCTCGGGTTCGCTCTACACCGTGGAACACTTCGAGGCCGTGCGCGACCGACTCGCGGCGGGCGGCGTGTTCTGCCAATGGCTGCCGTTGCACCAACTCGACCTCGATACGCTGCGCAGCATCGTGCGGACTTTCATCACCGTACATCCGCACGGATGGGCGATGCTGGCGACCCACAGTCTCGATACGCCCGTGCTCGGACTGGTCGCTCGCAAGGACGGGAACGGTTTCGACGTGGAGGAGATCCGCGCCCGCTTGTCCGGTGCGGCGATGGCGCACAGCCCGACAGAGTACGGTTTCGTCGACGATCTGGCAGTGCTCGGCAGCTTCATCGCCGGACCACGCACGCTCGCGCGTTTCGCCGGCAACGCGCCGCTCAACACAGACGATCGCCCGGTGGTGGCCTATCTCGCGCCACGCATCACCTACGTGCCCGATTCGCTGCCACGCGATCGGCTGACGGCGTTGCTGCGCGAAGTCGAGATCGCCCCGGACGAACTGCTCGCTGCGCGCCACCCGACGCCGCTCGATGCGGCCTGGGCCGAGCGGCTGGCTGCCTACTGGACGGCCCGCAATCGGTTCATCGAGGCCGGCCGCGACGTGCAGCCCGTGGCGGATGTGCAACGCATGCTGGCGCAGGTGCGTGAGCCGCTGCTGTCGATACTGCACCTCAGCCCGGAGTTCCGTCCCGCGTACGACCCGTTGCTGCGCATGGCGATCTCGCTTGGTCAAGTGGATGCGGTCGCTGCCCGCGGTCTGCTGGCCGAACTACAGCGCGTGCAACCTTCCCGCCACGAGGCGGCGCAGGCGTTGCGCGAATTGACGGGTCACGCGCCCTGAGGCCGACAGCCGCCGCACGCGGCGTGCGGCGGCTCGCATACGTCGCGCCCCCACCCTAGCCCTCCCCCGGCAA